>JANORS010000017.1:0-122633 GCA_031415455.1 Acidobacteriota bacterium | reverse complement strand
ACTGAATTTTCCGACCAGATTGTTCTTATTTGTTTCCTCAATTTCCGCCAAGATCGACTGAATTTCGGTGTGCTTATTCCATTGCTCAGCTTTATCTTTGAACACCAAATATGTCTTCATACAACCGCGTGCAAAATCTTTCACACCATCGTAATCTTCCGTGCGATAGGCGTGGGCATTTGTCTATTCCGAGGAAATACATTTTTTTATTGTTAGATTTCAGAACGATTATTGCTTATCAGAAAACAGTTTTTCTACTATTTCAACTAACTCTTTTCCGTGCAGATTTTTTCCAATAACTTTTCCATTTTCGTCTATTAAAAAATTCGCCGGCAAAGATGTAACGGCAAAATCAAAAGCAGTAGGTGTTTCAAACTCTTGAAAAGTAGAAACATTTGTCCAAATTCGTTTGTCTTGCTCAATTGCTTTGAGCCAAAGTTCTTTCTCTAATTCTAAACCAACACCAAAAATCTCAAACCCTTTCGACTTAAATTTTTGATAAATATTTGCAAGTTCAACACTTTCCCGACGACACGGCGAACACCAACTTCCCCAAAAATCAATCAAAATATATTTCGCTTTGATTGACGTGAGCGAGATAATTTTGCCGTCTTTATCAGGCATTCTTATATCTGCGACTTTCCCGCCAATGCTGTTGTTCGCCAAAATCCTGACTTTTTCTTTCAGCTTTTCTGTAATCTCTAAATTTGGATGAGCGGTTTCAAATTGTTTCGCTAAATCATTTAAAAACGGCATATTTTTGTCGCCGTCCCAACGAATTGAGGTTGGATAAACCGCAATCGAGGTTCCCATTTCTTTTTTGATAAATTCAATCAATTCGTCTTTGTGTTTATCGTAATTTATGATTTCGAGCTTGGCAAGTTCGAGCATTTTCAAATCGTTTTCCGGTATGTTTTTTTCTTTTAACTCTTTAATTTGATTGCGGACTGAAATAACCAACCGATTGAGCGATTCTTTTCGGAATTTTTCGTATGCTTCAAGTTTTGTTGTGTCTTCTGAACCTGTTACTTTCAAAGGGTTTATATCTGTTGCATCGCCCGAAACAATAACTTGCTGTGCTTTTTCAATAGCGAGCGTAACGGATTTTTTAGCATTAATTTTTAGCGTATAAATATGCGGAATTAAATCGCCTTCAAACTTAAACCGACCATTTTCATCAACCGGAATTTCAGCGATTTTTTTGCTTTGTTTACGATTGATGTCTTCTTCTAAATTTAGCGTTATCAAGCCTTTCGGAAGGTTTTTAATCTCGCCCGAAATGCTATTTCTGGAAGTAGTTTTGGTCTCGCAACCAATACAAATTGAGAGAAAAAGTATAATTGTGAAAAAGATATATTTATTTTTTGTCATTATAGTTATCGTTTTTGAAAAAAGGAAGAAAAAGCAAAAAAACTTTTCCTTCCATATTTATTACACGTAATTGATCAGTAAAATGTTTATTAATTTACATCTTTCCCCATTTTTAGCTTCTCAATTATCGCTTGAACTGCCTGTTTATTCGCATCATTCGGTGCAATCGGCAACGCTTTCATTGCAAATTCCAACGCTTTTGGGTAATTTCCGTTGGCAGACAAACCGCGTGTCATTCCCATCAAAGTTGTAAATTGAGTTGGATTCTTGTCGTAATTCATCTGAAAAACTTCGAGAGCTTCTTTTGGTTTTTTCAAAGCTAGCAATTGTCTGCCGTATTGATGCAGGTCGTTCATATTTCCGAGCGGCAACGCTTGCTTCATAGTTGTCGTAGCTTCAACAGATTTGCCCAATTTTTCGAGTAGTTGTGCTTTCGTTGCCAAAATACTAAATTTTTGATCTCCGCCAAATGTGTTTATAGCAAAATTCGTCCACTCAAGACCCTTTTCAAGTTCGTAGTTATTTGTCAAACACCAATTCGCCGCGATATTCAAACCTTCGGGAGTGAACCCGCGAGGATTTTTTGCTTCAGCCGCGAAACGGTCAAATTGATGTTTCAAATTATCAACTTCAACCTTGAAAGGAAACGATAATTTTTCCCAAGAAAGAGCAATGAACGCAGAATTTAGTGTTTGATTTAAGAAATCGTACTTTAACCATTCAACGCTTTTTTCGAGAGTTTGCGGTTTAATTTTGACTCGCAAAGCGTCATCTTTTTCATCATAAAAATATGAACCCCAGCCATCAAATTTCTTTGAAAATATGACAATACTCTCAGTTGCATCATAAGCTAAAAAAAGTGCGTATTTTCCTTTTGCCAAAGTTTGACCTTCGATTTTTACGTCGCTCTCAAATTCGATAATCGTATTTTCGTTAGCACCAGCACGCCACGGTGCCGGATTATCAGTGCCGAAACCCTGCTTGATAAAGCCTTTATGAACAAGTTCGCCCCAAATTTTTCCTTCGCGTCCGTTGACTGCCGGACGATGATAAGTAATCGCAACTTGGATTAAACCGATTTGTTCGGAAACAACGGCTTTTTTCGATGGTCCGTTCGGCAACGCCGAATTATACGGAACCTGAGCAATTAACGGCGTGGCAAATAGGAACATTGCCAATATAAATAAATAGTTTTTCATAGTTTTTCTCACTTAATTTTTAATAACTTTTCTAAACTTTCTAGATTTTTTCGAGCAAATTCCGAATCGCAATAATCGGAATTCTCAGTAATACACCAATTCAAAAACTTCAGAGTAACGGCTAGCCATTCATCATTAAATATTTCGGTAATTTCCTTATGATGAAGTTCTTTAATTGTTTTAAGATCTAATGCATAAATCGTCTGGTCGTCAATAAAATTGTCCGAAGTCGGATGATTGAGTATCCAACGCATATAAGCCGGTAGATAAAAACGGAATCCCTGCCAGTCCGTAAAGCAAAATGTAACTGTAAACTGTTCTAAAACCTCATCTTTTATGATTGTCCAATCTTTTCTTTCATCGGATTTTGCCAATTCTAAAAACTTTTCGCTGATTTTGTATGAATCAAAATATTTAGACATATTAAGCGAGTTTCCATCGTTTAATATGATGTTAAAAAACCGCTTTTTCAATCTCAGTAATCAATTTTTCGGCAGTGCAATTTATTTTCTTTTCGCTGAGATAACTATTTCAGAGTCTCGCTTTTAATTACTTTTCGTTAGCTTTGGTAATAAATTCATTATATTTGTCTGACCTTATTGAGATTTTTAGTTCTCACTTCCACAACACTCGGAATTACGCTTTGAAAATAAGCGAGTGGCTGAAGGTCTTTAGTTTCCAAACTTGTCAGATGTAAATCTACAACATTAAAGTTTTGAAAGTCTTGAAAGTTTCTTTGAAATTTTTTTGAAAGTTAATCAAATCAAACATTTTCGCCGTTTATTGGTTCAATTTTAATTTTATTGAGTTTTTAATTTTGCTTCGGCGTTTCAATTTTGGTGGCTTTTTCATTAATCTTTTTAATAAATTCGTTATATTCGGAAATATAATCTTCAATCGTGTTTAGTCCAACTTTTGCTCGTCTTTTATTAACATTTTTCGCGTCAATCAAATTCTTTGGAAAGAGAGCTACACCTTTTTCGTTATGCTCAAATTGCGTTCCATAAACCTGCTTTTTACCCGCATTTTTATTTATTCTATCGGTTAAATAAGCGTAATTATCACCGCCTACTTCCTTTTTTTTGAGATGCTTTTTCATAAGTTTCAGACAATATTTCTGAAATTTAATATCTGTGTCCGCGTGTTGAACCATCAACCAAAAATTAAATGAAGCCTGTTTGCCAACCATTGAAACTGTGGGATAGCCATGTTTGTTAATGATTTCTTTCAGGATTGGAATATGGTTCTTAAATGTATCCGCTTGAATTTTTGAAAGTTCTTTTAACCGTTCTTCACCAGCCATGCTCTTAATCGCTTGCATTGTGTCAATTTGAACTTGCTGATCAATTTTTGCTAGACGATTTATTTCCGTAGCCAAATCTTGTGTTTGCTGAGTAGTTTGTCCGAAACTGAACAAACTAAGGCAAAGTAAAATTAAAATAGAAATTCCTGTTTTAAATATTGTTTTCATTTTTGCTCATCTATTTTGGAACATCCCAATCTTTCTTTGTTAATTTTGGATTAACCTCGATTGACGAATATTTTGCTTCTCTAAACTCTTCTCCTTCGATAACGAATCTTTCATAAAAAGGGAAGACAATTCCTTTGACTTTGCGAAAATCGTCAAATGTTAGCTTGTGAAGCTGTTGATTCTCATTCGAATCATCAACCAATAAGCGTGAGTTTTTGTCAAAAACCATCAAATGTTTTACGTCATTTATTTTTACGGCAAAATATTTAGCCTTTAGCTCATCATTGCTATCCATTTTGTAAATTTGAAGTAATGCTAAGCGATCTTTACGCAAACCTAAAGAACCTGTTTGTAATACTTTGAGCAAATTATTTTCCTCATTTTGAGTCATTAATCTTTTCAGTTTATTTTCAAAAACCCAGTCGGAATTTCCCTTTATTTGGCTAATCTCAAAATATGCACTTCCGGCATCTATCTCTCTTCTAATCCAATTGCGTTTTACATCAACTAATATGGTCAAGTTATAGTAAAGATTGGTATTTAAACCCTTTTCATTAGTTTTGATAAGATGAACTCTACCTTTTAATCGAAGCGTTTTAATATTATCTAGCGATGCTCCGCCATTTGCTAAATTAGCTTTTTGTAACACTAGTTTTGCTGATTTGAAAATAGCCGAATCAACGGAAAGTTGTTCGTCGCCAACTGACTGATTATTTGGGTTCACTTTTGGAACTTGAGGCGGAGTATCTTTGACTTGAGCGAACGATTGTGCCATTAAAACGACAAATAAACATGTAAAAATGACTAGGTTTTTTTTCATAATTTATTCTGATATTTTTTGTTAATAATTTGCAAACATGAAGTATTTTTTTGAGGGAAAAGATTTTAGTTTCAGGCAAATTTGCATTATTTCGGAAAAGCCCAATTACTATCTGCAAAAGTTGGATTTATCTCAATCGCTGAAAACTTAACTTCTATGCTTTTTTCGCCAAGCACAACCTTCGATTTGAAAGGAACCATAATTCCGCTGACATTACGATAATCTTCGGAATAAGTTGTTTGCAAAACTCCATCTTCGGTGCTGAGTTCGGCAACAAGACGATTTTTATCGTCAAAGATCATTCCATATTTTTCGCCATCAAGTATTACCAATAAGGACTTTAGATTACCTTCGACACTTGGATCTGCGGTCGAAAAAGCATCGGTTTTAATCGCATTGGTTTGCATTGCAAATAGTCCTGTAGTTAAACTTTTTTTCAATTCTTTTCGCTTTTGAAATGTCAGCGGTGACTTCAAATTATCGCCCCATTGCCAGCTATTTTCGCCGTCTAATTGCTCGACCAACATCAATTTACCGTTTTTTCTAAACTCATTTCTAACCTTTTGATTCGTTGCGTCAACCAAAATTGTTAGTTCAAAACCAATTGCTTTGCCCGTCAAACGAATGGTTTTGAGGCTGTCCAATTTGTCTCCGCCATGAGCGATATTTGCAAGTTTCAGTATTCTCGAACCGGTAATTATTAGGTCAGCCGCCTTTGTAGGATTTTTATCGATGGTTGTCGGTTCATCAACTTCGTCCTTAATTTGTGATTTTGCGGTTTTATTGTTTTCAGGTTTATCGGGTTCATAATACAGACTTCCATCAATCATCGCGGTTCCGCCTTGTGAAAATTCGATGTAGAAAAAACTCTTTTTGACAACCGTTCCGTTGTTGTAAATCAGAGTTAAAAGACTGTCTTTAATCGTGTAAGTTCCAAATCCACCACTTTCGTTTGAACTTCCGCCGCCGACTGATTGACCGCTGATAACGCTTGAACTTGAGGCGTTGTTGCTAAATTTTCCTTCGCCGTCAAAATTATAAACGCCTGAAAATGAAACGCCGACAAATGTTGTTCCCGTTCCGCTTCCGCCGCTGCTCGCACCGCCCGAATTTTCAACAACAACCGCCGGAATTTTGTTCATTACATTGAGTTTAAAGAGCGTATTTCCGCCATAAACAAGACTTGCACCTTCTTCTTCAATGTCCATTTCAAACGATTTTTCGCCAATTTTACTTGGGATTAATGTTACTTTTCCTCTCGTGATTTTATAGTTCCCTTCAATACGAGTTTGCCAATTCGGTTCGTTAAGTTCGGTTGTGTAAGTTCCGTTTGGTCGAAAATAATATCGGTATGGTGAGCTTGAACTTCCGCCACCCGGGAAAAATACTGGCACGGAACTTCCTGCATAAGCACCGTTTAATGTTGTAATTACAGCGGATTTAGTTGGAGATTTGATCTGCGTTGGATTTTCCTTTTTGACTGAGTTTGTCGTTTTATCATTCAATTCATCCGGCTCAAAATAAAAGCTGCCGTTGATAAGTGCCGTTCCATCACCTTCGTCTTCGGTGTAAAAGAAACTCTTTTTAACCACAGTTCCGTCTTGATAATTGAGAGTTAAAAGCCCATTTTTGAGCGTATAAGTTCCAACTCCGCCGCTTGCCCCGGAAACGCCCCCGCCAATATTTGCTCCGCTGATGAGTGTTGAGCTTTCGCGGCTGTTGGAAAAATTGCCTTTACCGTCAAAATTATAAAGTGTGTTTGAGATATTGCCAACGTAAACCGTTCCTTCTATTTGTCCGCCGCCGCCAGTGGCAGATTTATTTTCAACCACTACCGCCGGAAGATTGTTGGCTACTTCAAGTTTAGAAACGTAAGAATATCTGTAATAAAGACTTCCGTTCTCTTTAATCTCAATTTCTTCTGGCTTATCGCCGACATCTTTTGATTGGATAAATACTTTGTTTCCCGAAATTCTGTATGTTCCATCAACTCGTGTTTGCCAATCAGGTTCATCGAGTTCGGTTGCGTATGTGCCGTTTTGCCGAAAATAAAAAGTATATGTATCGAAAGAAATAGATAAATTGTTAAACGGATTGAGATTTGGAGTTGAAGTTCCTGCGTATGCACCGTTTAGCGTTGTAATCACTGAGTTTGAAACGCGTGGTTTTGATTTCGTTTGTGCCGTTATGTAAATCGAAAACACTAGCAATAAACTACTCAAAATGATTATTTTGCTAAAACTTTTAATCATATTTTTATTTCTCAAACTTCCACTTTATGAATTGCCGTCTGATTTAGCTGACAGACAGTAGCAATCTTGCAATTGCTTTAGCTAAAACAGACGGCAATTCATTTTTACCCTAAATCGTTATTCCTATAATTTCAATGATGCTCCTTCGCCCCATCAGGCACATTCCCGTGATAAATCTCGCTTCCCGTCGCCTTAAACTCCGCCGCCTTTTCTGCCATTCCGACCGCTAATGCTTTTTCGGCTTCAAGATTTTGCTCTTTCGCATATTCCCTTACATCTTGCGTGATTTTCATCGAGCAGAAATGCGGTCCGCACATTGAGCAGAAATGGGCGAGTTTGGCACCTGTCGCGGGCAAGGTTTCGTCGTGATATTCGCGGGCGATGATCGGGTCGAGGGCGAGGTTGAACTGATCTTCCCAACGGAATTCAAAACGTGCTTTGGAAACGGCGTTGTCGCGGATTTGTGCCGCCGGATGTCCTTTGGCAAGGTCTGCCGCGTGTGCCGCTAATTTATAAGTAATTACGCCGTCTTTGACATCTTTTTTATTCGGTAAACCGAGGTGTTCTTTCGGCGTAACATAGCAAAGCATCGCCGTGCCGAACCAGCCGATCATTGCCGCACCGATTGCCGATGTGATGTGGTCAAAACCGGGAGCGATGTCGGTCGTCAGCGGTCCGAGTGTGTAAAAAGGAGCTTCGCCGCAAACCTCTAACTGCTTGTCCATATTCTCTTTAATCAAGTGCATCGGGACGTGTCCGGGACCTTCGATCATCGTTTGGCAATCCATTTCCCACGCGATTTTTGTCAATTCGCCGAGCGTGTCGAGTTCGGCAAATTGGGCTTCGTCGTTCGCGTCGGCAATCGAACCGGGACGCAATCCGTCGCCCAAACTGAACGCGACATCGTAGGTTTGCATAATCTCGCAAATTTCCCGAAAACGCGTGTAGAGAAAACTTTCTTCGTGATGTGCGAGACACCATTTCGCCATAATCGAGCCGCCGCGTGAAACGATTCCCGTCGTGCGTTTCGCTGTCAAAGGAATGTATGGAAGTCGAACTCCCGCGTGAATCGTGAAATAATCAACGCCTTGTTCGGCTTGCTCGATGAGCGTGTCGCGGTAAATTTCCCACGTTAAATCTTCGGCTTTCCCGTTCACCTTTTCGAGTGCCTGATAAATCGGCACAGTCCCAATCGGCACAGGCGAATTCCGCAAAATCCATTCCCGCGTGGCGTGAATATTCTTGCCCGTGGACAAATCCATCACCGTATCCGCACCCCACAGAGTTGACCAACGCATCTTCTCGACCTCTTCTTCAATCGAACTGGTAATCGCACTATTGCCGATATTGGCGTTGATTTTGACAAGGAAATTTCGCCCGATAATCATCGGTTCGGATTCAGGATGATTGATGTTGTTCGGGATAATTGCCCGACCGCGAGCGATTTCATCACGGACAAATTCAGGTGTCACAAAATTCGGAATCGCCGCTCCGAAAGATTCGCCTTTGTGCTGATGGAAAGAAGAATCACGCTCATTTTCCTGTCCGTTTGCCATAGTTTCAAACGCGATTTTGCGTCCAAGATTTTCACGAATCGCCACATATTCCATCTCCGGCGTGATAATCCCTTGCCGAGCGTAGTGCATCTGCGTGACGATTTTTCCGCTTTTGCCGCGTAGAGGCGGACGTTTCAACGCAGGAAATTCTTCGTTCTGAGTTCCATCTTTAGATGGCTTCGCCTTAGCGAAATCTTCCGCACCTTTGGTCAAATAGCCGTTATCCTGCGGTAAAATCTCGCGTCCGACGTATTCCTCGACATCGCCGCGAGCAATAATCCAATCACGCCGCAGAGTTGGCAAACCTTCGCGGACATCGCATTTCACCCGCTCATCCGTATAAACGCCGCTCGTATCATACACACGCACGGGAGCATTTTCCTCAAGCTCGTCCTGCATATTGCGAGTCGGACTCAAAGCAATCTCCCGAAACGGCACATTCAACTCGATCTTCGCATCATTGCGAGTATCGCCGTTGGTCGTTACATAAATCTTGGTTGAATTAGGAAATTTAATTTCGTCGGTGGTTAGTTCTTTTGATTCTTTATTTTCGTTCATTGTTTTTCTCCCTTCGTCGGTATTATCCGCATCAGGTTTTTAGGGTAATGTTCAACTTTATGAACAACTCTCAGCTAAAAACAGCTCCCCTGAAAACTTGTTTAGTTAGTTTATCAATTTGAATTTAGAATTGCGAGTCTAATAAGAATTCCTCGACTTACAAGTTTGTTGATCAAAATGGAATATCATCATCGTCAAATGAAGTCGTTGTATCAACACCAAAATCAACGGGTGGTTCGAAATTACTTGTCACGTTGTCTGCTGGTTCATTATTGAAATTCACGAGTGTAAATGTGTTCGGTGCGGTTTTCTTGAAAATATCATTTCGTCGTGCATAGCTCGCAAGCGAACCTGCAATCGAAACTCTATTCTCTTTTGTGTTCTCTTTTCCAATGCCCGTTACAATTTCCGAAACATGAGCGGCTTTTCCATGATTATTCAAAAAATTTCTTGCTTTTGCCATATCACTGCCGTGCCTTAGTATGGTCTCTGTTGGCGTATCTGACATACCATCCTTTGGGTAAATCTTAAAAGCTTCCTGTAAACCCTGTAAAAATGCCTTTTTACTCGTTACGTCTATCTCCATTCTCGTTATTTCTTCCCGACAAGACTCAATCATTTTCTCTAAACGTTTTGAACTCATTACCTTTTTTCTCCTTCAACACTTCCAAAAAGAACTGTATAAATAAGATAGCATAAAGAGTGATAGAGTTGCAAAACATATATGGTATATGCTATGTTGCTTATCGGAGGATTTGTTATGGAAAAAAAAGTGACTATCAAAAATAATGAAATAAACTCTGTAATACAACAACTTGAGGCAATAAAAAAACATACAGAGCGTGGCATTGAGTATTGGACCGCAAGGGAATTTCAAGATATTTTAGGTTATACGGAGTGGAAAGGGTTTGCTGATGTGATTGATAGAGCAAAAACGGCATGCATAGAGTCTGGCGAGGATGTTGGTAACCATTTTGGTGAGACAACCAAAATGGTCAGCATTGGAAGTGGTGCATTTCGACCAATCCCGGATATATTTCTCACCCGATATGCCTGTTATCTAATCGCAATGAACGGTTTAAGTAGCAGACCTGAAATTGCGATGGCACAAACTTATTTTGCAATTCAAACACGAAAACAAGAATTAACCGAAATGGAAAATGTTAAACTGAGCAGGCTGGAGTTAAGAAATAAAGCTAAAGACTTGAACAATCAACTTGGAAAAGCCGCACAAGACTCTGGCGTAGAAAACTTTGGGAAATTTCACAATAGCGGTTATAGAGGGCTTTATGATGGAAGAGGTGTTACCGAAATCAAAAAAGATAAATCTATTCCGACAAAAGATCACATCTTAGACCGAATGGGAAACGCCGAATTGGGTATGAACATTTTTCGAATTACTCAAGCAGAAGAACAATTGAAAATTGAAGGTGTTATCGGTGAGACTGAAGCAAATAGAATTCATAATAAAATTGGTCAAAACGTCAGAAAAGCCGTTAAGGACATTGGCGGAATAATGCCTGAAGACTTACCTGCGGAACCTCACATTAAAGAAATCGAAAAAGAGATGAAAGCCAAAGAATTAAAAGGAAAGAAGAATAATTAAACTGTCTTTCTTTTTCTCCAAATCGTTCGATTTTAGTTGATAAGATTATTGAACCAAAACGTCACACTCAATAATAAAAGAAACCGCCGGAAACCTCTTTGAAGCAAAAGCCGAAGCCATAATAAACGCCGTCAATTGCGATGGCGTAATGGGCAAAGGAATCGCGTTACAGTTCAAACAAAAATATCACGCTGATTATTTGAATGCTTACAAAATCGTTTGTCAAAATGGTGAATCAAAAATCGCGATACCTGCTCTCGGTTGCGGACTCGGCGGCTTGGATTACGCGGAAGTTAAACCTTTGATTGAAAAGGCTTTTGTTGATTTGTCGAGTGTTGAAGTTTTTTTGTATCCGCCGAAGTGATTAAGTTTAGCGTTCAAGCATTCGTTTTCCACTTTTTTTCGATGCATGACCCGATTGGAAGAGTTTTCTCGTTTAATGAAGTAAGCGAAAAGTTTTTTGCTTATTAAATTAAAAAACAAGTTTAACGAGGAGGATTCCAATGAGAATCAAATTATTTATCTTTTTTACAAGTATGGCTTTGTTTGCCACAGCGTGCAGCGTTAGTTTTTCGACCGCCAAAATCGAAAGTTTAAATTTTGGAAAAAACGATAAAGCGAGTCCGGCAACAACGAGTTTCAATGTTGGTGAACAAGTTTTCGCCGTCGCAAATGTAACGGGTGCAATGGGTAAAAACAAGGTGAAATGGAAAATAACGCCAGCAGGCGGCTCACCTGTTGAAAATGAAGGTGTGATCGAGGGAAGCAGACCAAGTATTTATTCTTTTACTCCTTCAATGCCTTCAGAAATGAATTTTGAGGTGGCTTTATTTGATGATTCAGGTAAAGAACTCGATAAAAAATCAGGTTCGATAAAAGTAACAGGAAGTGCTCCTGCCGCACCCAAAACTGATGATAAACCGAGTGAAGACAATGATTCGCCTGAGGATAAATAAGCTGAAGCAATTTTGTTAACAATTGATCCTGTCAGCGTTGCTTTCTCCTTTGTTAATGTTAATGATAACTTTATCGAACATTGAACAAGGGAGAAAGCTTTGATTTGTGTTAGGAATTTGGAGATGTGCTCTTCCGGCTTTCAGAAACTTTCCAAAGTGTGGATTCGTAGCGTCCGTCGAAATTGACCTGTGTTAGATTTTTATACTTATACGTCTTCTTTCTGTCCCAATTTGCACTTGGGTCGATCTCGTTAAATCGATACCTCTTCTTACCGAATTGCTTTACCTTTCCAACCCAATATAAGCCTCTTTCAATATGCTCTTGATGAATACCAACAATTGGAAAAATTTCGTTTGCCGAGCGGAGAATGGCTTCCCAACTTTCTAGTGAAATAGATGGTTTTTCAGCAGGAACAATATTCATCATTTTAACAACTTCAGCAAGATAGTACTTAGCATCGTCGTAAACCCTATACAATTTGATATCCGACCATCGCAAAACAATAAAACCATCAAGTGTGTAATCTTGTTTGTCGAAACTCTGAATCAAAACGAATTCGTCATTCGACTCTAGCATGAAGCCAAAGATAGTTTTTTGCTTTAGAGGTTTTCGCTTGAACTCTACAACGAGTTTTCTGTCAATCACTTCTGTGTCAGCCAACTGTTTTGTTTCTTCAATTTTCTTCTTCATAATTTGTGAATAATAACATGTTAGAAACCTCTAAGTTCGGATTTTGTTTGAGTGAATCGCAACGTGTGATTCGCAATTGGCGGAATAAATCAGAGAGTTTGAGGCATAATGAAAGAGTCAGCGAGGTTTAAAATGAATCTGAAATCGGTTCGAAGGCGAAAATAACTGAAGTTGGATATTGAAATTGGAGACAGAAAATGAATAGACGTGATTTCTTAAAATCGGGAACAATTTTTGGAACTTTGCTTGCTTTAACAGGACTTTCTTGTAATGCCCAAAAAGCTGTGGTCAGTAATTTGGACAAATTACCTTTCGAAAAAATTGTCAAAACTGATGCCGAGTGGAAAAAGCTTTTGACACCGGAACAATATCGAATTACTCGGCAAGCCGGAACTGAAAGACCTTACACAAGTTCAATGACTGACCTCAAAGACAAAGGCACTTTTGCTTGTGTTTGCTGCGATTTACCGCTTTTTAGTTCTGAAAATAAGTTTGATTCAGGAACAGGTTGGGCAAGTTTTTATGCTCCGATTGAGAAAATCAACGTGTTAGAAAAAGCCGACAACAGCCTTTTTGACACGCGGACGGAAGTTTTGTGTAATCGTTGCGATGCTCATCTCGGACACGTTTTTGATGATGGACCAAAACCGACAGGTTTGCGTTATTGTATCAACGGTGTGGCTTTGAAATTCGTAAAAAAGTAGAAGAAACGCATTTTCGATTCTGAAAAAAAACTGAATTTGCTGTATTTTTAACTTTCTTGTTCTACAGATAATTTAGAAACATAAAAAAATAGAAATGAAAAATGAAGCAGTTACAACCGAGTCAGGGTTGACGTATGTCATCACCAAACATGGCGATGGAGAAGCGATAAAGCAAGGCGATAATGTAATCGTTAATTACACCGGACTTTTAACAAATGGTGCGATGTTTGATAGCTCGATTACGCGAAATGAACCGTTTTCGTTTCTCGTTGGAGCGGGAATGGTGATAAAAGGTTGGGACGAAGGTTTGCAAGTTTTACGAATCGGCGATCATGCGACTCTGGTTATTCCGCCTTCAATCGGTTACGGAGCAAGTGGAGCCGGCGGTGTAATCCCACCAAATGCAACACTTATCTTCATCATCGAAGTTTTGGGCGTAAAATAAATGAACTATTTGTTTGGCGGAATCTCGATATTTTTATGCGTATTCGCCTTGCTTTCGGTGATTTGGATAGTGTTTCCCGCACCTTCATATTATGTTTGGCTTTATTCGGTTGCAGTTAGCGAATGGAGTTTGTGGTTCGTTTTATTTGCGATATTGAGCATAATATTTGCCGTTTTGAGCAAAAACTCAACTGTTTTATATTCATCAATAATATTTGGCATAATTACTTGCACAATTTCACTTTATCCATTTTTCACATCATTGTCTGTCGCTAGAGACAAAGTGAATTCGCTCTCATTCAGCCAATATTTCGCGGCGATTATTGGCGATAAAGCCAAAGCAATTGAATTCCAAACTCGCGTTTTTGCGAAAACAAATGAAACGGAGTTGAAGGTTGATATTTATTCGCCATCAGCGGAAACGCAGACTGGAAAAAGCGTGATTGTAATTCACGGCGGTTCTTGGAACGGCGGCGTGAGAAACGATTTTCCGCAATGGAATCAATGGTTTACCAGAAATGGATTCACAGTTTTTGATATAGATTACACACTTTTGCCGCAACCAAATTATCTTTCCGCTATTTCGGATGTAAAATCCGCAGTTCGTTGGGTAAAGCAAAACGCCACAGAATTTAACATTTCGCCCGATAAAATTACGTTGCTTGGACGCTCTGCGGGAGCTCATTTAGCATTGATTTCGGCGTATTCAGCTAATTCGCAAGATGAACAAGTAAATGGCGTTATCTCGCTTTATGCTCCGACAGATTTGATTTGGGATTACGCAAATTTATCGAATGAATACGTGATTGATGGACGCGGAACACTAGCGAAATTTCTCGGCGGTAATCCAAATGAATCGCAAGAAATTCGCGAAAGATTTTTGTTTGCCTCGCCGATTGAGAATGTTTCGGCGAATTCTCCGCCAACTTTGCTAATTCACGGCGGCAAAGATCAGCTTGTTCGCCTTGAAAATATGGAGCGTCTTGCGAGTAAGTTGAGCGAGTCAAACGTAAGAAATGAAACACTTTACATTCCCTACGGACAACATGGTTTTGACTACAATTTCAACGGTTGGGGTTCGCAGATCACGAAAATCGCAATTTTGAATTTTTTGGAAAATTAGGTAGAAACGCGATCGTGAGGAAGCGTTTTACAGCCACATTTCCGCCTAAACATTTCTAACGCAGCATTTTTGCATATTTATTGATAATCTCCCAAGTCGTTTTATCGCTATCAAATACGGTATTCAAACCTTGTTCTTCCATCGGCGGATCACCCATGTAATCATCGCCCTTTTTCCAGAAAATTTGATCTTTGATTGGACGCGATGTTCCGCCGAATGCCCAGAAGTTTGCACCTGCAATTACGCCGTTTGATTTTTTGCTTTCGGCGACAAAGGCGAACATCTTGTCGTAATAATCATCGCGGAAGGTGGTCGGAGAATTGATCTCGAAAGATTGCAAATCGCGTGGTAAACCGAATTCCTCTATCACCAAAGGCTTTTTGAGCTTTTCGGCAATTTTGATGTGGTCATTGACATAATTCGTCGCCTTTTCGACCGTATTTGGATAAGTTTCCGCAAACTTATCAGGATTAAGCCAACTCCAATTTTTCGCCCAAATATGAATCGTCAGATAATCGACGTTTTTATCCGCGTGAATTTCCTCAAAAAGCGGCATATTTTCCGTCCCCATAAACCCTTCGTGTCCGAGCGTAACGAGATGATTTTTGTCTTTCGATTTAATCAATGCTGAAACGTCGGCGATCCATTTTTTGTAAGCTTCGTTTGCCGCCGGACGCATCGGGCGAGGTTCGTTTGCCAATTCCCAAGCCATGATCGCCGGATCATTGACGTATTTTTGCTTTGTGATTTTGTTTGTGCGATTGAGAATCAGCGACAGTTGCTCGTTGTAAGCTACTTTGCAAGGAGTGCAGCTATAGAATTTCGTCACGATATCACGCTGTTCGTCCCATGTTAGTTTGCGTGTTTCCTGATCTTTCGGAACGAGTTTATTCCATATCAGATATTGCTGAAAACCTCCGCTCCATTCCCAATTATTGCTGAAAAAAACGATGGCTTTGAGATCGCGTTTGCCCATTTCGGCGAGAATCAAATCGAGTCCATCAAGAACCGCAACATTGAATTTTCCCTGCACAGGCTGCAGCGATGGACCAACTCGCGTTACACCGTTTATTAAACCCGAACCTTCTGCACCCGCAATGATTCTCAGATTCGTTACGCCATTCGCTTTCAAGAAATCCAGCTCTCTGCGAAGCCTTTCGATGCCGCGTTTTTTATCTTTTTCCAGACCCAAATATGTGCCATACCAATAATTCGTACCGATAAAATAATATGGTTTTTCGCCAATCATAAATTGATGATCTTTTACCTTTACAAAAGGCGTTTTGGCGAAAAGAGAAACGGAGAAAAGTGATAACACGAAAAGGAAGGTTGTGAATCGTTTGATGTTCATAATTGTATTTTCAGTTAGTTTTACTCGGAAAAGTTTGGATATTGTATAACATTTTGCGTTTGAATCATTCAAAAATTTCGAACTTACTTGCCAAACCTCTCGTAAAGGTTTATGTTGATGTCAGTAGCCACGCGTGTAGCGAGGTGAAAATTTAAAACACGGAGAGTGTTATGAGTAAAAAATATGATTTCGGAATCGTCATCGGACGATTTCAGCCCTTCCATTTAGCACACCAGGAATTAATCCAACACAGTTTGTCGCTTGCCGAAAAAGTCATCGTTATCCTTGGCTCGGCTCGAAGTGCGTCTGACGTGAAAAATCCGTTCACGCCGGCGATGCGTGAGGAAATGATTCGAGCGTGCTTTCCCGCTGATAATAAACGACTTATCTTTCGTGCGGTTCGCGATTATCCGTATAACGACCATGTTTGGACGACGGAAATTCAAAATGCGGTAAACGAAATTGTCGAAGATGAGGACATGGAAAACGCGTCAATCGCGATCCACGGTTTCTTCAAAGACAAAACTTCTTATTATCTAAATCTCTTTCCGCAATGGAATTTTGAGGAATTCTACTGCAAAAACCGCGACCTGATTTCGATTAACGCAACAAGTATCCGCGAGAAGTATTTCGATGGGAATAATGAATTCGCTAAGCTCGTTCCGCAATCGATCGCTACGCAACTCGAGATTTTTCGGCAGACTGACGATTTCGCCACTCTACAAAAAGAATTCGCCTATATCAAACAATATAAAGAAGATACGAAATTCGTTGGAGTTTCATATCAACCGATTTTTGTGACGACCGATGCTGTGGTCGTGCAAAGCGGACACGTGCTCGTGATTCGCCGCGGACATCAGCCGGGCAAAGGCTTGCTCGCAGTTCCGGGCGGTTTTCTGCAGCCGGAATTGACACTCGAAGACAATGCCATCAAGGAACTGAAAGAGGAAACTCAGATAAAGGTTCCGGCAGTTGTGCTGCGTGGAAGTATCAAAGCTTCAAAAGCATTTGACCATCCCGAACGAAGCCAGCGAGGCAGAACCGTGACTTTTGCGTATTTCATTGAACTCGAACCGAGCTTAAAAGATGGTCTGCCAAAGGTAAAAGGCGGCGACGATGCGAAAAAAGCATTCTGGCTTCCGCTTTCTGCGTTAGGCGAAAATGAAGAACAATTTTTCGAGGATCATTACTCGATAATTCGTCATTTTCTTGGGTTTTAGGAAAAGGATTCACCACAGAGCAACTGTGTATTAAGTCAAATCAGGTTGCCAAGATTTTTGATAACGGAGCATAGAATTGCAAAGACAAAGCAATTTTCGCATCACAGCTACTAGGGCAACCTTAAAGGGTTTACCATTGAGTCGTAAATGTTCGTAGAAAGATTTCAAGCGAGCATTGCAACGAATGGCATTAAAAGCGGTCATATAAAGTTTTCGGCGGACAAATTCTCTGCCTTGCTGAATTCTTTCGTGACCACGCCATTTGCCTGAGCTTTGGGAAAAAGGAGCAACTCCAACTAAAGCCGATATTTCTTTGTTGGACAAAGTTCCTAATTCGGGCAGTTCGGCTAACAAGGTCAAAGATGAAACTCTTGCCAAGCCCGGAATTGTCTCTAATAATTGAGCTTTTTCCCAAAGCGATGACGATTTCAAGTTTTGGTCAAGGTCAACATCAATTTCTTGAAGTTGGCTTTCAAACCAAGAAATGTTCTTTTCTAAAGAAGGTTTAATCGAATGATGAGCGGTTTCCAAGCGATTTTTCTCAGCGGTAAGCATCTCGATAATTTGTTCACGCCGACGAACTAAAGCTGACAAAGCCGTTTGTTCATCCGAAGCAACAATAGTTAATCGAGGCTCAACTTGCTCAGCAAACAAAGCTAAAACCTGAGCATCAATCGCATCCGTTTTTGCCAATTTACCAAAACCTTTGGCAAAGTAGCGAACCTGTTTAGGATTAACTAAAGAAACAGGTAATCCGGCATCACTCAAAGCTAAAAGCAGCGGAGTTTGATAACCGCCGGTAGCTTCCAAACAAATTCTTTTTGGAGAAAAACGTTTGGCTAAAGCAACAATCTCAGCGAATCCCGATGGATTGTTGAGAAAAGAAAAATGTTCTTCCGATGAAGAAACAAACAGAGCCAAAGAATCTTTGGCAACATCAATGCCGATAAAAGTCGGCAGATTAGATTGAAAGTGATTAATTGACATATAGATTCGTTTCCCGTTCTTGCAAAATACGGTCTTTTAAGACCAATCAACTGTTCGGGCTAATGAATTCAGGAATTGACGACCAAGCTCTGCGGCAATCTTCAAAAGAGATTCAGACACGAACGGACTATCAATTCCATCGGACAACTTAATTCTACAATTTGTCACTTTATTTAACATACAAGACACAGAGAACACGGAGAAAATATGGTTGAAAAGAAGATCATCAAATTCTATATGCCAACCGATGAATTCGGCGTATTTTCAAATTTTTCGCGACATCGAATTCACTTGAAAAACTTAACGTGGCGAACTGTGGAGCACTATTTTCAAGCTCAAAAGTTTGCAGGGAAAAAAACAAGAAGAAGAGATCCGTCGTTCATTTACGCCAAAGCAAGCAGCACAAATCGGTAGAGATAGAAAAAATCCCTTGCGGTTAGATTGGGAAGAGGTGAAAGTCGGAATAATGAAAGAAGCATTGATCGCGAAATTTACACAACATGAAGAACTACGCGAAATCTTGCTCAAAACTGAAGACGCTCTGCTCATTGAACACACGCCGAAAGACAGTTTTTGGGGCGATGGCGGACACGGACATGGTTTGAATATGCTGGGAAAACTTTTGATGGAAGTTCGGGAAGAGCTGAAGCAAGAGTAAAAATAGAAAACGTGATTTCTGATGGCAATCCAAAATCGCAAATCAAAAATCGCAAATCGAAATAGGCTTTCGGGTAGAGAGCCGAAAATTAGGAGTAAAAATAATGTTTGAAATAAATAGAATAATCGATACAGATTCGTATAAAGCGAGTCATTGGCTGCAATATCCGCCGAAAACTACGCTTGTCCATTCATATTTGGAAAGCCGAGGTTCGGAGCGGAATTATCGCGAAACGGTGTTTTTTGGTCTGCAATATTTGCTGAAAAATTACTTTGCAAAGCGGTTTACGCTCTCCGATGTTGAGGAAGCAAAAGAGGTTATTACAAAACACGGTCTGCCGTTTAATTATATCGGCTGGAAAAATCTGGTTGAAAAATATGATGGACGCCTTCCTCTTCGTGTGCGTGCGGTGCGAGAAGGAACGGTTGTTCCGCTTAAGAATGCATTGATGACGGTTGAGAATACTGACAGCGAATTTTTCTGGCTAACAAGTTGGTTTGAATCGCAATTGATGCGGATTTGGTATCCGATCACGGTGGCTACGCAATCATTTCATATCAAACGAAATGTCTATAAATATTTGCAGGAAACAGCGGACGACGCTGACGCCGAAATACTTTTTAAGGTTCACGATTTCGGCTCTCGAGGTGTTTCATCGCAAGAAACTGCAGCGATCGGCGGTGCTGCACATCTCGTTAATTTTCTCGGAACTGACACGATGTCTGCATTGCTTTTGCACCGCGAATTCTATAACTGCGACATGGCTGGTTTTTCGATTCCGGCGGCAGAACATTCCACCGTTACGGCTTGGGGCAGAGATAATGAAATCGATTCTTATCGAAATATGCTCACGCAATTTGCAAAGCCAAACTCTTTAGTTGCAGTAGTTTCCGATTCTTGGAATATTTACCACGCGGTAGAAAAAATCTGGGGCGAACAATTAAAACAAGAAGTGATCGATTCGGGTGCGACAATCGTGATTCGACCCGATTCGGGCGAACCGGTTGAGGTTGTGAAAAAGGTTGCGGAACTTTTGGGCGACAAGTTTGGCACAACAATCAATTCGAAAGGTTACAAAGTTTTAAACAATGTTCGAATTATTCAGGGCGATGGAGTGAATGAGCAATCAATTAACCAGATTCTTGAGAGTTTGAAAAATCTGGGCTTCTCAGCTTCAAATATCGCGTTCGGAATCGGCGGAGCATTGCTACAGAAGATCGACCGCGACACATTGAAATTCGCGTATAAATGTTCAGCCGTGGTCGTAGATGGTGAATTGCGGGATGTTTTTAAGGAGCCGATCACCGACAGCGGAAAAAACAGTAAAAAAGGCAGACTCGATCTCGTTTTGGAAAACGATGAATACAAAACGATTCGGCTCGACGATGCGGAAACAGTTTCTGCGGCAAATACACAGCTAACTACCGTTTTTGAAAACGGCGAAATTTTGGTGGATGAAAGCCTGGAGGAAATTCGGAAACGAGCGAAGATCTAGGAAGCTTTTAACCTCAGACAAACACAGAAGAACACAGATTTTGGCTTTTGCTCTGTGTTCTCTGTGAACTCTGTGGTAAATTTTTCAAAGAGGTAAATATATGGCAATTAGTCCAGAACTTTTAGAAATATTGAGATGTCCGAAATGCAAATCGGAAGTTAAATTGAAGGCAGACGGCTCCGGCTTGAAATGTGTAAACCCTGAATGTTCATTGGTTTATCCGATTCGCGATGAAATTCCAGTGATGTTGGTTGATGAAGCTACGGTTGAAAAATAGTTGAAAATGGTCGGCGGACGAAAACGTGTAGATTTGTAAATGAATAACGAAGTTCAAAGACCGAAAACCAAAAAACCGATTGATTGGAGCAGCGTAAAACGAATTCTTGTGGTTCGCTTGAGGTCTATTGGCGATACTGTTTTATCAACTCCTTCTCTAATTGCTCTTCGAAGATTTCTTCCCGATGCACAAATTGATATTTTGCTCGAAGATTGGGTCGCACCACTTTTGGATGGCTACGAAGAGATCGATAATGTAATCAAACTTGGCGATTCGAAGCTAAAAACTGCTCGAAAAATCCGTAGTGAAAAATATGATGTTGTGATAAATCTTCACGGCGGAACAACCTCGACTTTCTTTACCCGATTCAGCGGTGCAAAACATCGAGTTGGTTATGCAGATTATCCTTATTCCTTTCTTTACAATCACTTACTAACTTCTTCTGCTGATTTTTGGCATACCGAAAAAACACATTCTGCCGAGCAACAACTCGCACTTTTGGGTTTTATTGGCATTCCGGTTGAAGATAAACCGAAATCGAAACTCGTGGTTTTGCAGAATATTGCGGTTCGCAGTTCGAAATTACCGTTTGCTTTGATTCATCCCGCGGCGGCGTTTTCAACAAAACAGTGGTCAGCCGAAAACTTCGCGGAAATCTCTGAATTTCTTGTTCAAAATGGTTTGCAAATCGTTGCGGTTGGCACAAAAAAAGAAAGGGAAGTTTTTGATGAACTACGAAAATTCTCGCAAGTCCCAATTGTCTGCTACGATAATTTGACGTTGCCTCAAATCACAAATCTCGCATCACGAGCGAAAATTTTTGTCGGGAATGATTCAGGAATCGCACATATTGCGGCGGCTGTAAACACGCCGAGCGTAGTGGTTTTTGGTTCGTCAAATCGAGCACATTGGTCGCCTTGGACAGAAGCCAAAAATGCGATTGTTTACGAAAAATTACCTTGTCAGCCCTGTGCCGGCTACGTTTGCAAAGAATTTGGCGAGCCGAAATGTATTTTGAGCGTCAAGGTCAAAGATGTGAAATTGGCGATTGAAAAAGTCCTTTTCTAAAACTTCAAATCCAATCCACCATCTTTCTCAACAACCAAAACGCTTCCGCCATCGGCTAACTTTCCAAACAAAATCTCATTTGCTAAAGGTTGTTTGATCTTTTCGTGGATCAAACGCGACATTGGTCTTGCTCCGTATCTTGCGTCAAAACCGTTTTTCGCGAGCCATTCTCGTGCCGAATCTTCTAATCTTACAACGACACGTTTTTCGACCAATTGCCCGTTTAATTCATTGACAAATTTATCTACCACAAGCTTTATCACGTCTAAATCCAATGGTTTAAACGCAACCCAAGCATCGAGGCGATTGCGAAATTCGGGGGTAAATGTTCGTTCGATTGCTTTTCTGCCGTTGCCTTTTGTCTCACCGCCGTTTTGAAAACCAATTCCTGCGGCAGAAAGTTCTGATGCTCCGGCGTTGGTTGTCATAATCAAAATCACGTTGCGGAAATCAGCTTTTTTGCCGTTATTATCGGTCAAAGTCGCGTTGTCCATCACCTGCAAAAGCAGATTAAAAAGATTCGGATGAGCTTTTTCGATTTCGTCCAACACCAAAACGGCGTGCGGCGTTTTCATGATCGCTTCGGTCAACAAACCGCCTTGATCGAATCCAACGTATCCCGGCGGAGCTCCGATAAGTCGCGAAACTGTGTGGGATTCGGCATATTCGCTCATATCAAAACGCAAAAATTCGATTCCGAGTTGTTCGGCAAGTTGCTTTGAAAGCTCAGTTTTACCAACGCCTGTTGGACCTGAAAACAAAAATGAACCGACAGGTTTGTTTGGTTGCGATAAGCCGGCACGTGAAATCTGAATCGCATTGACGACATTTGCAATAGCTTCATTTTGTCCAAAAATTACAGATTTCAAATCGTCAGCGAGAGTTTTCAATCTATCTTTTTCGTCCGCAACAACAGTTTTCGGCGGAATTTTCGCCATTCGAGCAACGGTATTTTCGACCATTTGCACAGTCACAACACTCGGACGAACATCTTCAGCGAGAAGCTTCATTGCCGCACCAACTTCATCAATAACATCAATTGCCTTGTCCGGCAAAAAACGGTCGTTGATGTATTTTCCAGCGAGTTCAGCGGTTGTTCTTAACGATTCATCGCTGTATTTTACACCGTGAAATGTTTCGTAAAATTTCTTCAAACCTTGCAAAATTAAGTAAGTTTCTTCAATTGTCGGTTCACCAATTTCGATTTTTTGAAAGCGTCTGGCTAACGCTCTGTCGCGTTCGAAAGCAGCTTTATATTCGCTGTAAGTTGTTGAACCGACACATCTTAAATCGCCCGAAGCTAACGCCGGTTTTAAGATATTTGAAGCATCGAGCGAACCACCAGAAACAGAACCTGCACCTACGATTGTGTGAATTTCGTCAATAAATAAAATTGCGTTTTCTTCTTTTTTGATGTCGTTGATGATGGCTTTGAAACGTTGTTCGAAGTCGCCACGATAGCGAGTTCCTGCAAGAACTGCTCCCATATCGAGTGCGAAAATCTTTGCATTTTTTAAAACTTCGGGAACATCGCCTTCGCTAATTTTCAAAGCCAAACCTTCCGCGAGAGCAGTTTTCCCAACTCCAGGTTCGCCAACATAAAGCGGATTATTTTTCTTTCGACGACACAAAACCTGAACCGTTCGTTCAATTTCCGCTTCGCGTCCGATGATTGGATCAATCTCTCCACGCGAGGCTTTTTCGACTAATTCGACGCAGAAACTTTGGAGTGGTTTTTGCTTTTTTTGCGAAGGTTGATCGCCAAATCCATCGTTTTCTACACCATCAGAAATAGTTTCGCCCGATTCAATTTTTGAAATTCCGTGAGCCAGAAAATTTAGAACGTCAAGCCGCGTAACTCCAGCTTTTAAAAGCACATAAACTGCATAACTCTGATCTGCCTGATAGATTGCCGCTAAGATGCTTCCGCCGTCAACGCGATTTACACCGCTACCTTCCGCTTGCATAATTGCGTATTGAATCGTTGCCTGAAAGGTTGAAGTCAGCTCGGGCATAAACTGCACGCCTTCGGGCATTGTTTCCAAAACATCTTTGAAATAATCTTCCAAAAGTTTGGCAATTTGCTCAAGATTTGCACCGCAATTGTATAGCACATCGCGGGCAGTCGATTCGTCAAGCAATGCAAAAAGCAAATGCTCAAGCGTGACGTATTCGTGCTTTCTCGTTACGGCTTGATCAACCGCAAAACTCAGCGTTTCTTCTAATTCTCGTGTCAACATAAAACTACTCTTCTTCGACCGAACACAAAAACGGATATTCTCTCGCTTTTGCTAAATTCATTGCTTTTTCAGCTTTCATTGTCGCAATTTCATACGAATAAATTCCGGCAATTCCGATTCCTTCGATATGAACTTTCCACATTATCGCGTTACTTTCTGCCGCGTTTCGCATAAAAACTTGCATTAAAACAAAAATTACGAATTCTTGAGTCGTATAGTCGTCATTATGCAAAATTACTTTGTAGAGTTTTGGTTTTTCGAGGCGAGTTTCGCTCTCAGTTAAGGTTTCGCCGTCTAAATCGTGTTCTGGAAAGTCCGCCATAATGATAAAAATAAACCTATAATTAGACTAAACTTTTTCAGGTTTTTTTACCATCGTGAGACGATTTCCGCGACTATTGTAAGTAACTTTATCCATAATATTATGGATTAATAAAACTCCGCGACCGGAAGATTTGAACAGATTTTCAGGATCGAGCGGATCAGGAATTGTTTTCACATCAAAACCTTCGCCTTCGTCTTCAATTGTAAAACTTGCTTTGCGAGGAGAAACTTCGACCGATATTCGCACGAGTTTGTTTGAGTCAAATTTGTTTCCGTGTTTGACAGCGTTAACGTATGCTTCGTCTAAAGCTAAGAAAAGATGTGTGTTATCAGATTTAGCAACGCCAACTTTCTCAACACGATGAAGCAAATAATCTAAAATTGAGTTCATTAAAACTAACGAACTTGGAAACTCAAACTCAATTTTCTCGCGAATATGTTTAGTGTTTTCGCAGTCGTCGTCTTCAGTTTTGCGTTTGAGAACAATTTCCAATAATTCTTTAAGATCAGTTTCGTTAAAGTTGTCACCACGAAAATTTGCACCTGAAATTGTGAAAGCTCTGACGCTGGCTTTATTCTTTCCGTGTTCATTTGTTGAAATATTGTGGTTGTCTAAATCAGTAATTACGAAATCAAAATCATTGAAATTCTTGAGTAAAACCGCTTCTTTGCGATTTTCAATAATTTCAACATAATGACCAAGGTTTTGAAAATCATTATTTAATGAAGTTGCCAAATCGTCATGATCATCAATAATTAAAATCCGTCGTTGCATAAATTCCACAAATAAAAAATACGAAAAAAATACTTTGTAGTTGCAAATAATAACCTAAGTTGTGAGAAAATTGCTACAAATGGCAAGAAATGTTTTCCAATTTGAAGATATATCGAAATATTCATTAAAACAAAGATTTTTGATTCGCGTTTCTGACGTCTCATTTTACGTTTTAATTTGGTTAATTTGCTCAACAGTAAGGTTTGAAATAGAAGGTTGGGAAAACTTCGAGAAAATTGAAAATAACGGGAAAATCCCAATTTATACTTTTTGGCACAACAATATTTTTCTTATTACATACTTTTTTCGAAATCGGAAAATTGTTGTCATGACTTCGCAAAGTCTTGACGGCGAATATACGTCACGATTTCTCAAACGTTTCGGATATGGTTCAGTTCGTGGAAGTTCAACTCGCGGCGGAGTTGGTGCGTTGGTTTCGATGATTAGATTAATGCGAGAAAATGTTCCGATTGGTTTCGCAAATGATGGACCAAAAGGACCAAGATTTGTGGCAAAAATCGGTTCATGCGTTTTGGCAAAAAAAACAGGTAATCCGCTGATGCCATTTAATATTGAACCAAAAAACTTTTGGACAATAAAGAGCTGGGATAAAATGCAAATTCCGAAGCCTTTTTCTCGAGCTTTATTAAAAATTTCAGAGCCAATTTACGTCGAAAAAGATGCAAACGATGAAATTTTGGAAAACAAGCGTTTAGTTTTACAAAAATCGCTTGACGATTTAGTAAAATACAGCGAGAATTGGCGTAACCCCGAATAGTATTAAAAAAGAAAAACTCTTTTTGAGTTTGGAGTGTATATTAGGAATTCCCCGAATTTGAAGTTTTGATTCACCGATACACACGAGAATAACAAAGTTTTTAGAAAAAAATATTTTAGGAGAAAGCATAACAAATGTCTCTTTTTGATTCAGTTATTAGCACAGCGGCAAAAAAATTCGGATTAGGAGATAAATCCGGAACACTTCTTTCTGCTCTTTTATCGATGATGACAAACCAAGAATCCGGTGGATTCGCAGGCTTTTTGAATTTATTCAGCAAAGCCGGACTCGGCGATACAGTATCATCGTGGGTTAGCAGTGGTGCAAATTCACCACTTTCAAATGATCAAGTTTCATCTACATTTGGTTCATTAACACTCGCTTCGATGGCGGAAAAAGTTGGACTCCCGGTTGGAGTTGTAACTTCAGCACTCGGATATATGGTTCCGGAAGTTGTTGATAAATTAACACCTGATGGAGTTGTTCCTGAAGAAAGTTCATTACTTTCAACAATTGGCGACTTTTTAAGTAATTGGGGCGGAGCAGCAATTGGTGCTGCTGGAGCAGTTGCCGGACTCGCAGGCTCAGCAATTGGCGGAACGGCTAATGCAGTTGGTGATGTAGCCGGAGCCGGAGTTGATGCCGGCAAAAAAGTTGTCGGAGCAGTTGGCGATGCAGCCGGAGCCGGAGTTGACGCTGGTAAAAAAGCTGTTGGCAATGCAATGAATATGGTTGGCGGTGCAATGGATGATGTTACCGAAGGCGGCGGCGGAATTTTGAAATGGTTGTTACCATTAATTTTGCTCGGTTTATTACTAATGCTTGGTTATTGGTTCTGTAACAAAGCTCCAGTTGCACCAGTTGGGAATGCAAATTCGAATGTAAATAAATCTAATACAAATGTAAACGCCAATAAAGGTTCAAATACGAATGTAAATGCTGCCAACGTTGCAGTAAACGATGCAGACCGAAAATTATCTGAAGTTTCACTTCCAAATGGCACGAAGCTTCAAGCATTTCCAGGCGGAATTGAAGATCAGTTGATTAAATTCATTCAATCTGATGAATACAAGAATGCAACCGAAGAAACTTTGAAAGCCAAATGGTTTAACTTTGACGACTTAAATTTTGTTACAGGTAAAACAGAACTATCTCCAGAATCAAAGCGTCAATTGGATAACATAACTGCTATCTTGAAAGCGTTCCCTGATGTTAAAATGAAAATCGGCGGATACACTGACAAGGTTGGTGTCGATGCATCAAACTTGAAACTTTCTGACAACAGAGCAAAAGCCGTTCAAGCGGCACTTGCTAAAGAAGGCGTTGGAGGACAAGTTCCATCGGCGGAAGGCTACGGAGAAACGCAAGCTACAGTTGCTGAAACTGCTAGCGATGCCGAACGTAAAGTTGACAGAAAAACAGCAGTTCGTTTGATTAAAGGCGATGCGATGGCAAAACCAGCCACAGCAAACACAAATTCAGCAGCAAATGTGAAACCTGCAAACGCTCCAGTTGCAAACGCAGCTAAATAAGACTTAATTTAAGTCAAAAAAAAGAACGGACGCTAAATTCTAGTGTCCGTTCTTTTTTGTTTAAAATTCGAAATAAATTAACCAACTAATGCGTAACGCTGAATGGTGAATAATTGATTGATCCCTTTTTCTGCTAAAGCAAGCATTTCGTCCATCTGATCTTTCGAAAACGGTTCGCGTTCGGCAGTTCCTTGGAGTTCTATAAATTTTCCCGTTCCGGTGCAAACAACGTTCATATCAACTTCGGCGGTCGAATCTTCTTCGTAATTCAAATCCAAAACCGCGACGCCTTTTACAATTCCAACGCTGACAGCAGCAACCTCAGAAATTAACGGATTCTTTTTAATTTTCCCGTTCTTCAAAAGATGTTTTACTGCTAAGGCTAATGCAACGCACGCACCTGTAATTGCCGCACACCGAGTTCCGCCATCAGCTTGCAGCACATCGCAATCAATAAAAATCTGTCTTTCGCCGAGTAATTTATCGTCGATTACAGCTCGTAAACTGCGACCAATCAAACGCTGAATTTCTTGCGAACGACCGGAAACTCTCACACCGGTTTCGCGTTGTGTTCGCGTGTTTGTCGCTCTTGGGAGCATTGCATATTCAGCTGTGACCCAACCTCTGCCTTGGTTTCGCATAAACATCGGGACTTTTTCTTCTATGCTTGCGGTGCAGATTACTTTTGTGTTTCCCATTTCAATCAACGCCGAACCTTCGGCATTTGGCATAAAATTAGGTGTGATTTTCGCTTGTCGTAATTGGTCAAACGCTCTGTCGTTAATTCTTGTAAAACTCATAAACTCTTTTCACTTTTTAATTCTTTCAGTTCAATGTCTTCTAATTTTGTTGGCTTAATGCCAAGAAATCTTTCCGCGACTTTCGAGAAGCGATATGCAGCATCGGTCACATAAAAATGATCCAAATCGTCACATAAACTTCTTTTTCCTACAATTATATTTGGATTTGCTAAATGCTTTTCAATCAATAATTCTGCAACTTCTTCAGCACAAGCCACGCCTGAATCAATAAGTTTAACATTTTGACCGACCGTTTCTTGAATCACTTCGCTCAAGATCGGATAATGTGTGCAACCTAAAACCAATGCTTGCGGATTAAAATCAATGATTTGTTGAAGATAACGTTTGGCAATTGAGCGAGTTTCCGGCTCATTCGTCCAACCTTCCTCGGCAAGCGGAACAAAAAGCGGACACGCTAATTGAAGAACTTCAGAATCAGTTTTGGCAAGTTTTATAGAATTTGCATAAGCGTTGCTCGAAACAGTCGCTTCAGTCGCTATTATGCCAATTTTGTCAGCAAATTTCGCCGCCATTCTTGCTCCCGGACCAATCACACCAACAACGTCAATTCCGATAGTTTCGCGAATTTTTGGAAGTGCAAGTGCGGAAGCCGTATTGCAGGCAACAACGAGAAGTTTTATACCTAAAGATGCGAGAAAAACAGAGTTTTCAAGTGCGTATCGCTCAACAGTAGCCAGAGATTTTGTGCCATAAGGCACTCTTGCTGTGTCGCCCAAATATACAAATCTTTCATTTGGAAGACGATTATGCAAAGCTCTATAAACCGTTAAACCACCAACGCCGCTATCGAAAATACCGATCGGCAAATTTTGTTTTGAAAGTAAGTTTTCCTTTGGCGTATTCATCAAAAATTATTGCAAAATCAAAAAACCAACTATTTTTATACGCTATAAATGAAGTTTCGCAAACTCTTAAAAATACTAAGTTTTTTGACGAAGTAAAGCGTCAATTACTAAAAGTGTTGATTTTCCTAATGTTCTTTGATATTTCCCAAGTTTGAAGGTTGCAGATTTGCCCGATGCTAATTTTTCTAATTGCACTCTTGAAATTTTATAAAACAGAACATCAATAATTTTACCTTTCTGCACACTAGACTTGATTTCCGGTATTCCAAGCGAAATCTTTTTTCCATCTTCAGCAATAATTATTATCGCATTTTCTTTCAAAACCTCGACACCAATTACGTTTGAACCAATTGTTACGCCAAAATTATCGTTGTTTGATTGAGCCATTTTCCCTGAAAATTCGTAGCCAAAACCTAGTAAAGCATCAACAGCAACTGAATCGTCTGAAAACTGGAAAATCTCCATTTGCGAACTGACAAAAGTTTTGTTCGTTACGCTGTCATATTCAAGCGAGAAATTTTGCCCCGATTCTAAATATCCGAGCGTTTCATTATTGTTATTTGAACTGGTTTTGTTTGGTTTTTTTGCAGAGTTTGCAAGTTCAAGTTTTTCGCTCAAAATTGCTTCAGCTTCAATTGCTTTTTGTTTTGCGAGTTCTTTTTCAAGTTTCTCGAGTCTAAATTCCCATGCGGGTTTTAAACCTGAAATGCCCCAAACGCCACGTTTTTCTGCCTTTGCAGATTTTTCGGCAATTTTGTAATCTTCAGAACTTGAGTTTGATATTTCGAGCCACGCGGCACCATCGCGAAGCAATTGCTGGCTGATGTCAATATTTCCAATTGTCGCAACACCAACTATAAAACCTTCCGACAAACCATTTGAGCGAATATTCACCGATTTATCAATCGTCAGTTTTCGTAAGTGGTCTTTCACAACCGCATAAAGTTGTTGTTCAGGTTCAGGAACTTCTATGCTTTGGAGACGAAAATTAATTCGTGCATCTTTTCCGGTTTCAATAACAATTGTTCTTCCATCCAAAATATCGACAACTTTTCCACCGATAAATGATTGGGAATAAACACTTAAAGAAAAAATGATAATTAAAAATAGAATTGAAATAATTTTTGAAGTTTGCATACTACAAGGTAGGAATTGAATAAGATTTATCAGTTTTTTAAAGTGAGAAACCTGTGATTAGAAATCTCAAATTAAAATATGGAGGCGGCGAGAATCGAACTCGCATCCAAAGGTAGCGACCAGTGAAATCTACACGTTTAGTCAATTCTCTTCAAGATTCGCCGCCGGAAAGTAAGTGAACTGACAAGACCTTCCCGAAAGCTAGTCTGGCTAACGTTTCGCTCGAATCCGCAGACGGTGGATTTAAGCTAGCTTCTACTGTGTTATGCCCGAAACGGTCGCTACAAGCTGACTTCCGCTCAGACACTTGTGGCTAGAATTAACTAGGCAGCAAGGGCTAATTCTTGATTAGCATTTGTGTTTTGTCCGGTTTGTTAACGAGCTTCCAAACATGCCCGACGTGCATTCAAAGACCTATACTAACCCCTGTCGAAGCCTGTCGCCCCCAATTGGTCAGACTTTAATACTAACGCTTTTGCAACGAAATAGATAGCGAAATCCTTACAAACCGAAAGCTTCTAAAACCTCAGTCGCGTGATCTGAAACGTTGATCTTCTTGAAAACCTTGACGACGATGCCTTTTTCGTCAATTAAAAAAGTAGTTCGATTTACGCCCATATATTTTTTGCCATACATACTTTTTTCACCATAAACACCATAAGTATTTACAATCTCTTTTTCAGTATCTGCAAGTAAATCAAACGGCAATTCGTATTTAGCGATGAATTTTAGGTGCGATTTTTCACTATCAATAGAAACACCAAAAATCTTGATTCCTTTTTCGCCATATACGTCATTTGCATCGCGAAAAGAACAGGCTTCTTTTGTGCAGCCTGGCGTATCGTCTTTTGGATAAAAGTATAAAACAACTCGTTTTCCGAGATAATCAGATAATTTTACGGTGTCGCCATTTTGATTTTTGGCAACAAATTCGGGTGCGATATTTCCTTCTTCAATCATAAAAATATTTTAGCTTGCCAATTTGTAAAAAGAAAGTGAAGAACAAAAAGAAATTATAAGAACACGGAACGATAGCGACTTGGCAATTCTTTATATTTTTTGTAAGGAATTAAGGATAATTATAATCGGTGTTAAATCTTTCGCTTTAGTTGCCGTAAAATGATTTTTTAGTATAGTAATAATATGAGTTTTAGCAAACCTGAAGGAAGAAAGAGGGAAGAATTTGTCGAAAATATTGATTACTATTATGAAAATGGTTTGATGGTTTTAACCGCACACTTTTTGCTTAAACGCGGTTATTGTTGCGAAAATATTTGTCGGCATTGTCCTTATAATAAAAATGTTTCGAGTTCTGGTCTCGATTCAGTTGAAACTTCTTGAAGTTTTGTTTTTGTCAATTTTATGCTGTTAATTGTAATTGGCAAAACTGAAGAGCAGCAAGCGGCAACCAATTTTTCATAGTCAGAACACATATTTTCCTGAGTTTTTAAACCATCTAAAACATCTGCAAGAATTTTAGCGTTCATCGAAGTTTTTGGTTCAACTATTCGATAATGCATCCATTTTCCATCGCGACGAGCTTCAACGATTCCGGCATTTCGCAAATATGCTAAGTGTCTTGAGATTTTTGGCTGACTTTCACCCAAAACATCAACAAAAAAACAGACACAAACTTCCTCGTCACGTATCAAATTTAGCAATCGAAGTCGTGTTTTATCTGCTAATGCCATAAAAAAAGATTCTGATTCAAGCAAAAAGCCTTCGTTTTTCATAAAAGGATTTTAGCAGAAAATTAAAAAGTTTGAGAAAATCAAATAAGATGTTGAAAAAAATTGTCGGAAAAATATGGCGAAAAACTCCCTCAAGCCTTCGCCAAAAACTAATTCGAACGTCGCAGACTAAGTTTACAGTTTCAGTTGGAGCAGTTATTGCGGACGAAAATAGCAAAATTCTGCTTCTCGAACACGTTTTGCGTCCGGCTTCAGGTTGGGGAATTCCTGGTGGTTTTATCAATCATAGCGAGCAGCCAGAAGTTGCAATTAGAAGAGAAATTCGTGAAGAAACCGGATTAGAAATCGAAAATATACGTTTAATCTGGATTCGGACAATTGGTCGCCATATCGAAATTATCTTTTACGCAAATTCTAACGGAAAAGCTGAGGCAAAAAGTCGCGAAATTATCCAAGTTGCTTGGTTAAAAGTTGTCGAATTTCCGCTAGAAATGAGCAATTCTCAAAAAAGCCTGATTTCTGAAGTTCTGAAAGTCGTTAATAATGAAAGTCTGTGATATTTTATATTGAAATTTTTAATACTTCGAGGTGAAAATATGTCTTTTGAAAACCCTTCGGTAAATTTGATTCCATCGGCTGAATCTGTCATGGAAATCTTGAAAAAAACAGGTGCGTTCCGCGAAGGACACTTTGTTTATCCTAACGGAAAACACGCTTCTCATTATTTTCAAATGCCACTTGCTTTTCGTTATTATGACAATGCAAGAGTGCTTTCAGTTGGTTTGAGTCGAATGTTTAGAATGATGAAATTGGTCTCAAGCAAACTTCCTAAAGTTGCGATGATTAGTCCAAGTCCAGGCGGAATTCCGATTGCTTTCGGCGTTCGCGAAGCCTTAGGTGCTGAGCAGATTGCGTGGGCAGAAATTGAAGAAGGTAAACGTCAGTTTCGTCAATATTTAGGTCAAGGCGACGTTCATCCATGTATTATTGTTGATGATATTGTTCGTTCCGGTCGAGCTTTAACCGAAACCGTGCAACTTGTTCGCGAACTTGGTTCGGAAGTTTTGGCGATTGGTGCAATTGTCCGTTTTGTTGATGCACCACAAGAAATTGAAGGAATTAAAATTGACTCCCTCGCCGAATTTGATTGTAATTTTTATGATTCTGCTGAAGAATTAATAAAAGCTGAAGATAATAAATTTGATCAAGAAAAAGTTAGATTTTAAATTCTCTTTTCAAAACATAGAGCGATAGCGAATTGACAATTTAATCTTTTATCTGTAACTGTTTAAACAACTTACGGCGTTCTGCTAACAGGCGTAGAAATTTTTCTCGTTTGAAAAAGAACGCCGTAATTGCGTTAAGCCAAGTGTTTAAATCTAAAATTTCTTCGAGTGAACGAAGTGCAATATAGCCGCATAAAAACGAAAAGGGAATTGAAAGAAGAGCAATTTTCCAGCCAAAAGAGAGTTCTAAAATAAAAGCAAAAACCAACCAAGTCAACGGAATAAAAACCATTCCGGAGAGAAATTTTACGGTTGACGTCATATCAAAATCGCCTTTTCTGTTTTGAAAATAAGCAACAAATTTTCCAATTTGATATGCCGGAAAATGTAAAATTGTGCCAAACAAAGCCATTGGTGAAAGCAAAATTAAATACCAAGAGCGACGAAAAGCGTGTTTCAAAATAAACCATTTTGAATAATCTGCAAGCGTCAAAAATTCTGATTCGATGCCTAATTTATTGAGCTTTTTGTTATAGTCGTTAAGTCTTTTTTCTAATTTTTCTCCATCTTCTGCCGGTTTTTCGGCGACAAACTTCTGCAATAACTCAAGTCTTTCACCTAAATTTTCTTGTTGCACAGTTGTTGACGTAAAAACAGCTTCTGCAATATGTGCAAATTTAACTTGCGATTCAGTTTCAGCATTTAATGTTACTTCGCGAAGGTTTTTTTCAATATTTGACGTAAGTTCTTTAACTGCTTCTTTTGACGGCTGTCCTTCTTCATCTAATTTTATCGGTAAAACTGCAAATGGCTCGCCAAAATGAAGCAAAGCCTCACTTCGAAACATCGTTTTATTTGTGTAATAAAGCCCAACTGCGACAATTTGCAAATCAAGTGACTTTGGATTATTTCCAACCGAAACTGCCCCGAGTGCAATTCTCGCCGCACCTGTTTTTAGAGGTTGAAGCTGACTTTCGTTATGTGAAATTCCTTCAGGAAAAATTGCAATTGCTCCGCCGGTTTTTAAAAGCTCGCGTGTGAGCGAAAATGTTTCATTATTTTTTGAAACATCTTGATCCTTATCTTGTTGTCGATAAAGAGGTAAAGCTCCGACTGTGCGAATCAGAAATCCGATTATTGGCATTTTGAAAAGAGTTGATTTAGCAAGAAAAGCTATCTTTCGAGGTAGGGCGATGAACAAAAGCATCGGATCGATCAACGCATTTGGATGATTACTAACAAAAATTAGACCGCAATTTTTGGGCAAATTTTCAGAATTAACGAGTTCTATTTTGCGAAAAAACAAACTCAAGCCAATTCCAAATATTGTATGTAAAAGCCTTAATGTCAAAGAACCTTGTCGCTGAAAAATCAGTTTAACAAGGTTCAATTTTTTTACGGAATTATTCATTTTTCAATTTTAGTCGAAAGAGTTAGATTTCGTGGCGATTTGTCATCGCTTTGTCCATCGTAACTTCATCAACAAACTCTAAATCGCCGCCGACAGGCATTCCCATTGCGATTCTTGAGACATAAACGCCAAGCGGTTTGAGCAATCTTGAAATATAATTTGCTGTTGCTTCGCCTTCCGTTGTCGGGTTTGTTGCGACTATAATTTCTTTAATTTCAATGCCTTCGTTATTTTCTGGCATTAAACGAGGAAGCAGATTTTTGAGCATTAATTCGTCTGGACCAATGCCTCGAATCGGCGACAAACAACCGTGGAGAATATGATACAACCCTTTGTAGCTTCGGGTTTTTTCAATTGCTACAAGATTATAAGGTTCTTCAAGAATGCAAATAATTGAACGATCGCGTGTTGGTGAAGTGCAATACAAACAAGGATTTACATCAGTTAGATTATTACAAACTGTGCAAAAAACAATCTTTTGTTTAACTTCTCGCAAAGAGTCCGCAAACCTTTCAACATCGGCATCGGGGCGTCGCAGAATGTAAAATGCCAATCTTTGGGCAGATTTATGACCAATTCCGGGAAGGCGTTTAAATTCGTCGATTAATTTTGCGACTGGCTCTGAATAATCAAGCATATTATAAACAAAAAATAGCAAAAATTAACCGAGCAATCCGCCGAGTCCGCCGGGCAACATTCCGCCAAGTTGACCTTTTAATTTTTCTTCAACCTTTCGTCGAGCTTCGCTAAGTGCAGCAAGCGTCAAGTCTTGAATCATTTCCACATCACCATCTTTAACAATTTCAGGGGAAATTTTTAGTTCAATAACTTCAAAATCGCCACGCATTTTTACTGTTACAGCTCCGCCGCCAGCTGTCGAATCAACAACCGTTGTTTTCATCTCTTGGCTCATTTTTTCTTGCATTTGCTGAGCCTGTTTCATCATCGAATTTAGATCAAATCCACCTGGTAATTTCATAATAATTGTTCCTTTTTTATAACGAATCTATTAAAATAATCGTAACTTCCAAAGAAGCAAAAGGCAAACGAACACAAAAAGTAAAAAGCCTCCACAAAGTAAAATGCAAAGGCACACAAATCAGATAATTACATTTTCTACATTCAATTTGCAGGCAAAGGTAAGTTCATATTCGCAATTTCTCCGACTTTTATTTTTACTTTCGGAGAATCCTTCATTAACTTTTTGAGCCACTCTTTTGTTTCCTCAATGGATTTTGGACTAGACTTGGCGAGGCAAACTATCACACAATATTCACCCGACGGAGCTTTTACTTCAAAACTGCCATCAGTATCAATATATCCTATTCTTTGCGAATTGAAATCCAAATCTTCAAAGCTAAAGTCAGATTTTGTGACCATTACGAGATCTAAAGCGAGATTATTAGCATTACCATTAGTAGTTGGAGAATATCCATCAACTTTCCCTTTTAAAACACCCATTTTATTTGATAGAACAATTTGGACATTCTTGAGTTCTTGCTCTTCTTCTAATTTAAAAAAAGAATTTAACGTATTTTGACCGTCAATTTTAATCGAAGTTATGAAATAGTCCTGACTCTCTGAAAAAATCCTATATTGTCCGGCGATTAACTTATCGATAAAAAAATCTTTAGGTTTATTCGAATCAACTTTTGTTTCATCTCTGTAATCACTGAGACCAAAAGCTCTGCCATCTTTACTCATTACACCAAAACGAAAATCTGAGGGAACAGATTTACCATCTTCAGTTGTATAAGTGCCGGTAATATTTGATTCCAATGGTATTTCGAATACTTTGTCGAGAATATCTGTATCGGTAATTTCTATTTCTTTGTTTGTGTCCGCATAGATAATTACTTTTTCGGTAGATTTTGGATCGCGATAAACACTACCTTGAGTAATGGTAACCAGATATTTTCCTTTTGGTAAACTGCGAATTGTCCAGTTACCTAAATTGTCTGATTGCAGATAGCCGCTATCGCCAATGGTTGCTAATGAACCTAAAGTGTCAGGTTGATCCATTACTAAAAAGCTGAGGCTAAAATCTTTTAAAGGTTGTTTAGTGGATTTAGCAATTATCTTTCCTGAAACACGAAAGAGCTTTCTTTCTGGAAGTAGGATATTAATTTCAATTTGTTCTTGACCAAATAATAAATCAAGTTCTTTGGCTTTATCTAATTTTTCGCCTTCCGGAAAATAAGTTTTAAGTACAGTGGAGCTGTTTTCACGCATGGCTTCATTGAGATATGTTTGATGTTCTCTATGTGAAACTGGTTCGGTTACTCTAACAATATACTTTCCTTCAGGTAATCCCGAAAAACGATAAAATCCACGATCATCAGTTTCAACAGCTCCAACATTAAAGTTTGAATCATAATTACCAGTGCTGACAAAATCATTACCTTCCTTGCGAAGTGCTTCAACTTTTAAGCCGACTGCAACTTCTCCATCCGGAAAAGTAATTCTTCCGGTGATTGATCCGCCACGTTTTGCCCGAATAAATACATTAAATTCACCCAAACCTGTAATTTCAATTTTTTCAAATAAGGCATCAAGTTCTCTTGTTTTCTTATCGAGTCGATAAGGATTTATAATATTTGTTGGGTTTAATATTCCATTCAACTTGATTATCGGGAGATAGCTTCCGGCTTCTACGTTTCGAATTATAAATTCGCCATTTTCGCTTGTTTTTACAAATTCTGACGAGAAGTCATAATTAGTATTTTCCTCTGAAATTTTTTTCAGAGAGATTAATACATACCTAATTGGTCTTCCTGTGTCTTCGTAAACTAAGCGTCCGCGAACGGTTGCACCCGTAACTCTTCTTTCACCATATCCAACATTCGCATTTTCATTATAGACAGTTGTTGCACGAACAACGTTGGAGTTTTGTGCGGATGAACCCATCACCAAAAGTAAGATTACAGAAAATATGACGAGAAAATTTGGTTTGTTTATCATAAAAAGTGCCTTTGCGAATTATAACGCAAAGGCACAAGTTTCTTGACAATAAAATGGAAGTGCTTAGTTTTTCTTGCCTTTGAGCAATAATTCGCGACCAACATAATACAGAATTAAAGCTAAAATTAAGAAAGGAACCATTCCAAAGAAATCGGCGTTTGGACCAGCGAACCAAGGATTATCAGTTGCTGCCCATTTTGCCCAGCCGTCTTTAATATCTTTGAGAGATTTTAGAAACGCAAAATTTTCTAGACTAAACAAAGCAACCATAATTCCGGCAATCGCACCGCCGGCAATGTAGCCTGAAGCCATCAAAACGCCGTTCGACTTATCTGTTTCAGCATCAATTTGTTCGTCAGTCAAATTTTGTGATTTAAACTTCTTGCGTAGGTATAAATCAACTGCCCAACGAACCATTCCGCCCACAAAGATTGGCATTGAAGTTGCAATCGGCAAATAAAGCCCAACTGCAAATGCCAAACTTGGCACACCTGCGAGTTCGAGCATAATCGCAATCATTGCACCAATTAACACCAAACCCCAAGGAAGTTCCTGATTCAAAATTCCTTTGATGATGTAACTCATCAAGGTCGCTTTTGGTGCATCGTATCGGGTTAAATCTTCGCCGTTATCGCCTTTTTTCAAAACGCCGTTAATGCCCGGATCAACAAAATATGAGGGTTTTCCTTGATTATCAACCAAATATTTACCGACAATCCCTGCTTTCGGGTCAGTATTTTGCCAAACGCGATAGGTTGCTTTATCAGTTTCTTTATATTTTCCGTTGTTAATTTGTTCGCCTTTATATTTTCCACCTTCTTTGAAAAGCTGCTCTTCTTGGACACGAAATTCAGTCGCAAACTTATCAGCCGCTACTTTTTGATAATAAGTTTCAGAAGTGTTTAAGGTAACGAGTAAAGGTCCGAGAACTAACGCCGAAGCCAATGCTCCAAATAAAATTGCAATTTGTTGCTTTTTCGGAGTTCCACCAACCCAAAACCCCGTTTTTAAATCTTGTGATGTTGTTCCGCCGTTTGATGCGGCGATGCAAACAATTCCACCGATTGAAAGTGCAGTTACGAAATATGGATCGGCTGCAGTCCAACCTAAAAGTAAGAAAACTAAACAGGTTATCAGCAAAGTTGCGACCGTCATTCCCGAAATTGGATTTGACGATGAACCAATTTCTCCGGTTAAACGCGATGAAACTGTGACGAATAAAAAGCCGAGAACTAAAATCAAAACTGCTCCGACAATCGAAACTTTCCAATCAGTAAAAATCGACAAACCGAGTTGTGGTAAAAGTAAAACTCCTGCGAGAAGACCAACTATGCCAATAATTACCCATTTCATCGAAATATCTTGATCAGTTCGCGGGAGTTTTGAGCCGTCGGAACTGTTTCCGCCGCCTGTTAAATCGGCAAGCCCTGATTTCAAACCACTCCAAATTGTTGGCAATGAACGACATAACGAAATTATTCCAGCCGCCGCAACTGCTCCGGCACCAATGTAGAGAATATAAGCACCGCGTATTTGTCCAGCAGACATTTCGCCGATTGTTTTGCTTAATTCCGGAGCGATTGGAGCCGCCGCTGATTCACCAAAAAACTTGATTAAAGGAATCAAAACTAGATACGACAAAACTCCGCCACCGAGCATAATGCCGGAAACATAAGGTCCAATGATGTAGCCAACGCCGAGCAATGCGGGATTATTTTCAAGTGCAACTGATCCGCCTTTTATTGTGTTGTCTGATAATTCCTTCGCAGGTTCTGGATTCCAAAGACTGAAAACCTGCATCAAAACATTGTAAAGAAATCCGAGTCCGAACCCGACACCAATAATTTTTCCGCCTTGCAATGCGGCACTATCATCTTGATTCAAATCAACAAGTTGCGAAGCCTCACGCGATTCTTTCGATGCTCCGGCTTTCAAAACTTCTGCACAAGCCGTTCCTTCCGGATATTTTAAATAACCATGTTGCTCTTTAATTAATGCACGGCGAAGTGGAATCATCAACAAAATTCCCAAAAGTCCGCCAAAAACTGCGACAAGTGTTGATTGCACAATGTTTAGGTCAAACCCGAGAATCATAATTGCGGGCATAGTCACGCCAACGCCAAACGCAATCGATTCGCCTGCCGAACCAGCTGTTTGCATGATATTTCCTTCCAAAATCGTGGCATCTTTGACACCAAATTTTGATAGAAGACGAAATAAAGTAATTGCAATTACGGCAACAGGAATAGAAGCAGAAACTGTAAGCCCAGTTTTTAAAACGAGATAAAGCGATGAAGCACCAAAGACAATGCCTAACAAGGTGCCAATTGCCAATGGCAAAATCGAAAGTTCTCGTAAAGTCGTTACATCAGGAATATACGATTTAAAATTTTTAAGAAATGGATTGTTACTAGCCATTCTGAATGCCTCCAAAAGTTTTATACGGAAGAGTTGTTTGATTTTCTAGCGTTAATTTAGCTTAGTTATTGAAAACAAACAAGGGAAAAGCGGAAACTACCAAAACTTAAATATTGTTTTGCTTTTTTTTGCTTTGGGTTAAGATAAAGAGATGATTAATTTTTGTAAGTTTGAAGGCTTTGGTAACGATTATGTTGTCATTGAAAACGAGCAATTGAAAGATGTTTCTTCAATTTCTGAATTTACTAAGCGATTTTGTAACCGGACATTTGGTGTTGGTTCTGATGGAATTGCGATTCTTGAAAAATTAGACGATGGCGTTGCAGATTTTTCGTGTCGCATTATAAATCCTGACGGCAGCGAAGCCGGATTTTCCGGCAACGGAACGCGATGTGCTGTTGCTTATGCACATTTCAAAGGTTTGTGGAGCGAAAAAACTCTTCGTCTTAAAACTCTCAGTGGTATCAAAAAATACGAACTTTTAAAAAATGACGATAAAACATTTTGGTTCAACGCCGAAATTGGCAAGCCAAAATTCTCTAGCGTCGAAATTCCTTTTGCCAGCGAAACGCAACTCGAATCAGTTATTGAACAACCTGTAATTATTGACGGTAAGGTGTTTAGCGTTTCAGCGATAAACGTTGGAAATCCTGTGGTTTGCGTCGCGGTTGACAGTTTCGATTTTGATTGGCGAAATTTAGGCAGAAAATTGGAAATTCACGAAAAATTTCCCGAAAAAACTAACGTTATTTTTCTAAAAATTTTAGATCGAAAAAATCTCGAAATAAAAATCTGGGAGCGAGGAGCCGGAGAAACTTCTGCTTCCGGAACTTGCTCAACCGCCGCAGCGATTTTGTGTGCATTTACTGATAAAACTGACCGTAAAGTTTCCGTCCATAGCGAAGGCGGAATAACAGAAATCGTTTGGCGTGAAGATGATGAAATGTTGATTAAAGGTCGTGCGGACTATGTTTTTTCGGGCGAATATTTAATTGAAAATTGATAAAAACCAAGTAAAGTTTTAGTAATTGTTAAAAAACTACAAAGCACCATACTTGCAAAAAGAAGAATCCGAAATTTAGATATTCTTTGTAAATTCTGTTAAAGTATATTTCAAGTTAATTTTAGGAGAAATAAAATGCAAGAAGCATTGGGAATGGTTGAGTGTAAAGGACTTGTAGCAATGATCGAAGCGGCGGACGCTATGGTTAAGGCTGCGAATGTAAATTTGGTCGGCTACGAAAAAATTGGTGCAGGATTTGTCACAGCAATTGTTCGCGGAGATGTTGCGGCGGTCAAAGCTGCGACAGATGCAGGTGCAGCAGCGGCAAGAAGAGTAGGCGAATTAGTTAGCGTTCATGTAATTCCGCGTCCACACGGAAGTGTCGATGATGTAATGCCGATTGGACTTAAGTGAAAAACTAAAAGTGAATAGTGAAAAATTATTCACTTTTAGTTTTTAGTTTTTCACTATTAATTATGATTATTGGACGCATACTCGGAACAGTTGTTTCGTCGCAAAAAGACGAACGCTTGCTCGGCAAAAAACTTCTTATTGTAAAACCAATAAACCTTGATGGAACTGACCAAAGCGGCTATGTCGTTGCGGTTGACACTGTTGGGGCTGGTTTTCATGAGAAGGTTTTGGTTGTTGCGGGTTCTTCCGCACGTTTGGCGGAAGGAAATAAGGATTGTCCTGTGGATTCGGCAATTATTGGTGTGATCGATTCTTTTGATTTCATCGGAAAAGAATAATGAGTTATACAGATTTTGACATTCCTAAAATTGAAAAAGATTTTGGCGTTAAAGTCAAAAGTCGTCCACTTTCTTGGCAAATAAAATTTATAGAACCTTCGAAATGGTTGATTGAAACTCTTGAACGCGGAAACGCCAATGCCTTTGTTAGCGAAAAATCGCGTTCGGAATTTCTTGTAACGCCAGTTTTGCTTGCTGTTCAAGAAGTAACTGATAATCAAATTCAAGTTTTTTCCGGTCAAACCTTGAATGTTGATGTAAACCTAGGTTTAACAGGCGAGTGTGATTTTATTCTTTCGAAAACTGAACCAACGCCGATTTTGCGTGAGCCGATAATGGCAGTTGTAGAAGCAAAAAAGAATGATATTGAGCTCGGACTTGGACAATGTATTGCCCAAATGATTGCCTCAAAAATTTTTAACAGTAAAAAAGGAAAAGATTTTAAGGAAATTTTCGGCTGTGTTACAACTGGCGAAACTTGGCAGTTTTTGAAGCTTGAAGATAATTTTGCAATTATTGACACAAACCGATTTTTTATCAGCGAAGTTGGTCAAATTTTAGGTGTCTTTAAATCAATTACAAACTATTACGAAGGTTAGTATGCAAATCGCACGTGTCATCGGAACAGTTGTTTCCACAATCAAAAATGAATCGCTTAATGCTCGTAAGCTGTTGATTGTGCAGACGTTGAATGCTGATTTGAAGGAAGTAGGAAAACCGATTATTGCTTTAGATGCGGTTGGTGCTGGAGTTGGTGAACTGGTTTTTTGGTGTCGTGGAAAGGAAGCGAGTTTTCCTTTTACGCGAGATAACACGCCGACCGATTGCACAATTGTCGGCATTATTGATTCGGAAAAACACGTTTATCAAAAACCTTTGAAAAGGTAAAAACTTTTATGCTTCTCGCTCGAGTAATCGGAAATGTTGTCGCGACGCAAAAAAATCAGCGTTATGAAGGAACGCGTGTGATGCTTTGTCGGCAAATAACACCCGAAGGCGAAGATATGGACTACACAACTCTCGCACTCGATTCGGTTTCGGCTGGCGAAGGCGATGTTGTTTTAATTGTTCAAGAAGGTTGGGGAGCTTCGACCGCCGCGACCGGAAAAATTGGTGCCGCGATTGATTCTGCAATTATTGGTGTGGTTGATTATATTGATTTGCTTCCGAAAGAAAAATGAGCGAAAAAGCCAGACAAATTGCCGAGAGAGTTGCTGATCGCATGAGTTCGTCTCAATTGGATAGTGTTTCGTCTTTGCAGAACATAATAAATAGTTTAAGCCAAAGAGTTTACGACCTCGAATCTCAAATAAATCCCTCAACTCAAAACTTAAAACCAAAAATTCAAAACTTTGCTTACAGTCCTAGCCAAGAGAAATTCAACATCGCCGAGGCTGTAGTCGAAGAATTAGTAGAATTTGTTGAACAAGAAAAGGCTTGTATGTTTGAGCCAAATAAATCTTGCGATAAATGTTCGATGTGCAGTTCGCGTGGTTTTTAGACAAAAAAGAGCCGCGATTTCTCACGGCTCATAATTTCAAATAAACAAAAATTACTTGTTTGCCGGAACGTTTGTTTTTCTCAAAGTTTCAGCTGGTGCGATTTTAGGTGCGACCTTTGAACCTTCTTCGGCTTTAAAAAATGGCTCTTCTTTGAAACCAAAAATGCTGGCAGTTAAAACACCAGGAAACTGAGAACGTTCTGTGTTATATGCAGTTACAGCGTCGTTGTAATCTAATCTAGAAACATTAAGACGATTTTCAGTTCCTGATAATTCATCTTGCAATTTCATAAACGATTCGTTTGAACGAAGTTGCGGATAGCTTTCTTGCAAACTTAAAAGTCTGCCAATTGTGCCGCCGAAACTGTTGCTGGCTTGAATCATTGCTTCGCGTTGTTCAGGTGTTTTGTCGGCTGCAGGTGCGGCTGTTCCGGCACCAAGCAATTTAGAACGAGCATCAGCAATTTGTCCGAAAACTTCTTGCTCTTGAATTCCAGCCATTTTTGCGGCTTCGACCAAATTTGGAACCAAGTCAGCACGTCTTTGCAACGCACTTTCTACATTTGCCCATTTTCCTTTAACGCCTTGCTGTCCGGCGGTCAAAGAGTTGTAGTTACAACCGCTGAAACTAAACGTGGCAACCAAAACTATTGTTAATAAAAGTGTCTTTTTCATATTTTCTAATCTCCTCATAAAAAGTTAATTGTTAATGATTTGTTGATAAGTTAATGGCACATAAACCATTAACACTCAACCATTTACGATTCTCGAACCTTGTCAACTGCATAAATTACAGACTCAATTTGTTCTAAGTAATCGGCAAAAAGCTGATTAGCAGCGACCTCACCGAGCGTTTTATATGTCTTATTTTCACGAATCTCGAATATTTTTTCAAACGGCTTTTCATCGAGCTTTAGTAAACGAGACGTTGCATGAATGATTTCGTGTTTTGTAACAAGCGGGCGTTCACCGTGTAAAAGCAAAACTGCACGAAATATCGCCGCAAAACTTGTTAAACTTTCAGCCATCAAATTGCAAAGATTTTCTGCCGAAACAGAAGCCGGTATGTATAAACGTCGTAATTGCAATAATTTACTTCGTAATTCGTATTCTGTTTGATGCCGCAAAAATTCGTCTGAAATTTTTAAACCGACCAAAACATCTTCTCCGTATAGAACTTTTCTTGCACCTTCCATTTGGTGAAACTCAATCGGAAAAACGTCTGCGGCGTTTTGCAATTCAGAAACAGTGAAATAAACAGGCAACGGATGACCTGATTTTCGCCATTCACGCATTGGTGCTTGGGCATTTCTGAGGTCAAGCGGCGTTATTTTATGTAAGGCAATGAGCAAATTATAATCCGAAGCCCGAGCAACAAAATCGCCCGTCGCCGCTGAACCATAAAGAATTACAGACGCCAGATTTGCACCGTGTGATGATTTTAAATCGTCAATAAAATTTTCAAACTCGCTGTTCATTTTTCTCCAAATTAATCCAAAATCAATCTACCAATCTCCGCCGCTTCCACCACCGCCGAAATCGCCGCCGCCACCAAATCCGCCCCAACTATCGCCACCGCCACCGGAAGAACTTCCCCAATCTGAGTTTGAAGAACCACCGCCACCGCCCCAGAATATTATCGGCGATGAATTATTACTCGTATTTCCGCTAAATCCACCACTTCGCCAGCGGTCGTTTCCGCCACCAGAACCATTTCCGCCACTTCCGCCTTTTCCGCCAAATAAACTTACAACTATCAAAACAAACACAATAATAATGATTATTAAAATACAACAACCAAGTCCAAGACCGGTTTTTTCGTCTTTGGTTTCGGTTTGATTTGCACTCGGCTCTGAGGCTCGTTCTTTTATTTTCGCGATATATGCGTCAACTGTGTCGTTAATGCCTTTGGTATAATTTGCTTGTTTAAAAGCCGGAACAAGATATTGACGATTTAGACTTCCGATAATTCCATCTGGCAACTCGTCCTCTAAATCTTTGCTTATTTGCGTAAAATATTTTTTGTCATCAATTGCAACAATCAGCAAAGCACTCGGATTATCGTCATCTTTTGTGCCAATTTTCCAGCTTCTAGCAAGATTTAATGAATAATCGAAAATCGGACGTTCGCCGGTAGTTTTAACTATGACAACTGAAATTTCTACTTGCGGGTTTGTTGTTGATTTAAAATCGCGAAGTTTTTGCTCAATTTGAGCCTGAACTGCATCTTCAATAACATTAGCGTAATCGTTGACCATTCCTGTCGGGACAGGTAAAGGCTCAACGGCAGTTTGAGCAAACGAAAGATTCACCCCTGCGAAAAGCAAGAGAAATATTGTTGTAATTAAAAAGCAACGTTTCATTATCATAATATGCTAACCGTCAAAAACAATTACGAAAAACGGTCAGCAAAGTTCTAAAATTCTAATGTTCGAGGGTAATATGCAAAAGATAATGTAAAGCGAAAAATAACGCAACACCGGCGAACACACAAAGCGAAACAATCGGTCTTTTCCCGCCATGATGATTAACTTCCGGAATAAGATCGCTGGCGGCAACATAGAGTGTTACGCCGCTGGCAATAGGAAGTGCATAACCAACTGCAAAATTAACGCTAGTGCCAATAACAGAGAAACCTATAACTCCTAAAATTGTCATTAACCCAATCAATGATGTAGCGATCAAAACTTCTTTAAAACCTTTTCCGGCGGCTAAAACAAGCGACGCAACTGTAAAACCTTCAGGAAATTTGTGGAGAAAAGTAGCAAAAAAAACCAAAAGTCCGGCAGTGTAATCTACTTTTGAGGCGGCAGCAATTGAAACTCCATCAAAAAAAGTGTGAATCAACAAGCCACCGATTGCAGTGTATGCCGAGGTTGTCGAAATTAAATTGTCACCGTGGATTTCTTCGCCGAGATGAATGTGCGGTGCAATTGTGTGTTCGAAAAATTGGGTTAGTAAGTAGCCAAACAACACAAGCATCATCGGAAAAACAAAAACTTCGGCATTGGGTTTAATCGCTTGATTTTGCCAAAGTTTGAAAATTTCCGGAAATATCTCGATAAATGTAACGGCGAGCATAAATCCTGCACCGAGAGCTAAAATATATTTCAAAATTCCACGGTATTTTTTATAAATGCCAGATGAAACGAGTATCAATCCGCCGGCAATATTGGCGAACGCGGCGAGGAAGCCCAAAACTAAAAGTTGTGCAAAGTCGAACTGCATAAATTATACTTTAACGCATAGTTTCAAAGTATTAAAATCTCGAAAAGGTTGATAGATTAAGCACTTGAATAATGCAGTAAGAAAAACTGTGGAAAACTTTTTCAAAAACACGAAAATAATGCTTGACATCTGATAATTATAAGTCGTATTATCACTTCGCAACATAGAAGAAACTTAGCTTATAAGTAATTATCTCGAATAAAAACATAAAGTGTTTAATTCAAAAGAGTTTTACCCCAAACTTTAAGCACATAGCTTCAAATTAACGAAATTGGGCAAAAATTGTAGCAAGGACGGTCAATTTTTCCTAATAATTTCAAATCACAAATTGAACTCAGAATATTTTCGAAAATAGTAGTTTTTTAAACTCATTATTTACTTCGGAAAGGACTTTTACGCTCTTTGAACGTGCAAGTAACAAACGCTAATACACAACATATCTCAGTTTTGCTTGAAGAAAGTTTAGCCTTTCTCGAGCCGTTAGAGAATGAAATATTTGTTGACGCAACTCTCGGTCTTGGCGGACACAGCGAAGCAATTTTATCAACACACGCAAAAGTTATCGGAATAGATCAAGACGATGCTGCTATTCAATTTGCAAAAGCTAGATTGCAACACTTTAAAGAACATTTCGAGGTTTACCAAGCAAATTTTTCTGATATTAAAGAAGTTTTAGAACTCGCAGAAGTTGAAAAAGTAGATGGTATTTTGGCAGATTTAGGAGTTTCGTCGCTTCAGCTCGATAGTGAAACCCGTGGATTTAGTTTTCGTTTCAATGCACCGCTCGATATGCGAATGAATCCTGAATCAGAAGATGAAACTGCTGCCGAACTTCTCAAAAGACTTTCAGAATTTGAGATTGCAAAAATTATTTATGAATTTGGCGAAGAGAAATTATCAAGAAGAATTGCCCGCCGAATTGTTGAAAGAAGAGAACGCGGTGAAGCAATTGAAACAACTAAAGAACTCGCAGATATTTGCAGCAGTTCAGCTCGCTCAGAAGAAAGAATTCATCCGGCAACACGAACTTTTCAGGCTTTAAGAATTGCAGTAAATCATGAGCTGGATATTATTGAAAAATTTATTGTAGATAGCGTTGATTCATTAAAGCCAAATGGCAGACTTGTAATAATTAGCTTTCATTCGTTGGAAGACAGAATTGTGAAACAAGTTTTTCAAAAATTAGCAGGGAAATGCACTTGTCCGCCGCGATTTCCGATTTGCATTTGCAACGCTCAGAAAAAGATTGAAATTCTAACGCGAAAACCGGTTGTCCCGACCGATTCCGAAATGCACGAAAATCCTCGTTCAAGAAGTGCAAAACTACGTGCTTGTAAAAAGCTAGACTTAAATTAGAGAAAAAAGAAATGAAGAAACAAAACTTATCATCGACAAAAATCAAACGCGAGGTTGATCCAATTCCGAGACGCTATTGTTTATTAACGATAGTTTTTGGAGTCATTATTGTTTCCGGATTTTTGTTTGCCGCAAGTCAGCATTTTATGGCTATTAATTTAGGTATCGAAAATTCTGAATTGCGGAAAAAACGTGATGAGTTAAGCACTGAACAAAGAAGATTGCGAATCGCTCGTGAAATTGCATATTCTCCAATTGAACTCGAAAAAACTGCGGCGAGAATCGGGCTTCAGAGAGTTTCTTTTTCTGCTCCAATTGTTTCAAATGTAAAAAATGAAACTCAACCTGATTTGTCAAAAATTCAAAGCAAAAAATCTGTAAAACTTATTGAAAAGACCGAAGTTAAAGATACAAATCCTTTTGACAATATTAATTCTGCTGGGAAAAAAGAATCTAATTCGTCTGAAAAAACTAGAGAAATAACAGGAAAAGATGGTTCAAAAAAAGTAGTTGAAGCAAAAAAAGATTCTAAAAGTGACAAACGAATTGAATCTGCCGCGAAATTAATATCAGAAAAAGATAGCAAATATTCAAAACTCTAATTTCTAATTTCCAATCCCAAAAACTATCGAGAATAATATGGCAAAACGCAAAATAGTTAAGAAAAAAAACTCAACTCAAACGGCTTTCACACGTTTTTTGTTTATCGTTGCTTTATTTACGATTTGGATTGGTGCAATCAGTGTGAGGCTCGTGCATTTACAAGTTAGTCAATCAGACGAACTTCGAAAAAAAGCAATTACTCAACGAACTAACACCTTTCACGACAAGGTTTTGCGAGGTTCAATTCTTGATCGTGCTGGACGCGAGTTAGCAATTAGCTTGAAAGTTAAATCACTTTTTGCAGATCCGAGCAAAATTATTGAAGTTGATAAAACCGCTCATCTTGTCGCCAAAACATTGGGCGAAAAACCTGCTGAAATATTGGCTGAACTCCGCAAAGCAAAAACAGCGAACCGCCAATTTCTTTGGTTGGCAAGAAGGCTTGATGATGAAATGGTCAAAAAAATTGACGATTTAAATCTTGTCGGTTTGCATTGGAAAGAAGAACAAAAACGAAATTATCCGCACGGAATTTTGGCTTCCAACGTGATTGGATTTGCAAATTCTGAAGACATTGGGCAAGCCGGAATTGAGCTTTCTCAAGAAAAATTACTTCGCGGAGAAATTGTTAAAGGAACTCAAAAAAGAACTCGCGATGGCAGAGTTTTTGAACGTGAAGAAGTTGAAGAACGCCAGTCGCCAAAAGATATTATTTTGACAATTGATTATTCAATTCAATATAAAACGGAAAAAGCTCTTGCAAAAGGTGTTGAGTTAGCAAATGCAAAAAGTGGAACGGCTGTTGTTTTAAACCCACAAACCGGAGAAATTTTAGCAATGGCGAGCGTTCCGACTTTTGATCCAAATAAGTTTGGAGAAGTTTCGCCTGAAAATTTAGCTAATAAGGCAATTCAGAGTTTTTACACGCCTGGATCTACATTTAAATTAATAACTTACGGCGGTTCGTTGGAAGAAGGTTTAATCAGTCCGGAAGCAAAAATTGATTGCAGCAAAGGCTATATTGAAGTTGCAAGTCATAAATTTGAAGATTCTCATAAAATTGGAGTTGTTACATACGCAGATGCACTTGCGGTTTCGAGCAATGTTGCGGCAGTAAAAACAGGACTTTCGCTCGGGAAAGAAAAATTTTATGATTATGCTAAAAGATTTGGTTTTGGGACAATAACAGGTGTTGAATTACCAGCTGAAACAGGCGGAATTTTGCATCCGTTGCAAAACTGGAATTCAGATTCACTGGCGTCAATGTCGCTCGGTTATGAGATTGGTGTTACAACCTTGCAAACTGCATCGGCTTTTGCGACTATTGCAAACGATGGAATTCGGGTAAAGCCACACATTATTAAAGAAGTAAAAGATTCAGATGGTCAGATTTCCCCCAAAACTGAGGCTGAAAAAACTCAAGCTGTTTCGTCTGAAGCCGCACGACAGATGCGTAAAATGTTGCAAAGAGTGGTTTTAAACGGAACTGGAGTTAAAGCTCAAGTAAACAGCTATGCAGTTGCCGGAAAAACAGGAACAGCCTGGAAATACGACGAGAAACTTAAGAAAATTAACGAGAATAAATATGTTTCGTCGTTCGGAGGATTTGCTCCGGCTGACAATCCGTCGGTTGTAATTGTGGTTGTTTTAGATGAACCACGCGGCGAATATCGAGACGGCGGACACGTTGCTGCTCCAGTTTTTCGTGAAATAGCAGAGCAAATTTTACCCGAACTTGGCATCAAACCAGACGGTTCAAAACGCGAAGTTCCAACTGAAATAATTGGCGAAGATACAAAAAAACACGTTGCAGAAAAGTCAGATTCAAATAAGATTGCAACACCAAAAAAGGACATTTCTAAGACAGATTTGCGTGAAAGAATTGCTAAAAACGAAGTTAAAAACAAAGCAGAATCGGATATAAAATCGGATGTAAAAAATATTGAAAAATCAGCTGAAAAAGAAAGCCCGAAAAGCAAAGACAATGGACAAAAGATAATAAATCGACCGCGTGCTGTTGAACAGAAAAAAGGAAAAGCAGGCGAATCAAAAACGGAGAAGCACAAAACTTGAAACTTGAAACATTTATCAAATATTCGGAAGCAGTGACTTCCAACACAAACCCCGCTTTTCTCGAAACGGAAGTCGATTCATTTGCAATCGATTCCCGCGAAGTGAAAGCGGGTCAAGTTTTTTTTGCGTTGTCGCAACCAGAATATAAAAACAATTGTTTCAATGGCGATTTTGTTGATTCTCACATTTATATTCCAAAAGCATTTGAACTTGGAGCCGTTGTTTGCATTGCCCGCAAAGACCGTTTCGCTGAACATGAAGAATTATTAAAACCTTTTGCTGACAGACTTTTATTTGTGGAAGATGCGATTGTCGCTTTGCAAAAACTTGCACATTGCGTTTATCTCGAATGGAATAAGCCCGTGGTTGCCGTTACCGGAAGTGCCGGAAAAACAACTGCGAAACAGCTTACGGCTCACGTTTTGAGCCACAGCGGACGGAAAGTTTTAAGTAATATCAAAAATTATAATAATGGTTTAGGTCATCCGCTAACTGTCCTCAACTTAGCGAAAGATTTGAGTTATGATGTTGCGGTGCTGGAAATGGGAATGTCCACGCCAAATAATGAAATTGCTCGATTGTGTCAAATTACGCCACCTGATGTTGCGGTCGAATTAAATGTTTTGCCGGTTCATCTTGAGCATCTTGGATCAATAGAAAATATCGCAAAAGCCAAGGCTGAATTGGTTGAAGGAATGAAACCGACAGGAATTGCAATCTTAAATCGTGATGATTTTCGTGTGTTTGCGATGAGTTCCAGCTGTAAAAATTATATCGACTTTGGAATTGATAATGAAGCCGATGTTACAGCTCACACGATTGAATTTTTAGCTTTTGGAGAAACGAGTTTTATTCTTAAAACGCCAAAAGGTTCGGCGAAAGTTTTATTTCCGCTCAATGGAAAGCATAATATTTTGAACGCTCTGGCGGCTGCTGCTGTTGGATTTCATTTTGGGATGAGTGTAACTGAAATTGCCGAAGCATTGCAAAGTGTAAAAGCTCCGTCCCAACGTGGTGAAGTTATTCGTTTCAAAGACTTTACGGTGATTAACGATTCATATAATTCCAATCCGGATGCTCTACTTTCGATGGTTAAAACATTGGTCGATGGTGGAAAATCTGTGAAACGTAAAATTGTAGTCGCTGGCGAAATGCGTGAGCTTGGAAGCGATGCAGAAAATATTCATTTTGAGACAGGTAAACAAATTGCTAAATACTCGATTGATTCACTTTACGGAGTTGAAAATTTAGCTAACAATTTACTTGCAGGTGCAAAAGAAAACGGTTTAACAAACGTCAAGTTTTATGAAAATTCAAATATTGCTGCTGAAGATTTTATAAATGAAGTAAAAGCAGGGGATTTGATTTTAATAAAAGGTTCTCGAGGTGTAAAAACCGAAAAAATTATTGATAAGTTATTACAAACTTTTGATTTAGCAAATGATTAGCAAAGAAATAAATCGCAAATCACAAATCTAAAATCGCAAATTTATAACATGCTATATTATTTTCTTTACAAACTAATTTACCAAGCAAACTGCACTGACGGTGCAATTTGCGATTCATATCTCTACAAATCTTTTAACGTTTTTCAATATGTAACTTTTCGCACAGCTTTGGCAACAATAATTGCCTTGCTTATTTCGCTTTTATTTGGCGGAAAAGTGATAAAAAAATTGTCTGATATGAAGTTTGGACAAGAGATTCGCGAAGAACTTTCGGCAGAACATCAAGCCAAAAAAGGCACGCCTACAATGGGCGGAATTTTGATTCTAGGTGCAGTATTTTTCGCAACAATTCTTTGTGCGAGACTTGATAGTTTGTATTTGTGGCTAACTTTGCTGGCAACAACGTTGTTCGGCTTAATCGGTTTTGCTGACGATTGGATAAAAATCGTCAAAAAACGAAGTGAAGGTTTAACGGAACGCCAAAAACTTTTTGGACAATTGACAGTTGCTGTTGGAATTTGGGCAGTTTTATACTTTTTCGCAAATTATCCATGGAATTTGAGTATTCCGTTTTTTAAAGCAACGGCGAAATCAGAATATGCAGAAGCCGTTACGTGGATTGGTCCGATTGGCTATCTGATTTTTATCATTTTTGTGCTTTTAGGTTCGTCAAATGCTGTTAATTTAACCGATGGTTTAGACGGTTTGGCGATCAGCATAACGTTCATCGCAATGTCAGCTTTAACAGGTTTGACGTATGTCGCGAGTGACGCACGTTGGGCGGAAAGATTAGAAATTACGCACAAACCTGAAGCAGCGGAATTGACAGTTTTTTGCGGTGCAATGGTCGGAGCAAGTCTCGGATTTTTGTGGTTTAACGCACCAAAAGCCGAAGTTTTCATGGGCGATGTCGGAAGTTTGGCAATCGGCGGAGCATTAGGAACGGTTGCGATTTTAACAAAACAGGAGTTTATGTTGCCGTTCATCGGCGGCATTTTTATCCTCGAAGCTGTTTCTGTAATGATGCAAGTTTCGTTCTTTAAATTTACCAAAAGATCGACCGGAGTTGGAAAGAGAATTTTTCGGCAAGCACCAATCCATCATCATTTTCAAATGGGCGGAATGAGCGAAGCGAAGGTTGTTTTTAGGTTTGTGATTATTGCTATTTTGTTTGCTTTGGCGAGTTTGGCGACGCTGAAACTTCGTTAATTTTGTGAAAATAGAAAGAAAAAAAACTCTAGTTCTCGGTGCCGGAAAATCAGGCATCGCATCTGCGAAATTTTTGGCGGAACGCGGTGCAATTGTTGCTTTGCACGATAAACGCGAGGTTGAAGATTGGTCTGAAGAAGCAAAATCTTTGAAAGAAACTCATAAATTAGGCTTTATCGGCGGACAACTTCCTTCGTGGTTGCTCGACCAAATTGATTTAGTAGTAATTTCGCCAGGCGTTCCAACGAACACGATTCCGGCGAAATATGTTGATCGCAAAGACGGCGAAGTTATTGGCGAAATCGAACTTGCTTACAGATTTTTGAAGGGCAAAATAGTCGGAATTACAGGTTCGAATGGCAAAACAACGACAACTACTTTAATTGGCGAAATTTTGAAAAACGCTGGAATTGAAACGCAAGTTGGTGGAAATATCGGGACGACTTTATTGAGTTTGACTGAAACTTCGACTGATGAAACTTGGAATGTTGCCGAGCTTTCGAGTTTTCAGCTTGAAACAATTGTCGATTTTCGACCAAATGTGGCACTTTGTTTGAATGTTACGCCGAATCACATGGATCGATACGATTTTTTCTCCGATTATGCCGGAGCCAAACATCGAATTTTTAAGAATCAGACAGCTGAAGATGTCGCGATATTGAACGCAGATGATGAAGTTACGGCGAGTTGGGCAAATGGTTTGAAGGCGAAAGTTGTTTTATTTTCCAGCAAAAAAGAACTTGCTGAAGGTTACTTTCTCCGCGGAAACGATTTGATTTGCAAAAATAATGGCGAAGAAAAAGTTTTAATTTCGCGTAATGAAATGTCACTTCGTGGCATACATAATGTAGAAAATGTTTTGTCGGCATTTGCGGCAACTTTGGCTTGCGGTGCATCGCTTGAATCAATTCGCGAAACCGTGAAAAAGTTTAATGCAGTTGAGCATCGGCTTGAATTTGTTTCTGAAATTGAAGGCGTAAAATTTTATAACGATTCAAAAGCGACTTCGGTTGATGCAACTTTAAAAGCACTCGAAGCATTGAGTGAAGGCGTTGGGAAAGTAGTTTTAATTCTCGGCGGTCGCGGAAAAAATGCTCCTTATCAACCGCTTGCCGAGCTTGTTAAATCAAACGTTAGGAAGTTGGTTTTAATCGGTGAAGACGCTGATAATATCGAATCGCAGCTTGGAGATTTTGCTGAAATTGTTCGGGCAGAAACGATGCATGATGCTGTGAAAAAGAGTTTTGAAAATGCCGAAAATGGCGACTCAGTTTTGCTTGCACCAGCTTGTGCGAGTTTTGATATGTTTAAAAGCTATGAAGAACGCGGTTCGGTTTTTAAGTCCGAAGTCCAGAGTCTAAAGTCCGTAGTTGGGGGAAATTAGTTGTGGCTAGCATTGAACGATTTCAAGATTAAGAAGCCTTGAAAAAAGCAAGAGAGATGACCAACGTAATATACAGCATTTCATTAGATGATAAATTTTCTCGTGACTTTGCGTTGTGTAATCAAATTAGACGAGCATCAATTTCAGTTGTTTCAAATATCGCGGAAGGATTTGGAAGAGATGGCGATAAGGAATTTACCCAATTTCTTTCGATAGCTAAAGGCTCTTCCTCAGAAGTTTACACACAACTATATGTAGCATTAGATCAAAGTTATGCTGAGCAAGAAAAATTCGCAGAAATTGCAGAAAAACTAGAAGAAGTTATGAGAATTATTAGCGGTTTAATGAAATATCTCAAACAGTCAGATTTTCGAGGAAGCAAATTTAAACAATCAACCCCAAAAGACTAAGGACTTTAGACTAGAGACTAGAGACTAGAGACCAGAAATTATGGCTAAAAAACTCAGAATAGATTGGTTTATGTTTGCGATTACTGCGTGTCTTGCATTGTTTGGCGTGGTGATGGTTTATTCTGCGTCGGCGATGATTGCTCTCAAAGAATCAAATAATGACACACAATATACATACGTTTTGAAACAATTTGTTTTTGCATTGGTTGGGTTGATAGGAATGTATGTCACGAGCAAAATTCATTATCGCTGGTATCAAAAAACTTGGGTTGTGTGGACAATTTTTGCTATCACTGTTGTTTTACTTTTAGCGACTTTTGGGTTTTCATCAGTTGGAGGAGCAAAACGTTGGGTTAGATTTGCAGGTTTTTCTTTTCAACCTTCAGAACTCGCAAAAATTGCAATTCCGATGTTTTTAGCTTGGTATTTTGTTAAGCGAGAAAATTTGATTGGCGACGTTTGGCGTGGTGTAATTCCGGCAGTCGCGATTTTTTCGGTAATTGTTGCGTTAATTCTCGCTGAAAAAGATCTCGGAACGGTAATAGTTTTATCAGCAGTTTTTGTTACGGTTTATTTTGCGGCTGGTGCAAAGTGGATTCATGTGCTTTCAGTTACTGGTGTTTTAGGTGTAATTGGGGCATTTATGATTTGGCTCGAACCTTACAGAATGGCAAGAGTTTTGGCGTTTTTAAATCCTGAAGAAAACACAGAAGGCGTTGGTTATCAAGTTTTACAAGGACTTTATGGAATTGGTTCAGGCGGAATTATCGGCGAAGGTTTTGCCAAAGGACAACAAAAACTTTTTTATTTACCGGTTCCTTATTCAGATTTTATTTTCGCAACTATCGGCGAAGAACTCGGTCTAGTTGGAACGCTAACTGTTTTAATTGCGTTTGGACTTTTACTTTGGCGTGGAGCTCGTGCGGCGTTGCTGGCACCTGATAGATTCGGGATGTTGCTCGGAATTGGAATTATTACAGGTCTAATTGTCCAAGCACTATTTAATATTAGTGTTGTTGTTTCAATTTTGCCGACGAAAGGAATTCCACTACCATTTATTTCTTACGGTGGATCGTCAATTACAATTACGCTCTTTGCAGTTGGCATATTGCTAAATTTATCGCAATATTCCGGTTTTGCATCAGCTAAAGAAGTTGATGAAAACGAACCAAAACGCCGAACAAGATTGACGCGTACAAGTGCTCGTTCAGTTTAATTTATGAAAGTTTTATTTGCGGCTGGCGGAACAGGCGGACATATTTATCCTGCGATTGCGGTTGCAAAAGAAGTTTTGCAGCGTGATTCATCCGCGGTAATTCGATTTGTCGGCACCGCGAAAGGTTTAGAAACTAAACTTGTGCCGCAAAATGGATTTGAACTTTCGACAATTGATTCGGCAGGTTTGAAAAACGTTGGATTCGTTGGAAAATTGAAAGGTTTGTTGGTTTTACCAAAAAGTTTTTTAGAAGCCTGTAAACTTTTGAATGAATTTAAGCCTGATGTGGTCGTTGGTGCAGGTGGATATGTTACCGGACCGGTTTTGTTGATGGCGAGTTTGTTGAAAATTCCAACATTGGTGATGGATTCAAACGCACTTCCGGGGTTTACTAATCGTCAACTGGCAAGATTTGTTGATAAAGCGGCGTTGACGTTTGAAGAATCGCTGAAATACTTTCCAAATAAAGGAATTGTGACTGGAAATCCTGTCCGTAAAGAATTTTTTGATGTTAAGCCAAAGCAACGCGAAAACAAAATTAATCTGTTAATCTTCGGAGGCTCGCAAGGTGCGAGAGCCATCAACTTAGCCATGCTTGACGCACTTAAATATTTACCTACAGAGAGGTTAAATATTGTTCACCAAACCGGTGAAAGCGATTTTGAGAGAATTGAAGAAGGTTACAAAACAGCGGATTTTCCGGCGGACGTAAGAAAGTATATTTCAGATATGGTTTCTGAATTTGCTAAAGCGGATTTGGTAGTTTGTCGGGCTGGGGCAACAACTTGTGCGGAACTTTCCGCTGCAGGAAAGGTTGGTATAATGGTTCCGTTGCCAACCGCAGCAGACGATCATCAACGCAAAAACGCTGAAGCGTTAGTCAACGCCAACGCCGCTAAAATGATTTTGCAAGCCGATTTAACTGGCGAAAGTTTGGCAAATGAAATTACGAATTTGATAAATTCACCCGAAATAATTAGCGAAATGGAACGCAACACAAAGTACTTGGCGAAAGAAGATGCCGCGAAAGTTACGGTTGATATTATTGAAAGTTTGATAAAGGAAAATTGATTGCCATGCAGGTTGCGTATTCCGCAATCCGCAATTCGCAATCCGCAATTGGAAGATGTTTAGACACGTTAAAAGAGTTCATTTTATTGGCATCGGCGGTATCGGAATGTCCGGTATTGCAGAAGTGCTGTGCAATCTTGGCTTTCAAGTTTCAGGTTCGGATTTGAAAAAATCGCGGAATACTGATCGCTTGGAATTGTTTGGTGTAAAGATTTACGAAGGTCATAACGCTGAAAACATTGGCGATTCGCAAGTTGTTGTTTACACTTCGGCTGCGAAAGAAGACAATCCGGAGATAATTGAAGCACGCGAAAAAGGTATTCCTATTATTCCGCGAGCAGAGATGTTGGCTGAGCTGATGTCGCTTAAACCTTACGCCGTTGCGGTTGCAGGAACTCACGGCAAAACATCGACAACTTCAATGGTTGCAACAGTTTTAGGACACGCAGGAGTTGATCCAACTACGGTTGTTGGTGGAATTGTTGACACGTTAGGTTCAAATGCAAGGCTTGGACAAAGTGACTGGTTCGTCACCGAAGCCGATGAATCTGACCGTTCATTTTTGATGCTTTATCCAACTGTTGCAGTCGTTACAAACATCGACAAAGAACACATGGAATCTTACAAAGGAATGGAAGATGTAGTCCAATGTTTCACCGATTTCATTAACAAAGTTCCGTTTTATGGTGCGGCGATTTTGTGTCTTGACGATCCAAATGTGCAGTTAATTATTCCGAACATCAAACGCCGTCGCGTAACTTATGGAATGACTGCTCAAGCTGATGTTTCTGCTCACGATATTGTCTATAATGACGATTTTGGAGCGACTTTCAGCGTTTGGCGTGGAACTGAGGTTCTTGGCGAAATGACACTTCCTGTTCCAGGTAAACATAATGTTTATAATGCTTTGGCGGCAACCGCTGTCGCTCTTGAACTTGAAGTTCCGTTCGACACAATAGCTGAGGCTTTCAAAACTTTCAAAAATGCGAATCGGCGTTTTCAATTCAAAGGCGAAGAAAAAGGAATTTCCGTTGTTGATGATTACGGGCATCATCCGACTGAAATTGTCGCAACATTAGACGCAGCAAAACGCGGTTCTGGCGGAAAACGGACGGTTGTCGTTTTTCAGCCGCACAGATATTCCCGAACGCAAGAATTGCTCGAAGATTTTGCACTAGCTTTTAATAATGCTGATGTGCTTTTTGTAACAGATATTTATGCCGCCAGCGAATCGCCGATTGATGGAATTTCTGCTGAAATTTTGACCGAAAAAATTAAACTTTACGGGCATAAAAACGCTACTTACATTGGAGATATTGAAACTGCAACGGAGAAAGTTTTACCAGCTTTACAAGAAAATGACTTGGTAATTACGCTTGGTGCGGGAAGTATCACAACAGTTTCTGATAAAATTATTGAAGCCTTAAAAAATAAAGAATAATGGCACAACAAGCAGCAACAGTAAAAAGAACAACAAAGCGTAAATCGAGCACGACGAAAGGTTTACGGCAAACTTCGCAGCGGAAGAAAACTAATCGTCAACAGTTTTCTACATTTTTCGTGCCGTTAATTTTTATTGTTTGTTTAGGCTTTTGTGTGTTTTATTTGCTATTTTTAGGTTACACAGAAGTTTCGAAGTCTTCATTTTTTAAACTCAATAAAGAGAAGATTGACGTTCGCGGTATTGAAAAAACTTCGCTTGAAGACATTCGTGAAATTGCTCTCCGAAAAACTACTGATGGAGTTTGGAATGCAAATTTAAATGAAATTCAAAATGAAGTTGAAAAACTGGAATTTGTTAAACCAAAATCGACTACCGTTTCGCGTGTTTTGCCGGACGGATTAAGAATTAGGGTTGAAGAAAAACTTCAATAATTGTTAAAAATCAGAAAGAAAATTTAGAGAAAAATCATGGTAACTCGTTCAATACAAGCAGTTGGGCTCGATATAGGAACAAGTAAAGTTCGTTGCATAATCGGTGAAGTTTCTGAAGAAGGAAAGCTAAATATCATCGGAATTGGCGAAGCTGAATCTCGTGGCTTACGACGCGGAATTGTCACAACAACCGAATCTGTCGCTGATTCAATAAAAAAAGCAGTTGAAGAAGCTGAAAAAATGAGCGGTGTTGAGGTTGAAATGGCAACTGTAAATCTTTCAGGCGAACACTTGCAAGGTGCCAATAAATCAGGCGTTGTGGCAGTTGCCGGAATAGAAAAAGAGATTTCGACGGAAGATGTTGAGCGGGCAATTGAATCAGCAAGTGCAATGTCGCTTCCTGCTGGTTGGGAAATTGTCGATAAACTTCCGCAAGAATTTATAATTGATGGGCAAGATGGAATTATTGAACCGGTCGGAATGAAAGGTTCACGGCTTGAAAGTCGCGTTCATGTTGTCACCGGTCCGAGTGCTGGTCGTCAAAATACGGTTAAAGCCATTAATAGCATTGGGTTAGAGATTGAATATATGATGCTTGAACCGCTTGCTGCGGCAGAAGCGGTTCTGACTGACGACGATAAAGAATACGGCTGTGCGGTCGTAAATATGGGTGCGGAAATCACAAATTTGATGATTTTTGGTCGCGGAGCAGTTCAGCACACAGCAGTTTTTCCGTTTGGCGGAATGCACTTTACAAAAGATATTGCGGTTGGATTAAGAGTTTCAATTCCAGAAGCTGAGAGAATTAAACGTGATTATGGTTGCGTTGCAAAATTTTTAATGTCGCCCGAAGAAAAGCAACAAATTATAGAAATTACACCGGTTGGCAGAACTGAAACGCGACAATTGACGAAAGAAATTTTGTGCGACATCATGCAGCCTCGTGCGATTGAATTACTGCAACACATTGCCGAAGAAGTTCGGACTGCCGGACATCAAATTTCTAGTGGTGTTATTTTAACAGGTGGAAGCGTTTCGGTTCGCGGAATAGTCGAGCTTGCGGAACAAGTTTTTGATGCTCCAACGAGAATTGGACAACTTGAAAAAGGACGATTTTCGGGTTTACTAGATAATATCCAAACGCCAGAATGGGCAGTCGCTTGCGGTTTGGTCTATTCCTCTTTCAAAACTCAAGTTCGAGAAACACGAGGACAAAAGTCGCCTACTCAAAAGGTAGCACAATGGTTTGAAAGTTTTCGAGAAAAATTTAGGTAAATGTAACTTATTGACTAGATTTTTTTCAACAAACCGTTGTATGCTTAAGGTCTTTTAAGCACAATATATTGTTGGATGTCTTTCAGATTGCTCCATGTCTAGTCTCAACAAACTGTTTAGTGCATTAATCAGCTAAAGTCATAGTGTTGACAAAGGTTAAGTTATGAATATGAGTGGGATCAAGATTTTTTTCGATGAGCCACACATCACTGGTGCCAGAATAAAGGTTATCGGTGTTGGCGGTGGAGGCGGAAATGCTGTAAATAGAATGATCGAAGCCGGAATCAAAGGTGTCGATTTTGTGGTTGCAAATACTGATGTGCAAGCTCTAAATCACTCAAAAGCACCAATTAAACTCCAGCTTGGAAGCAAATTAACTCGCGGGCTTGGTGCCGGAGCTAATCCTGACGTTGGTCGCCATGCAGCGATGGAAGACACCGAAAAAATTATTGAGGTTTTGGAAGGTTCTGATATGGTTTTTGTCACCACAGGTTTAGGTGGCGGAACTGGAACAGGTGCCGCTCCTGTAATTGCTGCACTTGCGATGGAACTTGACGCATTGACGGTAGCGGTTGTCACCAAACCATTCACAGTTGAAGGAAAAGCGAGAATGGCAAAAGCCGAGCGTGGACTTGCTGATCTTCGCGGTTGTGTTGACACAATTATCACAATTCCAAACTCGAAACTCAAAGAAGTTGAAGAAAAAATTAGTATTGTTGAAGCGTTTCGTCGGGCAGATGATGTTTTATTACAAGCAGTTCAAGGAATAAGTAATCTGATTATGATTCCCGGGATGATTAATTTAGATTTTGCCGATGTTCGAACAGTAATGAAAGGAATGGGAATCGCCTTGATGGGAGTTGGAAGTGCGAAAGGCGAAGGTGCTGCAATAAAAGCAATGAAAATGGCGATTGACTCGAAGCTTCTGGAGGAAAATTCGATCAAAGGTGCAAGAGGTGCGTTAATCAATATCACTGGTTCACCCAATATGCCTTTGGACGAAATAGAAGAAGCAATTGCCTTGATTCAGCAAGAAGCAAGTGAAAATGCAAATATTATTTTCGGGACTGTAATTGAAGATAATATGGATGATGAAGTTAGAATCACTGTTATTGCAACTGGTTTTGACCATCAAGAAAGCGAACTTCCGACTGATCAACCTGCCGAAACTAGAGTAAATGCTTATGCCGCACCAATTAATTACGCTGCGGCAGATTCACGACCAGTAAATTCTGGAAGAGAAAACTTTGAGATACCTACATTTATTCGTCGAAAAGCAGATTAACAAAAAATAAACGTTTCCGAATCGTCCATTTTTAGAAAGAGCTGCACGCACAGTATTTTTAAAAATGGGCGAAACGCATTTTAATTACAATAAACAACGAATTGAATACTAATCAAACACAAAATAAACAGCGAATAGGCATTACAATTGGCGATGTCGCAGGCATTGGAGCAGAAGTTGTTTTAAAGGCAATTGAAGATAAAAGTTTGCTTGAAGATTGTCTTCCGGTTGTGATTGGTGATTATAAATTTCTTGAAAAAACGTCTAAACAACTCGGATTAACTTTTGATGTATTAAAAGTTTCGGGTGGCGATCAAATTCCCTTATTATCTGAAAAACCAATAATTTACGATTTATCAAATATTTGCGAAGAAGTCGAAATAGGGAAAGAATCAGCAATTGCCGGAAAAGCGGCGGCGGAATACATTGAGGAAGCTGTTCGACTGTGTTTAAGAAATCAGCTTGACGCAATTTCAACGGCACCAATTAATAAAAAATCTCTCTCGCTTGGCGGTTATGATTTTCCCGGTCACACCGAATTTCTTGCATATTTGAGCAACACAAAAGAATTTGCAATGTCTTTTTTTGCAGACAAGTTGCGAGTTGTTTTGCTTTCAACACACGTTTCGCTGGCTGAAGCCATTCAACTTGCGAAAAAAGATGCGATTATTAAATTAATTCAGCTAACAAATCGTGAAATGTTTCGTTTATTAAAAAGAAAACCGAGCATCGTTATCGCCGGATTAAATCCGCATGCATCTGAAGGTGGAATGTTCGGAAACGAAGAAAACGAAGAAATAATTCCTGCAATTCACGCTTGTAACGAGTTAGGGATTGACGTTCGTGGAGTTTTTTCGGCAGATACAATTTATCTCAGAGCTTGGCGTGGCGAATTTGACGCCGTAATTTCTTGCTATCACGACCAAGCCACAATTGCTGTAAAGTGTCTTTCGTTCGGTTCAGGCGTAAATGTAACACTTGGTTTGCCGTTTGTACGGACATCGGTTGACCACGGAACTGCCTATGATATTGCAGGAAAAAATATTGCAGAATGCCAAAGTATGAAAATTGCAATAAGATTGGCGGCAGAGCTTTCTTGTAATTAATAATTGCCAAAAGATGGGGTGCTTTTTTTAGCAAAATGATGATATTATTACTACTTTGATATTTACCTCTAAAATTAAAAATCGAAAAAATTTTTTATGGATGCAACACAGCAAAACGATAAACCACAGGTTTTAGTAGCAGACGATGATCCGGCGATTTTGAGGCTTGTTCAGGCAATTGCTGAAAAAGACGGTTTTCGCGTAGTTTTCGCGAGAGACGGTCGTGAGGCTTACAAAATCTTACAGTCAGGTGAGAGTTTTGCGGTTGCGGTTTTTGACGTTGTTATGCCGTATATTCAAGGAACTGAACTTGCTAAATATATGAAGTCAGAAAAACGTCTGATGAATATTCCTATTATTATGATGACTGCCGAACAAAATCCGCGTTTGTCATCAGAAAGTTTTTCAGCCGGAGCAGTTGTGTTTTTACCTAAACCTTTTACTGCAAGTCAGTTACAGGTTATGCTTCGGATGTTGTCGCAAAAAAGTGAAGCCTAAATTTTAAACGTTAAAAAAATTTTAAATTGGTTTTAAATAACAAGGAGAGCGAAATTTCGTGTCTAAGAAAAAACTATTATTAGCAGATGATTCCGTAACAATACAAAAGGTTGTGAATCTCACATTTGCTGATGAAGGCATTGAGGTAATTTCGGTTGGCGATGGTGATTCGGCAATGACGAAAATTCTCGAAACTTCGCCTGATTTGGTTATGCTTGACGTTAATATGCCCGGACTTAGCGGTTATGAGATTTGTGAAAATCTGCGTCAAAGCGAGCAATTTAAACGCCTTCCGGTAATTTTACTCGTTGGTTCTTTTGAGCCTTTTGATGAAGATGAATCGAGAAGAGTTGGTGCAAATGATTATCTTACTAAGCCTTTTCAATCTATTCGCCAATTAGTAAATACTGTCACAAATCTTTTAGTTTCTAACGAATCTGAAGTTGCTGTTATATCTGAAACAGTTTCAGAAACACCTTTTAGTGAGTCAACAACTGCCGAATCCCCTAATATTAATATTCCTGCAAATGTTGTTAATAATGAAGTTGAAGATATTTCGTCTGATTTTGAAATTGATAATTCTCAACTTTTTGAAGATAAAACTTCTCAAGATGTTGTAAATCTTGAAACTGTTCATCTTGATTCTGATTATCAAGAAAATTATCAGCTAAGTAAAAATAACGGTGAAGATATTCTCGAAACAGGTGAATTTAAAGTGCAAGAAATTGTAAGTTCTTCTAATTTTGAAACAACTGAAATAGATGAATCAACCGAAGATGCAATTGCTGAAGAAAAGAATTTTGAATTTGTTACAAATGAAACTCAAGAATCTGTTTCCGAGGTTGAGAACGATGAAAGCAATAATCTCAATATAGATTCAGAAGAAAACGCGGAATTATCGCCAGATTTTAGTGAAAATATAACTGAAACTGGAGTTGAAGAATCTCAAATTGAGATTGAAAGTGAGCCTCAAGAAATTATTGCAGTAAATGATGATATTTCATCACCTAACAATTTTCCTTTTCCTGAAGCAGCTTCAATTTTAGAACTTGACGAAAATAATTTGCTTGAAATTGCTCCGCGAGAAGAAGATTTTCTCGTTAATCTTGAAGAAGATAATGATTTTGATTCTGAAATTAAGTTCAGCAATTCTACTTTTTCTAACAACGATTTATTTGAAATTAATATGCACAAAGAATCTCCTAACGTTGAGGTTTTTTCTAATAAAACTATTCAAAGCAACGAAATAGACGAAAAAACAATTGACGAAATTGTTCGAAGAGTAATAGAAAAACTTTCTGACAAAGTTATTCGTGACGTCGCTTGGGAAGTCGTTCCGGCAAAAACCGATCTGTTATTGAAACAAATTATTGAAGAGAAACTGGAAAACAGTTAATTTGTAAACAATGTTTTAAGTAAGATGGCTGGTTTTTATCAAAGATGAAAACTAGCCATTTTTGTTTTAAGATAAACCTATTAATGAACAAAATTGACCATTGAATTTATGGAAATCGAAAAATCATATAATCCAAAAGAAGCCGAAGAAACGCATTACGAGCGTTGGGAAAAAAACGGTTGTTTTGCACCGGAAATTAACGAAAATCCTGATGCTGTGCCGTTTTCTATTGTTATTCCACCACCAAATGTGACCGGAAGTTTGCACATGGGACACGCTTTGCAACACACGATTATGGATGTTTTGGCTCGCTGGAAACGAATGCAAGGTTTCAAAACTTTGTGGCTTCCGGGAACAGACCACGCTGGAATTTCAACCCAATTACAAGTGACAAAAAAGTTGCTCAAAGAGGAAAAAAAGACTCGCTGGGATCTTGGTCGTGAAGAATTTACAAATCGTGTTTGGGATTGGAAGAAGCAATATGGTGGCGAAATTACGCGACAAATTCGACGCGAAGGTGCAAGTGTTGATTGGTCTCGAGAGCGTTTTACGATGGACAAAAGTTTGTCGAAAGCCGTTCGCGAGGTTTTCTGCACGCTTTATGAGCAAGGCTGGATTTATCGTGGCAAACGAATCGTAAATTGGTGCCCGAAAGACAAAACAGTTTTGTCTGATTTGGAAGTAAAAGAGGAAACTCGCAAAGACGGAAAACTCGTTTATCTGCAATATCCGATTAGGAATTCAACGCGAAAATTGACTGTTGCGACAACTCGTCCGGAAACAATGCTCGGCGATTCTGCCGTTGCTGTTAATCCAAAAGACGAGCGATATGCTGATTTAATTGGCGAAATGATTGTGCTTCCGCTGACAAATCGCGAGATTCCAATTGTTGCTGATGAATATGTTGATGCGGAATTTGGAACCGGTGCAGTGAAAATTACGCCAGCTCATGATCCGAACGATTACGAACTAGGATTGCGACATAATTTGCCGCAAATTGTTGTAATGAATGATGATGCGACGATGAATTTGGCTGCCGGAAGCGAATTTAATGGCTTGGACCGTTATGTTGCGAGAGAAAAAGTTATCGAAAAGTTTGATGAACTTGGGCTTCTCGAAAAGATTGACGAATACGAAATTAGCCTTCCATGCTGCGAACGTTGCAAAACTGTTCTTGAACCGATTTTGTCTGAGCAATGGTTCGTAAAAATGGACGAAATGCGAGATTTTGCTCTGGATTTAATGAAAGCTGAGAATTCACCACGGTTTTCGCCAGAGGTTCCACATACAAAAGTTTACACAAATTGGCTCGAAAATCTTAAAGATTGGACGATTTCGCGACAGCTTTGGTGGGGACATCAAATTCCGGCTTGGTATGACGACCTAGGGAATGTGTTTGTCGCCCGAACATTTGAAGAAGCGAAAGCAAATGCTCAGAATATCAATTTAACGCAGGATGAAGACGTGCTTGATACATGGTTTTCATCAGGGCTTTGGGCTTTTTCGACATTTGGATGGAACGGCGAAGTGATAGAAACAGACGACTTAAACGATTTTTGTCCGACTGATGTTTTAGTTACAGGACGCGACATTATCTTCCTTTGGGTTTCGCGAATGGTGATGATGACGAAGAAATTTGTCGATAAAAAACCATTCAAAGACGTGATTATTACCGGAACGGTTTTGGATAAAAATGGTCAACGAATGTCGAAAACAAAAGGAAACGGAGTTGATCCGCTAGATGTTTTTGAGAAATATGGCGTTGACGCAACTCGTCTGACGCTGGCTGGTTCATCAACCGGAGCAGATTTTCGCTGGCGTGATGAAAATGTTGAGCAAAATCGCAATTTTGCCAATAAGATTTGGAACGCAACGCGATTTTGTTTGTTGAATTCTGAAGGTGCAAAGGTCGATCATTCGTCGCTATTGTTGGATGATTCAGCATCAATTGCTGATAAATGGATTATTTCGCGGCTTAATAAAACGGCGATAAACGTTAATAAAGAACTCGGGAAATATCAATTTCATACGGCTGTAAATCTTCTCTATCATTTCTTTTGGGACGATTTTTGCGATTGGTATATTGAGCTTGTCAAAGATGAAATGAGCAGCAGCGTTTGGTCAGACGAAACTGGACAGATGGAACCGGTTGCTATTTCCGAACAACAAATCAAAGCCCGAACGCGGATTTTAACGATTCTCGAAATTGCTTTGCGAATGCTTCATCCGTTTATGCCGTTTTTAACGGAAGAACTTTGGTTGAAATTGCCAAATACTTCGAGCAAATTACATCACGAGGCTTATAAAAATGCTTCGCAAACTATTATGCTGACAAGTTTTCCGCTCGGAGATTTATCAGCGATTGACGAAAAAGCTGAAGCCGAAATGCAAGCGGTTATTGAACTTATCTCGAAAGTGCGAAATATTCGTGCCGAAATGAGCATTAAACCAAGCGAGCGTTTATCGCTTCATGTTTCAGCTGATGGAGATTTGCAAAAGGTTTTTGCTGACAATGAAGCTCGAATTTTGAAAATCGCACGGGCAAGTAATTTGAACCTTTCCGAAACGCTCAATGCTCCAAAGGCTTCGGCAAAAGCTGCACTTTCCAGAGGTGCAGAACTTGCAATTCCGCTCGAAGGTTTGATTGATTTTGATAAAGAAAGAACGAGACTCGAAAACCAAGTCGCAAAACTCGAAGTTGAAGGAAGTCGCTTGAGCGGACAACTTTCTAACGAAGGTTTTGTCGCGAAAGCTCCACCGGAAAAGGTTGTCGAATTAAGAGAAAGATTGATTGAGATTGAAACTCAGACTAATGCTTTGAATTTGAATTTGGAGGCTTTGAATTAATTATGAAAAAAATAATTTTATTTACAACTATTGTTTTGTTTATTTTTACTAATTTGGATGCTCAAAACAAATTTATTAAAAAAGACGAATATGATTCCGCCTTAATAAAAGCTGCACAGAAGCAGAACAATTTACCACGTAGAGAATCTGGCATTATTAACTTTTATGATGCAAAAAAAGTAATATACGAAAAACGAACCTCAATATATGAGTATATTTCTGCGGATAAAACTCGTTCGATTTCGAAGACGGAAGAGAATGGAGTTGTAACTGAAAAGTATGAATTTGTTAAGTTAGGAGATGTCGAATATAGCAAAAAAGATGATGAATCTTGGAAGAAAAAGGAACGGTTAAAAGGTGGGAGTTTTGGAGGAGATTTTGTCATCGGAGACAAAATAGAAAATAAAGAAGTGGAAGAATTTTTGGTTTTACCGACTACTTTAGATAATCAAATTACAAATATGTATTTTAATTATCGAGTTTCAAAGGCTGAAAAAGATAACCAATTGATATTTGTTGAATCAAGAAATTGGATCAGTATGGATGGACTGACATTAAAGTGGACTTATAAAGTCAGTAATACTGTTCCTGAAAACGTTTCACATATTTCAACCACAAATTATGAATACAATCCAAAAGACTTAAAAATCGAAGCTCCAATAAAGTAATATAAATGCCCGACACTCAATCAATTAAATCAATTATTAAGGAAGCATTTACTGGTTCGAGCCGTGATTTTACTGAAGGTCCAATTGGTTCGGCGATATTTATTTTGGCTGTGCCGATGATAATTGAGATGTTTGCGGAGAGTCTTTTTGCGATTGTTGATATTTTTTTCGTCGCCAAACTTGGTGCGAGTGCGATTGCTGTTGTTGGCATCACTGAGTCGATGATGTATCTAATTTATGCAGTCGCGATTGGCGTTAGCGTTGGTGCAACGGCGACGGTCGCACGACGAATTGGCGAAAAAGACGTTGAAGGGGCGGCAAAAGCTGCAACGCATTCTATTTATTTAGGAATTATTGCATCAGTTGCAATCGGAATAATCGGCGTAATATTTGCCCCAACTTTTCTCAGATTGCTTGGTGCAGATGAAGCTGTAATTGCTGAAGGCACAACATTTACGCGGATAATGCTCGGCGGAAATTCCGTAGTAATGTTTCTTTTTTTGCTCAATGCAATTTTTCGCGGAGCTGGTGATGCGGCGATTTCGATGAAAGTTTTGTGGATTGCTAATTTGTGCAACATTATCTTGTGTCCAATATTTATTTTCACACTCGATTTTGGCGTTACCGGAGCGGCAATCGGCACAACAATTGGGCGTGGAGTTGGCGTGATTGTTGCGGCTTACGCATTATTTCGCGGTAGCAAACGCTTCACAATTCGCAGTGAACATTGGAAATTAGACACTACGCGACTTTGGAAACTTGCCAAAATCGCCTCGCCTGCCGTTCTCCAATTTTTTATTCAAACAGCAAGTTTTTTAGGTTTGATTCGTGTAATTTCAGGATTTGGCAGTGAAGCGGTTGCCGGATATATTATCGGATTTCGGGTTGTTGTTTTTGGAATTTTGCCGTCAGTCGGATTGAGCAATGCAGCCGCAACTTTGGTTGGACAAAATCTTGGTGCCGGAAAACCCGAACGTGCCGAAAAAGCTGTTTGGACATCTGTTTTTTACAATGCAATTATTCAAACCTCAATCGGAATAATTTTCGTAATTTTTGCCGAACCAATTGCCAACTTTTTTACGCAAGATCCAAACATTTTGCCTTATGCAATCGACTGTTTGCGGATTGTTTCATACGGGTTTTTCTTCTACGGAGTTGGGATGGTTTTAGAAACTTCGTTCAACGGAGCGGGCGACACCTGGACGCCAACTTATCTTAATTTCTTTGTTTTTTGGGTGTTTGAAATCCCGTTGGCGTATCTTTTGGCTTATTATTTTGGAATGAAAGCAAACGGCGTTTTTTGGGCAATATTTCTCGCATTTTCGATGCTGACAGTTGTTAGTGCAATTGCTTTCAGACGCGGAAAATGGAAACTCCAAAAAGTTTAAAGCTTCTGCAATTACTAACCGTCAATTAAATCTGAGTTTATTTCGAATTCTGGCTTTCTCGCTCTCAGTTTCCCGATTCTTTGGAGGTGAAGAAGTCGTCAGCGAATCAAGCAATTTTCTCGAAGACTCAGTTATTTCATTAACCGCAATCTTAAAAACATCTTTGTTTAATGCAGAAATTTTACCAAAACCACTAATTTTCTTCGCAAATTGAATCGCCGCAAGACGAATTTCGTCATCAGTTGTTGGAGGTTCGAAATTGAATAATGGTTTGATATTTCGGCACATAATATTTTTCCTTGCTTTTGAAATTAACGTAGTAGATAATTTTAGAATAAATTATCGAGATTATATTACAGTTGAAGCAAATAAACGCGGCGGCAAACCTTGTGTTCGTGGTTTGCGGATAACCGTTTACGAGGTGCTTGAGTATCTTGCATCTGACATGACGCAGGAAGAAATACTTGAAGATTTTCCCGATTTAACCCGCGAAGATTTGAAAGCGTGTATTGCGTTTGCGGCTGATCGTGAAAGACGTTTGATGACTTCTCCAATGCCTGCGTGAAACTACATTTCGATGAAAATTTGTCGCCGAAACTGACAAATCGTTTGTCGGATATTTTCCCGAATTCGCTTCACGTCCGCGATGTCGGCTTGAAAGCCTCAGACGATCCGTTAGTTTGGGATTATGCGAAAAACAATGATTTTATGATTGTCTCGAAAGATACGGATATGCACGATTTGAGTTTAGTTTTTGGTAATCCGCCAAAAGTTATCTGGCTAAGACTCGGAAATTGCTCGACTTCGCAAGTTGAAAATTTGTTGAGAAAAGAGTTTGACGTTATAAAATTCTTTAGAAGATGACGACATTTCGCTGCTTTCGCTTTCGTAAATCAACTGGAATAATCTGCCGTAAATCCTCGTGCATTACTAATCGTATCTTCAACATCTTATTTGTTACTTTCAATTTCAAATCTTTTATAAAGTCTGTCTTTTTCATATTCGACTAGTCTTTCAGGAAGTTTTGAAAACGTAATTTCCTTCAAGAGAAGACAAGAGATAATAAATCCTATAATAGCCAAACTTAGAGAAACTATACCAGTAACAATTAAACCAAAAAAATAATAGAATATTGATATGACAAAAATGAGTATCGTCAGTATAAAAACCAAGTAAATTCTTGAATTTCGTTTAGCTTCTAAATTACAGGCTTCTTTTGTCTGTTGGATGTTTATTTGAGATTCTAAGACCTCTTGGATAACACTTTTTTCTTGCGGATTCGGAATAAAGCCTTTTTCGTAATCATCCTTCGCGGCTTTGAAGAAAGCCAGACTTTTTTTCATTTGGCTATGACCTGCACCTGTGGCTAAGTGATCTGAATTTTTCTTGAAATCGGAGTAATATGCACTCTCTCTGGTGAAAATGTTTTCTAGTATTTGTAAACAATTCATCCGCCATTGGTTAGCTTGCTCTCCATCGATCTTATAATAGCTAGGATAACCAACACCTCTTCCGCTGCTTTGAGCAGGACGCAAAACTTTATTTTGTAGAATTGAATCCCCAATGTTAACAAGTTCGTCCAATCTTATAGTAGTTTTCTCGTCAATTTTCATACTCTAAACTTCACAACTACAAGAAATCATCTTCCAAAATCTATGCAAACTGATAAATAAGTGGACGAAACGTTGCTTCAGGGATTGGCTTCTTATTAGCAATTGCCGCAGCGAGCCAAGCCTCTTTTGCCAACAAAACTTCGTGCAAGGCTTCTTCCGGATTTTCACCAAAGGCTGAGCAATTTTTTAAATCAGGAATATCAGCGATGTAACCTTCATCGTCGTCGCTGTAAAATACGTTGATATGATAGTCTTTCATTCTTTTTCCTCAATTTGTAGATTATACTTTTCGACCAATTGGAGCAACTGTTTTATCTGATATGGCTTTGATTTTCCTTTAACATTCTGCAAATTCACAAGTTCGCGAATATTATCGTGAACAAATATATGATGACTTCCACTTACACGATCAAACCGGAATCCGAAAGCTTTAGCACATGCAACGGCATCAGCAAATTTAACGTTTTTCTGATTTACCAATAATTTCTGCAGAAGCTTCAACTTTTTCATTTATCTAGCCTTCACTAACCCGCAAAACCGCCAAAAATGCTTCCTGCGGAATTTCTACTCTTCCCACTTTTTTCATCCGCTTTTTGCCTTCTTTTTGTTTTTCGAGGAGTTTGCGTTTTCGGGAAATGTCGCCGCCGTAGCATTTGGCGATAACATTTTTGCCCATTGATTTTACAGTTTCGCGGGCGATAACTTTTGTCCCGATTGCCGCTTGTATCGCAACTTCAAACATCTGCCGCGGAATGAGTTCTTTCATTTTTGAGGTTACGGCTCTGCCTTTTTTCTCGGCGGTGCCACGATGGAGAATCAGCGAAAGTGCATCGACCGGTTCTCCCGCAACGAGAACATCAAGTTTGACCAAATCGCTTTCTACATAATCGATAAAATGGTAATCGAGCGATGCATAGCCTTTGGAAACTGATTTCAAACGGTCATAAAAATCTAATACAATTTCATTGAGCGGCAATTCATAAACGAGCATAACGCGACTATCCGTGATGTAATCAAATTTTTTCTGAACGCCACGTTTTTCGTCTAAAAGTGCGAGAATTCCACCGAGAAAAGCGTCGCCAGTTAAAATTGTCGCTTCAATAAATGGTTCTTCAATCTTAGTAATTCTTCCGGTATCAGGCATTTTCGCGGGCGAATCAACTTCCACAGTTACGCCGTCTGTTGTAGTTACGCGATAACGCACGCCTGGAGCAGTTGTGATTAAATCGAGATTAAATTCGCGTTCGAGGCGTTCTTGAATAATCTCCATGTGGAGCAAACCGAGAAAGCCGCATCGAAATCCGAAGCCGAGTGCGGTCGAACTTTCCGGCTCGTAAAAGAAAGACGCATCATTTAAGCGGAGTTTGTCCATCGCATCACGAAGTTCTTCGTATTGAGCATTATCGGTCGGATAAAGCCCTGAGAAAACCATCGGCTTAACTTCCTTAAAACCGGGAAATGGAGTCGTCACAGGTCGTGCAGATTCGGTGATTGTGTCGCCGATTTGAACGTCAGCAACAGTTTTGATCGAAGCGGTGAGAAATCCTACTTCGCCAACACTCAAAGTATCAATCGGCGTCGGTCGCGGACGATTAACTCCAAGTGTTTCAACAAGATAATCGCGTCCGGTATTAAAAAAGCGAATCTTTGTTCCTTTGTTTATGGTGCCTTCGATAACGCGGAAAAGCACGATTACGCCACGATATGAATCATACCAACTGTCGAAAATCAGAGCTTTGAAAGGAGCATTCGGGTCGCCTTTTGGTGCTGGAATTTTAACGATAATTTGTTCGAGAATTTCTTCAATCCCAATTCCAGCTTTTGCTGAAGCTAACACAGCCTCGGAAGCGTCTAAGCCGATAATATTTTCAATTTGCTCTTTAATTCGATCTGGTTCAGCGGAAGGCAAATCAATTTTATTGAGAATTGGAAGTAATTCTAAATCGTTTTGAATCGCGAGATAGGTGTTTGCAAGTGTCTGTGCCTCAACGCCTTGCGAGGCATCGACGACTAACAAAGCACCTTCGCAAGCCGACAAACTTCGCGAAACTTCATACGTGAAATCAACGTGTCCAGGCGTGTCGATCAAATTGAAAACGTATTTTTGCCCATCTTTTGCTTGGTAGTCGAGACGAACGGCGTGCGATTTAATCGTGATTCCGCGTTCGCGTTCGAGATCCATATCGTCGAGCAATTGGGCTTCCATATCGCGTTCGGAAACGGCTCCGGTGAGTTGCAAAATACGGTCGGCAAGAGTTGATTTACCGTGATCGATATGGGCGATGATTGAAAAGTTTCTAATAAATTCGGGATTCATAATTGATAATTGCGGCACTATACCAATCTTCTAAAATAGCAAAACATAAGTGAAACTGCACGTCTGCGATATTTTTTCGAAAAACTAAATCCGATTTTGCCTTTCGTTACGGATAGTGTTTGTAAATACATTTTACCTGCAAATATCCAATTTCGATTTCCAAAAGAAAATCTCTAATTGGAAATCGCATAACTTTTTCAATACCCAGGAGGATTAGATGAGTAAAAAAACACTCAAAGGCTACGGCTTTTTAACAATGTCATTATTTTTGACGTTGTTCGCGTTTGGATTATCAAATGCAACAGCCGCAACAATTTACGGCGTTTCGACAACAAATCAACTTGTTCGTTTTGATTCGGCAACGCCCGGAACAGTTACAACAATTGCAACAATTAGCGGTTTACAAGCTGCTGAAAATGTTCTCGCAATTGACTTTCGTCCAGCAAACGGACAACTTTATGCACTCGGCAGCACTAGCAGACTTTATACAGTAAACACGGTTAGCGGTGCGGCAATGGCAATTGGTTCAGCCGGAGCTTTTACTATTACCGGAACAGATTTTGGGTTCGATTTTAACCCAACTGTTGACCGCATTCGTCTTGTCAGCAACACCGGACAAAATATTCGTCTGAATCCTGATACAGGTGCATTAGCAGCTACAGATACAGCACTTAATCCGGGAACACCGAGCGTTTCAGCGGCGGCTTATACTAATAATTTCGCTGGTGCAACAACAACGGTTCTTTACGATATTGATACTGCAACTGATTCTTTATTCATTCAAAATCCGCCAAATAACGGAACTTTAGTTTCAGTTGGTGCTTTAGGTGTTGACGCAACAGGCGTTAATGGTTTCGATATTGCGACAATTGGCGGAATGGCTTTTGCTTCGCTCAATGTTGGCGGAACATCACGTTTATACACAGTAAATTTAACGACAGGTGCGGCTACGCAAGTTGCAGCAATAGGCGGAAGTTTAATGTTACGTGGGCTTGCAGTAGCTAATGTTTCAGCTGCAAATTCGACAACTGCTCTTGATTTCCAAGGCGATCGTCGTGCAGATTTTGCAAATTTTGCACCTGCAACTGCTTTTTGGACAATCAATAGAAGCACAGACAACACGTTATTAGGTTTTCCTTATGGCGTAAGCAGCGATTTGCTAACACCTGGCGATTATGATGGTGATGCAATTGCTGACCCAACTGTTTATCGTCCATCAAATGGATTTTGGTATGCACTAAGAAGTTCAACAAACACTCTGCAATCAGTTCAATTTGGAATCAGCACAGACGAACCTGTCGCACGCGATTATGACGGTGATGGCAGAACAGATTTCGCTGTTATTCGACGTTCAGCTAATCAAATTGTTTGGTATATCTTGAATAGTTCAAACGGAAGTTTCCGTGCAGAACAATTCGGAATTGCCAGCGATTCAGTTGCTGTCGGCGATTATGACGGAGATGGCAGATTTGATTTAGCAGTAAAACGCGGAAATGGCGGACAAACTGCGACTTTCTATATTGCACAAAGCACGGCAGGATTTAGAGCTGTAAACTTCGGACTCGGAGAAGATGCAACCGTTCCCGGCGATTACGACGGCGACGGCAGAACTGACATTGCTGTTATTCGCGAAGGTTCAAACTGGACGTGGCACGTTTTGAGAAGTTCAGATGGAGCACTTTCTTCAACACCACTTGGAACAAAAGGTTTCTTGAGTGTGCAAGCTGACTACAACGGCGATGGCAGAACTGACATTGCGGTTTGGAATCCTTCAAACGCATCTTATTCAGTTTTACAAAGCCCAACCAACACATTATTAACACGTGTATTCGGAGCAAACGGCGATTTACCGCTAGCCAATTACAGCACTTATTAAAGAAGTGCTCACAAGGAGTTTTATGAATTTAAAAAAGAAAAATCGTTTACTTTCAGCAGTGCGAGCATCGCTTGGAGCGTTGATGATTTGCAGCATTGCAAACGTTTCAACATTTGCGGCAAGCCACTCAGAAGCACCGCTTATCGCACAAGACAGATTTGCAGACAACACAGACACTTATGCTTTTCGTAGTATTGAAACAGGACGCGAAGGTTTTGTTTCGTTAATCGCAAACTTTATTCCGTTTCAAGAACCTTCAAGCGGTCCACAATGGTTTCGTTTTGATGACACAGTTTTGTATGAAATTAAAATTGACAACACTGGCGATGGTCTTGAAGATGTAACTTATCAGTTTCAATTCACGACACAAACCGTAAATGGTGATTCAGTTTTTGGTCAATCAGCTGTTACTCAAGATGCAGTTATCAGTAATTTAACTGACCCAGATTATAACCAACCGCAAACTTACACAGTTCGCAGAATCGACAATTTGTCAGGCAGACGCGGCAGATTAATTGGTTCAGGACTTCGCACGCCGCCGCAAAATATTGGACCGCGTGTTACTCCAAACTACGAAGCTAATCTTGGTATGCCATCAGTTTACAACACAACTAATGGCGGAAAAGTTTTTGCCGGACAACGCGACGAATATTTTTACATTGATGTCGGTGGTGTTTTTGACGCTTTAAACTTGCGTTCAATTGGAACAAGCGGCGGAGTTGATTCAACAAAAGGCTACAACGTCAGCACAATTGCTCTCGAAGTTCCAATTCAAGAATTAACACGAACTCGTGCAATTCCGGCGAATTCGACTGCAAGTGATGCAGTTGTTGGAGTTTGGTCAACTGCAAGTCGTCGTTCGACAACTGTCATCAATGCAGATGGTTCAAGAGTTAAAGAAGGTCCTTGGAGACAAATTTCACGTTTAGGAAATCCGTTAGTTAATGAAGTTGTAATTCCTTTACGTTTGAAAGATGCTTTCAACTCGCTTTCGCCTGTAAATGATGCAATTGCTGCACCTTTCGTGCTTGATCCTGAGCTCGCAAAAGTTATGCAATTGGTTTACGGAATCACAATTCCGCCAGCACCGAGAAATGATTTGGTTTCGATTTTCGCAACCGGAATTCCGGTAAATGCTGTTACTGGTCCAACTTACACAACGTTTTTATCTGATGGAATTCCGCACGAATATCTACGGTTAAATGTTGGAATTGCACCAACTCCAGTTGCAAGCATTAGTCGTTTAGGTTTGCTCGGCGGCGATGTCGCTGGTTTCCCAAATGGCAGACGTGTTGTTGATGACGTAACGGATATTGCATTGCGTGCTGTTGCGGGCGGAACTCCGTTTACTCCAGCAACAAACATTGCTCCAAACAACACTTTGGGCGATGGTGTGAGTTTTAATCCTGAAGGTCCGCTTTTAACTCGTTTCCCTTATTTGCTTCCGCCAAATGCCGGAAATACTCCGCGAACTTCAAATCAAATGTTCACAGAAGAAACAAAAATCCGCGATTGGACAGAAGCTCCAATTGTTGATGCTAACGGAAAATTGGTTAAAAAATAATCAATTTTCAAAATCGGGAGACGGAGTTTATTTAAATTCCGTCTCTCATAAATAAACATTATGAAAAACTATATCCCTATTTTTTTTGCTTTTATTCTTTCATTAAATCTTTCTTGTAGCAGTTTACAAAATGCTGCCAGCGAAACAGTAATCGCTTCAAAGAAAGTTGCCAAACTAGATGATTCTGCGACTTCTTACAATAAAAACGCTGCTGAATTTATCCGAAATGCAAGAATTTCCGGTGATTTTAGTTTAAATACGAATGCTGAAAATTCAATCAAAAAAGCACTCGAACTTGATCCCGAAAATTTCGATTCCAAAAAGTTGCAAGCATCTTTACACCTAACGTTTCATCGTTTTGAAGAAGCATTAAAACTCGGCACCCAATTGCAAAAAGAAGCTCCCGGAGATTCGTTTATCTACGGAGTTTTGACTGATGCAAATGTCGAACTCGGAAACTACGATGCGGCTGTTTCAAATGTCCAGAAAATGGTCGATTTGAAACCCAATATGTCGTCATACACGCGAGTTGCACACGTTAGAAGTCTGCACGGTGATGCCGAAGGTGCAATTGAATCTTTTACCACCGCGACAAAAATCGCCGATCCGGCTGATATTGAAGCCCAAGCATGGTGTTTTGTAAATCTTGGCAATGAACAAACTAAAATCGGCAAATATGCTGAAGCAGAAAAATCTTACGAATCTGCACTGAAAATTTTTCCTTCATATCCAGCCGGAATGGTCGGGAAAGCTCAAATTTTGGCACACCAAGGTAATTATGAAAACGCGATTGCTTTTTACGTAAACGCACAAAATAAAACACCTTTAATCGAGACAGTTATTGAACTTGGTAATCTTTATGCAAAAACGAATGACATCGAAAAAGCCAAACAGCAGTATCAATTAGCCGAAATTATTGAACAAAAACTTGGCAACACCGATCAACGCCGACTCGCTTTATTGTGGGCAGACAATGATGAAAAACTCACGGAAGCCTTGGAAATTGCGACCAAAGAACATTCGTTTCGCAGAGATATTTTTACAGCCGATATTTTAGCTTGGTGTTTATACAAAAACGGAAAGTTCGATGAGGCAAAAACTGCGATAACTGAGGCAATGCGTTTGAAAACAAAAGACGCACGAATTTTTTATCACGCCGGAATGATCGAGAAAAAACTTGGCAATAGCAAAGAAGCTAAACGTTTTTTGACATTAGCTTTAGAAACAAATCCTGCATTTGATCTTTTGCAAATCGGTAACGTTAAAGATGCATTGAAGGAGTTGAATTAAACTTATGAAACCGATTTTTTATACTTTCATTTCAATACTTCTTTTGGCAGGTTTTGTGTTCGCACACCCGCTTGGAAATTTCAGTGTCAATCAATTTTCACGGCTCGAGGTTGAAAAAAACCAAATTCAAATTAAACAGGTTTTGGATATGGCAGAAATTCCAACATTTCAAGCGACTGCTGAAATTGATAGCGACAAAAACAATATTTTATCGCCGACTGAACTCGATTTTTACGCTGAAAATTTGATTCCAAAAATATCTTCAAATCTTTTTCTCGCGGTAAATGGCGAAAACATTCCGCTTCGATTCGTTTCAAAAACTGCGAGCTTAAAAGAAGGTTCGGGAAATTTAAACACGCTTAGGATTGAATGGAACTTCATAGCAGATTCGCCAAAAGCTGAGACAAACACAGTAGTTTTCGAGAATAGAAACTTTGCGGAAAGAATCGGCTGGAAAGAAATTGTCGTAAATCGCGGCGATCGGATCAACGTTTTTAACAGCAACGTTTTTGGAAACACACTTTCTGATGAGCTTAAAAATTATCCTGAAAATTTGCTTTCTGCACCATTAAACGAGCAAAAAGCCGCATTTTCTTACACCACAAATACGCTGTCAGCTGATGCCAAAACTTTGCAAAACCGCGATGGACAAACTTCGGCAATCGTCCAAAAAGACAAACTTGCGGAGTTAATCACGCTTCCGGAAATAACACCTTCGATAATTTTATTCGGTTTATTGCTCGCTTTTGGGCTTGGTGCAATGCACGCACTTTCGCCCGGACACGGTAAAACTGTTGTCGGTGCCTATTTGGTCGGCTCGCGAGGAACTTCAAAACACGCAATTTTTCTCGGTTTAGTTGTCACAATTACGCATACGCTCGGTGTTTTTGCACTCGGGATTATCACGATTTTTGCGTCAAATTACATCTTGCCGGAAAAATTGATGCCGATGCTCAATTTCGTTTCAGGATTGTTGGTTTTCTTTATCGGGATCTCGCTTTTCAAAGACCGATTGTTTGGTGTTTTTGGCTGGAATGCCGAGAAACACTCGCATTCACACGAAAATCACACGCACGATGAACACACACATCATCACGCAGACGGCACGCACACACATGGCGGCTCGACGCATTCGCACGCTTTACCGGAAGCAATAACCTGGAAAAGCCTGCTCGCACTCGGCGTTTCTGGCGGATTATTGCCGTGCCCATCAGCTCTAGTTTTGATGCTTTCGGCAATTTCACTCGGCAGAACCGGTTACGGAATAATTTTGACGCTGTTTTTCAGTCTTGGATTAGCGACAACTCTCACAGCAATCGGTTTAATCTTTCTCAATGTCGGTAAGTTTTTCGGAAATTCAGCAATCGGAAATCATCGAATTGTAAAAGCATTGCCGGTTTTGAGTGCGTTTGTAATTGCTTGTCTTGGTGCCGTAATTTGTTTTAACTCAATCGGCTAAAAGCGATTTAATTTGACTATTAAAAAAGTGCAACAGGAATAAAAGAATTGACTCGGGTGATGTAGCTATTATCCGAGTTTTTTTGTAGCTTGCACTTTTCAATTAAATTGGTATTTTGTGTGATAATTATTTGTATGTTTAATTTCGATAAAAATATCTGTGGTGATTTTTCAGAATCAACTTCGCGAGAATGGCTTGAAACGAATGGCATTGGAGGCTTCTCATCCGGGACAGTTTCCGGTGCCAATACACGACGCTATCACGGACTTCTTACACCTGCGACACGTCCGCCGCTTGGTCGGATTACAATGCTATCGAAATTTGAAGAAACACTGATAGTTGAAGGCAAAAGATTTGAGCTTTCAACCAACCAATTTCCGAAAACTGTTGCACCAGAAGGTTTTAGATTTATCAAAGCATTTACTTTAAATCCTTTTCCAATTTGGATTTATGAAGTCAATGGAATTGAAATAGAGAAAAAAGTTTTTATGATTCACGGTTCGAATTCAACTGTGATTCAATATCGTGTTTTGAATTCGGAAACGAAAGTTGAGCTCGAATTAAAACCGCTCCTTTCATTTTCTGACTATCATTCGTTGCAACATGAAACAACAGATTTCAAAAGCGATTTTGACATTTCGGAAAATCTGATTTCAATGCAGCCAATTAGCGATATGCCGCCATTTTATTTATCTCATAACGCAAATGGAGTTGAGAAAAGCGGTTTTTGGTATCGTAATTTTGAATATTCAATTGAAAAAGAACGCGGGTTTGATTTTCGCGAAGATTTGTTTCAGCCATTTATTTTGAAGTTTAATATGAATAAAACTGCAATCGTAATCGCCTCGACAAATCCTCAAGATATTTCAAAAACTGAGGGTTTTGAAACAGATGAACTCGCGAGACGTGAAATTTTAATTATGAAAGCCGAGTCAAAAGACGAATTTGCTCAGCAACTTGTGCTTGCCGCCGATCAGTTTATCGTTTCTCGCGGGACGGGCAAAACGATAATCGCCGGTTATCCGTGGTTCTCTGATTGGGGTCGCGACACAATGATTTCGCTAAACGGTTTAACTTTAGCGACCAATAGACCGGAAATTGCAAAATCAATTTTGTTAGAATTTTCTCATCATATTTCCGAAGGAATGTTGCCAAATCGTTTTCCTGATGCGGGCGAAGTGCCTGAATACAATACAGTTGACGCAACGCTTTGGTATTTTGAAGCGATTCGGGCTTATGTGGAAAAAACCAAAGATTACGATTTTGTGATTAGAAATTTATATGACAAACTCGCAAATATTTTGGCTTGGCACGTTGAAGGAACTCGTTTTCGAATTAAAATGGACGAAGATGGTTTACTTTTTGCGGGCGAATCTGGAGTTCAATTAACTTGGATGGACGCAAAAATCGGCGATTTAGTGATTACACCGCGAACCGGAAAAGCCGTCGAAATTCAAGCACTTTGGTATAACGCTTTGCGAATTATGCAGAATTTCGCCAACGAGTTTGGTGATACAGAAGACAGCAAGCAATATGAAAACTTAGCAAATCTCTGCAAGAAAAATTTTAATAAACTATTTTGGAACGAAGATGAAGGATGTCTTTATGATGTTATAAACGAAACAGAAAAAGACTCATCGGTTCGTCCAAATCAGATTTTTGCCGTGAGTTTGCATTATTCGATGCTCTCAATCGGTAAAGCTCGCAAGGTTGTGGCAAAAGTTGAAGATGAACTGCTCACTCCTTACGGTTTGCGTTCTCTCTCGCCAAAAGATGCAAAATATTGTCCAATTTATGAAGGTTCGCCTTTAAAAAGAGATTCTTCATATCATCAAGGCACAGTTTGGGCTTGGTTAATTGGGGGATTTATTGATGCTTATCGAAAAGTTTCGGCTAATGGAAATAAAAACGAAGCCCAAATTTTTACATGGCTTTCAGGTTTTGAAAATCATCTTTCCAAAGCCGGATTAGGTCAAATTTCTGAGATTTTCGATGGCGATTCGCCAAATAATCCGCGAGGTTGTTTCGCACAGGCTTGGAGCGTTGCAGAAGTTTTGAGAGTCTTAGAAACAAAATAAAATGGACGAATTCTATTAAAAAATCCGTCCATTTTAAAAGTTTTAAGGTTTCGTTGTGTGAATTTTACTGTCTTCCATCAACGGCGTTGTTTTATCATTCGGGTCATTGTAGTCGTAATATTGACTGTATCCATAGCCGTAATATCCATATTCAAGCGAGTTAGGCTTGATTCCATTTAAGACAACTCCAAAAATTCTCGCTCCAAGGTTATTGAGACGTTGTTTGAAACGTTTAATAAGCTGTGTTGAACTTTTTCCAACCATTGCAACAATCACAACACCATCAGCAAGAGTTGAGAGAATTGCGGCATCAGTGAATGAAATCGCTGGTGGCGAATCAATAATAATGTGTTTGAAATTGCCTTTCAGAAACGTTAAAAGTGTTTTCATTTCATTTGAGCTAAGCAATTCGGTCGGATTCGGCGGAATTGGTCCGCTCGTAATAACTTTTAAATTTTCGAGTCGCGGACACGGTTTCAATAAATTATCAGGATTTTTTTCGCCCGACAAATAATTTGTTAATCCGTGCGAATTTTCCAAATTAAAATGTTGATGAAGTCGCGGACGACGCAAATCGCAATCAATAATCACAACATCTGCACCGGCTTGAGCAAGCGTAATTGCTGTGTTCATTGCGGTTGTGGTTTTACCTTCTGAAGGCTGCGAAGATGTAACCAAAATTGTTTGTGGTGGTTTTCCGGCAGATGAAAATAATAAAGAAGTTCGCAAATGCCGGTAAGCCTCGGCGGTCGCTGAACGATTATCATTTAGTGAAACAAGCGACGGCGAATATTGAGGTTCATCGTCAGATGTAACGCCGGGAAGCAATTTCCGGCGACTTTTTTCAGTAACACTCGTGTGCGGAATTAACGCAAGTGTAGGCAAACCTAGATTTCTTCCAACTTCATCAGAAGTTCTAATTGAATCGTCTAAATAATCAAGTAAAAATGCTAAACCAATTCCTGCAACGAGCGAAACTAAAAACGCGACCATTACATTTCGTGGTCGGTTTGGACCAATTGGAGCATTTGGACGAGCCGCTTTGCTCGTGATTTTAATATTATCAGGGCGACCAGTGCTGATGGCTAATTCAACTTCCTTTTGGCGTTGCGTATAGGTGTTGAGCAAACCGCGTTTAGTATCAATTTCACTAGAAAGCGTAGTTAAACGAGTAGCTGATTGTCCTTGCTGATTTGCAGTTGCCATCTCGCGTTGGTAAGAATTTCTCAGTTCTCCTTCGCGATTTTGTGCAGATTTAAGTTGGGCAAGAAGTCCGGTTAAGATCTCTTTTTCTGTGCCGCGTTCGAGTTTTTTACTGTCATCCTCAATTTTTGCGTTTGTATCTTTTTCTGTTTTGGCACGAAAATCTTTAAGTTTTTCAACTTGTTTCTTAACTACTTGAACTTCCGTATATTCATCGGTGTATTTAACTGAAAGCTGGCTTAATTTGCTTTCAGCGGCAACAATTTGTTCGTCAATTACTTTAAGTTGATCTTGAAGTTTGTTAATTCTTTCGCGATTTTGGCTTCTAGCTTCATTAACAGAACTTTTGTCGCCAATAACTGCATAAATTTCGCCACTGTTTTTTGCCCGAACTGCTGCGTCATATTGAGCTTGCAATTTTCTACGGTCGTCTTCAGCCGCAAGCCATTGTCCGCTCATTGTTTGCAGTCTTCCAGCGGTTAATTCAGTGCCTTTTTCTGCTAATGACATTCCGCTATTTGTCATATAATTTATGCGTTCAATTTCTTTAGCGGCAAGTTCTGATTGTAAATCGTTAATTGATTTAGTCAGGTCTTCAAAGGTTTTTTCAGTTCCGGCAATTTCGCGTTTGGCATCGCTTTCAATAAAACCAACCGCGACCGCATCTGCAACTTTCATTGCTAAATCTGGGCTTGTGTTTGAAACTTTTAAACTGACAAGGCTGGTTTTTTCAAAAGGTTCGACAGCTAAATTTGAAAGCAAAACCGTGGCAATAGAATCAGTAGCTTTTTGTTCCTCAGGAGTTAGTGAAGCCAAATCAGGATTTGAAGGCGAAGCGTTTGTATCAGTTAAAACAGGAAGCGAAACTTCTTTTTTTTCTTCTTCTTTGCTACCGGAAACCATCGAACGAAGCGTGCTAATAATTCCGCCGGTGTTAGTTTTTATCAAACTCGTATCGCGATATAAACCAAGTTTTACGACTACACTTCGCATTAATTCAAAGTTTTGAAGTAGTCTGATTTGCGTTGCCCAATATTGTTGGTCGGTTCCAAAATTGATGTTAATTGATTCTTTCGAAGTTGCACGTTGTTTAGGTGGTTGAATTAAAAGCGTTGTGCTGGCTTGGAAAATCGACGGCTGTTTATACATATATAAAGAAACAGCCGATGTTGTTAAAACCACCATTGTCAAAATAAGCCACAATTTTTTGTAGATTACGTTGAGATATTCCTTTACGGAACGACCTTCTGTAAACTCATCTTCGTAAACCGGTGCGTAACTTGCTGGTGTATCTTGTTGCTGAATTTGTAATTCAACACCTCTCGGTAAGGGTAAGAGTCGTTCGTCTTTTGCCATACTTCTTCCTAAAAACCTCTAAAAACTTAAAAATTCATTAATAAATGAACTGTTGTTATAGCACAATTTAGAGATAATTGCCCAATATTTCTATGAGCTTTTGCATACATGTTTACACATTTACGCTAGTTTAAAAGAATTGTTTTAGATAAATTACTTCTATTCATTTCTTTCAACTACGAATCTAATGCCGTTATTTTGTTTTCAAACTGCCGACAATGCTATATTTTTGTTTATACTTAAATTAATGAAAAGAGCAATCATGATAACTGAAACAAATAAAAACGACTTTCAACTTGGAATTAACAATTTCCAATATTCTGATTTACACAAACCTGAAAAGCTACGCGAACTCGCTGAGCTGTTTTATGCTGAACTAATCTCACAAAACAAAGACCTTGGTGATTCTTTGTTTCAGTATATTAATGCACGTGGCGAAAATTATGAACGAAAAGCAGAATCAAAAATTCTTACTGATTCGGCTCCGTATTTATCAAACTTTATTGCAAAACTTTTTCACATTGAAACAGAACATGAAGCACTTCTCGCGAAAATTCATGCTGATGATCCAATCTGGAAATATAAGTTTTTTGTTCAGAGAAAAGCGACTAAAAAGTATAGTGCCGAAGCTACTAAAGACCTCAATATCAATGAGTTAAACCTGAGTTTGGTTGGACTGATGACGAAGTTTGCGGTCGTTAACCTTGACGAAGAATTGGCTATTGCAACACTTACAGAAAAACTTCAAGAAGATGAAACTGCAAATATTGCTGATTTAGAAATCGTTGAAAAATGGTCAGCTTTCAGTTTTTATAATCAAACAAAACCGTGGGTAAGTTTCAAAACGCCTAAATCCTTAGATTATGAGAACTTAGTTCATATCACTCGCCCACAAGCGAACATTCCTGAATTGATGAATTTTACTCAAAATCATCTGAGAAAACGTGTCGGATTTAAACTAACGGACGATCGCGGAACGATGCGTGAAGCCTTGAATGAGATTGATTATTGTTTAATTTGTCACGAAAGAGGGAAAGATTCTTGCTCAACAGGATTACACGAAAAAGATGGAACCGTGAAGAATAATCCGCTCGGAATAAAAGCTGACGGTTGCCCACTTGATGAGAAAATTTCGGAAATGCACTTGCTCAAAAAGCATGGCGATTCTATTGGTGGACTTGCCCTCGTGACAATCGATAATCCGATGTGTGCCGGAACCGGACATCGAATTTGTAACGATTGCATGAAAGGCTGCATCTTCCAAAAACAAGAACCTGTGAACATTCCGCTTGCCGAAACTTCGGTTTTGACAGATGTTTTAGATCTTCCTTATGGCTTTGAAATCTATTCGCTTCTGACTCGCTGGAATCCGCTTAACTGTAAGCGACCATATACTTTACCGTATAATGGTAAGAACGTTTTAGTCGTTGGGCTTGGTCCTGCCGGATATACACTTTCGCAGTATTTATTGAACGAAGGTTTTGGTGTTGTCGGAATGGATGGCTTAAAAATTGAGCCACTCGATGAAAATATTACCGGAAAAAACGGTAAAGTTTGCCCAAAACCGGTCAAAGATATTAACGACATAAAAACAGAGTTAGACGATAGAATTTTGTCTGGTTTTGGAGGAGTTTCAGAGTATGGAATAACGGTTCGTTGGGACAAAAACTTCCTCACGATGCTGCAACTAATGCTCACTCGCCGCAAACGTTTTCGAGCTTATGGCGGAATTCGTTTTGGCGGAACTTTGACGATTGAAGACGCCTGGAATTTTGGTTTTGATCACATTGCAATCGCTACTGGTGCAGGCAGACCAACGATTGTGAAGATGAAAAATAACATGATTCGCGGCATTCGCCAAGCATCGGATTTCCTCATGGCTCTTCAGCTAACTGGTGCATTTAAGAAAGATACGCTTTCAAACCTACAAGTGAGATTACCTGCGGTCGTGATCGGCGGCGGACTTACCGGAGTTGATACTTCGACGGAAATTTTTGCTTATTATCCAATTCAGGTTGAGAAAATGCTCGGCAAATATGAAACGATTGTTGCTGAATTTGGCGAGGCTGAAATACTTGCAAAATTTGATGATGAAGAGAAAAAAGTGTTAAACGAATTTCTCACTCACGGACGAGCGATTGTTGCGGAGCGTGAGCGTGCGAAACTTTCGAATGAAGAACCAAATTTTGTTCCACTCGTCCAAAGTTGGGGTGGAGTTTCTTTGATTTATCGTAAAAGAATGCAAGATTCTCCGGCATATCGTCTGAATCACGAAGAAGTTGAAAAAGCTCTCGAAGAAGGCATTAATTTCATCGAATTAATGAGTCCGACCGAGGCGATTCCTGATGAATTCAGTGCGATAAACGGTTTGATCTTCGAACGAATTAATTACGCTGACGGAAAGTTTGAAAATTCGGGCGAATTCGTCGAATTTCCAGCCCGAACTTTGTGCGTTGCTGCTGGAACTTCTCCGAATGTGATTTACGAGAAGGAAAATCCTGGAACATTCAAACTCGATAAGTGGAAGCAATTTTTTGAACCACACGAAGTTGTGAAAAATGGCGACGGAAAAATGCACGTTAGCGAATCGAAATCAGGCTTTTTCACTTCGTATCAACACGATGGCAAATTCATCAGTTATTACGGCGATAATCATCCAAAATATGCCGGAAACGTTGTCAAGGCAATGTCTTCCGCGAAGCACGGTTACGAAAAAGTTGTCGGAATTTTCGCCGATGAACTCGCAAATCGTGGTGAACTTCCGCAAGAAACTCGCGATTTAATTTTTGATAAGCTCGAAGCAAGTCTTGATGCTGAATTACGTGCTTATGTCGTGAAAATTGATCGTCTGACACCAACAATTATTGATGTCATTGTCAAAGCTCCGCTTCAAGCTAGAAAATTTGAGCCAGGACAATTTTATCGTCTGCAAAACTTTGAAACTACAGCACCGATTGTCGGCGGTAAACGTTTGATGATGGAAGGTTTAGCTCTCACAGGTGCTTGGGTTGACCAAGAAAAAGGCTTGCTTTCGATGATCGTTTTAGAGATGGGAACATCTTCGCGGCTTTGTAGTTTATTGAAAGAAGGCGAAGAAGTTGTCGTCATGGGACCAACCGGAACGCCAACGGAAATTCCTGATAACGAAACGGTTTTGCTCGCTGGCGGCGGACTCGGAAATGCGGTTTTGTTCTCGATTGCAAAAGCAATGCGAGCCAAAAACAACAAAGTAATTTACTTTGCCGGCTATAAAGATGGCGACGATTTGTTCAAACGCGAAGAAATTGAAAATGCGACTGACAAAGTAGTTTGGGCAAGCGATTACGGAGTCGATATTCAACCAAATCGCCTGCAAGATGCACATTTTAGAGGAAATATTGTGCAAGCAATGATTGCCTACGCTGAAGGAAATCTTGGCGAAGCGAAAGTTAATCTGAAAGACGTTGACCGAATTATCGCAATCGGCTCCGATCGAATGATGAACGGCGTTCGCGAAGCTCGCCATTCAACCCTGAAGCCATTTTTGAAGGCGAATCACACCGCAATCGGTTCGATAAATTCACCGATGCAGTGCATGATGAAAGAAGTTTGTGCCCAATGTCTGCAACGACACGTTGACCCAATAACCGGAGAAGAATCATTCGTTTTCTCCTGTTACAATCAGGATCAGCACTTGGATTTTGTTGATTTTAAGAATCTGAATGATCGCCTGAAAGCGAATTCGATTCAGGAAAAACTGACGAATGCCTGGTTGGATAAGGCTTTGAATGAAATTTAACTAAAAGAAAAAGGCGAGCATCAAAACTCGCCTTTTTGTTATTTTCCGGTAAATACAGGTTTTCGTTTTTCCAAAAAGGCTCTCACGCCTTCTTCTTTATCTGCAGTCGAAAAACAGACCGCAAAGAGATCAACTTCCCTTCGCAAACCTTCGTCCAGATTGGATTTCGCGGCGAGTTTTACAGCTTCCTTTGCAAGCTGAAGTGCGATCGGCGATTTTTCAGCGATCTTTCCGGCTAATTCCAGAGTTTTTGTTTCTAATTCTTCAACCGAATAAACATGATTTACCAAACCCAAATCGAGAGCTTTCGCGGCATCGATCATATCGCCCGTGAGAATCAATTCCATTGCTTTGGATTCACCGATAAGATTTGTCAAACGCTGTGTTCCGCCGCCGCCGGGAATGATTCCGAGATTAATTTCGGGCTGACCGAATCGAGATTTGTCGCTGGCAATTCTAATATCACAAGCCATTGCGAGTTCGTTTCCACCGCCAAGACAAAATCCGTTAATCATTGCAATCACAGGTTTTGGAAATGAATCGAGCGAATTGAAAAGTGAAGTTGCATTCATTGCATCGCGTTGCGAAGCGGCTGTTTGTCCGGCAAATTCGCTGATGTCAGCTCCGGCAACAAATGCTTTTTCACCAGAACCTTTAAGAATCAAAACGCGAACTTCAGAGTCTTTTTTTAGAGATTCCAGAGCTAAAACTCCTTCCGCGTGAACTTTTAAGTTCAAAGCGTTGAGTTTATCGGGGCGGTTAATTGTCAAGATTGCAATATTTCCGCGTTTCTCAACCAAAATTGTTTCGTAATTTGACATAAAATGAATAGAAAGAAGATTATTCGGGTGAGTTTTGTTCGTCAGCAACCCAAGAAACGAAAAGTCTAATCCAGTTTTCGGCTTGCTCAATAACTGTCACGCCAACTCTAGCAGTGCCATAAATTGCCGGAGCAATTCGCACTATACGAGCTTTGGCTTCCACGGGAACACCATCTGGTCGGTGCGAACGAAGATATAAAATTTCTCCTGTTTCGACCGGTTGATTGAGGTGAAATAAAGCTCCAGTTGTCGAAATATCGTCAGTTTCTGATGGTTCACTCCAAGCAGAACCGTCTGGTGTTCTGCCCGAGATAACAACAGGTAATCTTAACGCCATTCGCAAGGCGAAACGTTTTTCGTCAAATTGCGGCTGCAAAATCGTTGACATGTAAAGTTTGTCTAATAAACTGAATAAGATGTAAAAATTCTAAATAAAATACTAACAAAAAAAACTGCAAAAACATAGTTAATTTTAAGATTGGTAAATCCTATTTTAATTTTCAGTCCAAAAATCATTTAAATTAGCTCATTATTTGAGAACAAATAGCCGTCAAATGAATTGCTTTAATGCTATTCCAAAACTTTGTCCATTTGCGTTAAACTAATGCTGTGACTGAAATTATTTTTCCAAATCCAAAGACTCACGAATTCAGCGAATGGGTTTTAGTCGGCGAATATTATTACAATGCTCGCGATATTATTGGCTTTGGTGGCGAAATGACAATTGAAAATTTGAAAACCGCATATCGCGGCGGCATTTTCCCGTGGACAATTGATGGACTGCCTCTGCCTTGGTTTTGCCCGGAAAAACGTGCGATTCTTGAATTTTCAGATTTGCACATTCAAAAAAGTTTGCGAAAAGCATGGGAAAAATCAGAATTTACTTACACAATTGATAAAAACTTTCGAGAAGTTATAAAAAATTGTTCTGAAGTAAAACGGTCACATGAAGCGGGAACTTGGATTACTGATGACTTTATTGAGGCATATTGCAGATTTAATGAGTATGGAATGGCACACAGCATTGAGGCTTGGGACGGCGAAGAGTTAGTTGGCGGACTTTATGGTGTTGATTCAGGCGGTGTTTTCTGTGGCGAAAGTATGTTTCATCGGCGAACAAATGCCTCGAAATTTGCACTTCTATTTCTAATCGAACATATGAAACAACAAGGTGCAAAATGGCTTGATGTTCAAGTAATGACTCCGCACTTTGAAGTTTTTGGAGCAAAAAATATTCTACGAAATGATTTTTTAGACAAGTTAAAAGAAACGCAAAATCTTGGGCTAAAAATTTTTTAAACTTAATATGTCTAAAGTTATCTACTGGTTTCGCAACGACTTACGCTTGCATGACAACGAATCGCTGTTAAAAGCAACACAACTTGGCGAAGTTATCTGTATTTATGTTTTTGACGAACGACAATTTGCGGAAACTTCGCTTGGATTTAAAAAAACTGGTGCGTTGCGGACAAAATTTCTTATTGAATCAATCGCGGATTTGCGTGAAAATTTACGAAAAGTTGGCTCTGATTTAATTGTAAAAATCGGCAAACCTGAAAATATAGTCACAGAACTTGTCGAAAAATTCGAAGCAAAATGTGTATTTGCCTCACAAGAAACGACAAGCGAAGAAACAATTTGTGAACAAAATTTACGTGAAAATTTAACGAAATCGAACATTGAACTTCGACTGTTTTGGCAATCGACACTTTTTCACCGCGACGATATTCCTTTTCATATCAATAACTTGCCGGATATTTTTACAGAGTTTCGCAAAGCTCTTGAGAAACAGTCACAAGTGCGTCCGTGCGTCGAATTTTCGTCAAACTTTGTCCAATTTCGAGATGAAGGAAATATTCCTAATTTGAAAATGTTTGGATTTGAAGAAGAAACGAAAGCTGATAATCGAAGCGTTTTACAATTTATCGGTGGCGAAACTGAAGCGATAAAACATTTGAACGCTTATATTTGGGACAAAGATTTGCTCAAAACTTATAAAGAAACTCGTAACGGTTTAATCGGTGCGGATTATTCGTCTAAATTTTCTGCGTGGCTTGGGTTAGGTTGTCTTTCGCCACGAAAAGTATACGAAGAAATTAAAAAATATGAGAATTCTCGCGTCAAAAATCAATCAACTTATTGGTTGTTTTTTGAATTACTTTGGCGAGATTATTTTCGTTTTGTCGCTCTGAAGTTTGGAAATAAGTTTTTTAAAGTTGACGGAATTCGCGAAGAGCAAATTGGGTGGAAGCACGATAAAATCAATTTTCGTAAATGGTTAGATGCTGAAACAGGAACTCCTTTTATTGACGCAAATATGCGTGAGCTAAAATTGACAGGATTTATGTCGAACCGCGGACGGCAAAACGTTGCGTCTTTTTTAACTAAAGATTTGAAAATTGATTGGCGTTGGGGAGCAATGTGGTTTGAAAGTCAGCTGGTTGATTACGATGTTTGCAGCAATTGGGGAAATTGGTTGTATATTGCCGGAGTTGGCAACGACCCGCGTGAAAATCGTTATTTTAGCATTTTAAAACAAGCAAATAACTATGACCCAAACGGTGAATATGTTAAACTTTGGCTTCCAGAATTAAAAGAAGTGCCGCAAAAAAATCTGCATATAACTGCTGATTTAGCATCGGTTTACGGAGTTAAATATCCGAAAGCGGTTGTAAATCTGGAGAAATGGTTGCGAAAATATGTCTAAAAATTTTCTAATTTACGGAGCGAATGGTTACACTGGCGAATTAATTGCACGCTTGGCTGTTGAAAGAGGTTTTAATCCAATTTTAGGTGGGAGAAGTCTTGTCAAACTTGAGCCGATTGCAAAAGAATTAGGACTAATAGCACGTCCATTTTCTTTGGAAGATAAAACTTCGCTTGAATATACGCTCAAAGAAGTAGATTTTGTGATTCACTGTGCGGGACCGTTTTCGATCACATCAAAACCGATGGTTGAGGCTTGTTTGCGTTTGGGTAAGCATTATCTTGATATTACCGGTGAAATCGCTGTATTTGAGGCAATGGCAGAACTTAACGAAGTTGCGAAAGCTGCAAATATTATGATTATGCCGGGTGTTGGGTTTGATGTCGTGCCGTCAGATTGTTTGGCATTGCATCTTAAAAAACGTCTGCCAACCGCAACAACTTTGACTTTAGCCTTTTCAGGACTTGGCGGAATTTCGCACGGAACACTAGCGACAATGACATTGAATGTCGGCGAAGGCGGAGCAATACGGAAAGACGGAAAAATTACGAGCGTTCCAGCTGCTTACAAAACTCGTGAGATTGATTTTGGTGAGATGAAAAAACTTGCGGTAACGATTCCTTGGGGCGATGTTTCGACCGCGTTTTATTCAACCGAAATTCCAAATATCGAAGTTTACACCGTTGTTCCTGAAGATCGTCTGAAATTACTAAAATTAAGTCGTTATATCGGTTGGCTTTTAGCGACCAAACCTGTTCAAAATTATCTGCAATCGAAAATTCCGATTGGCGGACCGAACGAAATAGACCGTTTAAACGGGAAAACTTTGCTTTGGGGAGAAGCCGCTGACGACAACGGAAATAAAGTTGAAGCAAGACAGCAAGGTGTTGAAGGTTATACACTTACAGCACTTGCGGCGTTAAACATTGCCGAGAAATTATTGACCGGAAACTTCCAGACAGGTTTTCAAACTCCAGCAAAATGCTATGGAGCCGATTTGATTTTAGAAATCGAAGGTTCAGCTCGGCAAGATGTTGGATAAGGAAAAAGTTCAGAAAATTTATTCGTTGATATTGTCTAAACTTGCAAATTTCCAGCCTTTTTTTGTCTTTTCAAAATAATAAAAAATCGGTCTGTTGTTGCTTGATTCTGCTTCAGATTTGAAAGTGCAATTCACAAAATAACGATTAGAATTTTCTTCTTTTTCAATGTCTTGCGTTTGAAAACATCGTTTCGCATTTGCTTCCAGATTAATAACTTTATCGTAACGCTTAATAAATTCAGCTTTTGACTTCACTTTTTTCACGCCATAAGGCATTGAAAGTGGAAGTTTTGTCATCTTTGCAACAGCATTTTTATCACCAGTAACGATTGCTGATTTGAATTTTTTCCAAAATGAATTGATGTTTTGTTGGGCAAAATTTGTTGAAAATAATGCAAATACTAACATTATTGATAACACAAATTTAATTTTCATTGTCTTGTTTCCTGTCTCAAAAAGTTTATAATTAGAACTATGGATAGACGTTCATTTTTACAAACTTTTGCTTGGGCTTCAAGCGGAACTTTCTTGGCATTTAGTGGCTTGATGCAACGGAGCGAAGTTTTTGCGGAGACCGGGAACTTAGCTAGTTTCAAGTCGGTCGGATTTGGAGAGCTTTTTCCGACAGCCACTCAAAATACCGGTGAAACATTTCTCGCATTACCAAAAGGCTTTGAATACAAGGTGTTCGGTAAAAGTGGCGGGCTAATGTCTGATGGCAGAATAACGCCAAAAGCTCACGACGGAATGGCTTCGTTTAAGATGGGCAACGAAATTCGTATTGTCCGTAATCACGAAGTTACAAACGGGAAAGTGCCAAAAGAAGGTGCGGCAATCGGTTCAGCAAATCATTATGACGAAACGGTTGCGGGCGGAACAACTACGCTGGTTATAAATCCAAAAACGAACGAGCTTATCCGCGATTTTGTTAGTTTATCAGGAACTCTAATTAATTGTGCCGGAGGCAGAACGCCATGGAATAGTTGGATCTCATGCGAAGAAACAACACTTGGACAAACAACTCGGACAGACAAAAATGGAAAAATAAGTGGCGGTTATCCAAAACCTCATGGTTATTGTTTTGAAGTTTTTGCTTCGGCAAACTCGAATATTACGCCTGTTCCTCTCAAAGCAATGGGACGGTTTGTTCATGAAGCGATTGCGTTTGATAAAAAAACCGGAACAGTTTACTTAACCGAAGATATGGGTAAAGCAGGTTTTTATCGTTTCTTACCAAATCGTAACAAGCGTTTATCCGAAGGCGGAAAGCTGCAAATGTTGAAAATAAAGGACAAAGATGCATTTGACACACACAGCGGATTGAAAGTTGGTCAAAGTTTTATAACAAGTTGGGTAACAATTGATAATCCTGACCCGGAAAGTGCTGACGTTAATGAATCTGCCGTTTATGAACAAGGTTTGGCGAAAGGCGGTGCTACTTTTGCACGACTCGAAGGTATTTACCCTGACAAAAAAGGTCGGATGTATTTTACTGCAACTTCAGGCGGTGACAATAAAGGTGGACAAATTTGGCATTACGAACGCGATGGAAAAGAAGAAGGAAAGTTAACACTTTTGTTTGAATCGCCGAGCCGCGATGTTCTTGATATGCCGGATAATATTTGTCTGAGACCAAAAAGTGATTTGTTATTTATTTGCGAAGATAGTGACTATATTGGTGAAGGTGGAACGCCCGATAATTTAATGAGGATTTTATCTCCAAACGGAAAGATTGCTGATTTTGCAAAAAATATCACACCAAACTTAACAACCAGTGAGTTTGCAGGTTCAACTTTTTCAAAAGATGGAAAAACTTTGTTTGTTAATCTTCAAGGTGTTGGTGCAACATTTGCTATTTGGGGCGATTGGGGCAAGTTTAAAAGTTAAAAAGCAAAAGTAAAAAGTGAATTAAACTTTTTACTTTTGCCATTAAATCTTGTTATTTGTGTAAATTTAAAATCTACGCAGCTGTTTCAAACAAAGCAAGAATTTGCTTGCCTTCGCTCGAACGCGGGTCGATTGTGCGTAAATGCTTACGACCTTGCATTTCCCAAAAGGCTGTTACAGTTCCTTCTTTCTCAACAGCGTGATAAGAAATCTCTTCTTCTACTTCTGGCTCAGGCTCAACAACTTCAGCTGGAGCTTCAATAGTTTCAGCTACTTCCGCCACGATTTCTTCTGCTGGTGTTTCTGCTAACTCAACTGCTACTTCTTCGTTATTTTCAATTGCTACTTGCACTTCTTCAGACATTTTTTCTAAAAGCTCCTACGTTATTTAACTCAATTGAAAAGTTTGACATACAAACTGCGAATTTGTCGAGTTTAGACATCAATTCGCACGTTTTAAATCCAATTCGTAAAACCAAAAATCATTATTCGGTTGATCAATCTTCAATTCATCAGTTTTACCGTTTTTATCTATTGTGAAGGTGACAAAACCTCGTGGGAAATTATAGTTTACAGAACTTCTCCATTTGATTTGAAAAGTATCGTAATGCCAATGCTCCAAATCAGCAACAAAATTAGGTGCCGGAACAAGTCGCATCACGAGTTTGCCGTTTTCCTCCGTAATCGTGGCGTCTCCATACATTTTACTTGCATACTTGCCCACATAATCCTTAGACATTAATGACATTTTGGTATTTGAAACACGCGACGCATCGATCTTCGCGGTTTCAGCAATTTCCGCAGTTTTTCCGTCCAATGTTCGCTGCAAAAGTTCGGCTGACCAATCGCGTTTTGGCGAAACGGAAAGCATCACATCGAAAATCTTGTTCTGAATGATTGTATTAACCGAAGATTCGGAGTTTGTTACGACAATTAATCCGAGATTTTCTTCCAGCATCATCGCAGATTGCGAAATCATTCCATCGAGTCCACCGCCATGCGAAACAACTTTTCTGCCCTGATAATCATTCAAAAACCAACCGAGCCCATATCCGAAATAATGCCGTGTAGGATTAAGTTTTGCAGCGTTTTGGCTAATCGGCATAAACATATTTTGCTGTTGCATCTGCCATATTTGGTTTTCGCTGATAATTTGCTTTCCTTCAAATTTACCTTTGTTCAAATTGAGTCGAAGCCAATTCGCAAATTCCGAAACCGATGCATTTATTCCACAAGCACCCCAAGAATTATCAACATCTCCGTGCGGCAAAACACGAATTTTTCCGCCGGATTCATTGTGCGGCGAAGCTACATTATCTTTAAAGTCTTTAACGCTCGTAGTCGAACGGTCCATTTTTAAAGGTGTGAGAATTCGTTCGCGAACAAATTGTGCCCATGTTTTTCCCGAAATTTTTTCAATGACTTTTCCAGCAGCAATAAACATCAAATTTTGATATCCATATTTGCTGCGGAAGCTTGATTTAGGCTTAAGAAACCTGATTTTTCTTACAATTTCTTCGGCAGAATTTGTGGTGTCATACCAAAGCAAATCACCGCTAAAAGTATCAAGTCCGCTGCGGTGAGAAACCAAATCACGCACGGTCATTTCACTTGTCACATACGAATCATACATCTGAAATTCAGGTAGATATTTCGAAACTTTATCATCCCAATTGAGCTTCTTTTCATCTACAAGTATTGCTAAACTCGAGGCAGTAAAGGCTTTAGAATTTGAAGCGACGGCAAACAGCGTATTTTCGTCTACTGTTTCAGGTTTTTCGATATTACGAATGCCGTAACCTTTCGCAAAAATTATTTTATCGTCTTTCACAATTCCAATCGCAAATCCCGGAACTTTCCAATCTTCACGAACTTTTTTTGCATAAGCATCAATTTCCGCAAGCTTTTCAGTGTAGTCTTGCGAGAATACCGGAACGCAAAATGCAAGCAATAAAAATAAATAGACGAATTTCTTTTTCATAAATCAAACATCGCTCAAGCAATAAATTCTTTCACCTTTGATTCCACAATATCACGAATAATTCGCAAATTCTCTTCGGTATAAGCTTCAAAACGAAGAACCAAAATCGCTTGCGTATTTGAAGCACGCACCAAACCCCAACCGTTTTCAAACAAAATTCTCGCACCATCAATCGTAATCACTTCATTTGTTTTGCTAAATTCATCAACAATTTTCTGAACAATGTCGAACTTTGTTTCATCAGAGCAATCGACACGCAATTCGGGTGTTGAAAAAGTTTTTGGAACATCTGCTAGCAATTCGGATAATTTCTTATCAGTTTTCGAAAGAATTTCAAGCACTCGCAAACCGGCATAAGTCGCGTCATCAAAACCATAAAATCTATCGGCAAAGAAAATATGTCCGCTCATTTCGCCAGCCAAAGCCGCGTTAGTTTCCTTCATTTTTGCCTTGATAATCGAATGTCCGGCTTTGCACATAATGCCTTTGCCACCGAGTTTTTCTATTTCATCGTAAAGACTTTGCGAACATTTCACTTCGGCAATGATTGTAGAATTCGGCTTTTCGGCAAGAACTGATCGCGATAAAAGAATCATCAATTCATCGCCCCAAATTATTCTTCCCGTTTCATCGACAACACCAATTCGGTCGCCGTCGCCATCGAACGCAATCCCCAAATCCGCCTTATTTTCAATAACTTCGCGAATCATATCTTGCAAATTTTCAGTAACCGTTGGGTCTGGATGATGATTTGGAAAATTGCTATCAGGCTCGCAAAATAGTTTCACGAGTTCGAAACCAAAACTCTCGTAAACCGGAACGCCGGTAACGCCACCCATTCCATTTCCGCCATCTACGACAACTTTAAACCTTCGGTCGCCTAGATTCACGCGTTTCGAGATCTCGGTTTTGTAATCTTCAAGAACACCTAGTGTCTCGTTTTTTCCTTCGCCCGAAGCAAAGGTTTCAGAAAGTGCGATGTCTTTGATTTCCTGAATTTGCGATCCAAAAATTGTCGATTTACCAAGGCAAATTTTGAAACCATTGTGATCTGGCGGATTATGCGAGCCTGTAATCATCACGCCGCCATCGACATTTTTGGTAAAAACGGCGAAATACAAAACCGGTGTCGGAACTCGCCCGATATCGACACAATCGATTCCGCAGCTGTTAAATTCGGCAATCAAAATATCTCGAAATCGCGGCGAACTAACTCGTGCGTCGAAGCCAATCGCGATTCGCTTTGCATTGTTTCGAGCAAAATAGGTGCCGAGTGATTTTCCTAATATCGCGACAGTTTCATCCGTCAAATGGTCACCGACAATGCCACGAATGTCATATTCTCTAAAGATATTTGTATTCATTCTATTTCTCTTTTTTTAGGTTAAACAATACGTTTACGATTCCAAATATCATCAAAAGTCCGCCAAGTGGAGCGAGAAAAATGCTCAGATTTGGTTCGTCTTTTATCAGCCAAATCCCGCCGAAAAGAAATCCCAACGGCATTAAAATTGAACCAGTTCGCAAAACTACAATTGCAAGTTTTCCCGGAAAAACTAATTCGCATTTCGCACAAATCGCTACTACTAGAAGTATCAAATTGAGAAGAGTTCCATGTGTATGTGCGAGTTGCAAAAGCTCACGGCGAACCGCAACAGACATGTAAGATGGAACGCGAAACCCAATAAATCCTTCAAGCAATAAGCCAAAACTCATCCAAATCACGATTCCGAGAAGTGCTTGAAAAACTACGCCCGACAATCGAACATCAGAAGATTTCGTGGGAATTTCGTTTTCTAATTCAGAATCATTCATGCAGTTGCTACCTATTCCCCAACCTCGATATCAACATTATTCCTCAGCTTCCGCAATCTTTCGGCAGCTTGCTTTGCTTCTTCACGCTTTGCGGAATCGATTTTAGCAAACCACGCTCCGATTTGCTCATTACGTTTGGTTACATCTGCCAAATAATCAGGTTTTGCCAAATTCCAATTATTCGCCATCAAACCATTTGCTGCAAAATATCGCACAATCGGATAATTTTCACCCGCAAAAGCCTCTGCTAAGTAAGGCGAAAACCAATTCTCATCGCCGTGTTTTAGCATTGCATCAGCCATCAATGCACGAGTAAGTGCGTCTCCCGCAAATAAACCACGAACGCTTTCAGGTTCGTTAAACTGTTCATCCGCAACGATTTCCGTGTCTTTGTATCCAAACCATTTTCTCTTCGTTTCCGCAATCGCCCAATTTACTGATTGATCTACGTGGCATTGATTACAAGCATTCGGAACGTTTTTGCTCGCTGTTAAAGTTGGTTGCGGATTCGAAATCTGATGACTTTTATGAAATGCCATTACGCCATACAAAACTTCCGGCATATGGCACGAATAACAATTGCTGCCTTTTGAGTCTGCGGAATGTTTCGTGTGTTCGGTCAAAATATCAGCTTTTTCGTATTGTGTATGACATTGCGTGCAAGCCTGATTCGTCCGTTTTTCTTCGGTAATCATGCCTTTGACATCGCCTTCATGCATTGAATGACAAGAGAGACAACTGATTTTATTGCCGGAAACTGAACTTGCGTGTCCGCTCGATTTTGTATTAAGGAAACACGGCGAATTCGTTAAACCTTGGTATTCATAGGCTGTTAGCCGAGGCGAGCCATCTGCCCAAAAACGCGATTCAAAAGACAGATTTCCGATTTTCGTAGTTTGATGAATCGGAATGTAAAATTGTGACAAATCTTCGCCCGCATTGTACGGATCGCCTTTCGACAGAATTTCGCGGATTCTCGTTTCCGGCTGCGGAGTTCGCTGACCATGGCAATGTCCGCAGATCATTGTCGAGCGATCTGCATCGATTTTTTCAGGCTGAATTATGTGTTTTTCACCTGAGGAAACTACACGAGAAAGCGGTGAACCAAATTTCTCGGCGTGTTCTGCACCTTCGCCGTGACAGCTTCCGCAAGCAACTCCAAGCTCGGAAACTTCCGTTTTCGCTTGCTTAGTTTGAAAATTATAGTTTGGCTGGGCTTTTACATTGTGGCAAAAAACGCAATTCGTGTCCCATTGAGTTGTGTGTTGCTGATAATTTTCACCGTCAGGATAAAAAAACGAACCATTGAGTGAAATCCAACGTTTTTCTAAAATATTCCAAGCAATCGGCAGGCGATAATTTTGTCCGTTTTTTTCGCTCACATATTGCTGCAATCGCCGCGAACCAATCGTCATCGCGATTTTAAGCGATTCAGTTTTCCCGTTTTGGTAAGTTTGATTGATAAAAAACTCGTCACCTTTGCGTTCCATTTTCGATTTCACGCCAAGATATTCAAATGTGTTGTTTTTTTCAAAATCCCCAAGAATTGAATTGGCTGACGCGATTTGCGTCATTTTTGAGTGGTGAGTTTTGTCCCAAGATTGGAAATGACCTTCGTGACAAGATTTACAATCTGTCGATTTAAGGTAGTTTTCGTCTGCCTTTCCTTCGCGTAAACCCAAATAACTAGTACGCAAAGCTGAAACAGTCGCAAAAACTGTAATTGCGATAAATAGGGTTAGAACAATTGATTTTAGTAAAGAAATTGACACTTTAGATTATTGAATAATACCTCAAAACTTAATATATTTCGATGCCGATTTGCTGTAAAATTTTGCGGAAACGTTCATCGTCGTGCAGCACGAAAAAATCTAATTCCGCTTTGATGTGAACCAATCGCCAATCACGTTTTTCTACCAAAACGTTTAAGTGTTCGAAGGCTTTATCAAACTCGCCAAGATTAGCGTAAACTGCAGCGAATTCATAGTTTACATCGTTTTCACCTGACAAGTTTTTTAATCTTTCCAAACATTTATGAGCTTCTTCGATGTTTTCGGAACGTGAATAAAAAGCTCCAAAAGTGCCGACTAATTCTTTCGCACCGTCAAACGAACGAAGCGAAAGGCGTTCGGCTTTTTGTAGTGCTTCAAAGGCTTCAACGTGCATTTTTTGAATTGAATAACTTGTGCCTAACAATAAATAAACGTGATAAATTTTGGGTTCATCGGGAAATTCGGCAATAATTCTTTCGGTAATTTGCCATGCCAATTCAAAATTTGCTTGCCGATAACAAACTTGGGCTTTCAAAAACAAATTTTGAAACGAAGACGAATCTAATTCTAATGTCCTTTGAACTTGTTCGTTAGCTTCGGTAAATCGTCCGACACGACTCGCTCAACCACGGCGATAAGTGTTTCAAAAGCCTTTGGTGTCAGCGGAATCGATTTGTCCCCACGCGAAAGCTGGCGTTCTTTGGGTAACAGCGAAAACTCTGCGAACTTGTATGTTAACGAGTCGTTATTTGGCATTACATCCGTTTTAAACTGGCAAAATCTTGAATTAAAGTATGAGCCTGAAGCTCAAAGTTAATAAATGTATTACTACTTGGATAACATAAAAATAAAGAGGTTTGCAAAAGTTTTATTATAAGTTTTTCTTTATACAATCAATTAAGCCATAATAAATTGTTGTCAAAAATAGGTGTAAGAAAATTGTATAAAACTGTAAGCAATATGTAAGGACTTAAATGTCAGGTTTTTTGTAAATTTAATTTGTGAAGAAAATAGTTAAGTAATTTCAATTCAAAATAACATTTCACAGAAAGTTTTTTTGAAAAATTGAAGTAACTTAACAACAAATCTGGCTTGTATAAAAAGTAAATTGTAAGAATTTTGTAAGGACTTTTCGAATGTAACTTTATAAAATTTGGTTATTGAATATTATTCGAGCTGCGGACTCGGCTAAATTGATTCGCTAAAAGAATTCAAGATTGTCGAATTAACAAGGAACAAAAGAAATAAAGGGAAGTATAATGAAAAACACAAATTTTATAGAAATAGTCTTGCCAAAAGTTTTTTCGGTTGTAGTTTTAGCGGCAATGCTGCTGTCGTCTTTAGTCAACGTAAATGCTGGCATATTTGTATTTGGAACGAATGGGAAAATCCTCAAACGAGTTGAAGTAGAAGCTACACTGACAGGAAATGCCGTTGGCGGATTAACTCCAACAGGTTTAATTAATTCGAGTTATTTTCCGGATGCAGTAAATAGTCTGGTATTTGATGAGACAAAAATTAACAATCTGAATTTATCAGCGACGGTTACAGATTTACCGTATTTTCTAGATAATTCAGCTACTGAAAGAGGATCTCTCTTTCGAAATGGGTTGAATTGGAGTGGAAATATTCTCTACACAGGTGTGACGAGAAGAATACCAGTAGGAACAACTGTTCAATTCAAAAATGCGAATGAAACAGTTTTATCGGGAACATTTAGCCGCCCGATTCGAAATTTCGAATCGTATGATACAGCAATTGTCGGAAGATTTACGGTTCCGGCAACTCAAGTTACAGGTAACGATTTGGGTCTAGGCGAAATTAGATCTTTTCCAGCTGAAAACAAATTAACAATTGAAGCTGCAGTCAGCGAATTGTCAACAAGCTGCACACAAATAACCTTAAATGAAGGAGCAGCAGGCGAAAATGGATCAGTTATTGCTAGTTTGCCAACAACTTCTGGAACATTTACATCTGGATTTACTTGCGGTGCAGAAGGCGATGTAATTTTAACCGCTTCACAAGTTTCAAGTTTACGAAGCGGAAATCTGTATGTCGTTGTGTTATCAAGCGAAAGTCCAAATGGCATCAGACGCGGACAACTTGAAGCTTCGAGTATTGAATCTGATTTTACTGGAGACGGCAAAGCAGACATCAGCGTTTATAGTCCTTCCACACAAACTTGGTATATTCAAGATTCTAATTCCAATCAGTTTACAGCCTTTAATTTAGGAAGCAACACAAGCCAGTTGCTGCTGACTATGATGGCGACTCAAAAACTGATGCGGCTGTATATGAGCCTGCGACGGGAGTTTGGAGCATAAAGAGCTCAAACAGACTCGTTGGGGAATGACAGGCGATATTGCCTTGAGCGGAAAACATTTCGGTGCGGCTAACGATTTAGTAATATTTCGTCCATCGACCGGAACTTGGTATATCAGACGTTTCGGCGACATTATTAAACCGCTTGCTTCAGGAGAACTAGATAATAACTCTCCGATTTTTCGAGCTTTTCAATGGGGACAAGTAGGCGATAAACCTGTAATGGCTGATTTCAACGGTGATGGTCGTGATGAACTTGCAGTTTACCGTCCTTCGACTGGAGTTTGGTATATCTATAATCAAATCACGGGAAGTTTCAAAACAACTCGATTTGGAATTGCTGAAGGCATTCCAGTAGTTGGCGATTATGATAGTGATGGAAAGGATGACATTGCAGTCTTTCGTCCATCAACTGGTTTTTGGTATATTTCAGGGAGTGCCGAGAGCAATCTGATTTCGCGTAAGTTTGAGCAGGTTGGTGACAGCCCAGTTGCTGCCGATTATGACAAAGATGGAGTAACTGATATTGCAATTTTCCGTCCGGCTGATGGAACTTGGTATCGTTTGAATAGTTCAGCTAACAGCTTTGCCGCTAGTCAGTTTGGTGTAGATGGTGATGTCCCGGTAGTTAGATAATCTCTCCTTCGGGGTTTGTGGCTAGGCAATTCTCCTTTGCACTAGCCTTTTTGCAGTTTGACTTTCAGTATTCGATGCTTATCAACTTGCTCGATACTGTAAATGTTTCCATTAAACTTAACTTCGTCGCCTTTGGTTAATATTTGCCCTGATTCGCTCATCAAAAATCCCGCAATTGTTGTGTATGCCTCAGATACAGGCAAATCGAGTTCGAGGCGTTTGTTCAAATCACGAACAGCTAAGTCTCCGTCCAATATATAAGAACCGTCTTTATCTGTGCGTATTTGGTCATTAACTTCTTCATCGTGTTCGTCTGAAATGTCGCCGACAATTTCTTCGAGAAGATCTTCGAGCGTGATAATTCCTTCAATTCCGCCGTGTTCGTCAACAACAAAACCAAAGTGGGCTTTTGCCCGTTGCATTTGTCGTAAAACATCCTCAAGTCTCGCAGTATCAACAACATAAATTGGTTTTTGCAAAACTTTATCTATTCGAAAATTTGTTGTATTAAACAAAAATGGCATTAAATCTTTGCTGTGAACAATCCCGGCTATGTCGTCTAAAGATTCACGAAAAACTGGCAAACGCGAATATCCAAACTTTTGAAAAGCTTCGGCAAATTCTACTAGTGTTGCTGTGACAGAAACGGCGGCGATTCGCGTCCGCGGAATCATCGCTTCTTTGACAGTTGTTTCTGAAAATTCGAAAACTTGGTCAATCAATTTCTGTTCTTCAAAATTAACATGTCCACTTTTTTGCGAAACCTTGATTATTTGTCGTATTTCGTCTTCTGTGTAAATCGCACTTTCATCTAAATTTGCCTGCAATCCAATCAATTTTCCGACCACGCCACCAACTTTATTAAAAACCCAAAGTAGTGGTGAAAATACTTTTGCGAATAGTTCAAGCGGAATTGCTGCAAAAACTGCAAAAGACTCAGATTTTTCCAAAGCAAACATTTTCGGGATAAGTTCGCCAAAAACAATATGTAAAAAAGTGACAATTGTAAAAGAAATAGCGATTGCGATGGCGTGCGTGATGTAACCAATTGTTCCTTCGGAAGCAATTTTAGAAGCTATTGGTTCGAGAAGTTTTGATATTGTAGGTTCACCAACAAGACCAAGTGCAAGCGAAGCAAGCGTGACTCCGAGCTGAACGGCTGAAATAAAAAGAGTCGGATTCGACAAAAGTCTAAGTGCAGCTTTTGCACCATTGCTGCCGTCATTCGCTTTAGTTTCTAGGCGAGATTTTCGTGCTGAAATTAGTGAGAATTCAGAGGCAACGAAAAAGCCGTTGAGTATCACCAAAATCGCCATCAATAAAATTTCCAAACTCGCCATTGTAGCCGTTAAAGGCTCTTCTGATTGGAAAAAAAAGAGTAAAAAAATACTAAAATAATCGTCCATTATATGTTTTTTGAGTTGCAATTTTTTCAATGCAAGTCAGAAAATTGTAGCATATTCGGCAATTTTCAATAAGTCTCAGATGAATCGAGAATCTCCTGAATCAATGGTTGGCACGAACCACAACCGCTTCCGGCGTTACAGATATTTGAAACTTCTTCGACATTATTGAGTGAATTTTTAGCAATTAAAGTTTCAATTTCTTCTTCAGAAACCCCAAAACACGTGCAGATTAAAGCCTTTTCACCGATAAATTCTTTAAGTTGGTTTGTTCGGTAGTCATTAAAAGCATCCTGCAAAGCATCAAAACAAACTTGCATGCAATGTTCACGATTTTTAGGGAATTTGCCCAAATCTCGTTCAACAAAATATTTAAGATTAATTTTATCAAAACTGATAAGTGCTGTATTTTCAATAGTTTCCGAAATAAAATCGGCGGTTGCGATAAGAAAGCCACAACCATTTGTTTGAAATTTAACTGAAATAATTTGTTTATTTTCTATCTTAAGAGTGAACCGAATGATTGAACCGCAAATAAACGCCGCGTTCTTGCCGGAAGCGTTCGCAGATTCTAACCTACCGATATGCTTAGGTCTATTAAATCTTTCGGAAATTTTGATCGGATAAAAACTCACACAAACAATTTTCAACTCAAAGACGATAAGACGCAAAGTAAAATAAAAGAAATCTTTATTTTTGAGCTTGTTTTTTAGTTTTCGGAGTTGTTTGTGTAAAATAGTTTTGATGAAACGTGAATCAGTCTTATTTTTGTCTTTTGCCTTTTTACTTTTTACTTTCTCCGCCTGCGTCCCGAGTGCGGCTCCGGTTTCTGTTTCTAACCAGCGTGTTTCGCAAAATGCTTTGCCACCGAAGAAAAATATTGAGGAACTTGGCTGGCAAAAATTTGATGGAACTGACGAGAAGTTGAAAGATTTACGCGGAAAAGTTGTTATTTTGGATTTTTGGGCAACATATTGCAAACCTTGTTTAGAAGGAATTCCACATTTTGTTGAATTACAAAAAAAACATTCTGATTTACGTGTGATTGGTCTCCACGTTGGCGGCGAAGAAGACCAGCCAAAAGTTCCGGCATTTGTCGATAAACTCAAGATCAACTATACTTTAGCTTATCCTGAAAGCGATCTTTCGCAGTTTTTACTTGCTGGGGATTCTAGAATTCCGCAAACTTTTGTGTTCGATAAAACCGGTAAATTAGTAACAAAGGTTGTCGGATTTGATGACCAAATAAAGGCAAATCTCGACCAGGCAATTGAACAAAGTTTGAAATAATTATGTCGCAACGAAGATTTTATGCTCTCGGAACCGCCAGCCAAGTTCCCACTCGTGAAAGAAATCATAACGGCTATTTTCTTCGTTGGGACGATGAAGGATTTTTATTCGATCCGGGCGAAGGCACACAGCGGCAGATGATTTTCTCTGAGGTTTCGGCTTCGAGCATCACAAAAATTTTTATCACACATTTCCACGGTGATCATTGCCTCGGTTTATCAGGAATTTTGCAGCGTTTATCGCTCGATAAGGTCACGCATACAGTCCAGCTTTTTTTTCCAGCAAGCGGACAAAAATTTATTAATAGCTTGCGAACTTCTTCGATTTATCACAATGTCGCGACTATTGAAGAAATTCCTATATCGGTTGAAGGCGTTATTTTCGATAGCGAAAATTTCTACATCGAATCGCGAAAACTAAGCCACACGGTCGAGTCTTGGGGTTATCGAATTCAAGAAAAAGACAGTTTTACGATGTTGCCAGAAAAACTTGTAGAATTTAATGTTTTTCGAAAAGACATTGGAGTTTTGAAAAAAACAGGTTCGGTGATTATTGATGGCAAAACGATAAAAGTCGAAGATTGTGGAGTTTTCAAAAAAGGGCAAAGCGTTGCGTTTATTATGGATACGCGAATTTGCGACAATATTTTTCAGCTAACGCAAGATGTCGATTTGCTCGTTTGTGAATCAACTTATCTAAAACCCGAAACTCAAGATGCAATCGCTCACGGACATCTGACCGCAACTCACGCCGCCGAAATTGCTCAAAAATCAAACGCTGATTTGCTCGCTCTCACGCATTTTTCGCAAAGATATTTGAATACAAAAGACTTTGTTTCTGAAGCAAAACTGATTCACGAACATACAATTGCATTTCGCGATGGCGATTTTATTGAATTGCCGAAGCGTTAGGTTATTTAAAAGCGACGTTAAAGCGAATTATTCTGCTTGTTTAATTATTCAACTTTATTTGAGGCTTTCCCAGTTCTCAGAAAAACGATGAAATCTTCTAAAATTTTTTTATGAGAGACTTACCCGTAGGCAATGGCTCATTGCTCGTAACTTTCGATGATCTTTATCGGATTCGTGATATTTATTTTCCGCATGTTGGCGAAGAAAATCACACGAAAGGTTTTCCGTGTCGATTTGGTGTTTGGGTTGGCGACGAGTTTTCTTGGTTTGACGAAAAAGAATGGACTCGAGATCTTCGCTACTTACCGGAAACTTTGGTTACGAATGTGACGCTCAGAAGCGAGACTCTAAAGCTCGAAATCGTTTCAAACGATACAGTTGCGAGCCATGATAATGTTTTTCTGCGGCGAGTAAGAGTTAAGAATTTAGCAGAAACTGAAAGAGAAATTAGAATCTTTCTTCATCAGGATTTTAGAATTTCGGAAACGAAGGTTGGCGATACTGTCTATTTTTCGCCCGAAACTAAATCGCTGATTCATTACAAAAAAGATCGTTATTTGCTGATAAATACCGAACCTTCATTCTCGCAATTCGCGACTGGACGAAAGGCTTTTCGCGAATCGGAAGGAACTTGGCGAGATGCCGAAGATGGCGTTTTATCAAATGGTGCAATCACGGAAGGCTCCGTAGATTCAACAGTTTGCGTTACATTGCAAATTCCCGCCGAAGAGATTTCGGAATTTTATTACTGGATTTGTGCCGGAACAAATCATCAAGAAGTTGCCGAATTAAACGCTTCTGTAAAAAACCAAACTCCGGCGAAATTTCTTACGTTCACCGAAAATTATTGGAAAGCTTGGGTTAATAAAAACGATGTAGATTTCGCTGATTTGTCGCCGGAAATTATTGAACTTTATAAACGTTCGCTGCTGATTGTTCGTACTCAAACAGATAATCATGGTGCGATTGTCGCTGCCAATGATTCTGACGTAACTATAAGAGCAACTGATCATTACAGCTATTTATGGACACGCGACGGTGCGTTGGTCGCAAATGCACTCGACCTTGCAGGTTATCCGCATTTAACACGAAAGTTCTTTGAATTATGCGGTAAAATTGTTCACAAAGATGGCTATTTTTTGCAGAAGTATAACGCTGATGGTTCGCCAGCTTCGGGTTGGCACGCGAGTTGGGATTCGTGGAATAAAAAAGAAATGTTGCCGATTCAGGAAGACGAAACTTCGCTTGTGATTTGGGCATTGTGGGAACATTACGCAAAATATCGCGACATCGAATTTGTAAGAAAATTGTATCGTCCGTTAATCGAAAAATGTGCAAATTTTATGTGCGAATTTCGTCATAAAACTTTGAAATTACCAAAACCAAGCTGGAATCTCTGGGAAGATCGCCGCGGAATTCATACGTTTACTTGTGCCAGCGTTGTCGGCGGATTGCGTGCGGCAGCGAAATTCGCAAGGCTTTTTGGCGAAATTGAAAACGCCGAAAAATACGAACAAGTTGCAAACGAAATTGTCAAAGCAATGAAGAAACATCTTTACTCTAAACAACTTGGAAGATTTTTGCGTTCGTTGCAATTTCACGGCGATGAGCATTACGAAGCTGATACAACAATCGACGCATCAATGTTTGGTTTGTTTTATTTCGGTGCTTTTGCGGCTGATGATGAAATGGTTGCTGGCACAATGAACGCAATCGAAGAAAAACTTTGGGTTGTTGGAGATTATGGTGGAATCGCACGTTTTGAAAACGATGGCTATGTGAAAGTTTCGGACAAAACAACCGGAAATGCGTGGTTTATTTGCACACTTTGGCTTGCCGATTATCACATTGCAAAAGGCAACTTACCAAAAGCCTTGGAAATTATAGAATGGACGGCAAAACGTGCGTTGCCTTCGGGAGTTTTAGCTGAACAACTTAATCCTATTGACGGTTCGCCAATTTCAGTTTCCCCGCTAACTTGGTCGCATTCTACATTTGTCGCAACAACTAGGAATTATTTGAAAGTTAAATCAATGTTATAAATCGTTCCGTCTTTCTGTTTTCTGACCTTACAATATGGCAAAATATTAGTTTATGCGTAGAGCCAAAATTTTAGCAACTATCGGACCTGCATCGAGCGATCAGGCAACAATCGAAAAACTTATATCTGCCGGATTAAATGCTGTGCGGATAAATATGTCGCATGGAGAGCACGCGAGTCACACGATTTCGATTGCAAATGCTCGTGCGGCGGCAGCAAAACTGGGAAAACCGTTGTCGATTTTAGTCGATCTTTCAGGACCGAAAATTCGCACGCGTTTACTCGCTGATGGAAAATCGGTAGAACTTAAGATAGATGCAAAATTCGTAATTACTTCCAGAGATATTATTGGAAGTGAACGCGAAGTTTCTACAACCTTTGTTGAACTTCCGAGTCTTGTAAATGTTGGCGAAACAATTTTGCTTGACGATGGTGCGTTGAAATTAGAAGTTGAAAAAATCGAAGGCGAAGATGTTACGTGCCGTGTGATTGTTGGCGGAATGCTTGCCGAAAGAAAAGGTATAAATCTTCCGAATACGAATCTTCCGATTCCTGCGATGACCGACAAAGATCGCGTAGATTTAGAATTCGCTATTGCCCAAAACGTTGATTACATTGCACTTAGCTTCGTGCGTAAAGCAGCTGACTGCGAAGAAGTAATCGATTTAATCAAAGAAAAAAACACACGTAAATTCGGTCGTCCGATGCTTGTTGCAAAGATAGAAAAAGCAGAAGCAATTGAAAACCTTACGGAAATTATCAAAGCTACTGATGGATTAATGGTCGCACGTGGCGATTTGGGCGTGGAAACCAGTGTCGAGCTCGTTCCGGTTTATCAAAAACGCATTATTCAGGAATCAATTGCCAATGATAAATTTGTGATTACAGCGACTCAAATGTTGCAAACAATGATCGATAATCCTTTTCCGACACGTGCCGAAGCCTCAGATGTGGCAAACGCTGTTTGGGATGGAACCGATGCGGTAATGCTTTCGGCTGAAACTGCGAGCGGAAAATATCCGATTGAAGCCGTCAAAACAATGGCACAAATCATTGATTCTGCCGAAACAATCGAGCCAAAATATCTCAAAAAACCAATTAAATTCGATCAAGCACCAAGTGGTAGAACTTCGCAAGCATTGTGTAAAGCAGCGGCTTACGCGGCGAAAGAAGTGCAAACAGACAAAGTTGCAGTCTACACAGAATCCGGACTGATGGCTCGCCGAATGTCTTCGTATCGCTCAGGTTTACAGACTTTTGCACTAACCTCTTCGGAAGATGTTCGCAATCAATTAGCATTAATTTGGGGTGTTCAACCGCTTTTCCAGAAAACAGCAACATCATCGAGCAAAATGCTCAAAGCCGGACAAGAAACATTGCTCAATAAAAATGCCGTTGAACAAGGCGAAACGATGATTATGATGGCTGGACGACTTTCTGGTCTCGGACTTTCGAGTTCAGTGGTTGTTTGGACGATTGGCGAATTTGTAGCAAGGAAATAATCTGTTTAAGCTAAATAATTCCCCGCAACCTCTTGAAATTGCTTAACTTGTTCGGCTTCCCAAGCGTCATCTTTCCCCAATTCCTTCGCCATTATCTCTGCAACCTTTGGTGCGATTTCGATGGCGACTTTTGCATTTAGAAACAAAGCACGAGTTCGCCTCGCGAGAATGTCTTCGAGAGTTCGTGCCATTTCCGTATTGATTCCTTCGATCACATCTTGAATAGTGTAATCCAATTTTTCGTGAAGCTTCTCAGCGGAATTCTCAGGCGATTTGAAGATTTTTAGCTCTTTAGTGACACAAATTTTCTCTTCAAGCCTAGCTAAAGTTGCGGCGTGATTAACTGCATCTTCCGCCATTTTGCGATAGGTTGTCCACTTTCCACCTGTAATTGTGAGCAAGCCGGAATTATCAATATTAATTGTATGATCGCGTGAAAGCGACGCCGTATTTGTTGCGTTTGATGCTTTTACGAGCGGACGAATGCCAGCGAAAACGCTCAAAATATCTTCGCGTTGGGGTGGTTTATGAAGATATTTTTTCGCCGTTTCGAGAATAAATTCAATTTCATCTTCGAAGGCTTTTGGCTCAAGTGTCGCGGTTTCAATTTCGGTATCAGTTGTGCCGACAAGCGTGTGCGAATGCCACGGAATTGCAAACATTACGCGACCATCCGAAGTGTGCGGAATCATGATCGCGTGGTCGCTCGGTAAAAACGATCTGTCTAAAACGATGTGAATTCCTTGACTCGGCGAGATCAATTTTGCGGCATTTACATCGCTTAATTTTCGAACCGAATCGCAAAAAGCACCAGTCGCATTGATTACGACTTTGCCATTTATCGAATGAAGTTCGCCGCTTTCCTCGTCAATAAAACTCAATCCATTTACGATGTTTTGGTTATCTTTGGTGAGTTCGAAAACTCTTGCATAATTGATCAAAACCGCACCTTGCTTCGCGGCAGTTTGTGCGAGATTGATTAACAAACGAGTGTCGTCAAATTGTCCGTCAAAATAAACAACACCGCCGCGTAAACCTTCGGAATTTATTGTCGGCAAACGCTTTATCGTTTCTTCTTTTGATAGAATCTGCGATTTCCCGAATCTGTATTTCTGCGATAAAAGGTCGTAAATCTTGAGTCCAACGCCGTAAAATGGCATTTCCCACCAATCATAATTTGGCACTACAAACGCCAAATCGCTGACAAGATGCGGTGCATTATTTCGCAAAATTCCACGTTCTTTTAAGGCTTCCATAACGAGCGAAATATTGCCTTGTTCTAAATATCTGACACCGCCGTGAACCAATTTTGTCGAGCGTGAAGAGGTTCCTTTACCGAAATCACTTTGTTCCAAAAGCAGAACCGAATATCCGCGAGACGCAGCATCTACCGCACATCCAACGCCGGTTGCACCGCCGCCGATGATGATTATCTCCCAGTTTTTTTGTCGGCTCACAGATGCGAGCATTTCTTGTCGATTCATTTATTTGCCCAATTTAGAGAACGTTTCACAGCTTCATTCCACACTTTTCGCATTTCAAATGCTTTGTTGGCAGACATTTTTGGTGTAAAAATCTTTCCAACTTTCCAAGAATCCGCAAGCGAATTTTTATCTTTCCAAAAACCAACTGCCAAACCAGCCAAATACGCCGCACCAAGTGCAGTTGTCTCAGTAATTTCACCGCGAACAATCGGAATCTGCAAAACATCTGCCTGAAATTGCAAAAGCGTGTCGTTTTGTGTCGCACCGCCGTCAACTCGAAGCTCTGAAAGTTTAATTCCAGAATCGGCTTGCATTGCATCAATTAAATCTGCAACCTGAAACGCAATAGACTCAAGTGCCGCACGTGCAATATGTGCCTTCGAACTTCCGCGAGTCAAACCTATTATCATTCCGCGTGCGTCTTGATTCCAGTGCGGCGAACCGTGACCGGAAAAAGACGGAACAAAATATACGCCACCATTATCCGCAACCGAATTTGCTAACTTCTCAACATCAGCCGATTTTTCGATAATTCCGAGTTCGTCTCGCAACCATTGCACGACCGCACCTCCAACAAAAACACTTCCTTCGAGTGCATATTGCGTCTCATTACCAATCTTCCAAGCAACTGTTGTGAGCAAATTATTGTCAGATTTTACAGGTTTTGTTCCCGTGTTTTGCAATAAAAAACAGCCTGTGCCGTATGTGCTTTTGGACATTCCTGATTGCTGACAAAGTTGACCAAAAAGTGCCGCTTGTTGGTCGCCGGCATTACCAGCAATCTTAATTCCTTTGAGTTCTTCAATTTCAACTTCTGCGTAAATTTCAGACGAAGATTTGACCTCAGGCAAGATTGATTTTGGAATGTTGAAGATTTTTAGAAGTTCATCATCCCAAGATAAAGTGTTGATATTCAACAACATAGTGCGTGAAGCATTTGAAATGTCGGTGATATGAACCTTGCCATTTGTCAATTTCCAGATCAACCATGAATCAATAGTTCCAAAGCAAATTTCGCCATTTTCGGCTGCTTTTCTAGCGTTTTCAACATTTTCAAGTATCCAATTTATCTTGCTTGCAGAAAAATATGCATCAACTTGCAAACCTGTTTTTTCACAAACAATTTCAGCATATTTCTCGCGAATTTCATCGCAATAAACTGAAGTTCGACGATCTTGCCAAACAATCGCGTTATAAATCGGTTCACCAGTTTGACGGTTCCATAAAACAGTTGTTTCGCGTTGATTTGTAATGCCAATTGCGGAAATATCTGACGGCGAAAGTTTTGCATTTTTCAAGGCTTCAATCGCGGTCGAAAGCTGCGTTTCCCAAATCTCGTTTGGTTTATGTTCAACCAATCCCGAACTTGGAAATATCTGCGTAAATTCACTTTGCCCAACCGAAACTGCCTCGCTTTCCCGGTTGAAAACGATTGCACGGCACGAAGTTGTGCCTTGATCAAGTGCGAGAATGTAACTCATAAATTGAAAATTACAGATTCGTAGGTTTATCAGAATGCGGCACAAAACATTGCCTGCATCTCGCTTCATATTTCCCGCTCGCACCAACTTCTACGAGAGCTTCTGATTCAAATGTGCGTTGCGAATAATTTGCGGTGTCGCCACACTTTACGCAAATCGCGTGAGTTTTCGTGATAAACTCTGCAATTGCAAGCAGTTGTGGCATTGGCTCGAATGGTTTTCCCATAAAATCTTGATCGAGTCCGGCGATTATTACACGTTTACCTTGATCTGCAAGCTGGTTTGCAATCGCTGTGAGTTCGCTATCAAAAAATTGTCCTTCGTCGATTCCAACAACTTCAGTTTCGGCTTTTACGTGTTTCAATAATTCTCTTGCTGTTGAGACAGGTTTTGACTTTAATTTAATGCCTGAGTGCGATGCGATCTCTTCTTTCGAGTAACGATCATCTATCTTTGGCTTAAAAACCTGGACATTTTGGCGGGCAATGCTCGCACGCTTCAAACGGCGGATTAACTCTTCAGATTTGCCCGAAAACATTGAGCCGACAATAACTTCAATCCAGCCAATTTCATTTTTCCTGTGTTTTCTGCGTTCGTCATCATTTGAGAAGACTAATTCTTCAATCATTTTTCACTTTTCGTTCCTTACGTTTTAATTTGATGGTCAATTATAGGTAAAAAATCGCAAAAAACGAAAAGGCGAAATCAAACTTATTTCACTTTTAACTTTCTGCCAATTCGCATATTCTAAAAGTGTGGAAATAAAAATCTGCGAAGTCTGCAAAAGACCATTCATGGCGACATCAGAATTCTGCCCGCGTTGCCCGCAACCATATTCTTGGAATCAGGAAAGCTGGCTAAATATGGGTTGTTTGCTTGCGATGGTTGGTTTGGTTATCGGCTTGGTTTTATTATCGTTGGTGATGATTTTTGGTATATTTTTTGGTGCGTTTTTTTAATATGAGTTTGATAAAAAAAGGAACAGTTAAAATCGTAAATTTCGAAAGCGTTTGTTTAAAAAATAATCCGCTTGGCGACTCACATACACGCGAACTTTGCGTTTATCTTCCGCCGGATTATGACGAAACTGAGACTAATTTCCCGACTGTTTATTGTCTCACGGGTTTTACAGGTCGCGGAAAAATGTTGCTCAATGACAATGCTTTTTCGCCAAATATTGCTCAGCGAATGGACAATTTAATCGCCGCTGAAACTATCAAACCGATGATTGTTGTGATGCCTGATTGTTTTACAAAGTATGGTGGCTCGCAGTATATAAACTCAACCGCGACAGGGAATTACGAAGATTATTTAACCAAAGAAATAGTTGCTTTTGTTGATGAAAACTTTCGCACGATTGCTGATAAAAACTCACGTGCTGTGATGGGAAAATCTTCCGGTGGTTATGGTGCCTTGATTTGTGGAATTCGCCACGCCGATAAATTTTCGTTAATTTCATCAATCAGCGGCGATGCATATTTCGAACTTTGCTATCTGTCAGATTTTCCAAAGGCATTTCGGGCGATTCGTGGAAATCCGAAAGCGTTTATTGAGAAATTTTTAAGTAGCGAAAAGCAAAATAAAAATGATTTTCCGGCACTTAATATTATCGGAATGAGCAGTTGTTATTCTCCAAACGGAAGCGATTTTGAACTACCATTTGATTCAGAAACCGGAGAAATTCGTTACGATATTTGGAATCAATGGCTCAAACATGATCCGGTTCGGCTTGTGGAAAACTCTGTGGAAAACTTAAGATCATTGCGTTTATTGCATTTAGATGCCGGAAATCGCGATGAATTTGGATTAGATATTGGAGCGAGAATATTGTCAGAAAAACTCAAATCTTCATCAATTCTGCACATTCGCGACGAATTTGACGATGGTCATTTCAACATTTCTTATCGCTATAATCGTTCGCTTGAGTTATTTTCAAAGCATTTTGATTATTCCATAATTACTCATTAGGAAGTTTGATCGCCAAGATAAAAAGAACGCCAAGAGAAATTTAATTTTTCTTTTCACTCTTTCTTGGCGAACTTGGCTACTTTGCAGTATGAGAATTGAAAAAATCATAATTAGGGTTCATAAAAACTTTTCCAAACTGAGTTTTTCGTTTATATTTTCAACATGCAAGAAGTCAATGTTTATGTTTATCTAACACCGATTGCTCTCGTTTTTATCATCGCAGAAGTATTTTTTTCGTGGTATTTGAAACGTGGTTATATCACTTTTACCGAAGCAACTGCTAATTTCGGAACGGCTCTTGCTAATCAAACAACAAATGTTTTGATACTGACCGTAGTTCTATATTCTTACGGTTATTTGTGGGAACATTACCGCATTTTTACCATTGAAATGACTTGGTGGAGCTTTATTTTATTGCTTCTCGGCGTAGATTTTGTTTTTTATTGGGTGCATCGGTTTGGGCACGAAATAAACATTTTGTGGGCTGCACATTCGCCTCATCATTCAGCTGAGGAGATGAATTTTTTTGTCGCCGTTCGTGCAAGTGTAACTCAGAGACTTTCAAGTTTTATGTTTTTTTGGGTTTTGACGATTGTTGGTTTCAGCCCAATTCATATCTACACAATGACCGGTTTGCATCTTTTTCTTGCGTTTTTGCACCACACCGAATTTATTCCAAAACTTTGGCGACCAATTGAATTTGTTTTCACAACACCTTCGCATCATCGCGTTCATCACGGCGTTAATTTTGCTTATTTAGATAAAAATTACGGTGAGTTTTTGATTATTTGGGACAGGATTTTTGGCACATTTGCCGAAGAAAAAGAGAAGGTTGTTTATGGTATTTACGATCATCCAAAATCTTGGAATCCAATCGCAATAAATTTTCATTTCTACAAAGTTTTATGGAATTATGCTCGCGAAACACCTTATTTATGGGACAAACTTCGTGTTTGGGTAATGCCCGCAGGTTGGCGACCACGTGGACTTGAAATAAAGGAAATGATTGAAATTACGACCGAAAATCAGGTCAAATTTCGTCCAGAAATGTTTGATAAATCAAAGCTTTATCTTATTATGCAAGCCGCTTTAGGAATTGCTTTGATGATTGGTGTTATTTCAAAACTATATGGCTGGAGCGTCGAAGCACGTTGGCTTGCTGCTGGGTTATTGTGGTGGCAAATCATTAATTGGAGCGGAATTTTAGAGGCAAAACCTTGGTTGTGGATTTCAGAAACGTTCAGAAATATTGCAACTCCAGTCGCGATTATATTTTTTAGCCAGCTTTTTCAACCTTCGTTTATTTTGTTTGGTCTGATTCTAACTTCTGTTTTCGCAATAATTTGGACGAATCTTTATTTTCGTCCAAATAGTCCAAAATTAGTTACTGCGTAATTTTTGCAATTGCTTCTTTAACATCTGTGAGCGTTTTTCCGACTAAATTTCTGCCGATGAAAAATTCATTTTGCGTGACTTCCAAAACTGCGAAATGTGGTTTTTCAAAGGCTTGCATTTCTTCAACTGATTCAAAATAAACTTTTGCAATATTTAAACCCCAAAGCGGTTGCAGGAAAATATCAATCTCAATTTTCTTGTTTTGATAATCAAAAAAATAACGATTAAATCTCAATTCATTAGTTTCGACGCGTTCATTTGTCCGCACTTCTCTGCCTTCAAATTGCTCAAAAATATAATGTTCTTGTTCGTTAAGGTATATTTCAGAAACGTTCCACGCCGTAAAATCTTCAGAAACAGCAAATCTTTGTTCGAGAACATAAGTCCATTCTTTCGGTTTTTCGGCTTTAGGAGAGCGAATAGTTCGCAGCCTAAGTCTTGTGTTATCAATGTAATTATCAAAAAACTGAAGGTGTTCATCAGCTGGTTTTAGCGGTTCGGGCAAACCTTCAAGCAAAAATGTTCGACGAATTTCAGTTCCAAAAGTTTTGTTCATAGTCTTTTTGTTTTATACTCACATCTTTAATTTATCAAATTTAGGAGATTGATATGCGTATTCAAATCATAATATTGTTTTTAATTTTAGCTCTATTTATTAGCTGCAAGCCAACTGCCGAAGTTCCAAAAAATACGAACTTAACTAACACCACAAATGCAGTAAACAAAAACACAAATGCTGCTCCTCAAACAACGACACTTGTAACCACGAAAACTCCGGAAGCAATTAAAACTAATGATAGCGAAAATCTCAAACCAATAGTTTTAGCATATTACGAGGCTCTAAAGAAAAAAGATGATGCCGGACTGAGAAAAATCTATTCTGCGGAAACTCTAAAAACTCTTGAAGCCGATATGAAAGCAGAGAAGCAAACATCACTTTCTGCTTATATTTCCGAACTAGAACCAGCTCCGGCTCAACCGTTTGAAGTTAGAAATGAGGAAATAAAAGGCGATTCCGCAGTTGCAGAAATTAAAGGCGGAGCATACTTTAATTGGACAAAAATAAAATTTGTCAAAGAAAACGGAGCGTGGAAAATGACTGATGAAAGTCCGGAATTTGACTCAGTAAAAAGTGCGGCAGATGCAAAATGAATTCTCAAATCTTAGTAAATGTTAAGCGAAATGGTTTCGTCGAATCTGTCCATCGTGGACATTTAATTGTTGTCGATGGAAACGGAAGCACGATTTCGAGTCTCGGAAATACTGAAACGGTCACTTTTATTCGCTCAGCGGCAAAACCATTTCAGCTTTTTCCTTTTCTCAACAGCGGCGGTGCGGAAAAGTTTGGATTTGATGAAGCAGAAATTGCACTCGCTTGTGGTTCGCATTCGGGCGAAAGATTTCACACTGAAACTGCTGCTAAGATGTTAGAAAAAATAGGTTTAGATGAATCGGATTTGCGTTGCGGATTGCATTTACCATTTAATGAAACTGCCTCGCATTCATTAATTCGCGAAGAGAAACAACCAACTCAACTTCATAATAATTGTAGCGGAAAGCACGCTGCAATGCTGGCATATTGCAAGTTAAAAAACGTTGAAATTAGTAATTACGAGTCTTTTGAACATCCGCTTCAAATTGAAATTTTGGAAATTATTAAGCGATTTTGTGAGATTGAAGATGTGAAACTAGGCGTTGATGGCTGTGCCGCACCAAACTTTGCGTTGCCTGTTTCGGCGATGGCAAAAGGCTTTGTCAAACTTGTTTTTCCACCAAAGTCTTTTAATGAAATAGAGCAAAAAGCCTGTCAAACTATTGTTTCCGCGATGTCTAATTTCCCGGAAATGGTTGGCGGAACAGAAAGAATTGACACGTTGATAATGCAAGAGTTGAAAGGAAAAATTATTTGCAAAGTTGGTGCTGAAGGCATTTGGTTAGCTGCAATTTTGCCTTGCGAAAAATATCCAAACGGACTCGGAATTGCATTAAAAATTGAAGATGGCGAGGATTATCGGTCGAGAGTTGTAGTTTCAATCGAACTACTTCGCCAACTCGGAATTTTGCAAACTAATAACTTAAATCGCCTTTCGCCGCTTGTTTTAAAGAATAGGCGTGGCAATCAAGTCGGCGAAGTTATTGCAGACTTCAAGATTTAGGATTCAAATTAAAAACTTAGGACTTCTTAATATATGTCAGATAAAATTGTGCCACCAAAGTTAAAAATGTTGCCTGATGGCGGAATTGAGCCAAACTCGCTTGCTGATCTTTTGGAATGGTTTTTAAATAACGACCAAAAAGTTGCTCATATTCGACACGTTTTTGTCGAAGAACTTTTTCAATGGAAGCAAAAATCTGACACAGAGAATGGAATAAGCAGTTATCCTTTTGAAAATGCAGAAGCACGTTTTGCGATTGGTTCGTTTCAGGCTTTGACAGAACACAACTCGCAACCTCAACTTCAACAATGGATTACAGATCTTTTACTTGCATTGGGTGAGGCGAAACAAACCAACGAAGACATCGAAAAAAATAATAATCTCGCGACAAAAGAAGGGAAGTCTCCCGTTGTTGAATCGATTGTTATTTCGAGCGATATTGAGCGAAGAATTTATTTAAATTCGAGTTGGATTGAAGCTCTATGCATTGCCGAAGTGCGATTTCTCGGTTGGGTTTTTCAAGAACTTTACGGAAAGCCTTTCGAACCAATTGCTGAACCTCAATAAACATAAATCTCAACAATCATAAATATTTTTTTGAAAATTCTAATATGTTAAAATTTATTTGTCATAAAATTTTGACGAGCGGTGTTTTACTAATAGAAGTAGTTTTGATTTTTTGATGAACGAAGGTGCGAAAATATTTGTGGACGTAATGTCGGCGGTTACGACAAGCGAAACGGAAGAAATTACGTTCGATGAGGCTTTTACGCTTCACCATCGGACGGTTTTCCGCACGGCTCGTGCAGTTGTGCAAGACTCAGGTCTCGCTGAAGACATTACACAAGAAGTTTTTCTTCGCCTTTATCATCACAAAGAAGACATCAAAACTAATGAAATGTTGCGTCCTTGGCTGATTCGTGTGGCAATTAATGTTGCCCGAAATACGATTCGCGGAAATATCAGAGCCAACGCGAGAGAAGAAAATTACTTCAAAGAAACAGTGGAGAATTCGATTTTTGAAGTTGATGCCGAATTTGAACACCGAGAAACTATGACGGAAGTTCAAAGAGCATTGAGCAAGATAAAAGAGCCACTGAGAAGTTGCTTAGTGTTGAAACAACAAGGTTTAAGCTATCGGGAAATTGCCGAAACTTTGTCGCTGACTGAAACAAGCATCGGTCAATTTGTGGCTCGCGGAAGAAAAGAGTTTGTGCGTTTTTACGGCAAAATCGGTAGAGATTCATAATGAACAATTGCGTTGATATTGGAACAATTCAGAGTTTTTTAGATGGCGAACTTGCGACAAGTGCGAGCGAGGCTGTCGCACACCATATTGGCTTGTGTGATAAATGTGCGAACCTGCTGGCTACAGCCGAAGATGAAAATTCGGTTGCGTTTGCGGCATTGGAAAATGAATTTAATGTGCCTGTTCCGACGCATCGTTTGTGGACAAAAATTAATCAAGAAATTGAGAGCAAGCGTCCAACTTTGTGGCAAACAATTTTGGCTGGTTTTAATTTCAAAAATCCATTGATTTTGTCGTTTGCGAGTTTACTATTGGTTTTTGGAACTTTCGCAATTTTTTATAATTCAGAAAAAACTGTAACAGTTGATTCAGTTGTGAAAAACGAAATAAAACCTGTCGAATCTTCGCCGATTTATCAGAATATTCCTGATAATAATGTGCCTGATTCTTCTAATTCGGCTGAAAACACAGCTGTAAAACGTTCTATTCCAGAGATTAAAAAATTTCCGGTTATAAAAGCTAAACTTGTTTCTCCTAAACTTGAAAAAAGAGAAAAACTAACTGTAAATGAAAATATTAAACCATCGGTTTTATCAACGACAGCAACACCACAACTTGTAACCGGAGAAGATACTTATATAAAAACAATCGCTACACTTTCGCAAAATGCTGATTCTAAAAAAGATATGGCTTTTAGACCTTCAGCCAGAATTGATTATGAACGCAACTTGGCGATGGTCGATAACGCAATTTCAACAATGCAGAAAAAAGCCCGAAAGAATCCTAAAGATATTGGTGCGAAGCAAATTTTATTTTCTTCATACCAAAATAAGATTGATTTATTAAGTTCTGTTAGTGAAAAAAGCCAATTAATTGCCACTTTAAGATAGAAAATGAAAAATTTGAATCATAAAATTTTTAATATTTTTGGCAAATTTGCTTTTGCGACAATTATTGTTGTGTTTTCTAGCTTTTCAATAAATGCTCAGGTTGTTGCCAAACCGCAACCGGCTGAAAAACCTGAGCTTCCGCGAAGACCGCAAACGCCTAAACGACCGGTAAAAATAATAGTTAATGAAAGTGAATTTCCCGCAGAAAAATCTATTCAAACTGAGAGTAAAGTAAATATTTCGCTCTGTATTTCCGAAGGAAAAATTACAGTAAATGGTTGGGATCGCAATGAGATAAGAGCATTTGTGACCAACGGAACAGAAGTTGGTTTTAAGGTTTTACAGAAAAAAGAAAAACCTGTTTGGGTTGAAGTTTTGGGTTATGATCCGCAAAAAATTAAGGATATTAATGTTGACGATTGTCTTTCGGGCGAAGAAATAGAACTTAATGTGCCAAAAGGTTCAACAATAAATTTAAAGAGCCGTGAAAGCGAAACTTCGATTACTGATGTCGGCAAAGCTCGAGTTGAAAATGTGAGCGGCGACATTGATTTACGAAATATCGCTAACGGAGTTGAAGCAAAAACTTACGAAGGCGATGTCACGGTCGAAAACTCAAACGGTGAAATGACTTTGCTCAGCACAACCGGAAATATTCTTGTGTTTGAGGTTTCGTCAAATGAAATTGGTGATATTTTTAAGGCAAAAACGACAAATGGTGCAATTACGCTTCAAAAAATCGGACACACACAGGTTGAAGCAAATTCAAACTCAGGCTCAATCCGTTTTAACAGTAGTTTGATTGAAGGCGGTCGATACACAATCGGCACTCTAAACGGCACAATTACGCTCGCAATTCCGCAAAGTTCATCGTGTAAAGTAAACGCTACTTACAATTACGGTATTTTTAATTCTGAAATTCTGATGAAAGAAATTCAAAAAAGTCCGGCAGGAAGTGTTCAAAAATTAACCGCAACACTTGGAAGCGGCGAAGCAAACCTAACTATTACAACATTTAACGGAGCAATCAGAATAAAGAAAAGTGATTTGAAATAAAGATTAATAGAATTTTTCCATTCATCTCTCAAATTATGGACATCATCAGTTGAAAGTTCTGTTGCATCTGAAATAAATTCATCATCAAGCCCTTTCGTTATTAATTTTTTCGCAACTTTTATCGCCTTCAATCTTTCGCCTTCAATCTTTCCTTCAACCGAGATTACGCAGTAGAGAAGTATTCGAGAAGTTTAAGTAAGAAGTCTAAAAAAACGAATACATTTTTACCATTGATTAGCACAGATTAACTCAGATAAAAGTAAGATAGATCAATCTTTACTGTGTTTTCAAAGTTTTATCTCTTAGTCTTTATCTGCGTGCATCTGTGGTAGAAATTGCATTATTCTTCTATTGCGGATTCTAGGTTCAATCTTTCCTTCGCCAAAATCATCGCTCTTTGCGGTTTTGATGACAGCGTTCTTGTCCCAATAAACTTCGTCATTTACTCGCGGACTTCCCGAAAGTCCGTATTGTGCCGAATAACGGACTTCTTTTGTCCGGTCAAGCGAGTCGTAAAGATAGCTCATCTTCATCGGATAAATTGTTCTGCCATCAACAGTTTCGGTCGATTCATAAAGTCGCCCTTCGGTGTCGTAGCTGAAATCTTCGGTCAATATTCCAGCAGTTCGAACGCTTGAAATCCGTGCTTTATCGCCAGCGGTCATATACGAATATGTCACGTCCGGTGCGGGCAAAACGTTGCTCGAACCCGAAATGTCGTAACTGATTTTT
>JANORS010000016.1:0-384282 GCA_031415455.1 Acidobacteriota bacterium | reverse complement strand
TTTATTATCGCCATCATAATCAGCAACAACCGGTAAATCGCCAGTTGTTCCCCATTCTGCACCTTGGAAAGTGCTGGTTAAACTTCTCAAGATATAAAAATCTGTCATTCCGGCAGTTGCACTCGCACGGAAAACCGCTTCGTCAGCTTTGTTATCACCATCGAAATCGCCCGGCGTAATCACGTCCGAACTTATTCCCCAAGTAACTCCTGATTGTCCAGCTGTCGAACGATTCAAATACCAAACTCCCGAACTAGGCTGAAATACTGACAAATCCGTTCTTCCATCACCATCGAAATCTGCTCGCGGGATTGTTGTCGGTGAAGATGGTCCAGCCGTTACTGAAATATCATCAATTCCCACATTTTCATCGCTTCCGAGTGCATTAATTGTGACAACTCTGATTTCAACCAACGCTTGATTATTTACAGCTGCTGGCAAAGTTAAATTTAAAGGTGTAGTTTGTGTATCGGTCGCAACAGTTGTTGCATCAGCAATATAGCCGCCGGTTACATTTGTATAATCGCCTGTTCCGCCAACGCGGTATTGAACATTTACTTGCTGAATTGAATCATCAGCATTTGCATCAAGATCACGAACAACACACGCAAATTGAATATTACTATTTCCGGTGGTGTTTAAATGAATAACCAAATGAGGCACATCAGCTGTCCCTGAACCTTGCATTCCGACAACCGGATTTGTAATTTCAAATTCTGAAATTCCACCTGTTGTAAAGGTTCCAGGAGCTGTTTGGTTTGCGTTGACATCAAGCGGTGTTGCAGAACCATTTGCCAAAATTGTTTGAAGGTCTGTTCCAATAATCGTGTTTAAATCGTCGCCGCGATAACCAACAATTCCCGGAACGCCAGCCCAATCATCAGTTACAGTAATCAAACCAAGATTTGACCAATTTTGAGTAAAAGGCAATGTTTGCGGTGTGGTATTAGCTTTGACAGAAACCGCTAAACCCAAAATCTGGGCTAAACTTAATGCAATAAAACTTATAGATAATTTTTTAAATACTTTTTTCATCAATTTTTCTTCCTTATTTTCAAAAGATTCTCCTCAAAATTAACAAACAAACAAAAACCAAATTGATTCTTATTATTTGCCAAAACCTGGGGATTTCTGTCTTTATGAACCTAATTGTATCAGATATTGGAAAAAATGTAACAATTAGAGGCAATATTTACACAGAATTAATACAAAACCTGCCAATCTAAATATGGAAAATCAAAGCCATCCTAAACTTTTTAAATCTCAAGGAAAATTTTTTTGCTTATTATTAAAGTTCAGATTCTTTCACTTCCCAAATATTCAAAAGTTGTCCAAGAGTGTTTGTTTTGCTGATTCTTTGCTTGCCTGATTGGTCGGTTACAAGCGTTCTTTCGCCGTCAATATCGGTTGGACTTTGCCTGTCGAATTCGTGTTGTTCCCCAAGGTGCGGGCATGCTTGCTCCCGCGAAGGTTTCGGTTTCCGGGTGTTTTCCGGTGTTGATTGATTTGCTACGCATCCAACCCATCGACTCTTCGTTGGTAGCTTGAGCTACGGTTGCGGCTCGATATGGATTTGATGACAAGCTGTAAGAATTTGGATTTCCTGTCTCATATCTGGTTTGCACCTTTATTCCGTGGGCTTCATTGTATGGATCTTCGGTCGCCATATTGTGTGTCCCAATTCTAACAATTTTGCTACATCAATACTTATGTTACTCACGGTAAATATATAGTTTTCGAAACCTCGTTTGATTGTAATCGTAATAAATTATTTTTATTTACGATTCATAATTCTGTTCATTGACTACTGACATTATCACACGCACTAATTTTTGTTTCACTTCCTTTTGTCGGCGGTGTTCCGTAGATTAGACTCTTGACTCGACAGACTTGACAGACTCAGACCAGATTGACTTATTTGACTTATACGGTTTCTCACTCGCAGGCTGGCAGCCAGCCTTCCGTTGCTCGATAGACTCGATTGACATGACAGACCTTTTATTCGACATATTTCTCTCCTCAAGCCACTTCCAAAACTAAAAAGAGCCGTAAAATCCGATCATTCAGACTCTACGACTCAATATCTATAAATTTTAAGTTCACACTTCCTAACGAGCGTGTGTCTGCCTTGCTTGTTTGTTTGTTTGTTTATTCCAAACTGTGAAGATTTCCCCATTTTAGGCTTGTCAAGCGAACTGAGGAAACATTAAAACTTTTGTGGAAAAAGTAATTCGTAACGTTTAATGCCTTGAACGCTACGTTATCAAATTTAAGCTGTCAATCTTTTTTTGCGACTAATCGAAAAAATTAATCTTTCGAGAATTGAAAAACTGTTCCGCCAAAGCCGACAATCCAGCCTGATTTGCCGATGAGGAAGATTTTTTCAAGTTTGTGTTTTGTATCAAGTTGGATTGATCGCCAGACGTTTCCGCCATTTTGAGTTTGGGCAATTATGCCATCGTTTCCGACAGCAAAACCTCTCGATGAATCAAAAAATGCAATGTCGGTTAAGTCGTTGGTAACGTTAGATTTTTGCTCACGCCATAATCTTCCGCCGTTGCTTGAAAAAAATATTTTACCTTCTGAACCAGCGACCCAACCAGTTTTTGAATTTGCAAAAAAAATTGAGTTGAAACGATTTTTCGGGTTGCCGGAAACAATCGGCGAATTCCAAGTTTCACCGCCATTTTTTGTGAAAAAAATTGATCCGCCGGCTCCAATTAAGCAGCCGTTTGAGCTGTCTTGAAAACTTCCATCAAGCAACAAAAAGCGACTCGGTGAAGATTGCTTTTTCCAGACTAACTTTTCTACCGGATTAGAAAAAATTGAACCTGCTTCTCCAACCGCAAATCCAACTTCTGATTTATCAAAGAAAAAACCGCTAATTCGTTCGCGACCTGTTCCTTCAACAAATTCAACCCGATCCCAGGTTTCACCGCCATTTGATGTTTTTAAAAGATAAGCAGGCGATTTGTCGCCGAGCGAATAGATGTTTCTTTCGCAAAGAATCCAACCATTTTTGTTATCAAAAAAATGAACGTCAAGAATTGTATCTTCGGTAAATTTTTTCTTTTTGAGCCACGTTTTTCCGGCATCATTTGTGTATAAAAATGTGCCATTGCTGCCAACAATCCAACCTTTTTCTTCGCTGATAAAATAAACAGAATGCAGCCACGAAAGTACTGTGAGCTTCTTTTTTGTCCATTCAGCGTGAACCGTCTGAAAACAAAAGAGGCAAAAAAATAAAATTATAATGTTTCGAAAATAACGCATTTAATAAAAATTAAAACGATGAGCAAAAATAATTTCCGCTTATCGTTTTCAAGAAAAAAATTAAGTTAAAAAGGACTTCCCATCAGCAAACGCAATGGTGAAAGTCTTTCTAAAACTTTCAAGACACTATTTAAACTGAGTTTAAATTTCGCATCAGGCACAAAAACCTGATCGCCTGGTTGGAGAAATACCGGCGGAGCTTTTCCTTTTTCAATCTCGGTTAAATCAACAGTTTTTTGCTCGAGCAATCCGCGATTGTTATAGCTATAAACAATAATTCGTTTTTTATCACCTTCTTTTAAAACTCCACCAGCATCAACTAACGCTTCATAAACACTGAGCTTTCGGTCCATAATCCGAACGCCGGGCGAAGCAACTTTTCCTAAAACGCTGTATCTTGCAGATTGAGCTTTTTCGAGAGTGACCGTAACTTGTGGGTCAATAATATATTCGTCAAGTTTTTTTCTCACATCATCTTGAACTTCTTCAATTGTTTTTCCGGCAACAAAAACTCCGTTTCTGATTAGCGGATAAGAAATTTTTCCGGTTGGCGGAACGGTTTTTGCTTCAATGCAATAATTTGGACATTGCCCAAAAACTTCAATCGAAATTATGTCTTGCGGTCCAAGTCTGTATTCTGCAAGATAATTTTGGTAAATCGGCAAAATTTCTTTTTCTTCCTCAGTTTGCGGCTTTTGAGCAACATAACTTTGGACTTTTGGTGTTTCTTCAACTGAAACAACTTCCGGCGTTTCGCTTGGTTTTATCTCAGCTGGAATTGGAGTTGGCGGTTTTGTTTCTTTTAAAACTTCGGATTCTTCAACAATTGGAGTTGGACTCGTAGTTGGCGATGCAACAGGTTTTGGTGTTGATTTTGTGATGATCATTATTTTACCGTCATCAAAAATCTTTTTTTCTTGGGCAAAACCTGACAAAGCAAACACCGCAAATGCTAATAAAACAAAACTAATATAATTTATTTTCTTCAACTTCATTTTCTTATCTCCAAACCAAAAGGTTCTTCGCTATCATTCAGTAAATATGTGTATTAAACAAGTTTATCCAATTTTTGGGTAATATTTAGTTTCGCCCAAACTTGTATCAACTTATTATCTGGCACCTTTGCCAAATAAAACAGTTTTTACCGTTTCAAAAACTATCACAAAATCTAATGCCAAACTCTGATTTTTTGTGTAATACAAATCGTATTGCAACTTTTGCCTGGCATCTTCGACCGATGCTCCATAAGGATATTTTATTTGTGCCCAACCGGTTAAGCCCGGTGCAGTTAAATGCCGATGTTCGTAAAACTGAATTTCATCGGCAAGTTGGGCAATAAAATGCGGACGTTCCGGTCGCGGACCAACAAACATCATCTCGCCTTTAATAATGTTCCAAAATTGCGGAATTTCATCAACACGAATTTTGCGGATGATTTTACCGACAAATGTCACTCGATCATCGTTTGTTAACGCCCAAACCGGACCGTCTTTTTCGGCATCAGTCCGCATTGAACGAAATTTTATTACTTCAAAAACTCTGCCATTTTTTCCAACTCTTTCTTGTCTGTAAAAAATTGGTCCGCGTGATTCTATCTTAATTAAAATCGCGGTAATTATTGAGATTGGCAATGAAACAACCAATCCAATTATGCCTAAAAGGCGATGAATTGCTTCGCGAAAAACTGATTTTACGCGATTGTCGCGTCCACGTCCGGCAAAAATTAACCACGAAGGACGCAACATATCGAGATGAACTTGTCCGGTAACACGTTCATAAAATGATGTGCATTCTTCAATGCTGACGTTTCCTGCCAAACTCATTTCAAGGAGCGTATCAGTCGGAAATTTTCCGCGACGATCGCGAATGGCAATCACAAGTCGGTCAATATCATTCTCTTTGACGATTCTTTCAAGCTCATCGGTTGTCCCTAAAACTTTTACTTCGGGAAGTTTTTCTGCAACGACTTCAGGATTTGAAGTAGCAAATCCAACAATTCTATAACCAGCGTCACGACGTGCCAAAACGCCTTGAGCTGTGTCAATCGCCACTTGCCCTGAACCGACAATTAAGATTTTTTCGCCAATTTCCGGATGTCCGGTGAGATAATGAATTAAAACTTTCCAGATTAAAAGTGCGAATAAAACGATTCCAACTGAGTAAATTGAAGTTCCGCGTCCGATTAACAGCGGCGGAACTAAATAGTATAAAAACGCCAATAAAGCCCATGCAATTCCAAGTGCCTGGACTAACCTGAGCAAAAGTTCTCGCCGATTTCCCATCACGGTAAAATCGTAAAGATCATATAAATAAAGGATTGCGAGACAAACTAAAGTTGCGAGCGAAACTTTTAGCCAACCGTTGTTTTCGTTTAATTGATAAACGGCACCGGTAAAACTTAGACGTAAATACAAAGCAAGGACTATTCCGCCGCAAATAATTGCTGAATCGGCGAGAATTAAACCAATTGTCCGAACACTGAATTTATTAGCCGCCATTTATCTCAAATAGGGGAAACTAATCTTTAAATTTCTTGTTGTAATAACCGTAATTATAATGTGTTTCGTTTAAAACATCATCACTTTCGTTTAAAACAACTCCTAACATTCTTTCACGGGGAAGTTTGTCCAAAATTCTATCAATTGCACCATATTTCGTCCGATTCGCACGAACAACCATTATTGCACCATCGGCTTGATTTATCAGAACTGTCGCGTCAGTGAAAATTCCGAGTGGCGGAGCATCAATGATAATAAAATCAAACATATCTCTCGCTTCACGCAAAATTTCTTTAAATTTGGGACCTGAAAGCAATTCGGCAACATCGCTTCGTGCTTCGCCACCAGGCAATAAATGAAGTCCTGAAGGTTGGAGTTTTATAATTGACTCAACCAAAGTTGCTCTGCCTGCTAAAATCTCTGAAAGTCCTTTGTCTGTTTCAATACCGAGATAATCTGAAAGACTTGGCATTCGTAAATCGCTATCAATTACAAGTGCTTTTAAGCCATCAGTTTGAGCCAAAAGCCACGCCAAATTTAATGATGTAACACTTTTTCCTTCGCTTGCACCAACGCTCGCGACAACAATTGACTGCAATTTTTCACGTTGGCTTTTGTGTAAAATATGAGTTCGCAAACTTCTATATTCTTCGCAATAATTTGAATGAGGTTGTGTTATTGCAACTAATCTTGGCTCGACACGCTCTGCTTCAACTTCCCAACTGACAAAGTCAGGCAGAATTTTTTCGACAGTGCGTGGCGAGCTAACAGCGTTTAAATTTGCCCCAGCAGTTAAATCCGTTCTCAAATTGGGGAGTGCCGTCCCTGTTGATAAAGCGGTCTGCTCATTAAACGCTGAATTTGTTTTTCCGATGCGAAAATTATTGTCCAAAAAAACTTCAGGCGGTGCGTTGTTTTGGCGTGCAGCCCGATCGAAAGCAACAACTCTAGAATTATCCGCAATAATTGCTTTTTCAATTATCGGATTTTTTACTCGATTGGTTGTCTGAGTCGCCTGATTAGATATTGGATTAAACTCTTCGCCACCAATTTCTGTCTGTTTTTTTTGTAACGCTTTTAAAATACTCATAACTTAAATTTGGGGTAAGACTAAAATTAGCAACTTTTAGTCTTTAAAATTATTTAATAAAATCCGCCAACTTCTTCTATTTCAAGACTTATATCGTCGTCCATACCATCAAGCAAACTGTTTCTGCTTTCCGGTTTGTAGCCAGAATATCCAGGTTTTGTAAAATTAGGATCTTTTGCAAAAGCTGAAGTTCTGGTTGGCTCTGTGCGATGACGGTTTCCGCTCAATTCTTCGCGACCTTCAGCCGTTAAAATCCGAGCTGATCCAGTTGTTTCAGGCTTTGTTTCGCTAGCTAAAAACTGTTCTTTGCGTGGCAACATATCAAGATTCTCTGCCACAACTTCGACAATTTGACGACCTATAATTTGTTCTCCGGCAGCATAACCTGACAACATTGCGTTGTCGCATAAGTTATTTATTTGACGCGGAATTCCTTCAGAACATTTAAAGATAAAATCTACTGCTCCGGGCGTAAAAATATTTGGTTGCTCAGAACCGGCAATCAATAAACGCTCGGTAATGTAACGTTCAGTTTCATCAAAATTCGGCAAAGCGTGCATATTGCAACGAAGAGCAACACGTTGTTTTAGCTGTCGCAAATTTGGTTGGTTTAATTTCTCACGCAATTCCGGTTGACCGGTCAAAATAATCTGCAAATGCTTCGCGTTATCAGCTTCAAAATTGAGCAGAAGTCTAATTTCTTCCAAAACGTAGTCTGAAAGTTCGTGAGCTTCATCAATTATTAAAACCGTGCGAAGTCCACGACGATGTCTATCATCCAAAACTCTACCGAGCATTGAAAGCAATTCGGCTTTGTTGTTCCAATCTTTAATGCCAAGCATTTGCGTAACGTGATGATAAAATTCATCAATCGAAAGTCGCGGATTAAAAACATAAGCTGCCAAAACACTCGAATCAAGCCTTCGAAGAATCCAACGCAAGGCTGTTGTTTTACCTGTTCCAACTTCGCCCGTTAAAACAATCAGACCTTTAGCATTTTCAAGTCCGTAGTAAAGACTCGCCAAAACTTCGTTGTAAGACGGTGTAAATACCAGAAATCTTGGGTCTGGCGTTAATGTGAATGGTAAATCTTCTAATCCGTAAAATTCTTTATACATTTTTTTGACCTTCCTATGAAACAAATCGTTCCAAAACTCTCGACAACTGCAAAGCCATCGCAATTAACGGAATACTTCCAATTGCGGCAGCAATTCCGGCTAAAACTTTTAACCAATGAAGACGTCTATTCCACGCAATTTCTTGATATGTCAGAAGTGGCGGAACTGATGCTAAAACCGGCAAACCGGTATAATGCTTTGCGTCATCAATATTTTGAATCCTAAATAATCTTGGAACTTCGAAAATTCCGGCAAGAAACAAACCTAAAGCCAGTCCAGTAACTGTGCCAACTGCAACTAACATCATTCTTTTTGCCGAATTAACTGGAGCCGCAGGCAAACTTGCCGGATCTTGCACCTTAATAGTTGTACCTTGTGCATTGCTCGCTACATCAACCTGCATTTGCGATTCGGTTTTCTTTTTGAGCATATCGTCATAGCTTGTTTTGGCAGAATTATATTCGTTATTAATTCCTTCCAAGGCTACTTTGACATTCGGGATCGTGTTAATTTTTGCTTCAAGAACAGAAATCTGTCCCGCATTCTGTCGAAGTTCAGAATCTTTAGCTGCCATTTGACCTTCGGCTTGAACAATTTGGCTTTCGAGTTTTACTTTCTCAATTTCAATCTGCTTTTTTTGCATGTCAGATTTTCTTAAAGCTGCATCGCCCGCGTCACCGGCAATATCTTTCGCATCTTTTGCCATTGCAACAATTTGCTCATCAACCTTGCTTAATTCTGTTTGAGTATTTACAACTTCCGGATGTTTTTCGCGATAAACTTTTTTCTGATTTTCGAGTTTTGCAGTGAGCTCGGACTTTCTTTTAATCATTTCGCCATAAGCCTGTGTTTTTTTATAATCACTTTTTCCGGCAGCATCAGTTGCATCTTTTTGACCAAAATCCTCAATCAAACGCATTTGGCTATTATATTGACGAATGCTATCGCTTAATCTTCCTTTTTCAGTCATCAAAGATTCTTTATCTTTAGAAAGAGTTTCTTCACGTTGTCGTAAACCTGAGAGTTGAGCAATCAAACCTTGTTGGTTATCAGGCAAAGTTTCAACATTTTGCATCATTACTTGGAGTCGTTGTTTTGAAAGTAAATCTAGATTGTTCTTAACTTCTAAAACTTGCTTATCGAGAAATTCTTTTGTTGTTCCGGCTTGGTCAATTTGCACATTAATTTGTGAATTCACATACATACTCGCGAGTTCACCTGTAACTTGCTGTGCCGAACGCGGATTGCGATCATCAAATTTTATGACAAAAGAAGCGACTTTATTTTCCGCACTTTCTTGAGTTTCAACCTTGATATTCTTGAACATTTTTTCGATGATAACTTCCATCGGTGTTCCGTTTGCTCTCTCCATTTCGTAAAGTTTGTATTTTGCAATCATCGGTTCAAGCGACGATCGGCTCAAAACTTCTTGATTCATTGTGAGCAATCTTTGATTCAAATCGTCATCTGAAAGCGATGCTACAACTTTTCCCGAAATAACCGGCGGTTTCACAGTTAGCAACGTTCGCGATTGATAAATACTCGGAAGTTTTGACACAACCCAACCCATCGCAATAAGCCCAACGAGTGTTGGCAAAAGTATGTGCCAGATTCTTCTGCGAATGATTTTTCCAATTTCGCCAATTGATTTTTGTCTAAATTCAGCTGCCATTTCTATTTCCTCGTTTCGAAAAAAACGTTATCCAATTGTCGTTTGATTTAATTCAGTGTTTGCTTTTTTGATATATTCGCGTTGATTAAAAACTTTGCGAAGCCCAATAGTAAAAGCAATCAAACTTGCACCAAAAATTAATAACGCTAAAGATTCAGGCATATAGCCCAACAATAAATTATTTCCAGTTTCTAATAAATACATAATGTTTTACCTCAAATTTCCTATAAACCACTTATCAAACCTTTTGCGGTTTGCAAATCTTCCTTGCTCAAATTCTTTTCGTTTTTCAATGCACTTTCTAATTCTTTGCGGGCATTAACTTTGTCGCCAACTGCCGCAAATGCCGAACCCAAACGAAAACGATATGTCGGATTTGGCGTTTTATTAACCTTTTCTGCGTCTGCAATATCTAAAGCAACCGCTTTTTTTAAACTTTCAACTGCCGGAGCGAGCAAATTTTTCTTTGTATAAACCAAAGCTAAAGTGTCAAAATAACTAGCTTTGCCTGAGTCTTTCATCACCAAACCTTGCATTAAAGTCAAGGCTTCGTCTAAATTTCCCGAGTCGTTTGCTGCAATGTTCCACGCCAAATTGTTTATTGCTATTGCATTTTCCGGATTAACTTTTAATGCACTTCGATAATTTTTGTCTGATTCTGAATGATTTTGACGCGAACTTTCGAGCATTCCAATCAGCGTATAAATTGTCGAATCAGGTTTTTTTGTTACAATTTTTTTGTATTGCTCAATCGCCTCGTCGCCTTTGTTTTGGTCTATTAAAAGCGATGCAAGTGCCGAATAAGCTGGCAAATAGGTTTCATCAAGTTCGATTGATTTCTTAAGTTCAGCTTCTGCTGAAACAATATTTTTTTCAGCAATATAAATTTCTGCGTTGAGATAATGAAGAGCTGGAAGCAGATTTTTTTGACCCGTATTTTCAGCGATTTTTGATTCAAGTTTAGCGTGTGCCTGAGCAAATTTTTGTTGTTTAGAAAAAACGTTTACTAAACCATTTAAAGCATCAAAGTTTTTAGGATCAATAGTTAGAGATTTTTCATAAAGCGATTCAGCTTCGCCGAAGTTCTTTTCAGCAATAGCTAGTCTCGCCAAATTTAATAACGAACTGACTGAGTTTGGTGAAAGTTTATTAACTTCAAACAAATCTGCTTTTGCTTCCGGAAGTTTGCCAAGTTCAATGTTGGCAAGTCCGCGAGAAGTAATCGCCCGAATACGAAGTTCTTCAAGATTTTGAGCCGAAGTTTCTGCACTCGCAAAACTGTTCTTCACAATATCGAGAAGATCATTGGCTTGCGTAATAACTTTGGCAGGTTCATTAGCAGCAAAACTTGCCTGAATTTTTAACAACTTGCTGAACAAATAATTTGGGTGATATTTCTCTAAATCACTAATATAAGCTCGTGCCTGATCAAATTGTCCGAGCGATAATTTGGCTTGAGCCATATAAAAAAGTCCAAACTTTAACGTCGGTTGTTTTTTCAAAACTTCTTCTAAATCTTTTGTCGCAGCATCGACATCGCTTTCTTGTAATTTCACACGCGAGCGAAGAATTAACGCTTCAACATCGGTGTCATTTATCGATAAAAGTTTATCAACTTGCTCAGTCGCTTTAACCAGATCTTTCTTCTGAAGATAAATTTCGCCAAGTCTATAACGAGCCTTCACGAATTCTGTGTTGTCTGCCAAAATCGCTTCAAATGTTTTTATCGAGTCTTCATCGCGACCAATAAGAGCGTAAAAATCAGCAAGCATTATTTTGCTTTCCGCACTATTTTCTTGAATTTCAACTAATTGCTTATATGCAGATTCAGCCTTGTCCAAATCGCGTGCGGAAAGATAATAACTAGCAATAGCTTCCCTTGCATCGAAACTTTTTGGTTCAACTTCAATTGCTTTTTTATATTGAGCTTCAGCTTCATTTAAACGTTTTGCAAACGTCATAAATCTGCCATATTCCATGTAGCCAAGTGAGGAATTTGGTGCAATTGAAATTGCTTTTTGAATATATTTTTCTGATTCAGCGATGTTTGCTGTTCGTTGATAATATCTTGAAATGCTTAAATATGACTCGATTCTAGTTGGTTCAAGCGAGATTGCTTCTTGCAAAACTTTTACAATTTCAGCTTCCGGTCGTTCTTGAACTGTTAATAAACTAGCTTTTAAAATATGACCTTCAACAAATTTTGGATTTATTGCAAAAATTTCAGTCAATAATTTATCAACTTCCCAAACTTGTGGCGGATCAAGCAGAAGAAAATAGTTGCCAAGTTTTGATTTTGCATCGAGGTTATTTGGATCAAGTGCGATTGTTTGTCTGAGATTTTCTATTGTTCCAAACATATCGCCGAGACTTTCGTCCGCTCTTGCTAAACCCCAAAATGCTTCGGAAGAATTTTTGTCGTAGTCCGCGGCTGTGCGAAACTCCATTTTTGCTTCTTGAAATTTTCTTTGTTTTAAGAGTTCTTCGCCACGAGAAAGATATTTTTCTTTGGTGTTTCCGCACGATGAAAAGGCGAAAATTGAGCCAAGAATTATGGCAGACAATAATAACTTATGAAGTTTTGGGCACTCAACTACGTTCATTTTTTTGAATCATTTTACTGCCTAGCGTTTTCGGGCATTGAAAACACTAGGCTTTTCTATAGAATTCTTAAAAACAAGGGCATCTTGTTTATCAAGAATTCAGAATCTAACAACTTTTCAAGTAATTCGATTATTTCGGCAATTTCTTTAGCATCGCTTTAGAAACAAATAATCGAATTTTCGTTGCCAACTTTTGTCAGCAACCATAGAAAACTTGCAATCAATCAATAGTTTCAGAAAAAAGCTAAAACTTATGTTTTATCAGATTCAATTTGGGGGAATATAAGAGAATTATAGACGAATTTCATTCGGGAACAAAATCAGAAAGTTTGTTGGAAATATTTGAGGAAAGATCAATTGCCAGCTGAGTTGCTTCAGTTTCAGAATTCCCTGCCGGAATTAAAATTCGAACCATAGAACCATCAGAACGTTGCCGAGTAAAACTATCTAAAACAGTGAAAATTTTATCAGAATATTCACTAGCGACTTCACGCCCTCGTCCCTGATACCAATATATCATAATCTCGCGTTTGCTGTCATTAACAATTATGTAGCGATTTGCGTTAAACGTTTTTCCATTTGCTAGTTTTACTTCAACTAATTCGGGTTCTTTCATTTCCCAACCCGAACCCGGAAGACAATTTTGCGGACTATGGTAAGTTGCACCACTTTTTTGTGATGCATAATAACCAACGTATAAATTAGCAATATTTCCACTTGGCAATTCATATTCTCGCATTAAATAATCTGTCGTTCGCAAAACACTTTCGGTCTGTTCACTAAACCGAATGTCATTGCCACGTTGTTTCCAATCGCCGAGAATTGACGGAATTTCTTTTAAAGCTAATCTTTTAACTTGAACTTCTTCGCGAGATTCAAACCAATTAATAAAAAATCCGCCAATTATTAAACAACCGATTAACCCTAAAACCAGTTTCCATGAAGTTGGAGTGTTTTCAAAAGAATCAGATTTCTGTTTTTCAACAGCAACAAAAAATCTTTTAAAAATGAATTTAAAAATAAATCCAACTAAAGCGAGTAAAATTAAAGCTACGAGATAAACCAACCAGCCCGAAAGATCGTGAAAAAATCCGGTAAGCATTTTTTTTCCATAAAGATGCGTAAAAATTCCGGTTGCCGTTACTCGTCCGGCATTGGTTAAAATAGCGATTGGAATTGCAGAAAATATCAAAATAATTGAGAGCCAAAAATTGAAATTTCGATAAAAAGGTTTTCCTTGTTGAGATTTTTCGTGAGAAAAGTAGGCTAAAACAAGTGCGAGTGTCACTAAAGTCATCAAAGAGCGAATGCCGCTACACGCTTCAACTACTTCTAAACTGACAATTTGTGTTGCCCCAACTGGCAAAATCTCAATAACATTTCCGTTTCTAACCGATGGAACTCCAAAAAGTCTAATTCCCCAAATTGCCATTTGAGAAGCATATACTTGCAGCGGAAAAGCAATTTTATTAAAAATAATTTGTGGAATTGGGATTGCAAAAAGCAATAAAAGAAAAGGAACAGACAAGAGTTTAAGTATTTTTCCGCCAAAAAAATAAATCACCATTCCGCCTAACATCACAACGAGAGAAATTCGTTGCATAAAAAGTTCGGCACCGAGAGTTCCGGCAAAAAGCATCGCAAGTGCAATCAAAACCACACTTCCGCCAATCAAATATGAAGATTTTTCACGTGAGTTTTTGAGTAAATCAAATTCTAACCAAACGATATATGCAATAACAAATGGCACAAGTAACCCGTGCGAATAGTTTTCGTCCGTCCACCAATCTGACGCAAGTTTTGCCAACACCAAAGCATAGAGAAACCCAATCGACAAGGCAATTAAAAGCGGTCGCGAAAATTTTTCAAAAATATTTTGGTCAGAATTCATTAAATTATGAGTTTTAAGTTATACATTGAGGCGTGAAGACCTCAAATGAATTATAGCAATTTTTATGTAGTTCGATGCAAGATAAATTCTGCCAGACTTTTCAACACGACAGTTTCACAATTAAGCTTGTTTAATTCATCAATAGCCGAATCGTGAATTGTTTGAGCAAGTTTTTTTGTTTCATCAAAACCGTAAATACTTGGATAAGTTGCTTTTGCCGCCGCAATATCTTTTCCGGCTGTTTTCCCCAAAGTCTCTGTTGTTTGTGTAATATCAATCAAATCGTCGGTTATTTGAAACAATAAACCAATATTTGAGGCGTAATTTGTGATTGCCAAAAGCTCAGAATCAGTTGCTTTTCCGATAATTGCACCAGCTCTTGCCGACACCGAAATCATCGCTCCGGTCTTGTTTCGATGAATTTCTTCAAGCTCCGTAATTGTAATAGTTTTTCCTTCCGAATCTAAATCAAGTTGTTGTCCGGCGACCATTTTTCCGGCTGCCTCAGAAACTTCTGATAACAACGTCAGACGAACTTCTGGCGTCAAATGTTTATCGTCCGCAATTACTTGAAACGCCAAACTTTGCAGAAAATCTCCGGCTAAAATTGCTGTTGCGTCGTCAAATTTTATATGACAAGTTTCGCGACCGCGACGCAAGTTATCGTCATCCATTGCTGGCAAATCATCGTGAATTAATGAATACGTGTGAATCATTTCAATCGCCGAAGCTGTTTTTATAAGAGAACTTACTGAACAGCCAAACGCTTCGCCAACTGCAATTAACAACGACGGACGAAACCGTTTTCCACCCGCAAAAATGCTCCAACGGACTGCTGAGTGCAATCTTTGTGGTTCAACCTCACTTGTCGGAAGCAATTTATTTAAAGCGACTTCAACCTTATCGCTACACTGCAAAAAAAATTGCTCAAGATTTATTGTTGTTTGATTTCTCACGATAATTTAAGTTAAAAGCAATATTTGAGAACGTAAAATAATATCATATTTAACTTTTTTCAAATTTAATATGCAATGTGACACGACAAAAATTGGTTCAGTTCCAAACACAAGTTCTATTGCTTTCTAGCTTCCTTTGTGTTAAACATAATCTTCAAGTAGATTCTTCTCATAGGCAATCTAAATTATACAAGGACGGAAGTTAAGTGATTCCACAAACTGAAAGAGAACATACTTTTAATTCTGAAACCGGAAAAGCAATCGTTTTTGCGAGTGATTATTTAAACAAACTGAGCGGTGAAAAAATCGAACGCGAATGTAAGACCAAACTCGATGCAGGCTTCAAAACCTTAGAAGTAAATTTTAAACAAACAGAAATCGTCAACAGTATTGCAATTTCTATTTTATTAGGCGTTATTGACGCAGCAGCAAACGCTGGTGCGAAAGTTATTTTTTCGCAAGTAAATGATGAAACTGTTGAGCTTTTTGAAACGCTCGGGCTGACAAATCACGTAAAATTAGAGAACTAAAGTTTATGTCTGAAAATCAAATAAAACTCGTTCACACATTTTCTGCGTTGGCTGAAATTGGACAGGAAGTTACAAATAAACGTAATTTTCAAGAAATGATTCGCACCTCGCTTCATTTATTACTTGGAAGTTTGGCAATTATGCGTGGCGGCGTAGCGAGATTTTCGAGATATGGACACGAGTTAAATATGCTTGCGGTTCGCGGTTTAGGCGAAGATTTTCCGCTCAGTTTATCGCTTTGCCAAGAAGATGAACGACAATTTTTGACCGCCGGATTAACTGCAATTGAAATTAGCCAAGCGAAAATGTTGCCTCTTTTTCATGTTTATGATCAAAGTTTTGATTCGCGAAAACTCGAGTTATTAATTCCTTTAATTATTCGCGATGAATTTCTGGGCGTTATTTTGCTTGGTGAAAAAGCAAATGGCGAACCATATTCGGCTTACGATAAAGATATAATTTGTGCAATGGCGAGACACATCGGAGTCGGAATTCAGCAACGAAATATGATGTCCGAGCTCGAACGCAAAGCTCAGGAAAATCTTAAACTTTACGACGATTTGCGACTTACATACAAAGACACGGTTAAATCTTTCGCGGCGGCAATTGATTGTAAAGATAAATACACGGAAGGACATTCTGTCAGAGTCGGTAAATACTCGGAATTAATCGCTTTTGAACTTGGTTGGGAAGAAAAAGAGGTCGAAGGAGCGGCAGTTGCCGGATATTTACACGATGTTGGGAAATTGGCAGTAGATCGTTCAATTATTAATTCGCCTTTGCGTTTAAATGCGAGTGAGAATATTCAACTTTCAAAACATCCAACGGTTGGCTATGAAATTTTAGCACCGATTCATCATCCGTTTACAGATGTTCCTTTGGCTGCAAAATATCATCACGAAAGACTTGATGGACGCGGTTATCCTGACGGTTTATTGGATCACGAAATTCCGTATATTGCGAAAATAGTAAACTTAGCAGATTCTTTTGATGCAATGACGACTGACCGACCTTACAAACGCCGGAGAAACGCAGAAGATGTAATTATTGATTTGAGTGAAAATTCGGGCAAACAATTTGCACCGGAATTAGTTTCGGCATTTTGTCGTTCAATGTTGAAAGAATTGACAAATGAAAAGAAAGATAAAAAGTTTCGACGTTCGCTCGGAAAAGATTATCTTGATTCGGAAAAGATTGTTCCAATGCTCAAAGAAGTGCTAAATAACCGCAATGGAACCAGTTATTTAACTAATGTCGCAAGCTAGAGAGTTTCGATTGGCGGATTTTGTGATTCTAAAAGCTGGACAAATTTTTTCGCAGCAATTGAGAGAGCTTTATCGCTGCGATAAATTACGCCAACAGTTCTAACCCAATCGCTTTCCGCAAGTTCAACAATTACCAATTGTTTATTACGTTCTTCGTCTAAAACGCTCGGATGAGGAACAATTGCAATTCCAAACCCAACTTCAACTGCTCGTTTAATTGTTTCAATATTGTCAAATTCTGCAACCTTGCGAACCGTTACACCGTTTGTTTTCAATATCTTATCAGTCGCTTTACGAGTTGGAATGTCTCGCTCAAATAAGACAAAATCTTGATCTTTAAGTTCGCGACATTTAAGTTGTTCGCGTTCGGCAAATTCGTGATTTGGATGGCAGATCACAACCATTCGGTCGCTCTGCATCGGAACGATCGTGAGTCCGCGACGAGCTTCGGGAAAAGCCACAACACCAAGTTCGACCGAACCATTAAGCACATCGCGAACGACACGAGTTGTTCTCGAATATTCCAAATCAATCTTAGCCGCCGGAAATTTCGTCATAAATTCACGAACTTTCACCGGCAACTCGTGAAGTCCAACACTGTAAACTGTTGCAACTTTTACAGTTCCGCTGATAGTTCCGACAAGCCCACGCATGTTTTCGTTTAGCTGGTCATAATCGGCGAGAATATTTCGGCTCTCGCGATAGAAAACTTCACCAATTGGAGTAAGTTTTATTTCGCGACGACCGCGGACACGTTCAAGTAATCTTCGTTGAAATTTTTCCTCAAGCGTGCGGATTTGCTGGCTCACGGCAGATTGCGTAACGAAATTGCGTTCGGCAGCAAGCGAGAAACTTTGTGTATCAACTAAATCGCAGAAAACTTTCAAGGTTTCAATATGCATAATTTTTATTATAAGTATTACTGTCTAAGTTTTGCAACATATTTCATTTTACCTAATTTTTCAAAAAATGTATGATTATTTTACTTGGATAATTGATGATTTAGCAGATTCATCTTAGAATCATTCTGCAATCCTTAAATCAGCAGTTAAAAGAAGACAGCACCGATATGTCCATTAAATTCAGTAACAATTTTTTACTTCGAAAGTTGCACCAAATCACCGGAATCGTCCCACTCGGATTATTTTTCGCAGTTCATATGCTCACAAACGCCAAAGCAATGGGCGGTGAAAAGGTCTTCAATGATGCAGTTTTAGATATTCATCATTTACCTTTTTTGTTTTTCATTGAAGTTGGCGGAATTTTCTTGCCACTGATTTTTCATTCCGTATATGGAATAATCATCTCTGCACAATCTCGTAACAATGTTTCAAATTACGGTTACGGTCGAAATTGGTTATATGTTTTTCAAAGAGTAACAGGCGTTTTTCTATTTGCATTCTTACTTTTTCACTTGATGCATTTTCGTTGGGGATTTTTTGGTACGTTTGGGCTAACGCAAGTTGCCGTCGCGGGTAATGCGGACAAGGCATTCGCAATTGTTGCAACTGATTTTAGCTTGTGGTGGGTGTCAATTTTATACATTGTCGGAATCGCGGCAACGGCGTGGCATTTGGCTTACGGAATTTTTCTTTTCACTCTAGATTTTGGTTTGGTTATTGGAGAGAAAGCCCAGAGCTACGTATTGAAGGGCTGTGCGGCAGTTGGTATCGGGCTTTTCACCTTGGGAGTGAATACGGTTTTAGCTTTCAAATGGAAAAATTGTGGTCTAGTGCCGGCAATACTTTGTGAGCAACCCAAAGATGGAAAAACTGCTGAATTGCCAAGTGGAGCAAAGAAATTTTAGTTTTAATAAATCAAGAATATGGCATCGAAAATAAAAATAGCAATTGTTGGTGGCGGATTGGCAGGTTTAGCGGCGGCGATGAAAATTGCCGAAGCTGGACATGATGTGGATTTGTTGTCGGTCGTTCCGGTCAAGCGTTCACATTCGGTTTGTGCTCAAGGAGGAATCAATGGTGCTGTTAATACCAAAGGCGAAGGCGATTCTCCGGCAAAGCATATGGACGACACTGTTTATGGTGGCGATTTTTTGGCGAATCAGCAACCTGTAAAACAAATGTGCGACATGGCACCTTCAATCATTTATTTGTTCGATAGAATGGGCGTTCCATTTGCAAGAACGAAAGAAGGTTTACTCGATTTCAGACGTTTTGGCGGAACATTGCATCACCGAACTGCTTTCGCTGGGGCATCGACCGGACAACAATTGCTTTACGCCTTGGATGAGCAAGTTCGCAAATACGAATCAACTGGTCAGATTACTAAATATGAAGGTTGGGAAATGACTTCGTTGGTCATGGACGATCATCAAGTTTGTCGCGGATTGGTCGCAATGAATCTGCAAACACTTGAACTCAAAGCATTTAACGCTGACGCGGTGATTATGGCGACTGGCGGCCCGGGACTCGTTTTCGGAAAATCGACAAATTCGCAAACTTGCACCGGAAGTGCCGCATCAATTGCATATCAACACGGTGCAAAATACGCGAACGGCGAATTTATTCAAGTTCATCCAACTTCAATTCCCGGCGAAGACAAGCTCCGTTTGATGAGTGAATCTGCTCGTGGTGAAGGCGGACGAGTTTGGGTGCCAAAAAATCAAGGCGATAAACGTGCCGCGAAAGATATTCCAAACGCCGAACGCTGGTATTTTCTGGAAGAAAAATATCCCGCTTATGGAAATTTAGTGCCGCGAGATATTGCAACCCGCGAAATTTTCCAAGTTTGTTTGGAAGGTTATGGTGTTGGTGGCGAAAATCAGGTTTATTTAGATTTAACGCACATTGAACCTGAAACTTTAACGCGAAAACTTGGTGCGATTCTTGAGATTTACGAAATGTTTGTTGGTGATGATCCGCGATATGTTCCGATGCGAATTTTCCCCGGCGTTCATTATTCGATGGGCGGACTTTGGGTCGATTATAATCAACGAACCAACATTCCCGGACTTCTCGCGGCTGGCGAATGCGATTATTCGATTCACGGTGCGAATCGTCTTGGTGCAAATTCGCTAGTTTCTTGCGTTTACGGCGGAATCACGGCTGCACCTGCGGCTATCGAATACGCACTAAACGTTGAACGCGGAAGCAGCGAAATGAATGGCGTTCACGCCGCGGAACTCAAGCGTCAACAAGAGATTAACGACAATATTTTGAAACAAACAGGTTCGGAAAATCAGTATAAAATCCATGAAGAAATGGGTAAAGTAATGACCGATAACGTAACGGTTGTTCGTTATAATGATCGCTTGAAAGCTACTGATGAAAAATTAGTCGAGCTTCAAGAACGTTCGAAAAATATCTCGATTAATGATTCTAACCTTTGGGCAACTCAAGCGATTCCGCATGCGAGACAATTGAAAAATATGCTCGAATTAGCGAGAGTAATTACGCTCGGAGCCTTGAATCGCGACGAATCTCGCGGAGCTCATTACAAACCGGATTTTCCGGATCGCAACGATGATAAGTTTATGAAAACGACAATTGCCGAATGGTCTGCCGAATCGCCGATTTTGAGTTATGAAGCGGTTGACGTTGGTTTAGTTGAACCGCGAAAACGTGATTATAGCGATAAAGGCAAGAAGAAAACGGCATAGTTTTTGGAGTTAGATAATGGCTCAAAGAGCAACGAAACAAAAACTTTATACACCAGAACAATATTTGGCAAAAGAAGAAAAAGCTGAATTCCGGAACGAATATTTCGATGGCGAGATTTTCGCAATGACTGATGGTTCGCTTAATCATTTGCAAATTACTACGAACATAACTGTATTTTTGGATTCGAAGATTCGCAAAAAAGGTTATCGAGTTCTTCCAAACGAAATGAAGGTTTGGGTTGAATCAACTCGAAGATTTTACTATCCAGATGTGACTATTGTTTGTGACAAACCAAAGTTTTATAAAGACCGAAATGACACGATTGAGAATCCGAAACTTTTAATTGAGGTTCTTTCAAAAAGCACAGAAGCCACAGATCGTGGGGAAAAATTTTTTGCTTTTCAAACTCTTAAGTCAGTTGAAGAATATGTTTTAGTTTCGCAAGACAAACACGTTGTCGAAAAATTTACAAAACAAAATGATGGCAGCTGGAAGTATTTAGCAACAATTGGAATTGACAGCAAGGTTGTTTTTGAATCAGTTGGTGAATCTTTAAACCTAAGTGAAATATACGACTTAGTTGAATTCTGAAGCGAATAAATTTATGAGTACAGACGGACACATCGAAAAAAAACGGTTGGATAATCCGCCAAACACAATAGACATCAAAATCAAACGTCGCGAAAAGCTTGACGCAACTCAAACTTGGGAAACGTTTGAAATTCCATATCGCCGGAATCTTAATGTAATCTCGATTTTGATGGATATTCGCAAAAATCCTGTTACCAAAGAAGGCAAAACAACCACTCCACCGGTTTGGGATATGAGTTGTTTGGAACAAGTTTGCGGGATTTGCACGATGGTAATTAACGGTCGCGTTCGTCAGTCGTGTTCGGCTTTGGTCGATGATTTATTGCTTGCAACCGGAACGAATGCCATCTCGCTTGAGCCGATGTCGAAGTTTCCGAATGTCCGCGATTTGAAGGTTGATCGGACGAAAATGTTTGATCATTTGAAACAAGTTCACGCTTGGGTTGAGCTAGATGGAACTCACGATCTTGGTCCTGCACCTGCAATGTCGAACGAACAAGCACAAGAGCGTTATGCGTTAAGTCGTTGTATGACTTGCGGTTGCTGTCTCGAAGCCTGTCCGCAATATGGCGATGATAATTACATTGGACCGCAAGCGATTGGACAAGCACGTCTATTTAATATGCACCCAACAGGCAAAATGGCAATTGACGAACGCCTCGAAGGCTTGATGGGCGATGATGGGATCGGCAACTGCGGAAACGCTCAAAACTGCGTTCAAGTTTGTCCAATGAGCGTTCCGTTAACAAAAGCAATTTACGAAACGAACCGCGATATTACTGTTAATGCCTTGTTTGGCTGGTTAAAGAAATAGTTGAACTTAATAATATAGAGTTAGTTAAGACGAAAGTTTTTTGCTTTCGTCTTTTTTTATTCCTCGCAAGGTTTTCGATAAGTAAAATAAGAAAAACCACTTGTCGCGACTCGCGTTTTGCCTTTCCAAACCATCACAGAATATTTCAGACGATAATCGCCGCAATCAAGTTCTAACTCTGAATATGGCATAAAAACCTTATATTTTGTAAAAACTGTTCGCTCATACTTTGGAGTAAACTTACGAATTGCCGCAACTTTCCCGGTTGTTGTATAGAATTTTTTATTAGAATCTTCGAGAGCCTCGCCGTCTCTTTCGTAAAAATAAATTGCAACGAGATGCTCTTGATTTAAAGCGTTATTTATCTTGAAATCGAGCAAAATATTCATACCTTGAGCTTCTTCGTCTGTGTCTTCGGCAGCATAAACATTAAAATCGGTCGAAACATTGCTAAACGCGAAATCTATTGGTTTTGTAACATTACTAAATGGATACATTTCTGCGACTAACGCTTTGTCTCCAACTGAAATATTTGTGTTATTTCCAACAGCAATACCGCTTTTTGTAAAACTTGCGTCCACTGAATAATGCATAATCGATAGACTATCGTAATTTCGATTCGAATATTCAGTTCCCGCACCATAACGTGCAAAAAGTGCATTTTCGACTTGAGTCGACGACCAACCAAGTTGATTAACGTAATAATTTAAGACAACAGGTTTGTTCCATTCAAAATTTCGTTTAGCGTTTTGGTGTTCGTGGAGCAATCCGAGTGAGTGTCCAAATTCGTGCAAAATTGTACGTCGAAACTCGGAATCGACAGTTTTTGAGTTAAACCAACCAAAGTTCATTGATGTTCCAGTGTTTCCAGAAACAGTTTCAGTTGAGTTCCCTTTTTTTTGAACAGACCAATCTTCAGAAGATTTTCCGACTAACGACCAAGACGCACCTTTTTCGGTAGCGAAACTGACGCGAATTTCTGCCGTTCCTGATTCAACGAAAACAAAATCAATATTCGCAAATTGCTCCCAAATTTGTGCAAAAGTTTTCACTTTAGATTTTAAAAACTCATCGCCATCAAGAAATTTTACACGAATTTTTTGTCCGGGAAACCACTTTGCAGATGTTCGAAAAACGCCTTGTTTCAATTTCGGATCGCTATTTGTTGTTTTGGGGAGCGAATCAGAGAGGCAAGTTTGAATTTGCGGTGTTTGCGAAAATCCGCTCAAACATAAAATTGCGACTAATAAAATGGATAAAAAGATGTTTTTCGGGGGCATCATATTTCGAAATTATATCATTAAATTTAAGCTTTATTTCAAAAAAACTAAAAAACGTTTAGGCTTTTGATACTATTTGAATTGCTTTAGTTGCAAAGTGTTTATGAAATATATTTCGTAGATGTAGTATTATTATCAATTATAAATCTTATATGGCAAACAACAATTCGCATCAAATAACTCAGTTTTTAGATGAACTGAGCCATGGAAATGATATAGCTTTTGGCGAGTTAATGCCGCTTGTTTATGATGAATTGCGGCGAATGGCAAAGCGTTATATGCGTGGACAATCTGCCGGACATACTTTCCAAACAACCGAATTAATTCATGAAGCATATTTAAAATTGGTTGATAACAAAGAAAAAGAATGGAAAAATCGTTCGCATTTTTTTGGTGTTGCATCACAAGCAATGCGACATATTTTAGTCGATTATGCACGCGGCAAACAAAGCCTCAAACGTGGCGGAAGTCCGCAACAAATTACTCTTGATGAAAACGCTATTATTTCAAGTAATTCTTCAAACGAAATGCTGGCGGTTCACGAAGCTCTCGAAAAATTAGGTGAATTAGATAAAAGGAAGGTTCGCGTTGTTGAAATGAAGTTTTTTGGCGGATTAACGATGGAAGAAATTGCGGAGGTTTTGTTTATTTCCCCCGAAACTGTCAAACGCGATTGGAAATTTTCCAGGACTTGGCTTTTGCGAGAATTATCTGCAAATTAAATTAGTTTGAGGTAGGCTGCCGCGTATAGACTGCACACAACAACAGCCTTTCTTTGGGGGAAAACGTGAGGTTATTGAGGTTTTATAAATTCTTTTGCTTCGGCTTCCAATTTTTTTGCCTTTTCAGTTAATGCATCGTTTTCTTTCTTTAACAACTCTGATTTTTCGTTGGACTCATTAAGTTTTTTAATGTGTTCTTCTTCATTTTTAGAATTAAGCAAAGATTGTGCACCTTGTTTTGCTAGATTGAATGATTCGGCAGATTTTTCAAATTCGTTTGATTTTGCCTCGAAATAGGTTTTAACTTTCGCGTCAAGATTTACTTTTGAAGCATCGCCAAAATCTTTTGCCGCACCTTTGAAAAGTTCGGCACATTTTTCGTAATCTTTAACTATTTGCTTGGCTTCTGATTCTTTTGATTTTTTAAATTCAGCGAAATCATCATATTTTGTTTCTAAAATATCAATGTCCATTTTTGAAACTTTCGCGATCAATTGACCTGCTTCCGTTACTTTTTGATTTCCCGCATCAACAAATTTATTCGCTTCATCGGTTTTGCCACCATCGCACGCCATCGCAAACAAGACAGCCATAATTGTTGTCATCATTAATGAAAATTTATATGTTTTTCTCATAAGTTTTTCGTCCTAGTTTTAAATTCGTCATCAATTTATATTTATTTTTGATGTGTATCTGTATAAACGAATCCTTGGTAGAAAAAAGGTCATTTATCAAAAAAATTAACCCGAAAAAATTAAAATTGATTTATAATCAACAAACTTACAATTTTAGCGGTAACGCAAATTTCCCATTTAGAAAATTTAATGACTGATTATTTGAGTTTATGATCCCCGAAAGGCTTAAAAAAATCGAGGAAATTTACCACGAAGTTTTGGAAGTTTCACCAAAAGAGCGTCATTTATTTCTGCAAAAATCTTGCGGTAATGATATTGAATTACGCCGCGAAGTTGAATCTTTGCTGTCATTTGAGAAAACTTTTGATAGCTTAATAGACTCTTCGCCAAAATCACTTGTGGTTGAAATGTTTGCCAAAGAGGCAGATATTATCGGCTCAGAAATCAATCAATATAAAATTCTTTCGTTGCTTGGCAAAGGCGGAATGGGAACGGTTTATCTCGCACAAGACAAATCTCTTGAACGAAAAGTGGCGATTAAATTGCTCTCAAGCGAATTTGCGTTTGATTCAATTCGCCGAAATCGCTTTTTTCAAGAAGCAAAATCGGCTTCTGCACTCAATCATCCAAACATTTTAACAGTTCACGAAATAGGCGAATTAAGCGGAATTCATTACATTGTCACGGAATTTATTGAAGGCAAAACACTTAATCATTACTTAAATGAAAAGCAATTGACGTTTCAGAATGTGTTAGAAATTGCGACACAAATTGCTTCTGCACTTTCTGCCGCACACGAAGCCGGAATTATTCACCGCGATATTAAACCAGACAATGTGATGGTTAGAAATGACGGAATTGTAAAAGTTCTCGACTTCGGAATTGCCAAATTAACCGACTCAATAAATCTCAACAAACCTGATACCGAAGCCAAAACGCGAGCAAAAACAATGACATTGCCGGGAACAATTATCGGCACACCGCAATATATGTCGCCCGAACAAGCCCGCGGGCAAAAGGTTGATTTACGAACGGATATTTTTAGTTTTGGCGTTCTGCTTTACGAAATGTTGACTGGTTTTTTGCCGTTCTCCGGTGCAACAAATATGGATATTATCGGCTCAGTTTTAAAAGACGACCCGAAACCTTTGAGCGAGCATCAACCTGAAATTTCAAATAATCTGGAAATTATTGTCAACAAAGCACTTTGCAAAGACCGTGAACAGCGTTATCAAAGTATTAAAGATATATTGGCTGACCTCAACATCGTCAAACAAACTCTGGAAACAGACCCAAAACTTGTTAATCAAACTGTTTCAATTAAAGGAATAACAACCTTAAAAACAGTAGGAATTGTCACAGAAAGAAGATTTTCGCTGATTCACGCACTTATTTTTTTGTTGGTTGCAGTCGGATTTATCGGTGTAATATGGTGGCTTTTACCTGTAAAAAGTGGCGAAACATTGGCTGATTTACCTTTGAAAGCGACTGAAGTTGTAAGTTGGACAAGCAAATCCGGCGAAATTTATAGCGAAGGCACTTTTTCGCCTGATGGGAAAATGGTCGCTTTTTCCTCGACCAAAGCCGGTTCAAAACATATTTGGATAAAACAAACAACTTCGGGTGAAGCAATTCAGACGACAAAAGATGAGTTTGAGAATGAAAATTCAATTTGGTCACCAAATGGCGAAGAAATTGCATTTTATTCGTGGCGAGGTGCAGAAAGTGGATTTTGGCGAATGCCTCTTTTAGGTGGAACTCCAAAATTAATTGCCAAAACACAAGATCGCAATAGCCGTTTACGTTTTTGGTCACCGACAAACCAAGTATATTACGAATCAAACGGTGATCTTTTTTGTGTTGATATTATTTCCGGGCAAACAAAAAAGTTTACTAATTTCACTTCAGCTAATGACAAACCATCATTTATAAATCTTTCTCCAGATGAAAAGTTGTTAGCATTTGTAAAAAACGAAAACGAAACTTATTCGATTCAGGTTTCGGACACATTAAATCAAATCCCAAAAGAAATTATTCAATTAAAAAGCCAAATCAAAAATATTGTTTGGCTTCCTGATGGAAAACGCTTGTTTTACAGTGCTTTATTTAATGAAACGTTTCAAATTTTTGTCATTGATGTTTCTACAAAATTAACAAAACAGCTGACATTTGCCGAAACAGATTCTTTAGTGCTAAGTGTTTCAAATGATGGATCAAAGATTTTATTTGGTTCTTCTAAGGAAGAGTCAGACATCTGGGGCGTTAATTTAATAGATAACAAAGAATTTATTCTTGCCTCAGATATGACATCTGAACTTTGGGCAGAACCTTCACCAGACGGCAAAACAATTGCTTATCAAGCAATAAAAAACTTAAGCCAAGGGAATAAACTTTTTGCAGGAAGTATTATGACCAAGTCGTTTAACTCAAGTGAGCAACAAAAGGAATTAGTTAAAATTGGCGGTTTGCCCAAATGGTCGCCTGATGGTAAATATATTGCTTTCATAAAAGTTGTTGACGAAAAATATCAAATAGAAGTAGTTGGAATATTAGATGGTGTATTAAAACAAATAACTAACGATGGAATCACAGCGATTTCAACCAGTATTTTGCCTTATAACTTAACTCAAATTAGTAATCTAAATTGGTCTAGCGATAGCAAAAAAATTGTTTATGTTTCTTCTGCAGGTAATATCAGTAATATTTGGTCTTCAACATTAGACGGCTCAATTCCGACAAAAATCACGGAAAATACTGATTCAAATCTCGTTCTTTTTTCACCAATTTGGTCAGCCGATGGTCAGCGGGTTGCTTATTCCACTAAAACCAATAACTCTGGAACACCTTCATTTAGCGTTGAAATTAACAATATTGAAACAAAAACAAATGACACAATTTATCGGGGAAATACGTTTATCAGATTAATAGGTTGGAATGAAATAACTAATGAAGTGATAATAATTTCAACTCCAGATTTTAATACGGGAACAACCCAAGATGTCACAATGTTTGGCGTAGGAGTAAATAGCGGAAAAATAAGGAAAATAGCTATTATCAATAATCCAAGTATATACAATATCCATCTTTCATCAGACAAAAACTCAATTGCATTTGTTTCAAATCGAGATGGAAAAGACAATATTTGGACATTGAAATTAACTGATGGAATTGCAAAAAAAGTTACAAATAACGTCGATTCGCGGCTCTATTTTTCGAGCTTAGCATGGTCGCCTAACAATAGTTCGATATTTTTTGGCAAGCAATTACGTTACAGCTTGCTTTCGATGTTAACCAATTTTAAATAGGAGAAAAATTAAATGACTTACAAAGTAATACTAAAAAATACATTAATGACCTTTTCGTTGTTACTCGTTTTCAACATTTGCACATTGGCTCAAAAAGTTGATTGCAAAACAATGACTGATCAACAAGTGGTTGATGCAATTTACGAAAAAATTAACGAAAAATATGAATCGCAGACAAATCATATTAACGTCAGAATAAATGAAGGCGTCGTTACGATCGAAGGTTGGGTAATTGAAAAAAAAGATATAAAAAAGATTGAGAAACTTGCTAAGAAAGTTAAATGTGTAAAAAAAGTAATTAACAAACTGTCCGATGGTCCTGGAATTGGCTGTGGTCCAGGTTTAAAAACGTGCGGTAGTATCTGTATTCCAACAAGCGAAACTTGCAATATTCGCGTCAAAGGCACTTAAACTTTACTGAAAGCAAAAGCCATCAGAAATAATTGTTGGATTTATTTTCTAATAACTCTTGTAATTTCTGATGGCGAGCTTTCCGTCCCTTTTGAGTCAACTGCACACACATAATAAAAGTAAATTTCGCCGGATTCAACACCTTCGTCCTTAAATTCGTTTGTGGGCAAAGGCAATTTGTTCCGGCGTTCCCATTTATCAAGCGGAACATTTTCGTCTATCGAACGATAAATATTGTAACCAGTAAAATCGACCAACGGATTTTGTTCGAATGATTTTCCGGCGTGATCGGTATATTCAACATTTGGCGAAACCGGCTGACTTTCTTCGCCATTTTCATAAACCTGCGTTAGTTTATAAAAATACCGCTTTCCGGGCGTTGCCGCCGGATCATTAAAAGTGCTTTCGGGAATTGGTTCATCGGTCATTCTCGCCCACAACATAAACGGCAAAGTCTCGCTCTCCGAACGATAAACATGATACCCAACAACTTTCGGCAACCGATTTTGCTTTAACTTTTTTCGAAGACTTTTACTCATACAGCTTAAGTTTATAATATTTTCAATCGCCGAAGCCGACTTATTTTTGACTCAAAAATGCAAAGTCTTGCGATTTATTAGCAAGACTTCGACAAAAAACTAAACGGCAATCTCTTTCAAAATAAGCGTAAATTTATGGAAGCATAAATCCAAGATTATTGATTGGGAAATTAGCAATATTGGGAAAAACACTAGAAAGATCAGTATCTGATAGACCATACCAACGTGCTAAAGTTGCCGCATATTGTTCAACGCTTGTTGTCGGCAACCAGCGACCTCGTGGAGCTGATCCGCCGTCAATATCGTCTGGTCCGCCCAATTGTATGGTTGGAAGGATATTTCCAGTTCCGTCGGGTCTAGTGTTTCCATAAATATTCCCGCCCATTACTGATCCGCCAACGACCATCATGTGATTTCCCCAAGCGTGATCCGAGCCGACGCCCGAGCCTGATCCTGCCGGATTTAAGGTTCGACCGAAATCAGAAAGCGTAAATGTCGTGACATTATTTTGGATGTTTTGTGAACCCATTTCATCGTAAAATGAACGCATCGCTTGACTCACTTGTGCCAACAAAGAGCTTTGACTATTTTGTCCACTAATTTGATTTTGATGATTGTCGAATCCACTTAATTCAACAAAGAAAACCTGACGATTGATTGTCAAATCTGTCCGTTTTTTAATAATTCTTGCGACTTGCTTAAGCTGTTTGCCAATCGAAGTATCAGGAAAAGCAACGCTCACTTCTTGAAACGTGCTGAGAGCCGTACTCGAAATTTGTGCCTGATTGGTTATATGGCTCGCGGCACCTACGAGTTCGGAATCTAAATCGATCGTCCTCATTTCATCCAAAGCCGTGTTACGTGCAGTCGCAAATGTATCATTGCAGCAAGTTCGGCTAGCAAGCACGAGAGTTTGATTAAGTGCAATCGAAGCATCTCTAATCGCCAGCGGCGTGGTTGATTGACCGAGTGTAAAAAGCTGCGTGCCGGCAATCGAAGTAATCATCGAAATTTGTCCGTTAGGATTATTCGAAGAATTTGTTCGGTCAGCGATTTTTCCGCCCCAACCAATTGGACTCGGCGTGTCTGATCGAGAAGTTTGCTGTTGTTGCACTTGGTCAGAATGAGAAAAAAGTTGAAACGGACGCCAAGCCGGATTTTGTTGATATTGTGTTTTGCTGAGCGGACGAATTAGGTTACCCGTATTAGCAACAATCGCCATTTTGCCTTGTCCCCAAAGTTCGTGGATTCCATTATTTATTCCGCCTTGTCCGGGGACTGTTCCCAAATTCGGATTCAAACCATAGGTCAGATTTCCTAAACGTGGAACCGCGATTGGTAATAGCTGATTTTGCGGAATCGCCAATCCTTGCGTGCTTCTTGTGGCGGCATAAGCTGCATAATTGCTGATGTTTGCGTCCGAATGGTTTGGAATGATCAAATTATTTCCATCGTTGCCGCCTGAGAGCAAGATACAAACCATTGCCCTATAATCGGTTGGCGGAGCAGATTGATCTGCTGTTTCTTTGTCAGCAGTTTGTGCCATCGCATCGATCATTCCAAAATGCCGTGCTTGTGTTGCCAATCCCAACATAGTCATGGCGGTTGCCGATTTTTTCAAAAATGTTCTTCTATTTTCTTTCATCGTTTTTTACCTCTATTTCTGAATTTGGTATTGGGAAGAAGAAGCAACCAAGTAAATTGCTTGCTTCACCTTCGAATCGGCAGAAACATTAAAATTAATCGCCGTTCGTATTTTAGTTTTCATCGCTTCGCTCATTGAGCCATGCATCATTTTTGAGTTTAAACCCTCAATTAATCTATTTCCGCTTGCGTCAGATGTCATCCAAGCTGTTGGTTCCACTAAGTCAATAGAAGTTCCGCACGGAACATAAGGATAAGGTTCAGCCGTAGTTACAGGCGTGAAACCAATATTGCCAAACGAAAAATAGAAGATATAGTTATTTCGTGCAAATGCAGTTCCGGTATTTGCGAGTGCAAATTCAGGTCCGAGAATGTCCGTTCCAGGCACTACATAGTCAGGCGAAAAATAATTAAAGACCGTTGGCGGTCCCCAAACGTCTTGTCCCATTTCACTCATTATCCAATGAAAAACCCCGTCGCTTCGATTTTGGCAAGCCGCGGGAGCACTCGCCGAACCTGCCCGAACATTGAAGGTTCGCAAGAAATTAGTTACATATTGCAATGGCTCACGTAATTTTCCGTAAGTTGGATCTGTTTTGCGACTACCGCGTGCTTCCGGATCAAACAAAATCGCTCTGATTACAGCTTTCATATCACCGCGAACACCGCCACCATTGTTATTAAATGCAGCTGCTACTCGTCCGACATAAGCCGGACTCGGATCGCTCATTACGAGATGCTGAATCATAAGTTTGCCGATATATGGTCCAACATTTGGATGGTTAAAAACATTGTCCAGTGTTTTATTAAGCGAATCAATAGCGTAGGCACGGCGAGCAGCATCGGTCGTGCAATTTGTGCAAGCAGCAATCGTTGAATTTGGTGCACCTGGATAGTCGAACAAAGTTTTCGCAGTTTGATCGTGATCATTCGGAAAAGTTAAATACATCGGATCAATAAAATTCGGCGAGCCAATCACAGCATTGGAACAGGCAGCATTACCGCCGCTATTACATTGAGACCAGCCTGTAAAAACCTTGGTGAATTGAACTATTTTATCTTGATCGTAAGTTGGAATACGGTTTCCGAGAACATCAAGTGCGAGTGTGCCATCTTGATTTAGTTTGTATAATCCAACAGTAAATAACTGCAAAAGTTCACGCGGATAATTTTCATTTGGATTTTGGCGTGTGCTGCGAACCATGTCTAAATATTCGCCCATTGCCGGACTCAAAGTCATTTCAGCCATCAAATTGCGATAGTTTCCGAAAGCGTGCTTATCCAAAATCTCAGCGTATTCTTGAAGCCACCGTTGCTGATAAACAGTTGATTGGGATACAACCCAAGTTTGGTGTAAAGCCCAAGAGACTCGTCGCCTCAATTGATCATCGCCATAAAGTGCTTCTTGAATCATCCATTTCTGATTGTTGTAACCCCAATAATGATTGCGATGGCAAAGATCGACTTCGGGATTTGTGCCATAAGCTCCACAGCCGGCATTTGCATCAAATGGTTTTAGCGGGAAATTTGGATATGGAATTGTTGGATAAGCTCTCACGAATTGATCTTCCACCCATCGGCGTAAACCGATTCGTTTAAGTCGAAAATCTAGTGCCGCATTTGGACCAAAAGCTGCTTGCTCCATAAATCGTCCGCGATCACCAAGTGGCGATGATAAATTTGTTTCAACAAGACGGGTTGTTGGTGCAGGAGTCGGGATCATATCTGGATATTCCAGTTGTTTTTCGTCTGATTTTCCTAAGCTAACCCCAACTCGGTTACTAATGTTTCCACGCCAAGAAACTCGAATTAGAATTCCGCTATCTGCAAGCGGTTGTCCATTGTAGCTGTTGTCATCAACTATTCGGAGTGTTAAACCATAAATCCAATCTTTCTTCTGAAGTTGCTGAATATCTTCCACATTCAAACGGAAATTTTTACCTCGTTTGTCTTGAGCAAACGCACGGAATGAATTCGCACTTTCGCCTTTCGGTAAATCGACATTAGTCACGAAAAGTACAACTCGCGAGCCTGGAGCATAAGTGTCATCACTTTTTACCGGAAGTGTTCCTCTCCAACTTTCAGGATTCGCGGTCAAAGCCTTGGTCGAATCTGGTTGACTAATCAAAAACGGACTCGAAGATTCAAAATTTTCATCGACTTGTGCATAGAGCGAAGCGGTTGTGCTGCAAATCAAAATAGCAGCCAACAAAACAACGCAACAATTCGCATACAAGAGCCTTAAGCTGTTGTAAATTAAATGTTTTCCCATATTCAGTATTCCTTGTTTGATGCCTAGATTGGCGAATTCTATTTTAACTTGATTTGAAATGTAAATAAATCAAACCCTTGAAATCGTTTCCAGCTGAGAATTGAGATGAGTTGCCAAAGTAAATATTAGATATTATAAGACGTTTTGTAAATGTTTTTTTTGCCGACTTTTCAAACTTATATTTATGTCGATGTCTTGAATTGAGGATTCTAGTATCTAATTAGAAGATTGTCAGAGAAAATATGCCAAACAAAAAGGCGACTCATTTTGAATCGCCTATCCTTAACTTTGTCGGATTTAATCGTTCAATTTACTCGAATTAACTTGAATCGCCGGGGTTTATTTGCGTCATCTGACAACCGAACATCTCATTTGTTACAGACTTTCTATTTACAAACTAAATCACTTTTTATATCTTGCAACCAAACTTTCACCGACCTCATCGGCTCACCTGATTTGGCGGCGTTTCGACTGAACTTTCTCTCATATCTATCACCTCCTGCAATTTTTAGATTACGCCTGCGATTGGCGGTTGTCAATATTTTTTGACAGTTCTTGAATTAAAAAAGACGACTCAAATCGAAACGCCTTATGCGACTGGATTTACAACGAAACTGTTGTAAAACAAATTTGTTGTAAATCGGAGATCTTTATTCTGATCGTTTTTCGATTGAGTCCGTTTGCGGACTTTTCCAAACCAAACTAGTAATGAAATTCAATCGTAAATATGAGGATAATTGTTATCTCTCCAGAGTTATAAGTCTGTTTTTATAATCGAAAGTAACAACGAAATTTTGTAAGATACCTAGTCCAATTATTGAATCATATTCTTTTGTGTCGCGGTCAAGACTTGAATTCTTACCAATCGAAACTGACGGAATATCATTCATTTCATATTCAAACATTTTCAAAGATTTGATTTGCGAAGCTTTCATGGTTTCTTTATCAGGAATATCGAGACCAAACTCTTTTATTGCTGATGGTAAAATTGAAATTGGAAAAGCTGTTCCCGTATCAAAAAGAATCTTTGCCTTTTTCCCATTTATTGTAATTTCATCACACACAGGAAGAATAGTTTCAGCTCCAAAAATATTTCGTTGTAAATAATCCATTTTAAAGACAAATTTATCTGGATTTTTAATTATTTCTTCATCGTTAAGTTTAGAAACATCCACAAAAGTTAGAACCTTTTTTTTGAAGTCAATCCGTATTGTTTTACCTTTGAGAAAATCCGAACCTAAAATTCCAAAAACATCTCGTCCTGTTTTTGTTCTGATTGACTCGATATTTACGTTCTTCATAAAAAGACTTGTTGGTTTCTCGTCACCTACTGATACATCAGAGACATCACTCAAAACCACAGTTCGATCATTTGTTCCCGTTATGATTCCAACGCCTGTATAACTCGAACCCAGTTTGTGTTTTTTGACAGATTCGTAATCTACAATCGACACGTCTGAGCCTGTTGCGACAATTACTTCAACCGCAATATTTTTTCTAATTTTTGCAGGAACAATCAAATATCCTTTTACAATAGTGAACGGAATATCAGCTGCGAAAAGATGAGAACTAAGTAGAAACAAAAATAAAGTTACGAACACGGGAATCTTTTTCATAATTCTTGAACTCCATTACAAATTCGGTTAAATCTTAGAATTAACATTTTTTTAAAGCAAGTATTTTTTAAGAGAAAAAGGCGACTCAATTTGAATCGCCTTCCTATCACACACTTCCTAACGGTCGTGTTTCTGCCTAATCTGCCTTCGCCGCTTTCGCCTCAGGTCTTTCCGAATAAGCCTTGCCTTTTTCCGGTGAACGCCAGAGATTCGACAAAAGCAACTCTCTGATAAACGTCATTTCTTTTGGCAAACGGTCGTAAAGTTTGAAGAAAAGTTCATCATGTCCGGCGATTTCTTTGATCCATAAATCGCGGTCGATGTTCATTACGGCGTTGAATTGTTCTTTGGTGAAATCCATTCCACGCCAGTCCATATCTTCATAACGCGGCATCCAGCCGAGCGGAGTTTCTATGCCGAGAGATTTTCCACGCGACCTTTCGACAACCCATTTTAAGACACGCATATTTTCGCCAAATCCATCCCACAAGAAATTGCCGTCTTCGCCGCGTTGGAACCAATTTACGCTGAAAATTCGCGGCGGTTCTGGGATATTTCTGCCCATGTCGAGCCAATGTCCGAAATATTCGCCCATGTGATAACCCGCGAAAGGTAACATCGCAAACGGATCGCGGCGAACTTCGCCAAGATTTCCGAAAGCTGCGGCAGTCATTTCGCTGCCCATTGTTGCTGCCATGTAAACGCCAAACGCCCAGTTGAACGATTGCATAATCAAAGGCACAACATTGTTTCTGCGTCCGCCAAATATGAACGCCGAGATTGGAACGCCTTTTGGATCGTCAAAATTTTCGTCGATTACAGGACATTGAGTTGAAGGTGCGGTGAAACGCGAATTTGCATGTGCGGCTTTGCGTCCGCAATCAGGTGTCCAATCTTTTCCTTCCCAATCGATCGCGTGTGCCGGAGCGTCGCCGTCCATTCCTTCCCACCAAACATCGCCGTCATCGGTCAACGCAACGTTCGTGAAAATCGTATTTTTACTGACGCATTCCATCGCATTCGGATTAGTTTTGTAGTTCGTTCCTGGAGCAACGCCGAAAAATCCGGCTTCTGGGTTGATTGCGTGGAGTTTGCCGTTTGCGTCAGGCTTGATCCATGCAATATCGTCGCCGACTGTCGTAACTTCCCAACCTTCTTCTTGAAAGATCTTTGGTGGAATCAACATCGCGAAATTCGTTTTTCCGCAAGCACTTGGGAACGCCGCACAGACATAATCTTTGCGTCCGTCAGGTGATTTTACGCCAACGATAAGCATATGTTCCGCAAGCCAACCTTGCTCGCGTCCGAGTGTGGAAGCAATGCGTAAAGCCAAACATTTTTTGCCCAAAAGTGCGTTTCCGCCGTAGCCAGAACCGTAACTTACGATTGAGCGTTCTTCAGGAAAATGGACGATATATTTATCTTTCGGATCAGGCGAACACGCCCATTCGACATCTTTTTGTCCCGGCTCAAGCGGCATTCCGACAGAGTGCATACAATGAACAAATTCGCCATCGCCCATTGCTTCGAGAGCCTTATTTCCCATGCGAGTCATAATTTGCATATTGACCACTGCATAAGGCGAATCGGTGATTTGCACGCCAAATTGCGAGATAGGCGAACCAATTGGTCCCATGCAAAAAGGAATGACATACATCGTTCTGCCTTTCATTACGCCCGCAAATTTGTCCATCAAAATCGGTTTCATGTCTTTTGGCGACATCCAATTATTGGTTGGTCCGGCATCGGCTTTCGCTAATGAGCAGATATATGTGCGATCTTCGACACGTGCAACATCGCTCGGATGCGAACGTGCGAGAAACGAATTTGGACGCTTTTCTTCGTTCAAACGAATAAAAGTTCCGCTTTCAACCATTTGCTCGCAAAGCAAATCATATTCTGCTTGCGAACCATCGCACCAATGAATGTTGTCCGGCGTGCAATGTTCTGCTGTTTTTGTAACCCATTTGATAAGTTCTTTATTTGTAACATTTGACGGAATGTTTAGACTTGTCATAGAAAAATAGTCTCCTAAAATATCCTAAATGATTTTTGAAATTGATGAAAAAAACGAGCTGATGAAACTCCTTTTTTCAATATATAAGCAAATCTTATCACATAATAAATAAAACGTTAAGGTTTGAAATGGACGATTCCAAGGTTTTCTACTTTGAAATTGCTTTACAATTCTTTACAGACAAAACTAGCAAAATAGAGTCTAATTAAGACTTTAAAGGCAACTTTATTAAGTAATGTTGCGTATAATCGTAACAGAAGCGAAGTCTTCAATTTTACTTATTGGAATAAAAACATGCGAAAATTTATCTTTTTTATATTACTGGTATGCGTTTCAAATTTATTTGCTCAAACTCCAAGTTTAGACGGTATCAAGGCTAATTTGGCTTTTGGTGAAGTTACGGCAATTAATGCGAGCGATAATAAAATCTCACTAAAAACAACAGACGGCAATATTGATGCAATTTTATCTGCGAAAACTATTTTTAAAAGAGTTCCGCCGGAAAATCCGAGTTTAAAAACTGCGGTTGATTCAAATATTTCGGAAATTGGCATCGGCGATAAAGTTATGGTAACTGGTTTGGTTGCGGCTGACAAGAAAAGTTTGCCGGCAAAAGCTGTCTATTTAATGACCAAAGCAGACATCTCAAGCAAACTAACCAAAGAGCAAGAAGATTGGAAAACTCGAGGTATTTCCGGAAAAGTTACAGCACTTAATCCGGTAACGAAAGAAGTTACAATTTCTTCGAAAGGTATTATGGGCGATAGGGTCGTTGTTATTACACCAAAAGAAAAAGTTCTATTCAAACGCTATGCCGCTGATTCTGTTAAGTTTAGCGACGCGAAAATTAGTAGTTACGAAACATTAAAAGTTGGCGATCAGCTTCGTGCTTTAGGCGACAAAAGCACAGACGGCTTGAAATTCACCGCTGAAGAAATTCTTTCAGGTTCGTTTCAAATGTTAGGCGGAAAAATCACGGCAATTGATGTTGCCAAACAAGAAGTAACAATTTTAGACATTACAACAAAAAAACCGGTAACAATCGCAGTTAATTCTTCTTCGTTGATGAAGAAATTTCCGGCAGAAATGGCACAAATGATGGCAATGCGTTCGCAAGGTGGCGGACAAATGGGCGGAATGCCACAAGGTCAAGCCGGCGGAACTTCAACAATGCGTCCACCAACTCCAACTGGTCAGCCGACAGGTCAACCAACTGGTCAAATGAGCGGACCGCGTCCGGCAGGTGGTCGAGGTGGTGAAGTTGACGATTTACTCGAACGTTTTCAGACAATATCACTTGCTGATTTGAAGATTGGCGATTCAATCGCAGCTTCGAGTGCAAGCAGCAATGGTCAAAATAAATTTACCGCAATTAAATTCGTTTCTGGTGTCGAGGCATTTCTTACTGCTCCGCAAACTGCAGCAGGTCGCGGCGGACAAGGTGGCGGACAAGGCGGAGCGAATTTTAATATTCCCGGCTTAGATGGCGGATTTGGTTTCTAAAAAAATTATATTAATAGCCGAAAGTTCAGCAAAGTTATTTTTTCAATTGTTGAACTTTCTCACAAAAAATTCAGAGGATTCTATGAAATTATTCAAATATTTATTGTTAGTAAGTTTTTTGTTTGCAAGTAATTCGGTTTATGCACAGCAAAATGGTAGTTTAAGTGGTCAAGTTTTTGACAGTCTTGGAGCGGTTTTAAAAGGAGCGACAGTCACAGTAACTGGCGTTGATGGCAAATTAAAAACCGCAGTTTCAAACAACCAAGGTGAATTTCAAGTTGCCGGACTTACACCCGGAAAATACACAGTTATTGTCAAATCGGCAACTTTTTCAGATTATGAAAACACTGAAGTTGAAATTACTGCCGGAAACAAAGAAGAACTTGTGGTGGCGATGACGGTTCAAATTAAAGAAGAAACTGTCGAAGTTTCAAACGCCGGACAAGTTAGCAACGAAGCAGACGATAATAAAAGTGCGACGGTTTTGAAAGAAAAAGACTTAGACGCTTTGCCAGATGATCCAGACGAACTGGAAGCTGCTTTGTTGGCTCTCGCCGGACCTTCTGCTGGACCAAATGGCGGTCAGTTTTACATTGACGGATTTGCTGGAGGCAGAATACCGCCAAAAGAATCAATCCGCGAAATTCGTATTAACTCAAATCCTTTTTCGGCTGAATATGACCGACTCGGCTTTGGGCGTATAGAAATTTTGACAAAGCCAGGTGCTGATAAATTCCGTGGTGGAGCTTCATTTAATTTCAACGATGAAAGTTTAAACTCTCGAAATCCTTTTGCATTAAATCGTGCTCCGAGCCAAACACGCAATTATGGCGGAAACCTTTCAGGACCTATTCAAAAGGGTAAGTCTTCTTTCTTTATTGATATTAATGAACGCCAGCTTGATAACAATAATGTCATCAATGCAACAATCTTAGATTCTTCATTGAATATTGCCAGTTTCCGACAAGACGTAAAAGTTCCGACAAGACGTTTTAGCGTTAGTCCTCGATTTGATTATCAGCTAAATGCATCAAACACTTTAGTTGCGAGATACTCTTATGGAAGAAACTCTTCTCAGAATCAAGGAGTCGGTGGTTTGTCTTTACCAAGCAGAGCGTCAACAAGTTCCGGTTCAGAACACGAATTTAGATTAACTGAAACTGCAATTTTAAATGCAAAAACAGTAAATGAAACTCGTTTTGAATATCGCATTAATGATCGAAATCAACTCGGCGATAATTCAGTTCCAACGCTTCAAGTTTTTGATGCTTTTACTGGCGGTGGTTCGCAAGTTGGTCTAAATTACACAAAAACACAGAACTGGGAAATCCAAAATTTCACCACAACTTCTCTCGGCAATAAATCTGCACACTCAGTAAAATTTGGTGCTAGAGTTCGCGGTGTTAAAAATGAAAATCGCTCAGAATCAAATTTTGGCGGAACTTTCTCTTTCACTTCACTAGCACAATATCGAGCCAGAGTTTTGGGTGACACAAACTCTGTTAATAATCCAAGTCAGTTTTCAATCACAACTGGAAATCCGGTAGCTGAAGTATCACAATACGATTTTGGTGGTTTTATCACAGACGATTGGAAGTTTAGACCTGATTTAACTTTGAGTTTTGGTTTGCGTTATGAAAACCAAACAAATATTAGCGATAACTTTAATTTTGCTCCAAGATTTGGGTTTGCATGGTCGCCAGGTGCTGGCGGTGCAAGACAACCAAAAACAGTTTTCCGTGGCGGTGCCGGAATTTTCTTTGAAAGATTTGGCGAAGGCAATACGCTACAAACAATACGTTTTGATGGAGTCCGTCAACAGCAATATATTTTGACAAACACCAACAATTCAGCAATTTTGAGCACAATAGTTTTTAATGCAAATGGAAGTGTCTCTAATGTTCCAACAGCAGTTCAGTTAAGCGGAATTGCCTCTCAAACTAATACCCTTAGACTCGTTAATGATGATGCAAAATCACCATACACAATGCAAGGTCTTTTTAGTGTAGAGCGACAGCTGCCAAAAGGAATTACTGTTGCTGCCAGCTATGTTTTAGCAAGAACGATAAATTCAATTCGTCAAACAAACATCAACGCACCTGTTTGTCCGCCTCTTCAAACATGTCTTTCAACAATTCCAAGACCAGACGTTACTAAAGGTAATATTTACGAATTTCAAACAAATGGAACAGTAAACCAACAATTTTTAAATATAAATTTCCGTTCGGGATTTGGTTCAAAATTTACTTTCTTTGGAAACTACCGGTTTGGAGTTACACGAAATAACTCAGACACGCCGTTGTATAGCTATAATTTCGATGGAGAATATGGAACTGCTTCAAGCGATGTTCGACACAATTTTGTCCTCGGAGGTTCATATACGTTGCCTTGGAAAGTTCGTCTAAATCCTTTCGTTATAATGTCTTCAGGTTCACCGTTTAATATTACAACCGGAACTGATAATAATCGGGACTCGAATTTTAATGATCGTCCCGCATTTGCCACAGACCTAACCAGACAGTGTAATTTTGGGTCAGCAATAGCTCCAGTAATTAGAAATTGTGTGGTTCAAACACGTTTTGGGAATTTTGATTTACAACCAACTGCGGGTCAAATTATCATTCCAAAAAATTATGGAAGAAATCCGGCATCTTACAATGTCAACTTAAATGTTGGTCGAACTTTCGGATTTGGCGGTAAGAAAAAAGCAGCTCCGGTAACTACAACCCAACCATCTGGAACAACTCAGAGTGGTGCAATTCCAGGAATTGGCGGCGGTCCTGGTGGTGGTGGTGGAAGACCTGGCGGCGGCGGCGGTGGCGGTGGAAACCGCGGCGGCGGAATGTTTGGAGGCGGCGACACTAATGCTCCTTATAATTTGTCAGTCAGTTTAAATTTCCAAAATTTATTTAACACCAATAATCAAGGTGGACGGACTGGAAATTTAAGTTCACCATTTTTTGGACAATCAACCTCAACCGGCGGAGCCTTTGGTTTCTTTGGCGGCGGCGGCGGCGGCGGCGGCGGTGGTGGTTCAGCAAATCGCCGAATTGAAATGCAACTTAGATTTAGTTTTTAGAAACAAAAATTAAGAAACAAACGTAGAAATAAAGATGGAGATGCAACGCTTTGAGCGTAATCTTCATCTTTATTTTTTGCACCAAATTATTTATGAAAAAACTACTAATATTCGCAATCTTAACAACTTCTGTAATCTCAATTTCTGCCCAAAAAGTGGAAGAAAAGAAACCTGACGATAAAGGTAAACCTACAACAACGATTGCAGTAAAAGAATCTCTCGGAGTGGTCGAGGTTAAAGCTGACGCTTCCGCTTTGGAATTAGCTAAAAATGCTGTTAAAGCCCACGGCGGAGATAAATTCAAGGGAATGTTGACTTTATCCGTTAAAGGAACTGCTGATTTTTCGATTGAAGGACAATCGTTCAGTATCGTATCTACTTTTTACACAGCATACTCCGGCGAAAAGTATCGAATTGAACTCAATAATCCTATTCAGCCATTTAAGCAAACCTATGACGGCGAACAAACTTCTTCATCCGGCGGTCGCGGAATTAATCTTCCGCCTTTAAACCGAATTGGATTACCACTTCTGCAAAAAATTGATGAGAAAGGTTTTATTGTAACTGCTTTTAATGACGAAAAAAAGAAAAAGAAGCCCGGATTTCGCATAACATCGCCTGATGGTTTTTTTACAGATTTTTTTATAGATGAAAAAACCGGTCAAATTAAAAGATATGAAGCAACATTCGTTGTAAACGAAAGCAGTTCAACGACATCGGTTGAAATTGACAAATTACGCGAGGTTGAAGGCGTTTTAATTCCCGAAAAATATTCGCAAAGATTTGAGTTTGGCGGCGGTTTAATTGTATATTCTGCTTTCAAAGCTAAAGAAATTTTCGTCAATACCAAGCTGGACGATGATGTTTTTGCAATGCCAAAACCTTAAAAGTGAAAAACTAATGGTGAATAGTGAAAAATGGCAAAAGTCTGAAAACTTTTGCCATTTTTATCTTTACGTTCCAAACGCTTTAGGCTTCAATGCCTACCGATTTGTCATATATTTCAAAGCCATTGAAGCAATATCGTCCATTGCAGAACCATCTTTGTCAGAGTCAAGAAAACTCGAAGCTAAGTCCATCATCGGATTTCCCGAAGATTGAGCTTGTTGCTGACTTCCCATAATCATATCCAAAATTCCGCCTTGATTAAGACCTTGTTGAGTTTGTTGTTTGCCAAAAAATCCCATAACAAGAGGTGCAAGCGTCATTAAAATTTGTGCAACTTGCCCAATTCCCATTCCTGAATTTTGGCTAATTTGTTCGGTAACTTGACCTTGTTGCGAACCAAAAATGTGACCAAGAATTCCGCCGCCATCAGTTTGACGACTTGGAGCAGTTTGTCCGCCAAAAAATCCGCCAAGATTGTCTAAAATACTACCATCGTGATCATTTGTTAAAGCATTTGCCAAACCGCCAGCCGTTTCCGGATTTGAAGCTTGTTTTGTTAAACCGCCCAAAATTGCAGGTAAAGCCATGCTGATAACTTTACTTGTTAAGCCGGAATCTGCCCCAACTTGCTGACTAATTTGCCCAAGTGCCGAATTTCCAGCGGCTTGTCCTAATAAATCTTCTAGTGAAAACATAATAAATCTCCTTAAAAATCAAACTTAAAAATAGAAACGTCAAAAATATTGTGCGTAAATAAAAATTGCAAGTCAGTAAAAACTTTCTGCGATTTACGATTTGGGGGTTTCGATTTAACATTATATTAGATGCAAAATCGACAAAAGAAAACTAGAAAAGGCTCGCCGTTAATATTTTTTTTCGCTCTTGGATTTTTTTTCCTGATGATATGCGGATTTTTCTTACTCGCACATAATTTAAGCGGAGAAAAACTACCTTTAAGCCTTACGACAGTCAAAACAATTGCGGGAACAAATAGGGAGTTTGGCGAACCTTTTGGAATTGCCTATAAAAACGGCGAAACATTTATTTCTGATGGTGAAAACGGGAAAATCTGGAAAATCACAAGCTGGGGAGCAGTTTCGATGTTTGCCGAAAATCTCGCAACACCTTCCGCAATTGCTTTTGCAAAAAACGGCGATTTAATTGTCGCCGATTCCGGTTCGCACACAATAAAAAATATCAACGCAAAAGGTGAAATTTCGACAATTGCCGGAATTGAAAATAAGTCCGGTTTAACCGATGGAGAATCGAAAAAAGCACTTTTTAACGCACCAATCGGAATCACAATTTTTGAAGAAAAGATTTACGTTGCAGATACTTATAATGATCGAATTAGAGTTATCGAAAACGGAAAAGTGAAAACAATTGCCGGAAGCGAAAAGGGTTTTGCGGATGGCGAAAAAGCAAAGTTTGATACGCCGTGTGGTTTGGCAATCACAAAAACTGGCGAGTTAATTGTTGCAGATACTGGGAATAGAAGATTACGAGTTATTCAAAAAGATGGAAAAACATTTACGTTTGCCGGAAATGGCGAGCAAGATTTAATTGATGGTTTGCCGAATAAAGCGGCATTTGTTCAGCCGATTGCGGTGGCGATTAGTCAGTTTGGTGTAATTTATGTTGCTGATGGAAACGCGATTCGCGTTATCGGGCGAAGACTTTTTCCTTATGTTGAAACAATAAATAATCATAAACGCGGGTTTATTGACGGAAAGTTACTAAACGCTTCGTTCAATCGCCCGAGCGGTTTGGCTTTTGATTCGATCGGAAATTTATTGATTACTGATAGCGAAAATCAGGTTGTAAGAACCGTAACTGATGGAAGTTTAGGAAGCGAAACGAAGGCTGAAACTATTGAAAAAATGAGGTTTACGGCTGAAGAGTTTCGTAAACTTGGCGAACCTCGCTGGACATTTGATCCACCAGATTCGAAACGCGAAATTGCCGGAACATTGGGCGAAATCCGCGGTGAAAAAACAGAAATAACAGGCGGCAAACAAACTTGGTTTCATAACGGTTTAGATGTTGTTGGCGGTTACGGTGAAAAAGCAAGATTTATTCGATCTGAGAAAGTTTTGCGACCAATTGCGGCGGAAAATTTTGGCGGACTTCGTGAACTTTTGCGAATGCCAACAATTGGATATATTCACCTTCGACTCGGTCGTGATAAAGACGATAGACCATTTGAAGACAACAGATTTCAGTTTGAAAAAAATGACGAAAAGTTGATTGGAATTCGAGTTAAACGAGGTGTGAAATTTGAAGCCGGAGACGCAATCGGAACGCTCAATTCGTTTAATCACGTTCATTTAATCGCAGGGCGAAGCGGTTCAGAAATGAATGCGATTGAAGCACTTATTTTGCCGAATTTATCTGATTCCGTTTCGCCGACTATCGAGAAAATATCGCTTTTTGATGAAAATTGGCAACCTATTGTTGAATCTCCGCGTATTAAATTAATCAGTAAAACAAGAATCGCAGTTCGTTCTTATGATCAAATGGACGGAAACGCATCACGCAGAAAACTTGGTGTTTATCGAATTGGCTATCAAATTTTGCAAGAAGATAAAACACCTTTGGGTGAACCAAACTGGACAATTTCATTCGCGAAAATGCCCGATGAAGAAACCGTAAACCTTGTTTACGCAAAAGGAAGCCAAAGCGGCTACACACCTGAGACGATTTTTGATTACATCGTTTCAAACGAAGTAAATCCGCTTTCAGTCAAAGAGAACTTTTTTGACGCAAGCAAATTGAATGCAGGAAATTACATTTTGCGTGTCTTTTCAGCAGATTTTTTTGGTAACATAGCAACAAAAGATATTGAATTTGAGAGATAATTTATGAAAAATAGACTTATTTTAACAAGCATTTTTACCATCGTATTTAGCAGTTTAATTTTTGGACAATCTATAATTTTAACGCCTTCATCGCCAAAGATTTCTGATTCCGAACGCCAATCTGAACTTGCATCAAGACGTGCGAAAGTTGCAGAAAAAATCGGGAAAAATGCGTTGATGATTCTTTATAGTGCGGAACCAAAAATCTACACAAACGATGTAGATTTTCATTATCGGCAAGAAAATAATCTTTATTATCTAACTAATTTGAAACAACAAAATGCAACTTTGGTGCTTTTAAACGACGGCGTAAAAACGCAAGAAATATTATTTTTACCTAATCGAAATCCACAATTTGAAACATGGAACGGTAAAATGTATTCAAATGAAGATGCCACAAAAATTTCCGGAATTTCGACGATTGTTGATTCTGCTGAGTTTCCAAAGTTTATTGAGGACTTGAAAGAAAAGAAAACTTTCACCTCAAAAAATCAAGTTTCAATAAACACTTCAACAGATAAATTATACTTAAATTTGCCGCAAACCGAATTTGATTCTGATGGAAAACGCGAGTTTCGGCGGGAAGCAGAATTTGCAAAAACCGTCACTAAATTTAAGCTTGAAAATGCTCAAAATATTTTCGCACCGCTTCGTTTAATTAAATCTCCGATAGAAATTAAACTTCTGCAACATGCGATTGATATTACAACCGAATCGCAAATGCGTGCGATGGCGACGATTGGTCGTGTGAGTTACGAATATGAAGTTCAAGCTGAGGTCGAATATGTTTTTCGCCGCCGAAATGCTGATTATTGGGGTTATCCGTCAATCGTAGGCTGCGGACCAAACGCTACAACTTTGCATTATGTTGAAAGCCAAGGTGAGATAAACAAAGGCGATTTAATGTTGCTAGATGTTGGTGCCGAATATGATCATTACACCGCAGACGTGACGCGGACTTTTCCTGTTAGTGGCAAATTTACCAAAGAACAACGCGAAATTTATCAAATTGTTTTCGATGCACAAGAAGCTGTGGCGAGAGAAATTAAACCCGGAGCCACAATGGCTGCAATTGAAAATGCTTCTTACAAAACGCTTGAAGCTGGCTTAGTAAAACTCGGATTGGTTGAAAAAATTGGTGCAATTATTCCCGGAACTGAAGAAATAAAACGCGGAAGACGCGGCGGCGGTCTCTCGGAAGGCGTTCCTCAAGCATCGCTTTGGGCTTTACACGGGAATTCGCATTGGTTAGGAATGAATGTTCATGATGTTGGCAGTTATGGAAGTAAACTGGCTGCCGGTATGGTTTTTACCAACGAACCGGGAATTTATCTTCGCGAAGATGCACTTAATTATTTGCCAAAAAAGCCCGAAACAGAAATATTTATTGCAAAACTTCGCCCAATTTTTGAGAAATATAAAAACATTGGCGTTCGAATTGAAGACGATATGCTCGTGACAGAAAACGGCGTAGTTTGGATGACAAAGGCTCTTCCGCGAAATATTGACGCGATTGAAAAGTTTATGGCAAAGGCTTCAAAAGAGAAATTGTTTAGTATTTCAAGTGAAACTTTCTCGAATCCAATGTTAAGTTTTCGCAATTTCTGAGAACTTAATTTTAAAACTAAAACGGCTCATCGTCATTTTCAAAAACGATTCTTTTGTTATTTTTAGGTTTTGTTTCGTCTCTAAGTGCTTCTGGTTCAATGTTTTGTAGAGCTACATTACCGCTTTCGTCTTTGAGCAAAACCTCTATTCTTCGTTCAGCTTTGGCAAGTCTTTCTTGACACTCGCGAGAGAGTTTGACACCGATCTCAAAGAGTTTCAGACTTTCTTCGAGTGGTAAATCGCCGTCTTCAAGTTGCCGGACAATTTTTTCTAAATCAGCAAGTGATGCTTCAAAAGTTGTTTTCTTTTCGCTCATTATTTTATTTAAAAACTCCTTCGAGTTGTTTTAAAACATCGCTCAGCCCATTTACGCCAAGTTTTTTTCCAATATTTTCAATACCATCTTTGCTCGCGATTGCAAGAATTTGCTGACCAACTTTTTGAGCAATTTGAGTCGCCAACTTGTCGTCTTTCATTCCAATAATTCGCCATTTACTGCCATTTCTCTTTAAGGTCAATTCGAGCGGTTTTTCAGGAATTTTACTTTTTACAACAGCAGTTTCGCCATTCTGAGCAACCTCTAAAAACTGATCTGCACCAAAAACAATTGCCCAAAACGGAACGTTTTCTGCCTGTTTGGTTTTTTCTCTGATAACTCTCGGAAGCTCAGTTTTTGCAACTTCTTTTACCTTTGGCAACATCGGCTGGGCAATTTGAGTAACTCGCAAAACTATTTCTTTAGGAAGATTTCTGCCGTAAATATCAATCGCTTTTGAAGTGATTTGTGGCATAAAATCATCGATAACTGCTTCTGTATCAATAAGTTGCTCAAGCTGAGCTTTATCGTCTTTGCGAGCAGCTTCAACAATTAAAGCCAGGGAATAATGCGGCGATTGTTTAACTCTCTGTAAATAAAAATAACCGCCAATCGCACCAATTACCAAAATAACGAGCAGCGAAATCGCCACAGTCGGCAATATTCGTCGTAAAAAACCTGGTTTTTGCTCGTTTTGATACTCACCAAATTTTGGAACACTTTCTTTTGGGTTATTTTGGGGCATTTTTATAAATATTTAGTTATTTTTTTACGAAATAACCTTGGCGTGATTTCAAACGAACTTGTTTACCATTTTTCAAACTGACTTTTAATTTAACATATTTATCGTCCGCAAAATCGCCTTCAGAATAATATTGTAAAAGATATTGTGAACGCAATTCGTTGGTTAATTGTTGAAAAATAGATTTCAAAATATCTTCGTTTGCTTTGGCGTTAAAAACATTTTGTGAAGGTTCTTTGAGCGTTGTTGACAAAAACTTTGGCAAAAATGCTGTTCCACCAGTTTCTTCGGCAAATTTCGACATCGTATCTTGTCCGTAACGGCTCATTTTATTTAATTGAAAAAATGCTCCTGCCGGATTTATCGAATAAAAAACTGTGTCTGAGTTTTGCAAAGTTTGCAAAACTCGATTTCGCTCAAGAATACTGGCGTTATCTCTCGTTTCAAAGGTAATTTGCCTCATTTCTTTTGCTGTTAAAGTGTTAATTTTTGCTCCAAGTTTTTTGTAAACGTTTGTAAAAGCCTTTTTTATCTGCAAGCTATTTGTATCTTCGCCATCTGAAATCACAACAACAACTTTGCGACTTTTTTGAATTGTGTTTTTTTGCAAATAAACGCTGGCATCAGAAACTGTGTCAAAAAATGCAGTAAATTGCTTTGTTGGCAAAATGCTTAATAAACTTTGTGAAGATTTCTCAGCGTTTTCCCGCGGTTGAACAATAATCGGTTTTTCGCCAATTGTATATATAGTTGCTCGATCTTCGCTTTTCATAACATTTCGCAAAAAAGCGGATGCAGTTTCGAGTTCAAGTTTAAACATCGAATCTGTGCTGGCAGAAATATCAATCAAAAGAGCAATTTCGAGTGGAACTTTTTCAGCTTCACTAACAATTGCAATTTCTTGAGACTGATTTTCTTCAAAAATCGTAAAATCTTCTTTACTCAAACCAAGCATTGGCTGACCTTTTGCGTCTAAAACAGCTACCGGAACAGTAATTAAACGCGATTCAACACGAATAACTTCATCCTCGTCAGATTTTGACGTTGGTGTCGGTGTTGGTGTTTGTGCAAAAGCTGTGATACCCAAAATTGCGAATAGTAAAATCAATTTCAGTTTCATATTTATAAAGTAATTCGAAAAAAAATGGTGAAGGAGAAAAAGCGAATCACTTTCAATCCTTCACCGTGTCAGAGATTTGCTCAAACTCTTATTGCTCGTCAGCTTTTTTAACTTGAACATTAGTGTTCAAACCGTTGCTAACCAACAATTTAACTTCAACACGTCTGTTTTGCGTTCTTCCTTCAGCAGTTGTGTTATCAGCAAGTGCTTGCGTTTCGCCGAATCCATAAGAATTTCCAACTCTGCGAAGCGGAATATTATGTGTTTCAACTAAATATTCAATCACTGATTGTGCTCTTTTTTGGCTCAAAGTTTTGTTTTTCTTGATATCGCCCGAAGCATCAGCAAATCCTGTAACTTCAAGTGTATAACCACGTAAAGCTAAAGCAGCTTGTGCAATTTGGTCGAGTTGAACCTTACCCTCATCTGAAATGACAGCACTTCCAACTTTGAAGTTTATAGTTGCGGTTGATTGCACAGTAAAATCATCAATCGAAGAAATTCTTTGATTTGTAGCATTTACTCCAGCAATTGCTGCATCAGCCGAATCTTGTGCAGATTTTGCACCGCCACGAGCTGCGTTTGAAATTGCTAACAATTCGTCAATTTGTCCAGAAAGTCTTTCGGAATTCTGCTCAGCTTGCGAAATTCGGTCTTCAGCCGGAGAAACTCTGCTTTCGATAGATTGTGCAACACGTAAGTCGCTCTTGTTAAATCTTACTTTTTTTGCAACTAAATTTCCTGAAGAGTCGCCCGTTCCTTCAATTTCAAGACTCAAGCCTCGAACGAGTGAATCAGCCGGAACTTTATCACCACCAAAAGTGCCTTTGGTTTTCACGCTTGCATCTGCTGAAATTAAAACGTTTGTATCAATTCCATTGGCATCGCGAACCACTGTTTTTTCACCACTTTTGGCAATTACAACGCCTTTTAATTTAATTTTTTCACCGCTTGTAACACTGCGAGTTTGTTTTTCAGTTTGGGCAAACACACCCAAAACCCCAAAACTCAGAACTAAAATAACTGCGATATTTTTTATTGGCTTAAACATTTTTCTCACTCCTTTTACCTAGACTTTGCCTGTTGTAAATCCACTTCCCGTCTATTATTTGGAAACAGATAATTATCTGATGCTATTAAAACGCCAATTCGTTGCTTATCAAAAAGCAACATTAACATTCGTTAGGTTTGCCTGATTTATAGGTATAACCTGTTAACTAGACGTTACAAAAAAAACATTTTGCCAAATAATTTACAACTGCAAAAATAGAAAATCAAAAATCTACTAACAATTTACATATTAAACGCTGTTGTTTCAAGATATTTTTTCATAAATGAAAGAAACTTCTCAGCATCAGAACCATCAACAACCCGATGATCATAGGTTAAAGCAAAATAAGCCATTGAACGAACAGCTATATAATCATCACCATCTGGCGTTGTTAAAACTTTTGGACGTTTTTCAATTGTTCCAACACAAAGAATAGCAACTTGTGGTTGATTTATAATTGGAGTTCCAAATAAACCACCAAAGACTCCGGGATTTGTGATTGTAAACGTTCCGCCATTTACTTCATCAGGACTAAGTTTTTTTGTTCTCGCACGATCTGCTAAATCATTTGCAGTCAGAGCTAAACCTGAAAGCGAAAGTTGGTCGGCTTTTTTGATAACAGGAACAATCAAACCCCAATCGAGTGCAACTGCCATTCCAAGATTTACATCGCCTTTGTAGATAATCGTGTCGCCATCAACCTGCGAATTAACAATCGGAAATTCACGCAAAGCAGCTGTCACAGCTTGAAAAATAAACGGCATATACGACAATTTTGTGCCGTAACGTGATTGGAACTCCGCTTTATTAGCTTCGCGAAATTTGGCTACATTTGTCATGTCAAATTCGTAAACGCTTGTGACGTGAGCTGATGTTTGCTTCGAAAATGTCATGTGTTCGGAGATTTTCTTCCGCATATTCGACATCGGCTCAATGCGATCTCCGGCTTGAATCGGCGGAGCAATTGGGCTTGGCACAGCGACTGCTTTTGGCGTAACCGGCGAGTTCGCAACTGGTTTTATCAACAAATCTTCCGGACGCAAGGCTGCACCTGAATCAATAAACGACAAAATATCACTTTTCGTTACGCGACCGCTCATTCCGGTTCCTGAAACTCGCGAAATCTCAATTCCGTGCTCTTTGGCAATATTACGAACTAACGGACTAGATTTTGAGCGACGAAGTTCGTCAACTGTGGCGTTACCATTTGAGACCGCAGCAACTGAATTTACTTGCGGTGCGACAACAGTTTTCGGCGTTTCAATCTTTGGAGTTTCGACAACAACTTGCTCACTTTTTATTTGAGTTTGTGGAGTTGCCACGCCTGAACCTACGAGTGCCAGAACCGTTCCAACTTCAACCGTTTCACCTTCTTGATAAAGAATTTGTAAAAGTTTTCCGCTGACCGCACTCGGAACTTCGGCGTCAACTTTATCAGTCGAAATTTCAAGAATCGCTTCGTCTTTTTCAACATCGTCACCAACTTTTTTGAGCCATTTTGAAACTGTTCCTTCAGTAATTGATTCGCCCATTTGTGGCATCACAATTCCTACTGAAGTTCCAGTATTTGCTGATATAACAGCAGTCTCAGGTTTAGTAACTGTTTCAATAATAATTGGAACGACCGGAGGAGTTTCAACTTCAGGTTCTGGAACTTGGACTTTTGAATCTGGAATTTGAATTTCAGCAACATTTCCAATAGCTTCACCAACAATAGCTAAAACCGTTCCAACCTCGACTGTTTCGCCTTCTTGGTGTCTAATTTCTAATAAAACACCAGAACCAGAACTTGGCACTTCAGCGTCAACTTTATCTGTCGAAATTTCAAGAATTGCTTCGTCTTTTTCGACAGTTTCGCCAACTTGCTTTAACCATTTTGAAACCGTTCCTTCGGTAATTGATTCGCCCATTTGTGGCATTACAATCTCTAAACTCATTATGTCTCCAAAAAATATCTAATAAAACTAGCAAGCTCTAACTTTAACGCTTTCTTGCAAAAACGACAATTTAACCGATAATCAATTTATGCCAATTATTAAACTCGAAACAAGAATTAACGCCCCAATTAAGAGAGTTTTCGACCTCGCACGTTGCATTGATTTACATTCTCAATCTCTAAACCATACAAACGAAAAAGCTATTGCGGGCGTGACAAAAGGTTTGATAAATTTAGGCGAAACTGTCACTTGGGAAGCGGTGCATTTCGGTATCAAACAAAATTTAACTTCGATAATTACTGTCTGCGAAAGCCCAAATCGCTTTAGTGACGCAATGGTTTCTGGTGCGTTTGAACGATTTGACCATGACCATTTCTTTGAAGAAATCAATGGATTAACCTTGATGAAAGATATTTTTGACTACGATTCGCCGCTTGGATTTTTAGGAAATATTGCCGATTTTTTATTTCTTGAAAATTATATGAAAAATCTTTTGATTTTGAGAAATGAAGCTATCAAATCTGTCGCAGAAAGCGATGATTGGAAAAAATTCTTAACTTAGAAGTTTCAAACTTTTCACTTGTTTAAGTTGGTGTAAAATCAATTTACACTTAAAATTATAGATTATGCATACTTGGAAGTTAGAAATTGAATACGAAGGCACGCGGTATCGTGGCTGGCAAATGCAACAAAACGCCCGTACAGTGCAAGACGAATTGATCTACGCTGCTGAAGAAGCGTTTCAAATGCGAGTTGAACTTTCTGGTGCAGGACGCACAGACGCTGGCGTTCACGCACTCAAGCAAGTTGCTCATTTGCGAATCCATAAAGAACTTGAATACGATGTCAAGCCTCGACAACTACAATATAAACTCAACGATATGTTGCCGCACGACATTAACGTCACGCGAGTGACAAATGCGAGCGATGACTTTAATGCTCGCCACGATGCCGTTTCGCGTTGGTATTTTTATCAAATTTCGACTCGCCGAACTGCTTTTGGAAAAAATTTGGTCTGGTGGATTAAAGACGATTTAAACTCTCAATGGATGAATCAAGCGGCAAAAATTATCATCGGGAAACACGATTTTCGTAACTATTCAGAAGTTGAAAACGAAAAAGACTCGACAATCGTTCACGTCCAACACGCGGAAGTATTTATGGACGGCGATATGATTTGTTTCCGCATTGGTGCGAGTCATTTTTTATGGAAAATGGTGCGAAGATTAGTCGGAATTTTGACTGAAATCGGTCGCGGAAAACTTTCACCAAATGCCATCGAAACTTTTTTGACAACTCCATCGCCGCTTGTCGCAAAATTAACTGCTCCGCCATCAGGCTTATTTTTGGAGAAAGTTTGCTATCGCGGCGATTCAATTCCAACTGAGCAAAAAGCATTATTTAACATTTGAGATTTGTCATTTTTTGTGTCAAATTCAAGCTATCAAATTCATTAGAAATTTAATTTACGGAGACTCAATAGAATGCCAACAATTACAGCAGAAACAGCAACAGGAACAGTAACAATTGATGCGAAATCGGGACGAAAACTCGTTTTAGAATTAGAAGATAACGGCGTTGATATTCTTCATCGTTGCGGCGGAAACGCACGTTGCACAACTTGTGCAGTTGAAATTTTAGACGGAACTGCATCTGCCAAAACGGACGCAGAAATTGCAGTTTTAACAGCAAAAGGTATGAACGGAGCAACTCGTCTTTCTTGCCAAATTCATTGCGATGGCGATTTATCAATCAAGGTTTTGCGACAAGCAAGCACCGCTGGAATGGAAGCAGGAACACGTCCGGAAGAATAAAAATTTATCAGGAGAAATAAAAATGTTAGAAAATTTGAAAAATTATTTAGTAAATTCGTTTGAAATTGAAACCGCAGAAGCTCATTGCGATGGACCTTGCGGCGTTTATGATCCAGCATCGATTAGGATTTCTGCCGAAGCAGTTGTTGCGATGACCAAGAAAATTCTTGATTTGAAAAAACCTGAAGGTGACGATAAGGCTTATCAGAATACGCTTTCACGTTTTATTGCAGTTAAAGAAGAGCAAGCAACAAATGCGAAACGAGAAATGCTCGTATTATGGACAGATTATTTCAAACCAAATCATCTTGAGCAATTCCCCAATTTGCACGAAGTATTTTGGAAAGCAACAAAACTTTGCTCGGCTTGTAAATATGAATTGAGCCTTGAGCATTGCGAAGAATTGATGGCTTCTTGCAAGGAAATTCACGATATGTTTTGGGCAAGCAAAAATCGCGAAGTTGCTTATTACACAGCTAGTTAAGTGAAAGAGTTAGAAAAGTTGGAAAGGTGAAAAAGTAACGTCAACGTTGTAAATCTTTTTCACCTTTTTACTTTTAATCTTTTTCACATTTCCGACGAATATGATTTCTTGGTATGACTTATTTTTATTACTTACCAAACGACAAATGCGATTCCGGATTGAAGGAAATTCGATGTTGCCGTCGATTAAAAACGGTGACGAAGTTTTAATTAAACCTTGCAAAGAATATCAGGTTCAAGATGTGGTTTTAGCAAATCATCCTTACAAAAAATCTGTAAAAATACTCAAAAGAATCAATAAAAAAAACGCTACTGGGAAGTTTTTTCTTATCGGCGATAATTTAGACGAAAGCTCAGACAGCCGAAGTTTCGGATTTATTTCTCAAGACCTGATTATTGGAAAAGTTGTTTCAAAATAGTTTTATTTAACTGATTCAGATTCTAAAATATCAATGCTTCCAAGTTCATTAATTTGATAAATTTCTTTCGCTGATGTATCTGCTAAATCTCTGCGAACAAGAAAGATAAGCTCAACTCCGGGACGCAACGGATATGTTCCTGCCCATTTATAATGCGAGGCATATTCTGTCCGCAATTCATCAATTTGCTTTTCTTCGCCGACAATCATTTCAGCCGAATTAACAGGTTTTATTGAGCCATGAAAATTAGCATTCGGATAATTTCGCATATACCAAGGCATTGACCAATATTCAGGCGAAACTATTTCAATTGTTGCATCTTTTTTCTTGCCACTTTTTTCTGAATAATACTCAATTTGCTTAATTAAATCGAGAAATCCGCGTGTTGTGTGAGCATAAACATAAGGCTTTGTGTCATCATCATAAGAATAAAAATTAAGTTCAACTGTTTGATAACCCAAAACCCCAACTGAGCCAATCAATAAAATTGATCCGACAATTTTTTCAAGAAGTTTTTTACTAAAAAACACGTCAATTCCATACCCAGCAACAAAGCACATCGGCATAGTAAAACTCAGAGCAAGCCATGGAGTTTTGTATGGAATAATCGAATAAGCCGCCATTAAGCCAAAGGACCAAAATCCGCAAAACATTGCGAACCGATTATTACCTTTAAACAAGGCTAATAATGTTCCGAGAGCCGACAAAATAAAAATTGGCGATTCAATTTTGACGAGCCATTTTGCATAACCAAGATAGCCGCTTTGAGTATGATCTCCTGTGCCCGTCTTCGTCCAAAAAGCATATGCTTCAAAAGCTCCTTTGATGCCGTCTTGATATGTAAAAAATGACGAAAAGAATAATATTCCGACATAGATAAACACTGATATTACAATAATTACAAGCAATATTGAATCTGGAGATTTCCCAAAACTTGATGTAAAATTTGACCAAGTAAGTCGTTTATCCGTTGCAGAATATTCGCCAACTTTGCCCATAAATCCAGCGTATATTTTTCTCCAAATCCAGACGCAAATCACGGCGATTATCATTGTTCCGAGCGTGATGAAAGCCGTTTCTTTAGTCGCAAAAAACAGAACACAACTTGCGGATGCTAAGACTAAATAAATTGGACGTCCATTGTCCCAATTCAACAAAAATCGCATCAAAAGAAACACAAGAATCGCTTCAACGAGAAAAAAACCGAGTCGTATAGATAAATTTCCACCAAGTAAATTTGCCAAAGTGAAAGGTAATGGAAAAAAGCAAATTAGTAATAAAAATGCACACGTCGCGGTTGCCACGATTCCAACTTCGCGATTTTCTATAAAATATAAAACCCCAACAACAATCGCTAAACTAAAGAAAACAAACGACATTTCGTGAATAAAATAACGCGAAATATAAACCATTCCAGGCGAAAGTGCGAGAAAAAGTGCCGCCGACAAACTTCCAATCGAGCCAATATAGCGACGTAAATAAAGTGCAAGAATAACAATCAAAACGCCAAAAACCGCCACGCTCGCACGAATATTAAAAGTCTCCATGCCGAAAATTTTCGTAAAAGCGAGTGAAATATAATAGAGCGTTGGTCCGTGGTAATTACTCGGATCGTATTGATAAACGCCATCACGAAAAAGTTTGAGCAAAAAATGTCCGTTTACGCCTTCATCATGATGCAAAGGCTTGAGTTCAAGCAGAAAAAATCGCAAAAAAATCGCGGTAAAAGTTACAATGCTGCAACCAATTGCGAACTTTATATTTTGGGCTTTCGACTCTGCAGATTCTGGCGACTCCTGATTTTCAACCAAATTTGTTTCTTCGATGTTTGTCATATTTATAAGACTTAAAAATGCTTGTTGAAGTTAAGTGTAAATGATAGAGTATGCAAATAAATCGTATACTTTAGATATTTGCAGGAGAAACAATGAAACATTTACTACTCGTTTTTACATTTTCGCTCTTCATTTTAAGCAATCACGCTCAAACTTCAAAAGCTCCCGAAACAGTTTATTCAAATCCGGCAAGTATTACAATTAATACCAATGCCCCATCGGTTTATCCGAAAGCTGCAAGCCTTTATCCTTCAACGATAAATGTATCGGGAATGACGGGAACGATTACTAATTTAAGTGTTACGCTAAACGGAATAACTGGAATTTATTCAACCTCAGACATTTTGTTGGTCGGTCCAACTGGAGCCAAGTTTATCATCGCCTCAGATGCTGGGTTAGGCGGAAATAATAGCGATTTTGTTGTAAGACTTACGGACATGGCGACGAGTTCGTTGCCTTTAGGAAATTTTGGGGAACCTATATCTGAATATCGCCCGGCAAATTACAATTCAGGAACTGATTCGTTTCCGTCTCCGGCACCTGCTGGTCCTTACAACAATCCGGCACCCACTGGAACGAATACTTTTTCATCGACTTTTAACGGCACTGATCCAAATGGAATCTGGCAATTATTTGTTGTTACTGATTCCGCAAGTGGTCTTACGAGTTTGAATTCCGGATGGAAGCTAACAATCACGACAAACGGCTCGCCTTCAACTTTTTCTAATTCAAGCTATGTTTTGATGGCAGACGATGATGCCCAAGCTATGCCGTATGGATCAAATATTAATGTTTCGGGATCGACCGGAGTTGTTAGCAAAGTTACCGTTTCGTTAACCGGATTAACACACTCTCGTAGCTTTGATGTCGGCATTTTGCTCGTAAGTCCGAATGGCACCGCCGTCACTTTGTTATCTGGAGCCGGGCAAGGTGCGGTAAGTGCGAACTTAACGTTTGATGATTCTGCCGACAGTTTAAGCTCTGCTCCGATTTTATCAGGAACTTACAGACCAACTGATTATTCGGGATTCGCAGCTTTTCCGAATCCCGCTCCACTGGGTCGTTACGCCAATTTGTTGTCAAGTTTTAACAAACTTCCAGCCAATGGTGATTGGAAATTGTATGTCGTAGATAGCCTATCTACAAATTCAGGTGTGATTTCAGGTGGCTGGAGCCTCGATATAACAACAGTTCCAAACGTAGTTCAATCATTTGGCTGCTTCGTGCCATTCTTTGACCAAGCCGTAAATTACCCCGCTGGTGGAAATCCAACAAATTTGGCTGTGGGCGATTTTAATAACGATAACAAGCAGGATTTTGTCGTCACAAATCAGGCTTCGAACAGTGTTTCGATACTTCTTGGTAGCGGAATCGGAACATTTACAAGTGGTGCAACTCTTACGGCTGGTGCAGATCCATATTCTGTTGCAGTTGGTCGGTTCAATGCCGATGCGAACGACGATTTGGCGGTGGTGAATTCGAATTCTAATAACGTTTCAATTTTTCTAGGTAATGGAAATGGAACATTTTCAGCAGCGACAAATGTAGCGGCTGGTGCAAGTCCGATTTCGGTGGCGATCGGTGATTTTAATTCAGACAATATTAGAGATCTTGCGGTAGCAAATTTCGGCGGCTTCTTCAGCGGAACAGTTACAATCTTACTAGGAAATGGAACTGGCGGATTTACTGCCGCCAGAGATTTACGTGCGAGAACTCAACCTTCATTCGTTGCTGTTGGAAGGTTTAATAATGACGCGATTGATGACCTTGCTGTGACAAATTTTGGCTCAGACAGCGTTTCGGTTTACATCGGTTTTGGAAACGGAAATTTCTCAACTCAGTCAAACTACAACATTGGTTCTGGTCCAGTTTCGCTTGCGATCTTCGATGAGAATAATGATTCCTTCCAAGACATTTTTACTGCAAACTATAATGGCGACCGCTTTTCGCAGCTTAACGGAACATCAACCGGAGTTTTCACTGGAGGCGGTTCTTCGGGCAACGTTGGCTCAAATCCAGTTTCCTTATCTGCGGGCGATTTCGTTGGTGGCAACAGTAGCCCACAAGTTGCAATTGCTTTAAATGGAGCTGATAAAGTTGTTTTCGCTAACACAAACAGCCAATCGCCGAATGAGTATTCCGTTGGTGTTTATCCAAATTCTATCGTAAAAGGCGATTTCAATGGCGATGGAAGAATCGACCTTGCCACCGCAAATTCGGGTTCGAATAATGTTTCTGTGTTGCTAAATTCTTGCCGAGTGGCTGAAGGAAATCTTTTTGATTCAAATGGAGATCGTAAAACTGATTATTCGGTGTTTCGACCAAGTAATCTTACATGGTATAGTTCACCTTTAAGTACAATATATATACGTTCTCGACTAGGCGATATTCTTGTTCCCGCTGATTACAACGGCGACGGCAAAACTGATTACGGAATTTATCGCCCGGAAAGCGGACTTTGGCAGACAAGTGCTTCACCGAGTTTTCAAGTAAGCCCGTTGCATTTTATCTCTTTTGGAATCGAGGTTGATATTCCAGTTCCCGGAGATTTCGATGGCGACGGAAAAGCCGACATCGCCGTTTGGCGACCAACGAATGGAACATTTTACATCCGCACGAGTTCAAATAACGGATTTAATGCGTTTCAATTTGGAGCAAATGGCGATGTTCCAATTCCTTCTGATTTTGATGGCGACGGAAAATTTGATTACGCAGTTTTCCGTCCGTCCACAGGAATTTGGTATATCTGGTATAGCCAAACTAACTCATTCGGAGCATTACAATTTGGAGCAATAGGAGACAAACTCGTTCCCGCAGATTACGATGGTGATGGGAAAACCGATCTTGCGGTTTTTCGTGCAGGAACTTGGTATGTTTTGCGAAGTTCAAATGGTTCGTTTTATGGAAGTCAGTTTGGACTTGCGACTGACATTCCTGTTCCGGGCGATTATGATGGCGATGCTAAGTTTGACCAAGCAGTTTATCGTGACGGAAATTATTTCGTATTAAATAGCGGCAATGGGCAGTTGCAATCATTTCAGTGGGGATTACTTGGCGACTTTCCACTTCCTGCTTCTTACGTCAGATAAATTATTTAGGGCGAACATCGTAAAGAATATATCGCCCACTTTCGGCAACAATCGGATATTTCGCAAAATATTCTTCGTTTGCTTGGAGTGCATTTATTTCTTCAGGGCTAATTAACACATATTCGATTCCGTATTTTCGCATTAAAATCGAAGAAGTTGATTCGCCCTGATAGATTTTTTTCACATCATCTTCACGCGGTAAATAATCAATTCCGTGCGATGAAAGATGTCCTGAATATCTCATCAAAGAACGTCTTCCGCTCAAAACTATTGCCGAATTATATGTTGGAGCATTAAGGATTAAGGCTTTTGGCGGAAGTTTTACTTTGATTTGTTCCGCAACAGCAACTGCATCTTTATCAAAAACTTGATAGTTTATCGCACCTGAAACAACTCGCCAAACATCGGTGATTCCCGCTGAAGTTAGTAAAATTAAACAACCTGTCGCGAGCAACTTAAACGCAATTTTTCGTTCCCAAATCTTCGCGACAAACAGAGCAACAAACGGAACTGAGCCAACAAACCAATAGATCAAAACCTTTATATTGTCCCATTCCCAAGGTGCAAGTTTGAAAATATTCGCAATCACAAAACAAAAAATGAAAGGCAAATAAAATAATAATTGCTTGTTAAACAAAGGTTTATCTTCTTCCAAATCTTTGTCAGTTTGGGTCTGTGAAAGATATAAACCCAAAAGTATAAATGGAATAAATACGCCGAGATTTTTAAGATAGAAAAATAAAATATTATCTTTTCCCGCGTGCCAGCCGAAATGCCAGCCAAAAAACTCGGCTGCTCGATTTGAAGTTCCGCTCATTGCCCAAATTAATTCGGGAATCGCAATCAAACAAACTCCAATTCCAAAAGCAACCCAATTTCTCCATTTTTCAAGGTTAAACGCAAATAAAAACACCGAAACAATAAACAAAACTATCAAACTATGCAGATGAATTAACGGCAAAGTTCCGGCAAGTAGCCCGTAAAAAATTATTTGCGGATTAAAACTCTTGGATTCAGAATTTCTAAATTCTTCCCAAAGTTTGCTCAAAACTAGAACCGTTATTGGCATTCCGAGCAACAAACTTCGCTGTGTAATAAAAAGCGTTGTCAGCGAATTTCCAAAGCGGAAACCTTCGCTGCGAATTGTGTAATCGGTTTTCAGATTCCAGATGAATTCAGAAAATCCACGTCCGTCTTGCCAAAAATCTTTTGCTAACCAAATAAATCCGAGTCCACCACAAAAAAATAAAAGCAACGGAGCAATTTTTCCGGCAACTTTGCTTTTTGTAAATTTTTCTGTAAATGCTTCTAAAACAACAAGTAATGAAAAAGCCCAAGCAATATTTGTCCACAACATTGCCGACTGAACGCTGTCGCCAACTTTCACCAAACACGCCGTTATAAAATCAGCAATAAATGGATATGTAAATTTTGCACCAGAAAACGACGGATTTTCCGGCGGAAAATTATTTGCTTCAGTAAAGCTGAAAATTGCACCGAGATGATAAGGCAAATCGCCGAGGTTGTTTGAAGCACCTGTGAAAATTCCTTGATCAGAAACAATCATCGCTCGCTCAAAAAATAAATAAAAAATACCGAAAAATGCTAAATAATAAATCGCATTGAGATAATTAATTGAATCAAACTTTGGCTTAATTAAATCTCGTAAGTCTCTATTCAACAACAATAATATTGGCAAGCAAGAAATTGTAAATGCGATAAAAACGGTAGTTGTCGAAAGCCCGAAGAAACACGCTATGACGAATCCGAGAGTTCCGAAAGTCGCCGAGCCGATTAGAGTTCCGGCAAAAAATCGCACAAAAAATCTTTCTTCTTCAAAAAGAAATTTAGAACAACAAAACCCGCTGAGACTTAAAATTAAAAGAAAGATTATCGTCATAAAACGCTCTATTATTAAATGTAAACATAAAAAACTCAATTTCAACTTACGAAACTTGACATTCATTCCATCATTGCTAGAATTAGGTTTGCGTTTTCACAAACGCGGAGACGTGGCTGAGTGGCTGAAAGCGGCGGTTTGCTAAACCGTTGTAGTCGTTAAACACTACCACAGGTTCGAATCCTGTCGTCTCCGCCATTTTTATTCAGATTGGCTATCAACAAACTTGGTTGATAGCCTTTTACTTTTTGGTTGAGGTAAATATTATGTTCCTTGGATTTCTTGAACCCAATTTTTTTAACGACCTTTTCGTTCCTGATATTTCTATCCTTGAGAAAATTATTCGCCCAATTTTAGTCTATATTTTTCTTGTCATCGTATTGCGAGTTTTTGGCAAACGCGAACTGGCACAGCTTAATCCGTTTGATTTAATCGTCATACTTTTGCTCTCAAATACAGTTCAAAATGCTATTATTGGACAAGACAATTCACTTTCAGGCGGTTTTATTGGTGCGATTAGTTTGCTTTTATTCAATTATATTGTTGTCCGTTTTTTGTTTAAGCATCGTCGTCTTGACCAAATAATTGAAGGAAAAGAAACAAAATTAATTGAAGATGGTGTAATAAACCGGCAAGCAATGGCGAAAGAATTATTGACTGAATCTGAGATGATTGCGGTTGCACATCGACAAGGTTTTCAAGGTTTAGAATCGCTTAAAACATTTGCACTTGAAGCAAATGGGAACATTTCGCTCGAGGGAAAAGAACCTTCGCAAAACGAAAAAAGACACGCCGAACTTATTGAAAAAATTGAACTTTTAACAAAACAAATTGCTGAATTAAAACAAAAAATTGCCTGATACTATTTACTTAACAAATATGCTTTTACTAAAACTTTATTTAATCACGCTTCCGGTTTTCTTTGCGATTGATATGATTTGGCTCGGATTTATTGCCAAAGATTTCTACCGCAAACATATCGGGCATTTGCTACTGGAAAACATAAACTGGACTGCGGCGATTATCTTCTATTTACTTTTCATCGGCGGTCTCGTGGTGTTTGTGATCTCGCCAGCAATTGAAAAAGCTTCTTGGACTTACGCAATTTTTTACGGAGCAATGTTTGGATTGATTACTTATGCGACATACGATCTTACAAATCTTGCGACTTTGAAAGATTGGTCGCTCACCGTTGTCATCGTTGATATGATTTGGGGAATGGTTTTGTCAGCCTCAGTTTCGATCGTAAGTTATTTAATTGCAATGAAATGGGTGATTTGAAGACATATTTGATCCTAATTGCGGCGTTGTTTATCTTCGCAAATATCGGCTTTGCAATGTCGCTGATTAAGAAGCGAAACGACATTGCAGACGTATTTTGGGGTTTGGGATTTGTGCTGATTGCGTGGCTTTCTTTTTTTCTCACAGAATTGCAAAATTCACGCGGACTTCTTGTAAATATTCTCGTCACAATTTGGGGTTTGCGGCTGGCGATACATATTTATTCGCGACATCGCGGAAAGAGCGAAGATTTTCGATACAAAGCGTGGCGTGAAAGTTGGGGAAAATTGTTTTTCGTTCGTTCATATTTGCAAGTATTTATCCTGCAAGCTGCATTTCTTTTTTTGATTGCGATTCCGGTGATTTGGGTTAATTTTCATTCGCAACCAATTGGAATATTTGATTTTATTGGACTCGCGATTTGGATTTTTGGCTTCGGTTTCGAAGCAATCGGCGATTGGCAGCTTCGTGAGTTTACAAAAAACCCTTCAAATAAAGGGAAAATTATTCAATCTGGTTTGTGGAAATACACGCGGCATCCGAATTATTTTGGCGAAGTTGTTCTCTGGTGGGGAATTTTCTTTTTCGCTCTTTCGATTCCTTTCGGTTTTGCGTCGATTTTCAGCCCGATTTTGATTACAATTTTGATACTGTTCGTTTCGGGAATTCCGATGTTAGAAAAAAAATACGAAAATAATCCTGCGTTTATTGATTACAAGCGAAAAACGAGTGCTTTTTTTCCAATGATACCCAAAGCCTAACTGTAATTTTAGCGAGAATTATCGGCAATAATAAAATATTTATGACAACACGAGTAAGATTTGCACCATCGCCGACCGGCTATTTACACATCGGTTCAGCCCGAACTGCTCTATTTAACTACCTTTACGCTAAAAATACTGGCGGAAAGTTTTTGCTTCGAATTGAAGATACTGATCTTGCACGTTCGACTGATGAATCGACTCGTTCGATTTTGGACGGTTTGAAATGGCTTGAACTTGAGCATGATGAAGAAATTGTTTTTCAATCGAACAACGCACCAAAGCACCGCGAAATTGCTTTAAAACTTCTCACCGAAGGCAAAGCTTACCGTGATTTTACGCCGAAAGTTGAAGCGACGGGCGATGTGAAAGCCGCGATTCAGGAAAAAGCACGTCAAAATCTTAATTTGCGTGAAAATCCTTTTCGCGATTTATCAACTGAAGAATCTACCAAACGTGCCGAAACTGAGCCCTTCGCGATTCGTTTGAAAGTCGCGGAACATGGCAAAAGTGTTTTTGAAGATGCCGTTTATGGTTTGCAAGAACGTGAATATTCCGAAACTGAAGATCTCGTTTTGCTTCGCAGCGACGGACATCCGCTCTATAATCTTGCCGTTGTCTGCGATGATATTGAGATGAATATTACGCACGTTATTCGCGGGCAAGATCACATTACGAACGCACACAAACAGGTTTTGATTTACGAAGCTCTCGGCAAAACTCCACCGATTTTTGCACATTTGCCGCTGATTTTGGCACCAAATAAAGGCAAATTGTCGAAACGAAAACACGGCGAAGTTGTTTCGATGACAACTTATCGCGATGCAGGATTTCTCGCTCCGGCGTTTAAGAATTTTCTCGCTCTGCTTGGTTGGTCGCCAAAAACGGAACAGGAAATCTTTTCGATGCAAGAGCTTACGGCACTTTTCAAGCTCGAAGACATTCATCGCAGCAACGCTGTTTTCAACTTTGACGCAAACGACGAACGCCGTTGGACAGACGATAAAGCGATTTGGATGAACGCCGAATATATCCGCACAATGCCGATTGAAGATTTGCTACCTTTCGTTAAACCCGAACTTAAGGCTGCCAAGCTTTGGCGTGATGAATATGAAGACGACGATAAAACTTGGCTTGAAAACACGATAGATTTGATTCGCCAACGTTTTTTTACGCTCAAAGATTTCTCAAATCAAGGACGTGCATTTTTCAGCGAAGATTTCGATTTTGATAAATCCGCCATCGAAAAAAATCTCGGCAAAGAGCCTAATCTAAAAATTTGGCTACCAGAATTAGCCGAAGTTTTAGAAACGGTCGAAGATTTTACCCACGATAATTTGCAAGAAGTCGTCAAAACTTTTTGCGAATCAAAAGGCACAAAACTCGGCGTTTTACTCAACGGAGCAAGAGTTTTGCTGACAGGTCAAGGCGTTGGACCATCTATGCTGGCGGTAATGGAAACGCTTGGGAAAGATAAATGCGTTTTGAGACTGAAGAGTCAGGTTGTTTGGAATTTGTAATATCTATGAGGTTAATAACCATTATCTTTATTGGGATAACATTTGTTGTATTCGCGGCTTGTGGACAACAGCAAAATCATCTTTCTGCCGATTATATGAAAAAACTTGAGGATTTTAAGAATAAAGAAAAGTTCACTAAAGATTCGGCAAGCTATAGCGGTGTTGAGAATCAAGTTTTGCGGTCTGTTTTAACTGAGAAAATGAATTCAGCCGCCGATGATTTTATCGTTTTATCAAAAAATAATAATGTAACCGATAATGATTACCAGGATAAAATCAAAGTCGGGCTTGATAGATTTTCTGATGTTTACTTAGATCTGGATACAGAAGAAAGAGAAAGAATCTGCTTATATTTTGAAGAACTTATGGATATAGTTGAACTTCAAAGTTCGGGCGGACACTTGAATAATTTTATGTATGGTTTTAATCCAGCTCAAAAAACTGTGAATCAATAGCCGAATAGTTTGGAATTTGTAAATTAATTACTTGATGAAACAAGCAAAAATACTAATGTTGTATTTCGTAATCCTGTTGCTCTTTAATATTTTTGCAGTTGCTCAACAAACAAAAACTTCCTCAGACTTACAAGCTGTTAGAAAATGGTTTTCAGCGTGGGAGTTAGTCAGCAAAGAAATTTACAACATCAACACTTTGCAACCTGTTGAGTTTGTGTTTTTTGATGAAACAGACGTTTACTCTACTTCTAAAACATCTGTTCCGGACGGCGAACCGGTTAGTGGTCCAAATTTACTCAATCAAAAACTAACTTGGAAAAAAGCGATTCACAACGGCAAACTTACACTTCCTGACAAACAAGTTGTTCCGGTTGGTTTGATGTCTTTTGCCTCGCCTTTGGCGGGTGAAAACTCTTTTTTTGTGATGCCGTTGCCGGAGTTTTGGAAAAATGCAGGTGTCGAAAGTAAAGAATTAGGATTTGAAAATTTGGTTACAGGTGTTTTTTTACACGAGTTTTCGCATTCTCAGCAGATGCGGAATTTTGGTAAGAAGCTGTCGGAATATGAGCAAAAACATACTTTTTCGGTAGAATTTTCTGATGATATTGTTCAAGATTATTTTAAAAACGATGCAATCTACACTCAACATTTTCTTGAAGAAGTTAAACTTTTTTACGAGTCAGTTACAGATAAATCAAACATCAAATTAACTCAGGCAATAGGTTTGCTCAAAAAACGTCAACAAACATACTTCACAGGAGAAAAAAACATATTCTCTGAATTGGACGATTTTTTTCTAACTATGGAAGGCTTGGGGCAATTCACAATGTATGTATGGATGATTCACGCGAAAGGCGGAAACGTCTCAAAAGAAAACGCTTTAACAGGTGTCAGACGCGGTAAAAAATGGTGGTCGCAAGAACAAGGTTTGGCTTTATTCTTAGTCTTGAACAATCTGTCAAAACCTAAACAATGGGCAAAGTTAATGTTTGCAAAAGAACCGGTAAGCGTGGTTGAGTTGATTGAAAAGAAATTGAAAAGATTTTGAAATCAAGCCTAATAGAAAGAACTTCAAAACTCGCTCGCTGATTTATACGATCCGCTGACAATGCCGCCGAGCCTCGTGAAAGCTCATAATGATTTAGACAAAGCCGTCAATCTACCGTGTCGCCCGCAAGCCTTCACGAGCGAAGCAAATCGGATGGTTTATTTGTTTGAATTGTATGAAAAATACACGGCAAATTTGTTTACCCAACCAAAAAAGACACGAAAGGCAGGAACACGCAAGGAATAACTTTGATTAAGTGCTTCGTTCTATGAATTGCCGTCTGCTTCAGCTGACGGCGAAAGGCTTTTATTACGTGGCTTCAGCCAAATTTCTGTAAAAATAATTCCTTATTGCTTTAGCCAAACTTGTGCTAAAGCAATTAGGAATTTCATTTTTATAGTTTGGCTAAAGCCGAATCTTTTTCTAAAACTTCCGTCAGCTGAAGCAGACGGCAATTTATAAAGCAAGAGTCTGATCAAAAAGCAAGAGCCAATTCATAAAGCAAAAGCCAATTCATGATGCGAAAGCTAGTTCGAATACATTCTTTAGTTTTATCGTCCGCCGTTTCAAGATTCTTAAAAATGTCGCATCGCGACAAACTGAATTTAGCCGTGGGTTTCAACCCACGGAAAGCTTGGGAAAATTCTCTGTCGCGTAGTGACAATTGAAAATCAATCGCAAACAACCAAGAATCTATCAGCCGTCACTATGCGACGGAAAACACATGGCAATCGTGCGTGGGTTGAAACCCACGGCTAAAATCATATAATCGCTATGCGATAAGAGATTTCCGAATTATTGCGGCAGAAAAATCAGATCACATGTCAGATCACATAATCGAAAAAATAAAATTAGTGAACGACCGCACCCAGCAAATCAAAACACTCATAAAACTCATCGAATTAAACAACGACGATACTTGGCTCGAAACGTTTCGCTCGCTGCGGACTGGTGGATATTTGCCGGGTGGCGGTGCTGGTTCACTCAATGATTGGGGTCCATATTATTCGGGATTAATTGAAAGTGTCTGGTATGGAAAATTGTATGATATTTTGCGATATTTATTTGACAACAATTTACCAACAAATAAAATTGTCGATTTCAAAATAATCAAATGCCGCAATAACATTCAGATAATTCGCTGTTTGAATTGCAACGAAAGTTATCAGCATCCGAGCAGTTTTGAAAGTCATATTGCATTAGATTTTTACGAACGAAGCCTGTCGGAATTTGCTGCAAACGGACAACTTATCGACATTCTAATGCCACGCAAATCTTTTGAGAGCGAGGTTGCAATTGAATATCGAAATCAGCTCAACAATCAATACGCCGCAAAAAATATCAAAATCTATGATTTCGTTGCGGCAAAATATGTTTGCCCACATTGCCGGAAAAACGATTTCGAAACTGCTCATGATCTTTATCGGATTTCCGAAGATGACGGTTTGAAATTGGTAAAGCAAAACGCACAATGGACTGATTTTCACGGCTAAGCTGCTTGCGATTTTAACCAAAAGCAAAGGCGGAGTTTTCGTTTCTCTGCTATTATTTTGCAAGAACTCAGTCGCCAATCGTTCATATGCTTAGCATGAAAACCGTATGCAACTATATACTTCTTATTTCAAATTCACATTAAATTGTCTGGCAATTGTTTTTTTTGTGTTGTTTGCTTTCGAAGTTGCGTTTACACAATTAAGTAATGCAGCCGTGTTATTTGAAGAAGGCGAAAAATTACTCGACAGCGATTCTCCGCAATCCCAACGCCTTGCTTTGGAGAAATTCCAATCTGCGGCAAATCTATTTAAACAGAGCAAAAACCAGAAAGGCGAAGCAGATTCACTATTAAATGCGAGTTTCGTTTTTCACAATCTTGGCGAAGAAAAATCTGCTTTAGATTCTTCAATTGCCGCAATCAAACTTTATCGCCTTATCGGCAATAAATATGGCGAAGCTGACACATTAAACAACCTTGGTGTGATTTTTGCCACGCTTGGAAATCAATCAGAGGCTTTCCAGTTTTATCAAGAATCTTTGTATATTTTGGTCAAAGATGTTGACGATGTGCATCAAGCAAGTGCCTTGATTACAGTAGTTTACAATAATATCGGCAGATATTATGAAGACGCAGGTGATACAAAAAAAGCACTTTCTTACTACGAATCGGCACTAAAGCACCTTGAATTTCTTGACGACGAAGGCGGAATTGCTTTGACGCTCAACAACATCGGTTCGCTTTATCAGCACAATGGCGAGCCGCAAAAAGCTCTCGAAATTTACGAAAGAGCATTGCCGCTTCACCGCAATGCGAGCAATAAAATTGGCGAATCGGTGACACTAAATAATCTTGGAACGCTCTATTTTGATTTAAAAAATAAGACGAAAGCCAACATCAGCTTCGTTCAATCGCTACAGATAGCGAAACTCACGGGAAACAAAAATACTGAAGCTTTGACATTGGCAAATCTAATGTCGATTTGGAAAAGCGATAACGTGCAGACCGCGATTTTCTATGGCAAACAGTCGGTTAATAAATATCAAGAACTTCGTCAATCGATTCAAAAACTCAACGGCAATGCTCAACAAACTTTTCTCAAGAAATTCGCCGATACTTATCGCGTTTTAGCCGACTTGTTGATTGCAAACGGGAAATTTGCTGAAGCCGAAAAGGTTTTGCTAATGCTCAAAGAACAAGAGTTTTCGGAATTTGTAAAACGCGATGCGAGCGAAATAAAAACGTTGAATCAGCGAGTTGCGTTGAATGAAGCGGAAACGGAATTGATAAAACGTTACAATCTGCTGTCTGACAAAATCGCGGAAATCGGCAGCGGGTTTCAAAAACTTGACGACAAAAAACGTCTTCTTGCCAAGACAAATCAAAATCTTTCAGCTGAAGATCAATCAATCTACAACCAATTCTCCGCCCAACTTTCTGTCGCAAATGCGGCTTTTCAGCTGTTTGTTGAAAAGGAATTGAGTAAAAAACTTGATGCAAAATCAACTCGCGAAATCGCAATCAACCGCGATTTACAGACCAAACTTCGTCTGCGTGGGAATGGAACTGTCGCACTTCATACAGTTATTACAGAAGATCGCTATCGCGTAATTCTCACTACACCAAACCTCCAAATTGACGGCAAAACGGAGATAAAAGCCGCTGAACTCAACAAGAAAATCTTTGCTTTCCGCGATGCGTTGCAAAACAAAAAAATTGATCCAAGACCTTTGGGGAAAGAAATTTACGACATTTTGCTCAAACCGATTGAGAAAGAATTGAAAGCCTCAAACGCCAAAACGCTCGTGTGGTCGCTCGATGGGGTTTTGCGTTATATTCCGCTCGCGGCACTTTCGCCCGATGGAAAAACTTATTTAATCGAGCAATATCAAAATGTTTTGTTGACTTCAAAAACCCGCGACGATTTACCGAATTCCAATAAAGAATGGCTCGCACTCGGCATGGGAGTTTCTGAGGAACAAACCGTAACTTATCCTGAAAATCCGAATGAAGAATATGTGCTAAGTGCAATTCCCGGAACGAAAACAGAATTGCTCGCAATCGTCCGCGATGAAAAAAATCTCGACGAAAAAGGAATATTCAAAGGACGCAGGTTTTTGGACAAAGATTTTTCGCTTTTGAGTTTGCAGGATTCGCTCGCAACTCGTTTGCCAGATGGCAAAAAGAAATTTACGGTTGTTCATTTCGCAAGCCATTTTCGGCTCGGCAACGATTGGTCTCAATCATTTTTATTACTCGGAAATGCACAGCTTCTGACATTGCAAAACATCGTTAATATGCCTGCAATAAATTTCGAAGATATCGAATTAGTAACTCTTTCGGCGTGTAAAACTGCCCTAAATTCTGATTCGGGCGGCACAGAATTTGAAAGTCTCGCCGGTGCAATTCAAGCAAAAGGCGGACGAACGGTGATGGCAACTCTTTGGGACGTTGTGGATACAAGCACATCGCTTTTAATGACAAATTTCTATCGATTGAAAAAGGAAAATCCAAATCTAACAAAAGCGGAAGCGTTGCAAAAAGCTCAAATTCAAATGATCCAAGGAATCGGGCAAGCAAATAAAACTCGCTTTGCACATCCTTATTATTGGTCGCCTTTTGTGATGCTCGGCAATTGGCGATAATATTTACTGATAAGTTTTTAGTGAAATCAATATGAATATCTCGAGTTCAAAATTCCATAACAATAAAAAAGAATATATTTCCGATATTGGGGAAATTCTTGTCAGAAATTATGGGAAAAAGAAGTTTTACAAACCCGAAGAAGTTAAGAAGTCGCATCGTCTTAGCAAGTGGCATGACGGAATTGATTTTTCATGTTGGGCGATGAGCGTTTTTTCATCACATTCAGATTTTGATGTTTATCACTGGCAAACTGGTGAAGTTTGCAATTATGTTGAAATGAAAACAGAAATGCTTGACGTGTTTTCTGCCGCTGAAGGAATAAGTTTGAGCAGCTTGGTTGATTTTGACATTGATGCTTCGTGGCTTGATTTTGGCGATGTTTTCGGTGGAGTTACCGACTTTTTCGGAGATATATTTAATTGATTGTTTCAGTCTCGTCCGCACCAATATCAAAAAGATTTTTCGTCGTAGGTCGAGAATTTCCATCAATATCAAAAACTAATTTATCTATAAACTTTCCTGCATTTTGTGCCGGACTTTTCGGTTGCAAATGCAAATCATTGACTTGATTAATAAAAAGCGGATTTGCTAGTAACGACGATGCGTCATTATTAGAAGCTTTCTGCCACTCTGAAAGTGAATCCAAATCGATTCCTTCGCGGCGTAAAAATGAACTAATTCGAAACAAACCCGCACTTTTTCCGCTCGTAAAAAAGAGATTATTCTCGGATTTCAGCGAATCTGCATACAATTTTTTTTCTAAAGATGTTTTCACCGCATAACCAATCGCGTAGCTCTTTCCATTCAAACCGCCATCGGAAGTTTGCGTGTTCGAAAAGATGTTGTTGATCAATTCAATACTTACATCGGTGCCGATAAATGTCGCAGCAAAACTCGGATTGTGAATTCCTGTCGAACCGCGATCTCCTGCCATCGAAATCGAATTGTTGTAAATCTGAAACCGCGAATCCTCGATTCCGGCAACAAATATTCCGGCGATCAAATTTGGAGCGATTCCATCTCCGATCACACCCGAAATAAAATTATTCTCGATTCTATTAACACCTTCGTGAAAACCAACGATAAAGATTCCAGCTACCGATTGTCTTTTGCCTCCGACAATTCCTTTGATCGTATTTCGGGCAACCAGCGTATTTGAAACCGAACCCGGAACATTCAAACGACCGAGTGCGGTTGTTGTGCTAAAATGCGTATCAGTCATTTTACCAACGCCAAGTTTAATTCCGGCTTCCATTTCAATTTCACCAAAACCATTTTCCAAACCGCCGATAATATTCTCAGTAATCTGTGCCTGATCTTCATAAGCCGCTTCAATTCCGACCAATGTCACACGATCATCGCCGGTCGCAGAAAGATCGTTCTTGGTTATTATCGTTCCAATATTATACCGACCCCATTCATCGCCTGACGAATAAATGCCGGTTCTTACATTTCTGAATGCACAATTCCTAATCTCGTTATGATCGTTGTCTCGCCCACTTGAATCCGGATTAAAACCGCCGAGTGCGATTCCATAAGAAGGTGTAGCATATCCAAAAATATTGAGATTCTTCAGCGTATTGTTATTTGCACCATCGTGATAATTCCGTGTTGCCACAAAATGTGTTCTCACGCATATAATCGAGCGTCCGCCCCAACCACGAATGGTCAAATTTCGATTTGTCCCAACCGAATTGGGGTTATCGCCGTCAATAGTCACGTAATCTGTGCCATTTAGTGCAACGAGGGCGTTGAATCCGGTAGTTGCTGAAATTGTCAGATTGTCTTTTAACGGTCGAATGGTTAGTGACGTGTAATCAGCGGGTGAGATTTTGTTGCTATTCAAAACTGCCTCTTCGGGCTCGTTTGAATCAAAACAAACTTCAACCACAATGTCGCCCTTTTGCTTGCCTTTATTTATCGCATAAAATGCTTCGCCAAGATTCGGATAAGCTACCGAAAGTTTTGGCGAGGTTGATTCGACCTCGATTGGTAGCAGGTTTGTCGCAACATTGCAGACTCCAACTGTTTTCTTTTCAACACCTTGCCCGAATGAAAAAATGTAAAATATAACTGTGAACAAAGCCGCATAACAAATTTTCGATCCAACACTTTTTGATTTTTTTCTCATATTTTATGAACGATTCACTTGGCAGAAACTTACAATACTTTTCCAACTATTCGCGAAATAGTTTACCAACAAAACTATTTCTATCGGCAAGAATTTTTTGCTGCTTTAGAGAACTTCTAAAAATACATAAATGCACATTTAGATTTTATGAATTGCCACTAGCTTTAGCTAGTGGACAGGTTCTAATAAACTAGGCTTTAGCCGAATAAATAAATCATTTATTCGCTGTGCTTTAGCTGAAGCTGTATGGAATGAAAATATTTTATTTTAGTTTGGCTAAAGCCGTATTATTTCTTTAACTAAACCATTAGCTGAAGCTAGTGGCAATTTATAGAACGTCCCTTTTGTTAAATCTTCAATTTAGCGTTAATCTTTATCGAAAATGGTCCAAATATTTAAAACCAAACCTTCTGACATTCCGCATATTATCGCAATGCTTCGTGAGTTTGCGGATCAGACGAACCTTTCCGATTACTGCAAAGTAAATGAAGAAAGCCTGCAAAATATCATGTTTGGCGAAGATTCATTCGTTGAAGGTTTGATAGCGTTTGACGATGAAACTCCTATTGCCTACGCGATATTTTTTCCGCATTTCGCATCATTTAAAGGACAACGGAGCGTTTATCTTGAAGATATTTACATCAAACCTGAGTTTAGAAACTTCGGAATTGGTAAAAAATTACTTCGTGAAATCGCTAGAGTTGGCAAAACCCAAAATGCAACTCGAATCGATTTTCAGGTTTCTGATTCTAATGAAAAGGGCATAAACTTCTACAAAAAACTCGGTGCTGTCTGCAATCTAGATGAAACTCATTTCAAATTCGATGATGAAGCGTTTCAAAATCTTGCTTCGTAAAATGTTGTCATAAATTCTCAACTCGTGGTGTTTTCCTATTGTAAGCCAAATCTAAACATCAGGAGTTATATTCATGAAAATCATCAGTTTTTTACTATTCGCACTAATTTTATCGTTTTGTTTTATCTCGCCAGCCCGCGAAGTTTCTGCTCAAACTGCGATTTCCGGCACATGGAAAGCGGAAGAACCCAATTGGAATCGTCAAGACAAGAAGGAAGACGGTGACGATGCATTTACCGAATTACAAAAAGGCGAAATCCAACTCAGTTTTCGTTACAATCAAAATGGCGGAACCAACAATCAAGGTTCAACATTTAATTTCAGCGATTTTGAAGGCTTAACCAAAACTCAAGCCTTTAGCTCAAATGTTTCTGTTAATTTCAGACTCGTTCGCGAAGCTGGAACAATTGATTGCGAAGGCAAATTTAATAACGGCAAAGGTGACGGAACTTTTCGACTTACGCCAAACACCAATTTCGCTTCAGCAATGCAAAGTCGGGGATTTGAGTTCAATAATGAAAACCTATTTTCCGCTACATTTTTGAATCTAACTGTTGCATTCGTTGATGATATAAAATCGGCTGGATTTAAGAATCTCGACATTGATGATCTCTTCAAAGCAAAAATCTTCAAAATCGATTCAAGTTATATGCGGGAAATGGCGGCAACTGGCTTTCCAAATCTCGACATTGAAGATCTCGTAAAAACACGTATTTTCAAAATCGATGCTAAATTCGTAAGAGAAGTTACGGAAATGGGTTTTGCCAAAGATTCAATCGAAGACCTTGTTAAGCTAAGAATTTTCAAGATCACGCCAAGTTATCTTCGCGAAATGAAAGCAATCGGCTTTAGCGATCTTTCAGCCGAAGAAGCCACCAAGCTCCGCATTTTTAAAGTAACACCCGAATTTGTAAACGAAATGAAAACAGAAGGTTTGGCAAATCTAACGGTTGAAGAGGTTGTGAAACTCAGAATCTTCAAGGTTGACGGAGAATTCGTCCGCCGTGCGAGAGCGAAATCGAGCAATTTGGATGTTGAAGATATTGTGAATTTGAAGATTCGCGGGAGAAACTAAAAATCTGTAAACAGAATAACTTGGATGTAATGGGTTGAAAGTATAATCCGAGATTACTCAAAAAAGACAAATTCGCGACCGTTACGAAGCGTGTTGTCAAATTCAATTGATATTTGGCAAACTTTTGCTCCGAGCATTTTATTATCGCATAGCGATTCAATGAATTTAGCCGTGGGTTTCAACCCACGGTAGATTGAAAGTAATATTCTGTCGCGTCAGCGACAACTGAACTTAAACAACTTTTTTCAATTGTCGCGAACGCGACAAGAAAACAACCTCCGCCTTCCGTGGGTTGAAACCCACGGCTAAACTCAAACTATCGCTACGCGATAAAAACAAGGAAAATTAAATTTATGAAAGTGGCTAAGTTTGGCAGAATTAGCCGAAAAATATCTCTACAAAAGAAGTTTGGTTCATCTTAATGGAAAGCTAAAAACTCGTTCTTACGATGATAAATCAGGCAACAAAAAATATGTTACAGAGATTATTGTAGATCAAATTATTCTGCTCGATAAGAAAGAATCGTAGGTTCGTATTTTGTATTTGTTTCTCGGCGTTATCGAAAAACCAAAAAGTGCGTATTTCGTATTGCTATCGTGACATATTATAGATTCGTTACCGCTGAAGTATTCATTATATAAACATTCGTGGTTACGAAATATTTTCTTGCGGTTTTAAGGCTTGTCGACTATAATTGCGGAATAATGCGAAAGGTTCGTATATACACGAGTTAGCTGCTACCTTGCGTGGACACTTCACTAAATTCAAAACAGACACAAAAAAATAATATTTACTTTATGGACTTTAAAGACGAAATCAAACAATTTGGCGACAGAGTTGAAAAACTAAAAGCACAAATCACGACAGAAGAAGCAACAAAAAATGCTTTCATTATGCCATTCATCAAAGCGTTAGGTTATGACGTTTTTAATCCACTTGAAGTAGTTCCTGAATTTATTGCAGACATCGGAATTAAAAAAGGTGAAAAAGTGGACTACGCAATTATGAGAGATGGACAACCATCAATTTTAGTTGAGTGCAAACATTGGGGCGAAAATTTAGATGTTCATAATTCACAACTTTTCCGCTACTTCCACACGACAAAAGCAAAGTTTGGACTTTTATCAAACGGCATCATTTACAGGTTTTACACAGACCTTGTAGAGAAAAATAAAATGGACGAAAAACCATTTTTAGAATTTAATGTAACCGACATTAAAGATAACCAAATTGAAGAGTTAAAGAAATTTCATAAATCATATTTTGACGTTGACAATATTGTAAACACAGCCAGCGAACTGAAATATATGAATGAACTTAAAACTTTTATTCATACAGAATTTCAAAGTCCGACAGACGGTTTTGTTAGACACTTTGCTAAACAAGCTTACCAAGGAGTTTTGACAGCAAAACTTATGGAGCAGTTCACCGCTTTGACAAAGAAATCAATTCAACAATACATCAACGACTTAATTACTGAACGTTTGAAATCAGCTTTGAAGAAAGAAAACGATGACGAACAAAAGGCAACAGAACAAGACGCAATTTTATCGGCAGACACAGCAAACGAAAGTAAGGTTGAAACAACTGCTGACGAAATGGAAGGCTTTATGATTGTAAAAACTATTCTGCGACAAAAAATAGCATCAAGTAGAATTGCATTTAGAGATGCTCAATCTTATTTTGCCATCTTGCTTGACGACAATAATCGTAAGACAATTTGCAGACTTTATTTGAACGGTGGTAAAAAATATTTTGCATTTATTGACGACCAAAAGAAAGAAGTTAAAAACGAAATTGCAACACTTGACGACATCTTTAATTTTGCAGAAACATTACATAAAGTGGTAGCGACTTATGACGCAGCCGACAAAAAAGGCAGCAGCTAACATTGGGTTTGGCAAAAGTGGGGCTGACGAACAAATCCTCATCTTTTGTAATTCTATTCAGCTTCAGTTCCAGCGGACGGAATGCTATTTGACTTTTTGTTCTTACCTTCAACTTATGTAACAATATTGGGCTTCGGTTCGAGGCTGACGGAATACTATTTCCCCACCTTCGCCAAGCCCTGCTCGTTAGGCAAAATAATTAAAAATGAACATTTTTTATTCTATCGCTCATTTGTTCGGATAGAAGTTTTTAAGACTCTACAACTGAACAAAGCCTCAATGGTTACTTGCAAGCCTAAATAAACATTTATTTTAAATAAGTTGACTAAAAATGAAAACAAAAAACGAACTGATCACAACAGGATTCATCTTTTCGGGGTTGATGAATATATTTGGCATATTAATTTTTTCGAGAGTTTTTACCAATTCAGTTATTCCGGAATTTGATAAACAAGCAATGTCAAATTTTGGATTGTTAATGATTGTCGTTTGGGGAATGGCATATATCTCGGTGTCAAAAAGTTTTTACCAAGTAAAATGGTTAATTGGGGTGTTTGTAATTGAGAAATTTATTTATGCAACTCATTGGACAAACTGGTTATTGAACAACAGTCTTTCTGATGTGTATGAGAAAGATAAAATGGCTGGTTTGTTTTATACAATTTATGGCGTCAACGATTGGATATTTTTTATTTTCTTTTTACTCGTTTTTATACATTTGATTCGTGCGAAAGAAAATAACTAAGCAAGCAATCATAAGCGACTTCTTTGTTGGAAGAAGTCGCTAAAGCCGAAAAAGCCAAGTCGCTATCGCTTCGTGTTCTGAATTAGCTTCCCATTTTTCCGAAGAATTTGTAATTGGCAGTTTTTCCGCTTACCTCTACACGCCAATGTGAAAAATCTTCGGAATTGTCGCACATATTTCCTTTTCCTTGAAAAACTAAGAAAAATTTTGTTCCGGGCGTAATTCCCTTTTGGAAGATTCCTGTGCCTTTGATCGCCGTTCCTTCAAAACGCCATTCTTTGTAGAGAAGTGGGTCGCCTTCTTCTTTATCGTGTTGATCAACCGAATATTTTGTATATTTCGCGGGCTTTGTTAGCGTTAAATTTCCTGTCCGATTTTTGTGATCGGTAAAGCTAAGTTTCCATTGGTTGCCGGAATATGATCCGCCAAATTTGAAATCTTCGTTAAAGGTTTCTTCTTTGTTTAAATCTTCAGGAAAGCCTTTAAAATCGCCGGGCATTCCAAAAAGTTTTGTCGAATCGCCAAACTTCATTTCGCCGAGCAAACCAAGTTGATAAGTGTCAAGTAGTTGCGAAGAAAGAATATAAGTGCCGCGTTCTGCACAACAAGCACACGCGAAAGCCTCAATCGAATTTGCTAAAAAAAAGCAAACGCCTATAACTGCCGATAGAATTAGTTTTTGATTAATCATTTTTACCTTTTAAATTTAGTTGAGAGAAATCCGGGGAAATTCTGACTCAATATTGTTAATTACAAAATTTCAGTCGCGACAACTAAAGCCAAACTTTCAAGCTATAAACCATCAAACGCTGATTAGTGGCTTAGTTGCGAATAAATGCAAAAAGTGTTGCTGTTTATTTTGATATTATTACGGAAATCAACTAAGAACTGGCGAAACTTTACAAATCTTTACACATTCTGAGGTAAAACAGTAGTCATAATATAAAAAAATGCTGAGGCAAATTGTTGAGTTTCGGCTGTTTATCTATCTTAAACCCAGATTACGCACTAGAAAAATTTGAGAGAAATATCTCTAAAAAGGAAAGAACTTTTACCTCAGATAAGCACAAATTAACTCAGATTAACTCAGATAAAAGCAAGATAGATCAATCTTTATTGGGTTTCAAAGTTTTATTTCATAATCTTTATGTCGTGTTTATCTGTGTGCATTTGTGGTAAAAAATGTATTTTTCTTCTATTGCGGATTCTGCGTTTAAATAATAGTTTTAGAGAGTTTTGAAAAAGAATCGTGCGTTTTATTAATTTCAACAACTCGTTTAATCTTTTAATTATGCCAATTAAACTTTTTCGGGCATTTATTTGTTTTATGAGCAATACAAAACAATATCCCAAACAGAGTTTTACTGTTTTATTTTTTGCTATTTTAGTTTTCGCCAGTGCTTGTGGCGGCAGCAAAACAGCACAAAGTAAAGAAAATAATTCTGAGACAAAATCAGATAACGCGGTTCAAATTACTACAACAAAAGCAGTTTCCCGCGATATTCCGGCGTATATTCAAACAACCGGAAGTTTAACATCTGACGAAGTTTCAGATGTTGCATCGCAAACATCTGGGCAAATTATTGCAACGCCGGTAGATGTTGGCGGTTTTGTAAAGCAAGGCGACGTAATTGCTCGCTTAAGCCAAAAAGATGCACGGCTGCGATTGCAACAAACTTTAGATAGCGTAAAACAAGCCGAAGCGACAGTTCGCCAAGCCGAAGCACGGCTCGGATTATCACAAAACGGCAGTTTTCTTTCAGCCACAATTCCCGAAGTTAGAGCCGCAAGTGCAAATTATGAACAGCTTATTTCGGAACTAAAATTAGCGGAAGTAAACGAAAAACGTTATCGCGAGTTGGTGGAATCAGGCGATACCGCAATGATTGTTTACGACCAATATCGCACAACGCGAGACACCGCAAAGTCGAAAGTTAATAGTGCGAAACAACAACTCGAAGCTGTAATAAACTCTGCAAAACAAAACAATCAAGCAATAAAAACAGCACAAGTTGCAGTTGAATCTGCCAAAACTCAGGTCAGCATTGCCGAAAAAGCTGTCGGCGACACAATTATCCGTTCGCCTTATTCCGGTTTTGTAAATAACAGACCAGTTGCGGTTGGCGAATTTGTCACAAGTTCGTCAATTATCGCGACTATTGTTCGTTCAAATCCAATTAAAGTGCAGTTAAAAATAGACGAAGGCGAGCTGCCAAATATAACAATCGGGACAGGCGTTTCGATTGCAGTTGCGGCTTATAAAGACCGGAAATTTGCCGGCACAGTCACGGCAATAAATCCTTCGCTAGATATTGCAACGCGAACGGCTACGGTAGAAGCAACAATCGAAAATGGTAATAATATTTTACGTTCGGGAATGTTTGCCGCCGGACAAATCGCACGTTCAGGCGGAACAAAAGCTGTGTTCATTCCGAGTTCGGCTCTTTATTCTGACCAAAATACGCAGTCTTATCGTGCTTTTGTGATTGAAGAAAACGTTGCAAAATTGCGAGTTGTTCAAATCGGACAAACAGAAAACGATATGATTCAAATTTTATCCGGCATTGCGGCTGATGAAACAATTGCCGTGAGCAATATTGATAAACTTTTTGAAGGAGCAAAAGTCATTCAATAACTTGGAATTTGGAATCTGAAATATAATTATGCAGTGGTTAGCCGAAATTTGTGTTCACCGTCCGGTTTTCGCTACCGTTATTGTTTTACTTTTAACAGTAATCGGCGGTTTCAGTTTTTTTACGCTTGGCGTTGACCGCTTTCCAAAAATTGATCTTCCAACCGTTACAGTTCAAACCACAAATTCCGGTGCGGCACCGCAAGAGATGGAATCTGAAGTTACTGATGTTATTGAAGGTGCGGTAAATACTGTTACCGGAATTGACCAAATGACTTCAAACTCGGCACAAGGAAGATCGCAAGTTTCCATCACTTTCGATTTAGAAAAAGATCCGGACGTTGCTGCACAAGAAGTTCGCGATAAAGTCAGCGGCGTAATTAGACAACTTCCGCAAGGTGCAGACGCTCCAATTGTTCAAAAATCTGATCCGAATTCGGCGGCGATTATTCAATATGTCATCAGTCGTCCGGGTTCGGTGGTCGATTTAACTCAGTTTGTTTCGAAACAAATTCAAGAAAAAATCCAATCGGTTGACGGTGTTGGCGACATTCAAGTATTTGGCGGAAGAAACAGGCAAATTAGAATCTTCATAAATCCCGATCGTTTGAAAGCCTATAATTTATCGGTTACAGACGTTACTTCTGCAATCACTGCTCAAAATCAACAATTACCCGGCGGAAGATTTAATGAAGGTGCAACTTCCGTTACGTTGCAAACTTTTAGCAAAATCACCAGCGTTGAAGGATTTAACGAAATTGTTGTCAAAAATACAAATGGTTATCCGATAAAAATAGAAGATGTTGCACTCGTTAAAGACACAGGTGCAGACGCTTCTAGTGCAGCAACTCTCGATGGAACGCCGTCAGTTTCCGTTGGCGTTATTAAACAATCCGGTGCTAATACCGTTTCGGTAATAAATGCTGTAAAAGAGCGAATGGCTCAAATTCAACAAACTTTACCGAAAGATATAAAAATTGGTATTGTTCGCGATCAATCTGAGTTTATCGAGACTTCGCTCCACGCAATTGAAGAACATTTAATTTTAGGCGGCATTTTCGCGTCAGTTATTGTTTTCTTATTTTTATGGAATGTCAGAACAACCATAATTGCCGCACTTGCAATTCCAACTTCAATCATTTCAGCATTTGCGGTGATTGCCGCACTTGGTTATACGCTCAATCAAATGACGATGTTGGCTCTGACCTTGATGGTCGGAATTGTAATTGACGATGCGATTGTGGTGTTGGAAAATATTTATCGCTTTGTTGAAGAAAAAGGAATGAAGCCTTTTCAAGCGGCGATTGAAGGCACAAAAGAAATCGGGTTAGCGGTTTTGGCAACAACACTCAGTTTACTTGCAGTGTTTATTCCGGTTGGTTTTTTGACCGGAATCGTTGGGCGATTTATGTCATCGTTCGGGCTTACTTCAGCCGCTGCAATTGCTGTTTCATTGATTGTTTCATTTACATTAACTCCAATGTTAGCAGCTCGTTGGATAAAAGAACGAAAGCCTGTTGAAGACGTTGATGAAGTTTTAGAAAAAAATGATATTGAAGATGGGTCAGTAGTTCAAAAGCCAAAACGCACTTCACATTCTTCAAAAGATTCATGGTTTTATAGCAAAATTGACCGTTCTTATGTGTGGATGTTGCGTTTTTCGATGGCTCATCGCTGGATTGTTGTCGTAATTTGCATTGCGGTAATCGCGTCAATTCCTCCGCTTTACAATTATGTTGGAATGAATTTTTTGCCTGATGAAGACGAATCTCTTTATCAAGTTACGGTTCGCGGACCGCAAGGAACAAGCCTCGCGGCAACACAATCAATAATCGAACAAATTGCCCGCGATGTTCGAGAAAAAATTCCCGGAGTTGAGACAACACTTGCACTTGCAGGTTTTGGTCGCGGACAATCGCCAAATGCCGGAATAATTAACGTTCGTCTCAAACCGGTTCAAGAACGAAAATTTTCGCAAACTGAACTTATCTCAAAAACACGCGACATTGTAAAATCTTACCCAAAGCAATACACAATTGGCGTTTCGGGCACATCTTCAATTGGTGCAAGTTTGGGAATTGGCGGCAGAAGTGGTTCTAGTGGAATCGGCTTTTTTATCAGCGGTCCTGACATTGCAAAACTTGACGAATATTCGCAAAAACTCGTCGATAAAATTAAGCAAGATAAAAATTTTAGAGATGGCGACCGTTCGCTTGATCTCAGCAGTCCTGAGTTGCATATCACAATTGACCGCAAAAAAGCTGCTGATTTAGGAGTTGGCACAAACACAATCGCCCAAGCAATTAATATTTTTGCCAACGGTCAGCGTGTAACTTCTTACAGCGAAGACACTAATCAGTTTGACGTTTATGTGCAAGCCGAAGAAAAATTTCGGCGAAATCGCGATGATTTAAAAAACTTTACAGTCTCATCAACCAAAGGTTCGCAAGTCAGCTTAGACCAACTCGTTTCGCTCACCGAAGAAAAAAGTGCGGCTTCGATTGACCGTCTAAATCGCCAACGTCAAGTTACAGTTACAGGCAGCGTTGCCCCAACAAGTTCTGAAGCTGAAGCAGTGAAAGCAATCCAAAAATATGCCCAAGAATTAAATATGGGCGTTGGATATCAAACCGGAGTTACGGGACAATCAAAAGAATTAGCGAGAGCAGTTGATTCATTTGCGTTAGCATTTTTGCTGTCGTTCGTCTTTATGTATCTAATATTAGCGGCACAATTTGAATCGTTTATTCACCCGATAACGATTCTTTTAACGCTTCCGCTCTCAATTCCGTTTGCACTCGTTTCAACATTAATCGCCGGACAAAGACTTAATATTTTCTCGGCACTTGGAATTTTGCTTCTGTTCGGAATCGTCAAGAAAAACGCTATTTTGCAGATTGATCACACAAATCATTTACGCGGCTTAGGAATGAACAGGTATGATGCAATTATTCAGGGAAACAGAGACCGTTTGCGTCCGATTTTGATGACCACAATTGCGTTGATCGCCGGAATGATTCCGCTTATTTTGGGCAGTGGTGCGGGTGCAACAACAAATCGCTCAATCGGAATTTTAGTCGTTGGCGGGCAATCGCTTTGCCTGTTGCTAACTTTGCTGGCTGTTCCGGTTTTCTACTCTGTTTTTGAAGATATTACCGAAAGTATCAAACCATTTTTTAGCAAAACATATAACTTGTTCACTGATTTTTTCAAGAAGAAAAAACAAGTTGTTGAAACCGATAATGGAGAAATTGTGGCAAGCGAGGTTTTATAAATCAATGAATTTTAATTTGATAAAATTTGGCTTTAAGCTCTTTGTTGCATTATATTTGTGTGCTTTTGCAACGAGTTTAATTGCCCAAACTTCGCCAACCAAAACTCCTGTTCCACAAACAACGACTGAAAATTCTGAGCTAACACCAATTACAGGATTGCCCGGCGATCCACAACCAAATTTGTCAAATTTATCAGTTCCAAATCGACCGCTTCCAAGTGCTGAAAGAGTTGGCGTTGACCAACTAAATCAGCTACCTTTGACGATTGAAGAAGCAATTGATATGGCATTGCAAAACAACAATGAAATTGATAACGCAAGAATTGATATAAAAATTGCAGACTATACGCTGAAAATAAACCAGTCAGCTTTTGAACCTCAAATTTCATCGGAAAGTTTTTATCAAAGAGCGACAACTCCAACCGCATCAACAATTGGCGGTGCAGGATCAACCGGCTCGGTTGTGCAGTCAAATATGTTTGCAAACATTGGCGTTAATGGACTTACAAAAAAATATGGCGGTTCATATCAAGGAACATTTTCGAGTTCGCGGACAACAACCAATAATTCAAATGCCACGCTCAATCCGCAATTTCCGACCGTTTTCACATTTACATATATCCAACCATTATGGCGTGGAAGAAAAATCGACAACACACGGAGAAATATTGAAATCTCTAAAAAAAATCTATCATTAACCGACTCGCAATTTCGCGAAAAAGTTATTGATGTCGTCTCGCAAGTTGAGCTTAGTTATTGGGATTTGGTTTTTGCATTGAGAAATTTGCAGGTGCAAAATGAAGCTGTAAAACAAGCTAGAGTTCAACTTGAAAGTAACAAAAGATTAGTAAAACAAGGCGTTTTAGCTCCAATTGAGATTGTTGCTGCAACAGCTCAAATCACTTCTTTTGAGCAAAATGTTTACACAGCACAAGACGTTGTAACTCGTGCAGAAAACAATCTGAAATCGCTAATTTCAAAAGAACGTGTCAGTTCTATTTGGTCGCGACCGATTTTGCCGACAACAGCTGTCGATGTTGTAATACCAAAATTATTGCTCGAAACTGCACTCGAAGAAGCCGTCAAAAATCGACCTGAACTCGAACAACTCGAAAAATCAATTGAAATCAACGAAATTAATAAGCAATATTTTAAAGATCAAACTAAGCCGCAAGTCAATTTTGTCGGCACATATACATCAAATGGACTCGCCGGAAGTTCAAACTCGATAACGCGAACTTCTTCGACAGTCGATAGCTCTTTGCTCGCTCGAGTAAACCAACTTTCTACTCTGCAAGGCATACCAACATTGGTTATTCCGCCAACTACAACCGTAACTGCTCCGCCAAATAATCTCGTCGGGAGTTATTTTAATTCTCTCGGAAACTTGGTTCAAAACGATTTTCCAACTTACCGTGCCGGAATAAGTATTTCGTTTCCTTTAAGAAATAAGCGTGCAGAAGCCGAACTTGGGCAAACGCTCGCCGAAGAATCGCAGATAAAAAATCTTCGTTCGCAACAAGAAGTTTTAATCGAAGCCGATGTCAGAAATTCGCTCCAATCTATGCGTTCTGCCGAATCAAAACTTGCTTCAGCAGTTGCCGCAAGAATTGCATCTGAGCAATTGTATGAAAGCGAACAACGCCAATTTCGTGCCGGAACAACGACCGTTTATTTTGTTTTTCAAAGACAAACTGATCTTTTAAACGCCCAAAGTCGCGAGCTTCAATCGCAAACAGACTTGAATAAAGCGATCGCAAACTTCCATCGAGCAATTGGAAAAACACTCTCTAGCAAAAATATTACGCTCAAATAACTTAATTTTTATTTCGTTAATTCGTCATAAAGTAACTTTTGATTTAAGCTAATCGCTATGCTTGAAATTAATTATAAAGTCGAAAATTCTGTCGCTACAATCACGCTAAATCGTCCTGAAAAACGCAATGCGTTGAACGATTCGCTAATAAATTCAATTAAAGAATATTTGAACGAAGCTAACAATGACAATACTTTACAAGCAATTATAATCCGCGGCGAAGGTAAAGATTTTTGTTCCGGTGCAGATTTGTCGGCTTTGCAAAAAATTGCTGAAAGCGATATTTTGGAAAATCTTGAAGACGCTAATAATTTAGCCGAGCTTTTTATCTTGATTCGTAAAGTAAAAATTCCGGTAATTGCGGCAGTTCACGGACGAGCATTAGCTGGCGGTTGTGGTTTGGCGACCGCTTGCGACATTGTTTTAGCTACAAAATCCGCAAGATTTGGTTATCCGGAAGTGAAAATCGGCTTTGTTCCTGCGATGGTGATGGCAATTTTACGGCGAAATTTATCGGAAAAACGTGCATTTGAATTAATCACAAAAGGCTTTGATTTCAGCAGCGATGAAGCTGAGCGAATCGGACTTATCAACCGAGTTTTTGATGATGAAACGTTTGAAAATGACGTGCGGAATTTTGTTTCCGATTATGAAAAAGTTTCGCGTTCAGCCGTAATTCTCTCTAAACGCTTACTTTATCAAATGGACGGAATGAATTTTGAAGCTGCTTTAAACGCCGGAGTTGACGTGAACGCAATCGCCCGAATGACGGAAGATTGCCAAAATGGCATTGCAAAATTTCTTGAGAAAAAATAGATGCCAAGTTGGTAAGAAATAAATTTCCAAGCCAAAAGAAAGAAGAAATTGCCAAATCGCAATCGGTCCGTGTTCTGAATATTAGCCATCGCCATTTCCGGGAGTTGGGGTTGGCGGCGGTGGAGTTGTTGTCGGCACTGGCGTTGGAGTTGGCGGTGGTGTCGGCGTTGGAACCGGAGTTGGAGTTGGCACAGGTGTTCCAATCGGACTTGGACTAGGAACTGGAGTTGCGGTCGGTGATGGCGTTGGTGTCGGAGCAGGAGTTGGCGTTGGCAACGGAGTTGGTGTTGGTGTTGGTGTTACTTGCGGTGTCGGTCCTGGCGGTGGCAAGTTGGTATTTCCAAGATTATCAACCGGAACTGCGGCTTCGGAAAATTGTAGATTTCTAACCGCAATTTGTTGCGAACCTTCAACTTGTGCCTTTTCTCCATCTTCAAGCACATTTGCCGTTTCAGTAACGATCAGAGGTTCAATCATTCTTACAGATGAACGTTCGGCTTGAGAATCAAGGCTAAATTTTGGCGGATCGAAAAATGAAGTTCCAGCAGAAGTAGGATTTAGAGTGTATCTAAATTGAATATTTAGAAGATGTTCGGCAATCACACTATCAGAAAATCCGGCATTTTTCACACCAAAAACACGGCGAACCAAAAGCCCTTTAGCGTCAACAAAATAATGCACAATATTAACTCTTGAGAGCGAAATTGGTTGTGAACCCCATTTTGAAACTGTAGCGAGTCCGCCAGCCCAACCAACATTATTTAAATTATAAGCATCGCCATTTTCAAACATCAGTTTATTTCCTGAAGCATCGATGGTTGTTACTGTTCCGAATGTTGCCGATGAACCATTTGAGATAAAAATGATTTCGCCAACGGAAAAGTTCGAAGTGCTTCCTGCAGGAATCCAAACGCTTCCATCATTGAAGTTTGAGCCCGGAGAATCAATCTGCGTAAAAGTTCGGTCAACTGTTAATAATGTAATCCGGTCAGTGTTTTCTTTGACGGTAGTTGCCGGAATAGTGCCCAAAACATTGACTCCAAATGGCACTTGGCGATCAGAATAAATTGAGCTTATTGAGGTGTAACCGCTTGAACTTGGATCTAAAGTTGTGATCGGCAAGCTTGAGAGATAATTTTTTACAAAAACCGTTGGAAGCCAAATATCTGCAACACTTTTTAAACCGTCGCCAGTCGAAAGAATGTCGCGACTAAGATATTCGTGCGAATTTCGCAAACTTTGTTGAGCATCAGTTATTTCGTAATTTGCATTTGCGGTAATAACTGAACCGCGAAGCAACCCAAAAACCGCCGACAAAATAACGGTCATCACAACCATCACAACGAGCAGTTCCATTAACGAAAAACCTTTTTGATTTTGATAATTTTTACTCATCACAATATTATTCTCTTACTTTTTGGCGAAAACCGGTTGTCGCAATGTATTGAAAAAATGGAGTTCCGGGCGGAATTTGGTTAGGGTTTCTGAAAGTTAGATCGAAACTCCAATTTCTACGTGGTGGCATATAAATAACTGCCGTGTCGTTTTCCCATTGCGAAAGTGCTTGTGTTGAATGAAAAATTGGGACAAAAGATCCGGCATAATTCCAAGGTGAAACAACTCCATTGAGATTCCAAATTTCTAAAAAGCGAGGAAAATTGATTGCACCGCCATTGTTTCTGTCACCATCGCCATTTCTGCCCGGAAAACCGCTCAAAGTTGAAAGATTTGTTCCGGCAATTATTCCGGCACGAACAGAAGTTGTTTGGCTAACAGTCGCACCTTCGTCAGCTTTGCGATTAGCATCGCCGAGTTGATTTCGGGCATCACTCGAACCTTCAGGATAAAGAGAACTTGAGGCATCAAACCAAGTTTTTGAAAGCGGAAAAATCGCATCGCAAGCAATTGAAGCCGGAACTTGCGGTCCTAAATAACCTGTTCCATCGTTTAAAGTTGAGCCGCCAGCAGGAATACTCGTAACACCTTGAGTGTTATAGTTTCCCCAAATGTAAACCATATTTTCGGTAGCAACTGTTAAACCTTTGGTAGTTGAAAGTTTGCTGGAAAATCCGGTTGTTGTTAAAACTTCGCCATTAAAAAGTCGAACTGCACGGCGAAAATAACCATTCGGATTATCCCAGCTCATTACCATTTGCGAACGAGTTTCGCGACCGAGAGTTTGCGGATATGGAATGCCAGTATCGGGTAATTCATCAGTATCTTTTTGCAAAGAATTAGATTTATCAGCACCGAGATTGTAATCGTAACCGGAATTTATCACATCTTCGCCAGACTCTAAAATACTATTTGCTCCATAAATATCTTCGTTATCGACCGTGCCGTTTGTGCCTTGATAAACCGTGTTATTGAGAGCTTTTTCAGTATTTACCTGATCTCCGCGACGATCTGAAATATAGACAACGTAACCTTCTTCGCCTTTGATATTTGCACTTACAGCCGCAGTTCCCGAAAGTAGATTTGAGTCGTAAACTCCATCTAGCCAACGAGATAGGTTTTTCATATTTAGTTCAACAACGCTCGTTATTCCGCGTTCGTAAACTGTCGTTTCGTCAAGTTGGCTTCGCACCCAACCTTCGCGAACGTTGTAAACATTTATCGGCACAATTTGGTTGTAAACACCTGTCGGCGAAGGTTGCCGGACAATTGTTCCGCCATCTTCGTCTAAGCTCGAAATACTTCCGTTAATGTAGCCGCGTGTTGTTTCAAAAGTTGGAATATCAACAATTTCCCCATCAGCTGCTGATTGATAATTATTGACGAAATTTTCCAAATTTACATCAGAATTTGAGCGGTCGCGACTGCCTTGAACATAACTCGCCCACAAAGGTCTTTGTAAATTTACAATCGAATTTGGTTCACCAACGGTCATTCCCATGCTCAAAATTTCTTGCGTGACATCAACAGTTGTGCCGTCTGGTTTGGTAATTTCAACTAAAATTTTACCTCTAATTCCAGAACCTTTGGGAATATCATCAGAACCTGTGAGCGTTTGAATTCCTCTGACAAATATTGCGTCAACAAATGAATTATCTGGTTTTCTTTGTTTGATTGTTGAAGAATCGAGAAACGTTCCGTTGTCAGAAACACGGCGTAAAACATTTCCGCCACCAAGTGCAATCGGATTAAATGCTGAAAGATAAACTCCTTTTCCAGCCGGAATTCCGGGTTGATTAACGATGCCGCTACCGGCAAACTCATCGTCTATTAAAACTCTGACAACTGATTTTCCTTGATAACGAGAAGCGGCAAGCGTTGGCGAATCGCTAGGTAAATTTCTTTTGATTAGTTCGGCAGGTGAACCGCCTTCGAGTTGCATCGGAAGTTTTAATTCGGCTGCACCGGTTGTTTGCGAAAGCAATTGTCCGCCAAATTTGCCCGGCGTTCCATCTGCAGGTAAAACTGATGTCGTTTCCCAATTTGCTGTTGCTGTGCCGTTTGGACTTCCGGGATGAAATCCGCGTTGTCCAACCGTTGCACCAAGAATATTTGGTCCGCCAACTGTTCCGCCGCCATTTTCAACACTTCCTTTGTCAATATTAATGTTCATTCCATTAACTTCCATCCAAACATTGTTCGAACCAGCAGCAATATTTGGATCGCCACCGCGAGTTGAGTTTCGAACAATTTCTCCAGCGGCAGTAACGCGACTTAAAAATTTTGTATTTCTTAAAGCGTAAATATTTCCGTTGGAATGAATTCTGCCGTTAAATGTCGTGAAAGGTCCGGGAGCAAATTCGAGGTCGTCATTGCCAAAAACAGCAAATTGAAAAAGCGGAACTAAATAATTGTTAAATTCGCGTTCGAGTTTAACTTTCGCCCCACTCGGATTAAGAATTGCTTCAGAACTTAGTTTATATGGAATAATTGATGCAAAAAGTCCAGCATAAGGACCCTCAGGAATATTAACACGTGGATAAAAATCGGTTGAAATTCCTTGAATTGCTCTTAAATTTGCGAGTTTTACAGCGTCTTCAGAAATTAGTTGATTATAAGTAAATCCTTCGGCGATTAGTTCCGGCGGCGGCGAATCTTTGATTGTTGTTAAATCAGCAGCGGTTGGCTGCATTTTTCGACGAAATAACTCGCTAAAATCGTGAGTCATTTTTTCGAGACCTGATGAAGCTGCATAAAAACTTTGTGACCTGCGAAGGTCGCTTCCGGCAATTCGAGCCTCAGAAGCAGAAAACGCTAGAGCGGTGAGCGAAATTACCGCAAGTATTGCCATTACAATAATTGCGACGGCAAGAGCGGCACCTTTTTCGCTAGTTTTTGTATTGAATTTACGCATATTACTATTGTTGCGAAAGTCTAGAATCGTTATTGAGATAGCAAACGCCTGTGAGTGTTCCGATTTTTCCGGCAGCGGCTTGATAACGAACTTTAACTTCAACTTTTTTGACAAAAACGCTGAGATCCGTAATTAAAACTTGGCGTGTAAAACCACTGCGTGCATAACTTGGATCGGTAAAATCGTCACCATTACCATAAATAAAATCCGGTCCTGGGTTTATTAAGTCATCGGTTGTGCCGTTGACTCCATCTGGTCCTGGATTTAACGAAACTTCATTAAATCCTGTGGTAAAACCTGTGAAATTTATTGCAACGCCAGTGTTATCTACACTTCCAACGTTGGCTATTTGTCTGAATTGAAGTCTTCGGGTATTTCTTAAACTTTCAACTTGCTCAATCATTGAGGTAATTACAAGTTTGGCGTTAGTCGAATTTTTACTTAAAGTGCTGTATTCGAGAGCGTAAGTTATCGCTCCGGCAGTTCCGATAAGAGCAATTGTGACAATAAAAATTGCAATAACAGCTTCAACTAACGTGAAACCGTTTTCGTTTTTCGAAGGTGTTTGAGGTTTATTCGACATAACCATTCACTCCTGCACTATATCGCCAAGTTTTTACACGTCCACCAGCTCCTAAAATTGAAATGGCAAAAGCCGATTTATCAGCGTTTTGTAAGTCGTAAAAGAAAATAGCTTTATTTGACGGATTATTTGCCGCATTAACAACGGTTCCATCTGCCTGAAATGTCACGTCCATATTGCCTGCGACTAAGACTTCAACATTTGAACCATCACCAAGAGCAGAAAGAGACGCAGCTGGAGTTTTTCCGTAGATTAAATCGCCTTGCGGAAATCCTTCGCCGCTTAAATAGACAAAAATATTGTTTGAATTACCAAAAGTTCCATACTTTCCGCCGTAAACAAATATCTGTTTAGTTGCGTCAACGTATCTGATTGTAATTGGCTCACGTTGAGTCATGGCTTCTTGGCGGGCATCGCGAAGTGTCGAAACAATTTGTCTTTTTATACCTTCAAATCTTAATAATCTGCGTGAAGCATTGATTTGAGGTAAAGCTATAAGTGCTAAAATTGACACAATCAATAAAACAATCAAAAGTTCTATGAGGCTAAACCCTTGATTTTTGTTGGTATTTATAGATTTATTTAATATTTTTGATTCCATTATTGTTTCTCCAAAATCTTTTTAATCCGAACTGATTTTTTTGACTTGGATAATGTTGGGGAAACGGAGAAAAGAGAAAATAATTAGGCTAGAGAGCGGAAAAAATGGCGTTGGAACATTTTTGATTTATTCCAACGCCAATTGCGGTTAGTTTGTTTACTCGTTTCTTCGTTTATTCGTTTACTCTTTGGAAACCGGTAACCTGAATTGATTGAACAAAAGGCGTTCCTGGCGGCAAGCGATAAGGATCAAGAAACGATATATCGAAGGCAAAGTTTCTTTGCGGTGGTGAATAAACAGTTTGGCAACATTTAAAACCACCATTATTATTTCTTGAATCGAACAAATTAATCAGTGAACCTGTGTAATTTAATTTTTTTCCAGACCAAGTTTCTAAAAAGCGATTCAAATTATGAACTCCGCCGCTAAAACATGGATACTGACTTCCGGCATTAATTGTGTCATATCCACAAGGTGCAAAACTTCTTGCATCTCCGGTAATATCACCAAATCTCACAGTTGTTTCACTTGCAACTCGTTTTGAATAATCAAAAGGAAATCTAAAAGCATTAGCGTCTTGCCAACTGCCTGATAACACAGTCGTTGCATCACCAGCAACCGAAGTTGGAATATGATTTACTGTATTTTGTGGCAAATAATCAGTTGGCGGAGTTGGTGTTCCATAAGAAGCAACGCCAGTAGCATTTAAATTACCTTTGATATAAACTCCATTTTCAGCCGCAAAAGTAAAACCTTTAGTGTTTGACGGATTTGCAGCATCATAATTTCCAGGGACAATGGTTCCATTAATTAGGCGTGCTGATCTTCTATAAAATCTTGTGTTCACAACTGATGCAACATCTGGTGCAATTTTTTCAGAATAATAAGGTGCTTCGTTAACATAATCAGCTTGTAAAGTTAAGTTGTTATTAACGTCTTCGCCGGGAGACAAAAGTCCGGAGTTTAAAACGCCAGCTGAGTCGGCATAAATATCTTCCATATCGTATTCGCCATCGAAATCAAAATCTCCACGACGATCAGAAAAATAAACAACCCAACCATTTGCTGTTGGAACATCTGTATTTAACAAACGCATTGCCGGAGATTTGCTCAAAGCATATTGAGTTGTTGACGGAAGCAAATTATTAAAATCGCCATTTAAAAACTTTCTCAAATTTGTTACGTCAATATCGACAACACTCATAACTCCATTTAAAGGAACTTTACCATTTGGAAAAAGTGTTGTTGGATACAAAGCTGATGAAGTATCATTTGTTTCAAATGGAATTCCTTCTCTTGTATCAAAAGTCATAATCGGAAATGGAACAACCATTCGATTTGCAACACCATTAATTGTTGCGGCTTTGTGATGAGCAACATTATCAACCGCACAAGGCGAAGTTGCTGGCGGAGTTGTCAATTGTGTATCGTGACAACCAAATCTTGTGTTGAAATAACTTTGCGGATTTTTATCCGGTGTTATTGTGTCAACCGGAACAGAAACCGGAACACTTGCAACTACAAAGTTATAAAAAAGGCTATTCCAATTCATTGAAGTTAAGTATTCACTCGAAGCATTTATTTCTGAACCGGGCATCATAAATCTTTGCAATTTTACAATCGAATTTTTATCGGCATTTGCCGAATAAGTAAGCGGTGCCATAGCAAAACCTTGCAACGCACTAACAACTACAGGTTCGGCTCTTTCAGTCACACCAAGACTTAAAATATCTGCCGTCACATCATTCGTTATTGGAGTTCCAAAAGTTCCGGTAGCTACCAATTCAATTTTAATCCAATTTTCATTTCCCGGAATATAAAATCTTTCACCATTTACTCGTGTCGAAACAGTTCCGTCAGCTAGTGGTAAAGGTTGATATCCTCTCGGAGTTCCGGCAACAATATCGCCAGTTCCGAGAATATTTCCATCTAACCTAACTCCGCAAACACCAACGACGCCGTTACAACCCGGAAGTTTGGTTTTGCTGTCTGCAAGACTTATTCGCAATCCAACTTTGTTGTAGTAACGCTCTTTTTTTGTGATTGTTGTGTCTTGGGTCGTCGCAGTAACAGGAATAATTGTCGGAGCAGCTACCGTGCCGGTTCCGTCATTAAATACATCGCCAAGGTTTTTTCCGCGACGAACCATATCAACATAACCGCTTTTCAATGGAAGATTGAGCTTGTTTTGTTTATTCAAAAGATTGTTGTCGTATCTCGGTTTAACTCCAGCCCAAGCTGTGTTGGTGTAGGCTGGCGGTCGCCAACTTGTTTCCCAAAATAGATTTCCTCCATTTACTGTTGAACCCAATGCACTTCCTTCGCTTTGTCTAAGTCTTTGAAAAATGCCATCAGCATCTTTAATAAACGTTTCATCCGACAAAACAAACGGAGTTCTTCCGCTTGATAAAATATCTGTGACGACTTCACCTTTGACAGTTATCCGCGAGCTAAAATAAAGTCCTGACCACGAACTTGCAAAAAAGTTTCCATTTGAATGAACACGTCCGCCAAAATCGAATCTTGGAGCTGAACTAAAATCAAGATCGTCATCATAAAAAACTCCAAATTGAAATAAAGGAACACGGTTGTTAAAAAATCTACGACGGAGAATTGATTGAACTCCGGTGTATGTATCTTTAACAGTTGTGCTAAGTTCCCACTCATCGCGGATAGCTTTTAAACCTTGTAATTCTCTTTCGGTGGCATCAACAACCTCAGCCGCTCTAACTTTTCTAATATTTTGCGAGAAGCTATAATTTGACGGAAAACCTGTCGGCACTTTAGCTTCAATTGCAAGTTCGTCAGTTGTTTCAAGATCAAGTTTTGAATCGAAAACATTGTCTGCTTCAAGTGTCATATTTTCTAAACTTGCTTGAGCAACTGCAAAGGTTTTCGCTTCTGCGACGTCATCTGAAAGCATTCGCGATTCATTAGTTGTTCGACCAACTGATAACGCGACAAACCCTGTCATTAGCGACATTATCAAAACCGCAATAATAGTTGCTGTTCCCTTTTGGTTTTGATCTTTTTTCATTTCTACTTTTTTATTAAAACTATTTGCCATTTTTGCCTCCCGAACTTTCCACTAGAAATTATCTATCATCGTATTGTAAATTTCTCGTGCTAAATGTTGTGTTTAACTTAACAACTTGCTTTGCTCCTGCAGTTTCGTCTTTTTGTGCAGCCTCAATTTCAAGACTAAGCGTTGCCTGACGGATAAAATTCATTCTGTCTTGATCATCATCAATGTTTCCTCGAATTCCATCTAAACCAGCAGCCGGGTCAACCGTATCAAGTCCGTCTTTCATGCTGTATTCAAACTGCATCGACCGCACATTATAAATTAAAGGTTGAATTTGTATTTGATTTGTCGCTGTCGCTCCAGTGTTATTACCATAAACAAACCGCGACAATGTTCCGGTTGAGTCTATTTTGTAACTCGACCAAACAACTTTTTTGAGTTTTAATCCGACTTCTAAAACCGAATTATATTCGGTGCAAGTTGTGTCTGTAGCTGAGTTACACTTTCTGAGCAGACTGTTATGTAGTGAGTTTGCACTTCCTGAGCGATTTTGATTTATACCTAGCGGATCGCCAAATTGAAACGTAATTGTATCTGAAGAAATATCAACCGCGGTAACCATGGCTAAAACTTGAGTAAAATCATTTTCAGCAAGAAAAACATCATAAACTCTAACCTCGGCTGCACCGCCAGTAACGGTTTTTAAAACTACCCTATTAGCACTTGTCGAAAGTTCATCAATAACTTTAATTGGTGATCCGTTATTAAAATCAAAGTTTCGATAAATAAGACTGATTGAATCATTTGGACGAGAAATATCAAGAGTGTTTGCGTTTACATTGTTGCCAACTGAAATAGATGTCAAAACATCTCTTTTACCATCACCATCAAGTGGCACTTCAAGTTTTGTGTTTAATCCGCCATCAGGTATTAATGCACCTGTTTTATGAAATCCAAGTCCGGCATTCATCAAATCTCGACCAATTAAATAGGTTGCAACTCTAGCGTTTTTAAGACTATCTGTTTGCCGACCAGCACGGTTTCTATCAGATCTTCCAAGTTCTAACAATCCGAAAAGAGAGCCAGTTATTAGCATAAAAAGAAACATAGAAAAAGTTAGCTCAATCAAACTAAATCCTTTTTCAGTAATTTTTTTAAATTTATTTTTCATTCTTTTATTCTCCTTAGCGATAGTCTGCAACAATAGAAGAAGTTGTTTCTTCAAAAACTAAGTTAGAAACTTTGAATTTAACTGTGATTTCAACACGCCGTTTACGAATTGTTGCAAAAGTTGCATCATTCATATCTGTGATAACAATTCTTCGTTCGACACCGGGCAAAACCGGATTTGCTCCGCTTGCACCAGGACAAGTTGCAGTCGCAATACAAGCGTCGTCTGCTGTTCCGGCAACTCCATCTGGTCCATTTTTTTCTCTAACCGGATTCCATCCAACCAGAAAAACTCCTTTCGGAATTCCGAGAACAGGGTTTGAGCCAACATTTCCAATTGCATCCCAACCTTCCAAACCTCCGCTGCGAGCAATGTCTCGTGCGGCAAAAACTGATTCGAGTGTTGAGCTTGCAACTTGTTTTGCTTTAACTTGACTACCCATTCCGTGAGCTCTAATTAAATTTGTTGTTAATGCTCCGGTCATTGCCAAAACTCCAATTGAAGTAATCATAATTGCCATAATTACATCAATATAAGAAAATCCTTGTTCGTTTTTTAAACCGATTTTTTTATCCATTTTTTCACCTCAAAACACCTGCAAACACTTGCTTAACTAATTAATTCCTCTGACATCAAACCAATTGTTTGATGGAAACCGATATTCCCACATTCTTATATTTCCTGAGCCGCCGCTAATTGTTATTGCTTTTACAACATCGCCTGTATTGGCAGAAATTGTCGTTGGTTTCCAGACATAGACAGTAACTCCGCCAACGGTTGCACCTGTTCCAAACGCATCAACTGTTCCGGCATTTGCAACTAAACCATTTCTTAAAAATCTAATCGTCGCAACGCTGTTTCCAAGACTCAATGGATGCATACTCGATTGAAAAACTGCTTTTGGAACCGGCGAAGTATCTGCCGGAACTGATGTCACGTTTGTCGGGTTTGTTTCAAAACGTATTTTATCTAAACCATAAAAATCCATTTCTCTAACAACTAAATCATCAGTTGCCATGCCAGGATCTTTTTCTTCGATAATTCTAATTTTTCTTGTGGTGTTATTAATTTCAACACGCATTACTTGTTTTTGAGTAAATGCTTTTTGTCTTGCTTCTTGAAGAATGTCAGATAAACGAATAGCTTGTTCTTCCGCAGCCAAAAGTTTTTTATTTGTATTCAAATAAAAAATAGAAATAGCTGACATTATTCCTATTAACGTCATAACTCCCACAAGTTCGATTATTGAGAATCCTTGTTCTCCGTTTTTTCGTAACATTTTTCCTCCGCCCGCTTTTTAAATAAAGCTAATTTCAATTATTTTACGCAAACATAGTTTAACATAAAACAAGATATTTAATTATTACACAAACATTTTTTTTTCACAATACTTTTTTTAATAAAAAATCCGCCGAAAACGATTCCGGCGGATAAATAAGGAGTAAATCTGTGAATTTTCAAGCAAACAAATGACTTACGGTTTACCCGGAAGTGTCGTTTGTGCTCCCGGTAAGACACCCGGAACTTGTTGTTGATTTCCACCATTTTGCGGAAATTGTTGTTGCTGTTGTGGCTCTGAATTTGAAGCAGGATTGCCGAGTGGCACTGGTTGTAAAATCGTTGCAGAACGATTTACGCTTGTCGGTGCTTCGTCAGTTGGATTTCCGTAATAATCTGAACGATAGATTCTTGGTGTGATGAAAAACAAGATTTCGCTTGAGCTTCTCGCAACCAATTTTCTGCGGAACAAATTTTTGATAACCGGAATTTTTGAAAGTCCCGGAGTTCTAGATTGTGCTTCACGTTCATTATCAAGTAATGCACCACCAACAACTGTTGTTCCACCATTAGGAACTAAAACTTCAGTTTTCATTTTTTGGCTCGAAATTGTTGGAGCACCACCGCCGACAACGTTAGGAACCGAACTGTTTTCAGCGGTAATGTTCAACATAACTGTTCCTGAATCACTAATTTGCGGAATAACTTCAAGACGCAATGGAACGTTGATGTAAGTTGTAGTGGCGATAATCGCTCCACCGGCTGCAGAACCAGGTTGAACTGTTGTGATCGGAATTTGTTGTCCGGTTGAAATTTCTGCCTTGCGATTGTTAAGTGTTGTAACTCTTGGAGTTGCAATAGTTTTAACTTGACCTTGGTTTTCACCGGCTGAAATCAATGCACTAATTTGAGCTGTTCCAAAAACTCCTGTAGTTAATCCTATAACAGTATTTGCTAGGCTCGAAAAAAGACTGTTGTTTGGACTAGTAATAACAGTTCCAGGTGCTCCGCCAGGATTTGTTCCTGAACCACCTGGCAAAGTTCCAGCAGAAACGGCACTCCCGCGTGAACCTAATGCTAATGCACCAATTTGAATACCAATATCACGACTAAAGTCTCTGTCAGCGACAACAATTCTGGCTTCAATTTCAACTTGCGGCTCAGGTTGATCAAGTAAAGCAATTAATTGTCGAACTGCGTCAATATTTTCGCGAACATCAGTGATAATTAGTGTGTTGCTTCTTGAGTCAGTTTCAATTCCGCCGCGGCGAGATAATCGGCGTTTAATAATTGGTAATAATCCGCCACCGCCAGAACCTGCACTTGCTCCACCACCGCCACCTTGCGTTGATGTGCCGGTTGTTGCACTTGTGTCGCCAGTGCTTCCGGCGGCAGTCGCAAAATTTAATCGAATAAATTCTGTGTAAAGCGGCATTCTGTCGATTCGGCTTTCTTCAATTGTTTTTTGTGACGAAAGTTCGTTCGCCAAAACACTTGCCTCAACTACTCGCAAAATTGGACCGTTTACTTGAACTGCCAAACCTTGCGATTGCAAGATCGAATCTAATGCCATATTCCACGGAACATCATTAACATTTACTGTTACCGGAACTTTCCCAACCGATTTATCGATGACAAAATTGATTCCGTATTCTTGTGTGACATAGCTCAAGATTTCTTTAATATCAGTGTTTACAACGTTTAGATTGATTGATTCACCAACAAAACCCGATTGTCCGTATTTCGATTTTTGAGCGAAAACTGACACTGTTAGACAACTCGCAATTACGAGTGTGATTGTTATCTTTTTACCAAGACTATTTATATTCTGAAGAAAATTCATGGTTCCTCCTGATTTCTGCTTCTCAGAAATCGAAACTGTTACAGATTTTTTGTGTTTCCACATTCCTTAAAAAATTATTGTGAGAATCTGCGAGGTTATTCGCTGATTGTCGCAAACCTAGTTCGCTAAATTAACCCTCGCGACTTTTACCGGTTTTTTCGGCTCTTTTTTCGCTTCAGTTTTCTTTGCTTTTCCGTTTTTGGTTGGCTCTTTGGTAGCAGCAGATTCAGTCGGTTGTTTCAACATTTCCTCAAGCGGCGACATCATCGAATTAGACATTGAAGGTTTATTTGGCTCTAATCTTGAACCAACAGTTTCAGTTTGAACTGAATCTTTTCTTCCGCTTGTGTCAACCGGAGCTGTCCCTTGAACCTCTTCTTGCATTGAAAACTCTCGTAGAGGTCTTTTAATCTCTGAAGAAAGAAACTTTCCGTTGCTCATTTTGGTAACTTGTCTGAAAACCAATAAGTTTTCTTCAACCGCTACTAATTGACCATCAAAAAATCTCTCGCCCGGATAAATTGTGTATGAAAGACTAATCGGTTTTGCTTCAACTACAGCCGATACGCCTCGTGGTGTGCGGAAAATTCCGGAAACCAATATTTCTTCAAGCGTCAGAAATCCGGTTACTTTAGGAATTGGCGTTCCATTGATGATCGCGTCTTGACGTAATCTTTTGAAATAAGCAATTCTTTCTTCAATCGACGGTGCTTTTTGAGCAGTCGGAATTGGAGGAGCAACTTTTACTGGCTTTGTGTCCGCAGGCTTCACACCAGACGGGTTTCCGTTCGGATTAACAGTCGGTTTTCTGGTTGCTTTAACAAAAGGTTTTGCGAATGGATCTTTTTGAGCCGAAACATTTACAAGAGTTCCGCTTGCTAAAACTAATCCAATAGCAGCAATGCTCATCGCAAAAAATCGTTTTATGTGTAGTTTATTTTTCATTACTTTATCTCTACTTATCAAAACTATGACTATTATTTAGCCGGTGCAGGTGCGGCAACTGGTGGAGTTCCTGGTGCAGGTGCAGCTGGTTGTCCTGGAACTGGTGGTAAAGGTTGTCCGTTTGGTCCAAGTGCCGGAGTTGTTGGTGCGGCATTGCTCAAATTTTCAGGTGAAGCATAGTAAGCTGTCAATAAAAATTGTGCATGAAGTGTTTTTTGAGCAGATTGTTTGTCTAATTGTTTAAGACTAAAATCTGAAATCGAAACAATTCTTTGAAGTTTTGCCATTTTTGCAAAAAATTCACGTAAGGTGTTGAAATTACTGTCAACTTCTACTTCAACAGCTTTCGCCATCACAAAATCTTGTTGTGAAGCATCTTTTGGTGAAAATCTATTGACAGTTAATTTGCTGTCGCGGGCTGCATCTTGAAGACCTTGCAAGACATTAGTAATTTCTTGTTCTTCAGGTAACAACACTTTCAATTCATCATATTCAACTTGCTTACTCGCATAAAGTGAACGAAATTCGCTGATTTTTTGTGTCGCAACTTTTGCGGCTTCATTTTTTTGTTGAAGTGCTACCACTTGATCGGTAATTGCTTGAGTTTCTGTGCGAATTCCGCTCGTATAGAAGTAATAAACTCCACCATACAAAAGAGCAGAAATTCCCATTAAAGTCAGTAATTGCCAATGCCAAGATAATGCTTTTAGTTTTTCCATTGCTTTAGTTTCCTCAAATCCAATTAATCCTAACTAAAAATTAATTCGTTTTTTGTGCTACTTGTGGTGTAGAAGGCTGGGCAGCTGGTTGTGCCGCCGGTTGTTGTGCAGGTTGTCCGGGAATATTCGCTGGCGTTGTCGCACTGGCAGTTGTTGTTCCCGGTAGAGTTGCTTTCGATGGTGAATAAGTGCAACGAATTGTAAAATTAATCGTTTCCACTTTCGGAACTTCAACTGAAGTTGCCGCTTCGCCAGCTGAAACTTGTTGTGCCGAAAGTTCTTTTCGTTGAGTTTCAATGTTTAATCCGGTAAATAATCCGGAAGAGAATTCTAAACTTCGTCCAAATTGTGTCACAACACCTTCATCAGGAGAATTTCCCTTAATTGTGAGTTGCTCACCTTTTTGGTCAATACTTTCTAAATATAAACCCGGAAATGTTTGAAATCTTTCGCGAACTGCTTCTAACACAGCACTTGGTCCGGCTTGGCTGCCGCGAAGTTTTTTAATTGCATCAATGCGAACATCAATGTTTTTGATTTGTTTTTCGAGTTCGGCTTGTTCTTTGATTACTGTTTCCAGCTGAGCAGCAATTTCTTTTTCATTTGCTAATTGCTTTTCTGCCTCGGCTTTTGACCACACCGAATTTACAACATCTAGCGTTGCAACTAATAAGAACAATCCGCCTGCCGCAATCGCCATTAACATCAACCGCGACATCGGATTCGAAACTTTTTTATTAACAACCGTTGATGTTGCAACCGGCTGATCTGATTTTGATTCTAGTAAGTTTATCTTTATCATCTTAGTTCCGCACCTCTCATCGCTAATCCAACCGCGACTGCCATTTCCGGCATAATTTCGCTCAGATAATTTGGATCAAATTTTCTTGTGTCAACTTTGATTTGACGGAAAGGATCAAGTATTTCTACCGGCAACTCAAGTTTCTTTGAAAGTTCTTCCGGCAAGCGAAGCATTTTTGAACCACCGCCTGAAAGTAGAATTTTTTGAACAACAAGTCCGCCATCATCAGCAGTTGCCCGATAAAAATCAAATGTTTTTTGAACTTCCATCGCAACTAATTCCATCACGTTACTCATTAATGGTTCAATTGCAGTTTCTTCAACGCCGCCTGATTCTGAAACACCACGTTTCAAAGATTCAGCATCTTGATAACTAACGCCTAAATTTCTTTGCAAAATATCAGTAAACTGACTTCCGCCCATTGTAATGTCTCGTGTAAATATTGAATTTACTCCGTGAACTAAATTGATGTTCATTGTTGAGGCACCAATATTAAGCAAGGCAACCGTGTCGTCTGGACTTGGTTGGTAATTTAATTCGTAGCAATTTTGGAGAGCAAATGTGTCAACATCAATAATTACCGGTTCTTTTCCAGCCATCTGAATTGCTTGTTTAACATTGTCAATTCGCTCACGTTTACAAGCAGCAATCAAAACACTCATTTCTTCGGCTGTTTCGCTCGTTACATGATAATCCAAAGTTACTTCTGATAAATCGAATGGAATGTGTTCTTCAGCATGCCAATCAATAGATTCATCTAATTCGTCTTGTGACATCGGTGGCAAAACTATGCTTTTGATAATCACAGAATGTCCACTAACTCCGGTTACAAACTTAGTAGATTTAATTTGATGATCGCGACAAATATTTTGAATTACCTCAGAAACGGCATTCATCTCCATAATTTGTCCGTCAACTATTGTGTCGCCCGGAAGGTTTTCAAAACCGAGACTTGTCAGACTTAAACTATTCATTTTGCCTTCAAGTTCAACGATTTTTACCGAGCTTGATCCGATATCTAAACCGGCAACGCTTTTCTTTTTACCGAACAACATTTTTAATTTGCTCCTTGAGTCTTTTTTCTTGAGCCATTTTGTAGATTTTTTAACGAATAAGCCATTTAATTTCTTAGGATTTTTTGTCACCACTTTTTTGATTCGTCAGAACTGAAACGTAGTTTTCACGGAAGGTTTAGTCTATTTTTCAATCAAATGGCTCATTCGTCTATATATTTCTTAATTTAGGGTGACGATGTGTAGCGAACTTTTCTGTATCGCTATGTTTAATAATTTATAACATTTGCAAAACTATTGTCAACATAAATTTACAATGTTTAACATCAAATTGCATAATTTTCTTTCAAATTGACTCAAAAGAGCGTCAAATCGAGTCAAATTACTAATTTTTCTAAGGCTTTTTGGATAGCGTCGGCGGTTGATTTTGGATTTTCGAATGGAAATAGATGCGAGCCTTCAATAAAATCAAATTGATTATTAAACCTTTTTTTCATAGATTTAAATCCGGCAAGTTTGGCTTCTAAAGAGTTTGTGCCACCAATGTAGTTTATTGGCAAATCGAAAGTTTTGCCAATTTTAGGCAGATTGTGTGGAATTGTTTGATAGATTTTTGCTTCAATACTTGGTTTGAAGAATAGCTCAATTCCCTTTTCGCATTCAACGGTTCCGTGTTTTACATAATCTCGCAAAACATCATCGTCAAAGGCGGCAAACTTAGGTTTTAGTTTAAAATGTTCAACAGCTTCTTCTTGATTTTTCCATAAATTTCGCCGAAATCTAGTAATTCTCGCCGGCGAAAAACGGTCTAGCATATTTAAACTCTTGAGATTTTTTAATGCAAAGCTACTAAAACGACTAAGTATTGGTGCATCAAGCAAAATAATTTGCGAATAAAGCTGAGGATTTTCTGACGCAACTAAAAAATGGAGAATTCCGCCGAGCGAATGTCCAATGCCAATTATCGGCTCACCTTGATAACGAGTTTCAACTTCTTTTTGTAACTCTTTGGCGAGAAATTCCCAATTATCAGAAACCAAAAACTGCGGATTATGCCCATGTCGCTCAATAAAATTTATCTCAAAATCGTTTTCGAGATAAGAAAACAACTTAGAATATGTCCGAGCTGGAAAACCATTGGCGTGGGCAAATTGGATTTTGGGCTTGTTCATCTTATTTCTTGAAACCAAATCGCCTTCCGAATTCCGTCAAAAACTCATCAAATGTAACCGCTTTCATTTCAAAGTTATACACCATTTGATTCGCCACTTTTGCTTCGCAAGCAATATCAAATTTCGACTTGTCTTTAACGCTTTTTGAATCTTCAATTGTAATCTTTAGAATTGACTTCGTTTCCTTAAAACCGAAATCTATGGTTTGCGAAATCTTTAATACTTCGCTCGGAAAGTTCTCCTTAAATTTTTCTACAACCTTATTAAAGTATTCTTCTTGGGTTTTCGACGACAGACTCTGAAGAGCGTAAAAATTAATCCCCAAATAGACATTATTGTCAGCTGCATTTGGGTATGTGTTTTTTTCAACGCTCGTTTTAGCGTTTTCCAACATTTTCACGACAGCTTCGTTTCCCGCTTTATCAAATGAATTCGACTTTATTTTGTTGATTGCTTCGTCGTAAAATGCGATGCTTTTCTGATTTGATTCTACTGCGTGAGCTTGCTTTTGCCCGCCGTTTTTTTGATACAAAATGTATTCTGTAACGGTGTTTTTCGTTTTGGCGTTAACCCAATCTTCACTATCCGCAGCCCGATTTCCGATAAATGTCGAAAGAAGAAAAACTGTCGGCGGCAAAATGAATGTCGCGGCAATTAATCCAACTAGGGCATAAAAACCCAAACTATTGATTGTTCGATTACCCGAAATCGGCGGCATTACACCTTGAAAAACATCCCACGAATTAAAATACTCGTGTTTGTTTTGTTGGTTTGCATCTCGTGCGTAGTCTATCCATTTGACAAAGATTTCACGCCATTGTTCTGCTTTTGTTTGGTTTGAAAAATCGACTCGCTGTTTGCTGCCGTTGTTTGCTGTAAATTCTAACTGATAAGTCGTGCGAACATTCCAGACTCTGACGCCGTTAACCATTCGACTCGTCTTTACGGTTCGCTTTTTATGTTCAATTTCACTGGTAAAATCTTTCAGATCTGAATAGGCGATTAAGCCGTCGTAAACGTTTATTATTTGAGTTGGTGTGACATACGAGGCGTTTTTTATTCCAACAAAATTTCCGCGAATCAGCCGCCAAGTTCGGTAAACCAGCCAAATCGCCAGAATAAACATAATCGAATACCAAGTCGCGTGACTACCTGCGAAAATCGTGTCGTAAAAATTACTGCAGAGCATTAATAAGAAAAGCAAAATACCAACATACAAAAATCGCAGAACGTGAGCGGTTACGCCGTCAACCTTTTTGTAATAATCACCTTCCTGCTTTTGTAAATTCAGTAATTTTTGCTGTGGTTCTTTTGATAAATCTTTGAAACGAAACAAGTTTTTTTGCATTCGGTTTAGTTTTTATATTTCCGTAATTCATTTTTCGCCACGCTTTCAATATGAACTTCGTCCGGTCCGTCCGCAAGACGCAAACTTCTCGCATAAATCCAAAAATTCGTCAGCGGAAAATCTTGCGAAACTCCACCGCCGCCATGAGCTTGGATTGCATGATCTATTACTTTCAATGCCATTTGCGGACAAACGGCTTTTATCATCGCGATTTCGTTGCGGGCAAACTTGTTTCCCTTTTCATCCATCATCCACGCAGTTTTCAAAACTAATAATCTGGCTTGTTCGATTTCTAATCTCGCTTCGGCAATCCATTGGCGGATAACTCCTTGCGACGCAACAGTTTTGCCGAAAGCAACACGCGAATTCGAACGTTTAATCATCAATTCAAGTGCACGTTCGGCAACACCAATCAGACGCATGCAATGATGAACTCTTCCTGGACCAAGCCGACCTTGGGCGATTTCAAATCCGCGACCTTCGCCGAGTAAAAGATTTTCTTTCTTAACGCGAACATTTGTAAACGAAACTTCAGCGTGTCCGTTTGGAGCATCGTCAAATCCAAAAACATCGAGAATCCGTTCGACCTTTACGCCTTCCGCATCCATCGGCACGAGAATCATTGATTGCTGCAAATATTTTTCAGCAGATTCATCGGTTTTGCCCATAAAAATCGCCAGCTTACAACGCGAATCGCCTGCACCGGTTGACCACCATTTGCGACCGTTTAAGATATAATCGCCGCCGTTGAGTTTGATTGAAGATTGAATATTAGTTGCGTCAGACGAAGCAACTTCCGGCTCAGTCATCGCAAAACACGAACGAATTTCGCCGATGAGTAAAGGCTTGAGCCAGGTTTCTTTTTGCTCTGCGGTGCCGTATCTTTCCAGCACTTCCATATTTCCCGTGTCAGGTGCCGAGCAATTAAAAACCTCGCTCGCCCACGTTACGCGACCCATAATTTCAGCCAACGGAGCGTATTCAAGATTCGTCAATCCTGAGATTTCGGGCAAAAAAAGATTCCACAATCCTTCTACTTTCGCTTTCGCTTTCAATGTTTCAATCAATTCCGACGGCAGCCAACGATCACCCGAATTAACTTCATCGTGAAAATTCTTTTCATTTGGAAAAATATTTGCATCCATAAAGGCTTGCATACGCATCTGTAACTCAGCGGATTTAGTTGAATAATTAAAGTTCATAATTTTTGAATAGATTAACACAAAAATTTAACTTCTATATTGCACTTCTTACCGCAAAATTGTAATGTAAAGACAAAATAAAGTACTTAAAATTGCCCCTATGAAACAACAAATAATCTTGTCGCTTTTCCTTTTAGCGTTTACCGCTATCGGCATCCACGCCCAAACAACCTGCAAACAAACATCCGAAGAACTCGCCAAAGATTTCTCGTCTGCTTTTACAGAAAAAAAACTCGGTCTACTTGACGCAAATCGCAGTGCGGTCGGAAAAGTTACGCTGACAATCGAAAATTCGCTTTCTGGCAAATTGACGGTTAAAACTTTCGCAAATCTAAACGCAGTCGAAAAATGGCTGACTAAACGTGAAATTGACGAACTTCCCGGCAGAACTGCCAACGATTTAATTAGCTGCAAAAAAGGCGTTTGCAGTTTTAAAATTGACGGACTTTTGCACAGCACTCTTTTTCTAAAAAGAGTTACGTTTGGATATACGAAAAGCAAATGTCCATTTATCAAATCGATTTATATCGTTGATGGCGTTTAAAAATCAAAAAAACACAGGTAAATATGAAAAAAATACAAAAAATTACGTTTCTGATGTTTTTATTAATGTCAGCTTTTGCGGTCAATTCGTTTGCTCAACAATGCGAACGAAAAGAAATCACGCTAACCAATGGATCTGCAACAGTTACAGGCAAAACCGGCGGTTGCAATCTATTTGTTATTGTTACCGATCCGGATGACCGAGTAAGAGCTACTCTAACCTCGACCGACAGCAAAGCACGTTTTACTTTGACAGCAGGTGATGATGAGATGACTTTTTCAAATCTGACAACTTTCGATAAAGTTTTAGATGTCGGCTATATTTTAATTGATGTCAAAGGAACTGCTTCAACCGCGTTTACCCTAAAAGTTTCAGTAACTGCTGAATAATTTCAAAAATAGAAAATAAAAAATATGAAAAAAATACAAAAAATTACATTGCTGCTGATTTTGTTAATGTCAGCTTTTTCGATTAACTCGTTTGCACAAAAATGCGAGCGAAAAGAAGTTGAGCTGAGCGATGGTTTTACCGGTTCTGCAACCGTCACCGGAAAAACCGGCGGCTGCAACTTATTTTATGCGGGCATCGACGGAGGCGACCGAGTAAAAATCACTTTAACCTCAACCGACAGCAAAGCACGTTTTACATTAACGCCGGGTGACGGGAAGACTTATACGTCTTCTTCAAACTTGACAACTTTCGATAGAGTCATAGAAGTCGGCTATTTTTCAATTGATGTAAAAGGAACCGATTCAACATCTTTTACCCTGGTGGTTTCAGTAACCACCGACTAATTCAACAGCCAACCTAAAATTCAAAAAGGCGTTACCAATATCTATTTGATAACGCTTTTTTATCAAAAGGAAAACTATGAAAAAAAGTATCATTACCCTATTTTTTGTGCTAATTGTCGGCACAATATCGGCTTCGGCACAAAAACAATACTGTTTTGAAAACGAAGGTCTCAAAGCTACAACGGGAATTCTGTTCACCGTTTCGGGAAACAAAATCATCGACGGCGAATATACAAAAACCGAATACGATGAAAATTCTACCCCGATCAAAGCTGCTTTCACCGGAACAAAGGTCGGCAATGTTTTAACGATTAAATTTGCCGACGCTGCTCCGGATGAATTCATGAAAATCAAAATAATCAAATGGACTTTAGGCAAATCGCTGAAAGTTCAGATGTATGGCAAAAATTACCAAACCAATAAATGGGGCGTTTATTCGGCAACATTTACAGGATGCGACATTAACTAAAAAATAAGGAAAATCATGACTAAAAAATTACTATTTATCGGTTCACTCGGTTTGTTTGCAATGGCTTGCGGTGGAAATGTCGCAACCGTTAACACAAACACAACGGCAAATGTTGCAAATACAACTGCAAATGCTCCCGCGAATGTTGCGAATACAACCAACACGGCAAACGCCAACAAACCTGCGAACTCGACAGCGGCAAAACCCGCCGAATCAGGACCAAAACGAGTAAGTTTCAAAAAAGGTGAAATCGGTAGCACGCAGAGTATTTCGCTTGCTCCCGGAGCTTCCGTCAAATTCGTTCTAGGTGCAACAGGTGCTCAAAATCTTTATGTTACGCCTGCTTCAAAAGGTTTAACATTTAAGATGTTGAAAGGTATCGGCGATGAATTTACGCAAGGCGAAGATGGAATGTATATGGCTCAAACCAAAGGAAATAACGGTGCAAGAGGCGACATTTTATTTGAAGTAAAAAACACGACAGCGAAAGAAATCAAAACTTCGATTAAGATTGAAATCGAAGATTTTGGCGACTAACAACTAAGGAGAAAATAACTGTGAAAAAAATACTTTTTAGCTTTTTCGCAATGGGATTGTTGGTCGGATTTTGTGCGATAGATTCATTTGCTCAAATGGGAATGAAAGGCACCAATGTTGAACGGAAAATAAAATTTGCGAAAGGAAAATCTACGGCGATTGTTAAGGATTCAATCGCAGATCGAAATACCACTCATACTTGGTTAGTTACTGCAAAAGCAGAACAAACGATGACCGTTGTTTTTACTTCAAAACGCAAGGATGTTGATTTCTGCGTCGATTTTCCAAATGGTGGAATGGAGGAAGATACTTGCAGCAAGCGAAAATGGACATTGAAGTTACCCGACGATGGAGATTATACATTTGTAGTTGATTCAAAACGGGAAAATACGCCATACACTATAACGGTTACGATCAAATAACAAAGGGAAGATTATGTTAAAGAAAACAATACTTATCGGCTTTACGGGTTTGTCGTTAATGGCTTGCGGCGGAAACGTTGCACCTGTTAACACAAATCCAGCCGCTAACACACCAGCAGCAAACGTTGCAAATGCTGTTAATACAACAAATACGGCAAACGTTGCCGCAAATAAACCGGCAAACACAACCGCCGCAAAACCTGCACCAAGCGGACCAAAACGAATCAGTTTTTCAAAAGGTTCGACCAACGCGATCGAATATTTTGAACTCGATCCCGGCGAGAAAAAACAATTTGTAATTGGTGCGGCAAAAGGTCAAGATGTAACCATCGGAAACGGCGGCGACCTCAAGATAGCAATGATCACAAAAGGAAAAATGGTTGATGAAACCAATGATTCTACAAGCTACAATGGCACGACAATAGCTGGTGGAGATTTTATTTTTGAAGTTACAAACACAGCAAAAAAGAAAAATAAATCTTCGGTTAATGTAATTATCGAAACGATCGGCGACGAATAAATTACAAATATTCCTAAATTTAAGTAACGGAGCGATAGCGACTTGGCATCATAAAAAATCCAAGTCGCTATCGCTCTGTGTTCTGATGTTTTTTCAAATTCAATAAAATAGCTTGGGTTTGAAACTAAAAAACGGCAAACGTGAATTTACCGTTTTATATTTCAAGGTTGATTTACAACCAACCGATAATTGTGTCGCCATCATTATAATAAAAATCGATTGTCCGCCGAATAAATGTACCTGTGCTCGGTTCCATCACTCTGACTGATGAAATCCCGTTTGATTTTGTTTTACAATTGATGATGATATTCGCATGTCCTCCGCCGACGCTTGCATCATAATAAGAAATAAATATCGGACCTCTTGCCAGTTTTTCTTTCAAATACGTTGGAGTTAAATCAAACGATGACACTCTGGCTGCACTCATTCCAGCAAAATCAGGTCGTTTCAACATCGTTTCGGTGTGTTCAATTTGCAAAGCGGCGTAATTTGGGTCTAAAGGATCAACATTCGGCGAATAACCTAAATCTCTCGCTTCATAAATCAACGAACTCTGAAACGTCAGCGGTTTTTGCGGACTCATATACCGCGACCACCATTCGAGCGAAGCTGCCCAACACGACATCTTAAAATTCTGTCTGACCGGACTGAATTGTTTGTAATTTTTTGACATATTATTTCTCACTTTTCAATTAAAATTAAGCGGCAAAATATCGCTTTCAATAACTAATGCGTAAATTTTTCGCAAAACCTATCATCGATAATAAAAAAGACTGAAATTTTACTTCCAGTCTTTTCGTATTTGAAAACTTCTAGTTCACCTTAACTTGTTGTTTCAAAACAACCGCGGCATCAAAAGCATCGGTCATCAGTTGTTCTTTGTTTGGGTATTTTCCAAACGAATTTATCAACAAAACACCTTGCACACCGCTTGGAAAATTCACAACTACGCTCACCATTCCGACAATTGTTTGCGGTGAGTCATCTTTGTATTTCAAAAGTCCGCCGTGTCCTAAATAATCGCCGTATTTTCCTTTTAACTGTTTCCAGGCTGCGGGATCTTGCCAACCAAGAAAGCTATCGTCCATAATTTTTCTTGTTGATGAATTCAAAATCTTGTCGTTATAGCGAAGATGTGCCATAAATTGTGCAAGTTCGACCGCTGACATAAACCAACCGCCGCCGCCGCCGAGTTCCGTCCAATCACCGACCACATAACCCGCAGCGTTGTTGTCATTGTTGTATAAACGTGTCGGCATTTCAGAACCGTCTTTCATATCAACATTTTTAATTCCCATCGGAGTAAAGACCAAATCCCTGACAATTTCTTTGAAACGCTTACTAATTTCAATGTTGAACTTTGCCTCGTCTGATTTAGCTAAATTATTCCATTCTTTGCGTTTAGCATCGAAAGCAAGCATATACGGCAAAGCAATTCTGAAAATTGCCAGGTTTCCATTGATGTAAATATAATTGGTTTTTGAGCGTGTGACACCGTTTTTTATCCAACTGCGTAACCCTGCGATTGACGTGTCTCCTTTGTTGTCAAACATTCCGCTGTATTGCGACATTAATTCCTTGAAAGTCACGTCTTTAACGCCCGGACCAAGCGTCCAATTCGATGGCAAAAACGATGCGACTTTTGAATCAACCGTAATGTTCGGATCATTTTGAAGTGCTTTCAAAACAGCGGTTGCCGTAATAGGTTTGGTTACGCTGGCGATGTTCATTCGTGTATGTGTCATCAGCGATTCTCCAATCGGCGATAGTATTTTCGGATCATCTTTTTTCAAAACTGCATATCCGTAATTGCCTTGACGCAAAAACTTCCCGTTTTGATTAACGACAAAAACGTAGCCGACTGCATTTCCGTCTAACTTGCCACGCAAATAATTTTCAAATTTGTTAACGTCAAACGTCATGTTATCAGGCAAATTTCCTAGAGGTTTTGCCGAAGCAGTAAAGTTAAAAGCCAAAGTAAATAAAACTAAAAATGATAATGTAAAATGTTTTTTCATAATTTTCCTTTCAAAAATAAATTCGGCAAATTTCGCCGGTCGTTAATGAATGCGGAAGTTTCGGCAAAAACCTATCATTTCTGCAAAAAAAAAATTGTTTTGTGTTAAATTATTAGAAAAATATGACTTCCCCCGACACACACGAAGTTACAGAACTCCTGCAAAAATGGAGCAACGGCGATGAAAATGCGTTGGACGAACTGACTCCGCTTATTTACGCCGAATTGTATCGGATTGCCAAACGCCAAATGTCGCGGGAACGCGAAAATCACACACTTCAAACTTCTGCATTAGTTAACGAAGCCTTCATTCGTCTAGTTGATTGGAAAAACGCCAAATTTAATAATCGTTCACATTTTTTTGGAATTTCTGCACGTTTGATGCGGCAAATTTTGGTTGATTTTGCACGCAAACGTCCGCACGTTAAAGATGAAAAAGTTCAACACGTTTCGCTTGATGAAGCCTTTGTTGTTTCAAGCGAAAAAGATGCCGATTTAGTCGCGTTGGACGAAGTTTTAACCGAACTTGCCAAGTTTGACGAACGCAAAGCACAAATTGTCGAAATGAAGTTTTTCGCCGGATTATCGGTCGAAGAAACAGCCGAAGTTCTTAAAATATCAGGCGTTACCGTAATGCGTGAATGGAACAAGGCTAAGGCGTGGCTTTATTTGGAAATGAAAAAGAGTTAAAGCTAAAAAATGACCGCTGAACGCTGGAAACAAATTGACGAAATGGTTGATGCCGCTTTGGAGTTGCCCGAAGCCGAGCGTGAACAATTTATTTCGTCTGAATGCAGCGGCGACATTGATTTAAAACGCGATGTGCTGAATTTGCTTGATGCCCAAAAAGAGACTTTGGCGTTTATGGAAAATTCGGCGATGAACGTAATGGCGAAAGAAATTGCCCGCGAACACTCAACCGCTGTTTCATTTATCGGCAGTAATTTTGGTAATTATATAATCGAAAAATCAATAGGTGCAGGTGGAATGGGCGAAGTTTATCTCGCACAAGACACAAGACTTAACCGTAAAGTTGCGTTAAAAATTTTGCCACCGGAATTTGCGGCTAATGCCGAAAGGATCAAGCGTTTTGAGCGTGAAGCACAAGCAGTTTCAGCATTAAATCATCCTTATATCGTAACGGTTTACGAAGTCGGTGAAGTTGACGGCACAAACTTTATCGCCACCGAATTTGTTGAAGGCAAAACAATTCGCGAACTTATTAACGAAGGCGTTGATTTGAAACAAACTTTATCAATTGTTTCACAAACTTCCGAAGCACTTACAGCAGCTCACAACGCCGGAATTATTCACCGCGACATTAAACCCGAAAATATTTTGATTCGCTCCGATGGCTATGTAAAAGTGCTTGATTTCGGTTTGGCAAAATCTGTTCAATCAACTGAAAATCCACAACAAAGTCTTTCAAATTATACGCAAAAAGGGATGATTATCGGTACAATCGCATATATGTCGCCTGAACAAGCGATTGGCGACAAGGTTGATAGCCGCACCGATTTATGGAGCTTGGGTGTAGTTTTGTTTGAGATGCTGACTGGCGTAAACCCTTTCAAAAAGGAAAATCGGCAAGCAACATTCAACGCAGTTTTAAACGAAAATCCGCCAAAAATCACATCTTTAAACTCTGCTCTGCCACAAGAATTAGACACAATTTTGAATAAAGCCTTGGAAAAAGATGCGGATTTAAGTTATCAAACTGCATCGGATCTCAGAGCTGATTTAAAGCGAATCCGCCGCGAACTTGATTCTTCCTCGTCGCTGAAAAGTACGGAACTTATCTCAAATCAATCGCGAAAAAAAACAATTTTGCAAAGATTTTTGCCATTATCTTTTGCGTTATTATTTTTGCTTTTATTTACTTTCGGCGGTTGGTATTTTTGGAACAATTCAATCGCGAACAAAAATGAAGCAATCGAATGGGCAAATGCAAATAATCTGCAACTTACATATTCTAATGGATTTGTCGGTTATCCAAGCCTTTCGCCTGATGGAAAAGTGTTTGTGTATGCGAGCATAGTTAATGGCAAACGCGATGTTTATTCGCAACGGCTCGGCGGAAAAAATGAAGTAAATCTGACCAAAACTCTCAAAAAAGATTCAACGATGCCTGTATTTTCGCCCGATGGAAAGTTGATTGCTTTTCGTTCTGACGAGCAAGGTGGTGGACTTTTTTTGATGGAAGAAACAGGCGAAAATGTCAAAAAAATTGCAGATTTCGGCTTTCATCCGTCGTGGTCGCCCGATGGCAAAAAAATTGTTGTCAGCGATAAAGCTGCAGCCGTTCATTCCACACATTTTATTCCAAACAGCTCGCTTTCTATTATTGATGTTGCAACTGGCGAAAAGAAAGCTCTTGATACGAAAGGAGATGCGATAATGCCAAGTTGGTCGCCAAACGGAAAGCGAATTGCTTATTGGTTTATCCGCGACGGCAAACTCGGCGAAATTGCGACGGTTTCAATCGATGGCGGTGATCCCGAAATTATTACAAACGATAATTTTTCCGATTGGAATCCTGTTTGGTCGCCTGACGGAAAATTTATCTATTTTGCCGGCGATCGCGGCGGAAGTATGAGTTTTTGGCGAATTTCGGTTGACGAAAATACAGGTATAGTTTCGGGCGTTCCAGAATTGGTAGCAACGCCTTCAAAGTATTGCCGACACATTGCTTTTTCGCGTAACGGCAAACAGATCGCTTATATTCGCTATGAAAGTAAATCTAATTTGCAAACATTACCATTTGACGAAAAAGCCGAAAAAGTTATCGGGCAAGCAAATTTTATAACTCGCGGAAACCGTGAAGTAACTCATCCGCGTCTTTCTCCAAACGGTGAAGAATATGTTGTCAGAACTTTTAATCAGACTAACGAAGACCTTTCGATTGTCAGTAAAGACGGAACAATTTGGCGAAATTTAACAACCGATTCTTTTATTGACCGAAATCCTGTTTGGTCGCCCGACGGAAAGAAGATTTTTTTCAGTTCAAATCGAAACGAAAAACAACAAATTTGGTCAATCAACAGTGACGGCACAAATCCGCAGCAAATTACGTTCGAGGAAAATATCGGTGCTGTCTTTCCCGTTCTTTCACCGGACGGTTCACGCCTTGCATATAACAAACAGATTGACAAAATTCAGACCGGCGTAATTATAGAGTTAAACAAAAATTGGAATGAGCAAACACCGCAGCCAATCGTAAAACCAGAAGATTTTGAAGGTTATTTTGCCGTCAGAGATTGGTCAAAAGATGGAAATAGTTTGCTTGTTTCGTCTTTTGAGAAAGACGGCGACGAAAATGGAATCGGCTTATATTCTTTATTAACAAATACTTACGAACTAATTACCGAAGACGGTGGATATCCGCTTTGGCTCAACGATAATCGCCGTTTTATCTTTAACAAAAACGAAAAAATTTATTTGGGCAATTCTGTGACGAAAAAATTTGCAGAACTTTATTCGCCGCCGTCTTACCAAATCCAGCAGCCGTCAATTTCAGCCGACAATAAACTTATTTCGTATCGTTATCTGCAAATTGATTCCGAAGTTTGGCTTTTAAACGCCGAGTAAGAATTTTCGTAACATTATTTCTTTCTGCCGTCTGCAAACCGGTAACTTTTTTGCGATTATTGCTAACAAAGTATAGAGTCAATTTGCTATCTTTCTGTGTTTTTATGTAAATGATGTATTTCTTTAAATTCAATAAAATTTATCTTTTCTTAACGATAATTCTTTTCTTTATTGAGATAGTAATTGCTCTGTTTATTACAGATACGTTGATTCGTCCGTTCGTCGGTGATGTTTTGGTGGTTGTGTTGATTTATTGTTTTCTGAGAATATTTTTGCAACTTGATTATCTAAAACTTGCGTTTGGAGTTTTACTTTTTGCATTTACAATCGAGACTTTGCAATATTTTGATTACGTGAAATTGCTCGGTTGGGAAAACAATCGAATTCTTTCAATAGCTTTGGGAAGAACTTTTGCTTGGGAAGACTTTGCGGCTTATTTTGTTGGTTTTTTACTAGTAATATTTATTGAAACGTCAGTTAAAAAAATTAAAATTTAACAAAGTTCTCTATAAAATATTTGAGAGATTTTGGATCTTTTGAAACCATTCGATAGCAAAATGCACTTTTCGTGCAATATTCAGCAGTGTAAATATTTTTTACTTGATAAACTCCGTTTATTGTTCCGTCAACTGAAGTTTCCAAAATTTGAGTTTTACCGCCTTTCTTTTTTACATTTGAAAACTGCTCATCAAAGTTTTTCTTTGCTTTTTCAAAATCATCAAAGTTAGCAATAGCCAGCGAAACATATTTGGAACCATCGTGAAATGAGGTTTGAGCTGCAGCTTTTGCGTAAGGAAAAAAGTCTTTTAAAGCAACAACTTGCGGCTTTAACTGTTTAAATTTACCAACATCTTGGCGTTCATTCAAAATATTAATCAACTCATTACTATCATCTTTATCGGGTATGTTTGGAGAAACTGATTCATTATTTTTATTTTCAATTGATGTCAGTTTAGAATTTGCAATTGGTGTCGGGCGAGCTTTATTTGAATTTTGATTCTTGTTTGCCAATCCAACATCTTTCTGTAAAACCGACAAAACACCTAAAATTCCAGAGCCGATAAATAACAAAATAATCAAACTAAAACATCCTAGCAATCCACCAATCCAGAGTTTAGAATTGCTACTTTTTTTTAAAATCTGATTCTCTCGCACAACTGTTTCAAACTCGGCAAGATTTTTTTGAACAGTTGGAATATTTGATTGCCCAACTGAAACAAGCTCATTTCCGCAACTCGTGCAAAAATTCATTTCCGGTTGATTCAAAAAACTGCATTTTGCACATTTAATTTGATACATAATTCTGGAATTTGTCTTGAAATTAGATTTTACAAAATTATTTTGATAAACAGCAAATAAATATTTTTTATATTTTTTTTAGTTCGTTGCTCAAAAGTTACTTTTAAACGATAATTTCTATTATTTTATGAACGACACAAAACCGATCAGACTCGGCGAAAAATTGAATATCGAAAATTTGTCGTTATATTTGCAAGACAAAATCAGCGGCAAAATTTCAATTGAACAATTCCCATCCGGCAATTCAAACCTCACTTATTGCATAAAAATCGGCGAAACTGAATATGTTTTGCGTCGTCCGCCTTTTGGTAATTCGGTAAAATCCGCACACGATATGTCGCGTGAATTCAACGTGTTAGACAAATTAAGCAAGGTTTATTCACCTGCTCCAAAGCCGCTTTTGCTCTGCCGAGATGAATCAATCATCGGCTCAGAATTCTATCTAATGGAACGCCGAAATGGCTTAATTATTCGTGGAAAATCGCCTGCTATTTTAGAAAATTCAACCGAATTACAGCAAACTGTCTGTGAATCTTTCATCCAAAACCTTGTCGATTTGCATAATTTAGATTACAAATCTGCCGGCTTAGGCGACTTTGGAAAGCCGGAAGGTTACGCAATTCGACAAGTTGTAGGTTGGTCAAAACGCTATTTTAACGCCAAAACTGACGAACATATTGAACTCGAAAAAACAATCGAATGGCTCAACGCGAATGTTCCAAACGACGAAACCGCTTCGCTTGTTCACAACGATTACAAATTCGACAATATAATGTTGAATCCAAATGACTTAACGGAAATCGTCGCTGTGCTTGATTGGGAAATGACGACAATTGGCTCGCCTTTGATGGATTTCGGGACAACGCTTGGTTATTGGATGTCAAAGGAAATCGGCGAAGAGCTTTTGAATATGCCGTTTAACCCGCGTGTGTTGATGGAAAACGTGTCACGACAACAACTTGCAGAAATTTATGCAGAAAAATCAAGACACGATTTGTCAAATATTTTGTTTTATTACGTTTTTGGAACATTCAAAATCGCCGTTATTGCACAGCAGATTTACGCACGTTTCGCCAAAGGTTTTACTACTGACAAACGCTTTGAAAAATTTAATCATTTCGTCAGTGCGTTGGGCAAAATCGCTTTTTACGCAATTCAAAGCAAAAAAATGTGAACACGGAGCAATAGCGACTTGGCTAATCACTAAATCTGCCAAGTCGCTATCGCTCCATTTTCTGATAGTTACAAATTTTTATGGAATTAGCCGAAGAAACTGAAGAAATTAACACAACACAACCGCCGATTACGGAAAAAAAATACGACCGTTCAATCCTCGAAGGTTCGTTGCCGCGTGCGGTCTGGAAGCTTGCCGCACCTTCAATCGTAACTAATATTTTTGGCGGAATTCAAGGTTTGGTTGACCATATAATTGTCGGAAATATTGTCGGATATAAAGGAAATGCGGCGATTGGTGTTAGCTGGCAGATTTTCCTCGTAGTCGTGGTTTTTGTTTCCTCTATTTTTATCGGAATGGGAATTATGGTAGCTCGATTTGTCGGTGCCGGCGAACCTGATAAAGTTAATCGAACAGTTTATCAAGCGTTCATAACTGCTATCTTTATTGGACTTGCAGTGATTGCACCAATTGGATATTTTGCTTCGCCGATGCTATTAAATCTTGCAAATGCCGAAGCCGGAGTTCAAGCAGAAGCTCTTCCATACCTCAGAATAATGTTTCTTTTTAGCACTGGAATGATGATTTTCTTCATGTTAAGCGGTGCTCTGCGTTCAGCCGGAGACGCAAAAACGCCAATGATTCTTGGTATTACGATGACAATTCTCAACGTAATTTTCAACATCGTTCTTATCAGCGGTTTCGGACCAATTCCTGCATTCGGCGTAAAAGGTTCTGCAATGGGAACATGTCTCGCATCAGGATTAGTTGCGATATATTCATTTTGGAAATTATGGAATGGCAGCTGGGTTATTTCAATTCACAGCAAAGGCGGATATGCACCTGATTTTACTGTTATCCGAAAATTATTTCAATTAGGTTTGCCAGCCGGAATTCAGGGAATTGCCATGAATATTGGCGGAGTTTTGATGCTCTCGTTTATCGGGTCGCTCGCTCAAAGTGCGGCAGCTCAAGCGGCTTTTGCGGTCGGATATTCGCAACTTTTTTCGCTGATTAGTTTTACATCAGTTGGATTAATGGGAGCAACATCCGCGATTGTCGGACAAAATCTAGGTGCAAAAAACATTGAACGAGCGAATTCGGCAGTTCACATCGCGGCTCGTTTCGGTTTAATTGGATCAGCATTTCTCGGCTTTTTCTTTTTCTTTTTTCCGGCACAATTGCTCGGTATTTTTGGAATGCGAGAACCTGCGGCGGTCGAAATTGGCGTTCAACTTCTACGATTTTTGAGTGTTTCTGGAATATTCGTTTCAGTTGCTTTAACATATACTGGCGGATTGCAAGGAACCGGCGACACAAAAAGTCCGCTTTATATTTCAATCATTTCACAAGTAATTATTCCTCTCGGAATTTGTTTTATCTTCAAAAATACTGTCGGACTTGAGCCTTGGCACATTTGGCTGGCGATTTTAGTTGGACATGCAACACGTTGTTTGCTGAGTATTTGGCGATTTCGACAAGGGAAATGGCGTTCTATTAAGATTGAGATGGAAAAAACCGTCGGATAAATCTCGGCTGCGATTTCTATTTTTTGTTTCGTCAATATTACTTACGTGGTCTTAACTAGATTGAAAGATTCTATTTCGAAAAATTTCCATAAGTTTCTTTTGGTGATAATTTATTTCTGTTTAGTTTTTCCGACCCAAGCCGAACAGCTTCCGCTAAAAAAGTACTCGGTTGCCGATGGTCTCGCTAGTAATTTCGTAAACGACATTTACCAAGATCGCAAAGGTTTTCTATGGTTTGCAACAGGCGAAGGGTTAAGTCAGTTTGACGGATATAATTTTCGCAATTTTGATGAAAGCGACGGGTTACCTCCATCCGCGATTAGATTTATAACCGAGGATGACAATGGGAATTTGTGGGTGGCGACATGGAAAGGCGTTTCCCGGTTGATTGAGTCTGATTCGATTGGTTTACCAAAAGATGGGATTCCCACAAAGAGATTCGTTAGTTTCAATGTCATAGAAGGCGATTCAATTCAGCAAAAAGTTAGAAATCAAGTTAGCAGAATTCTGTTTCATCCCGACGGAAGCATGTGGTGTCTTACCGATTTGGGACTATACAAAGCCTCAAATCCGCTTGCCGAAACCGTTACATTCGAAACAATTTTCGACCGCGACACGACCTTCTCGTCCGGTGCTTTTCGCGATAAAAAAGGCAATCTTTGGTTTGGCGTTGGCGATGAATTGGTAGAAATTCGTGGAACCGAAATCATCAATCACGGATCAATTGGGCTTCCGTTTCCAAAAGACATGATCACCGACATTAAATCGGATAAAAATGGTCGCTTGCTAGTGAGTGATGTTAGGAATTTGTTTGAGTTTTTGCCGCCGGATGAAACACGACCAAAAGGCGTATTTCAAACGATATTTTCGGTTGAAAAGGAAACGGGTTTGAGTTCATTTTTATTTGATAATGAAGATAATCTTTGGATTGAAACGCAAAAGGGCTTAATAAAATTTGCAGATGGAAAACCGCTCAGATTCGATGATTTCGGCGAAGGTTCATTCAGCAGTATCAACGCTCTTGCGAAAGACAATTCCGGCAATTTGTGGATTGGTCTGCAAAATAACGGAGTGAGCAAATTGATGAGCGAAGCTGTAGTGAATTTTATTCCACGGAGAGACGACAGCAAGATTGTTGGCGATGTTTTGGAAACTGACGACGGAAAAATCTGGGCGATGCTCATAAATGGTTTTCCTGCAGTAATCGAAAATGGCGAATTGGTAGAACGCGAGTTTGATTTGCCTTTGCCATCTTCAATTTCCGCATTGTTTAGTAAAAACAAAGATGGTTGGGTTTATTCCGCTCAAAATCAAACACTTCGCCTCAAAAGCCCAAGATTACGGATGCGGAACGAACGCATTATCGACGTTTCCAAATATATCGATTCGCTGACAGAAGGCTGCAGATTTTACGAAGATGAGCAAGAAACCTTTTGGATTGCCAAACGAGACGGGAAACTTTATCGCGGCAGATCAGACAACAACGGCGAGTTTGTTTTCGAAAGTTTTAAAACCGAAACTCCTTTTTCGTTTTTTGGTTCACGAATAACCAGCGATGGCAGCGGCGGAATTTGGCTTTCGCATCCTTTATTTTTGGACAGATTTCGAAATGGCGAATATTCACCTGTGAAGATTTCAGATGGTTTGCCGGAAATAGATCCGCGATCGATTTTCAAAGATAGTCGAGGCTGGCTTTGGATCGGTCATCGCAATAAAGGCGTTTCCGTTACAAAAGAGCCTGCCGCTGAAAATCCCGTTTTTTTTAATTATTCAAAAACTTCATCGCCGCTTTCAAGCAATGCAGTTCGCTCAATCGTAGAAGATAATGAAGGCAGAATGTATTTTGCCACCGATCGCGGACTTGATCGGTTTGATTTAGAGGAAAATAAATGGCTTCACCTTTCCGAAAAAACCGGTTTGTCAGGCAATCTGATTTTGGGAGTAATTAAAGATAAAAAAGGGTTCATTTGGGCAGCTACTGATTCCGGTCTTTCTCGGGTTGATTCTAATTTGGATAAAACTTCCGAAATTATTCCGCCTATTTATCTAACTTCGATTAATATTGCAGGCAAAGATTTGAACCTTCCTTTGAGCGGGCTTGCGGAAATTCAAAAAATGGAACTCAACTCTGATGAAAATAACTTAAGTATCGAATATGTAGCTCCAAACTTCAGGGATGAAAATTTTAACTATCAACATCGATTCGAAAATGACAATTCCGAATGGAGCAAACCAACCAAAGAGCGTGCGATTAGCTTTTCACTTTTGCCGGCAGGAAGTTATCGTTTTGAAGTTCGAGCAATTAATCAAAACGGCGTAACAAGTTTGAAACCAGCTAGTTTCGAATTCCAAATACTGCCTCCAATCTGGCAGCGTTGGTGGTTTGTTCTTGGAGTGATTTCATTGATTGGACTAAGTATTTACTGGCTTTATCGAATTCGCATTGCCAGACTTTTAGAGGTCGAACGCACCCGAACACGCATCGCGACCGATTTACACGATGATATAGGAACGAATCTTTCGAAGATCTCGCTTTTGAGTGAAATCGTAAAAATGCAGCTCGGCAATGAGAATGAAGAAAGAAGTCGAATGCTGCAGGTAATCGGCGATGCCTCGCGGGAATCGGTTGGAGCAATGAGCGATATTGTTTGGTCGATAAATCCCGGAAAAGATTCGCTGGCTGATATTACAAGGCGAATGCGTCAGCACCTCGACGAAGTTTTTCTCGAAAAAGATGTTAAGAAGATTTTTAATGCCCCTGAAGATGGAAAAGACAGAAAACTTTCGATGGAAGTTCGTCGTGAGTTTTATCTTATCTTCAAAGAAGCAGTTAATAATATTGCAAAACACTCTGGCTGCACAGAAGTTGTAATTGATTTTGAAGTTGAGCAAAACAATCTATTCCTACAAATCAAAGACAACGGCAAAGGTTTTGATACTGCAAATAATTCTAATGGCAATGGACTCCAAAACATGAAGCTGCGGGCAAAACGAATCAATGCGATTATTGAAATTGTCTCTGAATCCAATCGCGGAACGACCATTACGGTTAGATTAAAAAATTTGTAAACTCAAGTTCCCTATTTTGTTGGATAGGTATCGCGAGATTGAATTTCGTATATTGTTGAGTATAAGAAATGACACAAACCGAAACAAAATCTGAATCGAAAGTTCCTACACGCGTAGTATGTATCGAAGACGAACGCGAACTGCGGAATGGCTTGCAGGTTTTGCTCAATATGACGCCAAATTTCGAATGCATAAAAAGCTTTAGTTCGATGGAAGAAGCACTTCGCGGACTTGAGTTTGATATTGCAGATTTGGTGATAACAGATATCGGTTTACCGAGAATGAACGGCATCGAGGGCACACGAATTCTGCATGAGCGATTTCCTGATTTGCCGATTATTGTTTTTACCGTTCACGAAGAAGACGACAAAATTTTTCAAGCTCTTTGTGCCGGTGCAAGAGGTTATTTACTCAAAAACACGCCGCCAAACAGAATCATCGAAGCTCTTAATGAGGTTATCGAAGGCGGTGCTCCAATGTCGCCTGATGTTGCCTTACGGGTGATTAAATTATTCCGAACATTCTCGCCGCCGGAAAAAGCCGACTACAATTTAACCGAACAAGAAACCAAAATCTTAAAACTCCTTGTTGCCGGTCATCACTACAAAACCGCTGCCTTTGAACTCGGGATTTCCCGTGCAACGGTGGCTTTTCACCTCAAAAATATCTACGAAAAACTTCAAGTTCATTCCAAAACCGACGCGGTTGTTAAAGCTCTTCGCGAAAACCTTGTTTAGAAATTCGTCATTCCTATCTACTCGGATAGTTACATCCGCTCGGCTTCAATTGCTATAAAGGTAGTCATATTGCAGCTTTGGATTTTTTTGTCCCGATTCGACAGAAAACTCGTCCGTTGCTTAGCAAAGAGTTGATAAAAGGGAGAATGTAAATAATTATGCCGGGTTTAATCAGAAGTGGATGGAAGTTGTCAGGAATGGGTTCAGAAGCGGTAACAATTGATGTTGGTGTGGCAGTCGGCGGTGGACGATTTACGCTTGATATTGATGATCAACAACGCGGTCGGCGAAAACTTAGATATGGTGGATTTTCGCTCGGTGGCGGAGTCGGAGTCCACGCCAATGCAGAAGTGGTTACTGAAATGGTTCAAAGGTTTGTGAATTCGTTTTTGGCATTATTTCGGGGTGGCGTTAATTCGCTCGATCTGCCGTCGGCACAGTCTGAAATTTTTCTAATCGAATTTATGTCAAGACCGGCTCCGTTGGTTTGGGGGGAAGATATTCTGGGCAAATCAATCTTGATGTATTCGATTGGAGTTGGTGCCGGTCTCGGTATCGGCGGAACTTTGATTTTCTTCTTTCCTCACCGGAACGCCGCGAGAGCCACAGTTCCAATGCTAATGCCGATTAACGGACCGAGAGCCGTTGCTTTTAGTGCTGGAATTCAATTAGGACAACTTGGATTAGAAGCCCTTTGGACTCCGGCTCTGAATGGTTAAAGAATATTTGAAATCTAAACGGTTTTGAAAGACTTTGTGTTGACCGTATTTTAACTTGTCAAAATTATGAATTACCGCTTCGTTTCAAAATCCTTCGATGTTCGTTCGTTCGTCATCGGACTCGTATTTTTCGTTTGTTTGGCTTCGGGGCAGTTAATCAAAGCACAATCCGCACTTGATGGGTTTAACCCAAATGTGAATGGACAGGTTAGAACGTTTTTTGTCCAATCTGATGGGAAAATTATTATTGGTGGTTTTTTCCCGACGGTTTCAGGTGTAACCAGAAACAACATCGCACGATTGAATCCGGACGGCACACTCGATTTGGGCTTTAATCCGAATGCAAACGAAGTGGTGTATTCAATCGCTGTTCAAACAGACGGTAAGGTAATCGTCGGCGGAAATTTCTTCAACATTGGCGGGCAGTTTCGCAACAAAATCGCTCGTCTCGATGCCGTAACAGGTTTAGCAGATTCTTGGAATCCGAGTGCAGATTTTTTTGTCGGTTCAATTGTAATTCAACCGGACGGTAGAATTTTAGTCGCGGGTGATTTCGGGAATATTGGCGGTCAGTTGCGTAACCATATTGCCCGACTTGATGCAACGACCGGATTAGCTGATTCTTTCGATCCGAATGCAAGTAGTTATGTCAATTCAGTTAAGTTGCAACCAGACGGAAAGATATTAATATGCGGCTATTTTACCAACCTAGGCGGACAGATTCGCAATCGGATTGCTCGCGTGAATAACGATGGTTCGCTCGATATTGGATTTGATCCGAATGCCAACGATGAAGTTTATGCAATTGCCGTTCAAGCTGATGGGAAGATTCTCGCCAGTGGCAATTTCTTCTCGATTGGTGGGCAATTTCGCTCCAAACTCGCCCGTCTAGATCCAATCACAGGTCAAGCAGATTCTTTCGAACCGAATCCGAATGGTGCAATTTTTTCAATCGTTTTGCAAAACGACGGGATGATACTATTGGGTGGTCTCTTCACCAATATTGGCGGTCAGCCCCGAAATCATATTGCACGAATTAATTCATCTACCGGTGCGTTGGATTCCTTTAACCCGAATCCCAATGACTTTAATGGTGTTTCAATCGCACTATCCTCTGACGGAAAGATTCTTTTGGGTGGGGATTTTACCACCGTCGGCGGGCAATCGCGTAATGGTATCGCCCGGCTTGAACGCGACGGTTCGCTTGACCGCACGTTGAATCTCAATACAAGCGGCAGTGCAGTTTTTGCCACGGCAGTTCAGCCTGACGGCAAAACTATCATTGGCGGCAGTTTTATAAGTGTCTTGGGAGTCGCCCGAGACAACATCGCACGCCTTAATCCTGATGGCACACTCGATTTGGCTTTTAATCCTAATACTATCGGTGCAGTCTGGTCGATTGCCGTTCAACCGGATGGAAAGATTTTAGTTGGCGGAGACTTCACGAGCATCAACGGACAAGTTCGCAATCGAATCGCTCGGCTTGATGGAGTAACTGGAGCGGTCGATTCATTTAATCCGAATGCGAATGGTCAAGTTCACACGATGGCATTCTCTTCCGATGGAATGATTATTGCGGGCGGATATTTCACAATTGTCGGAACCAAGATACGCAACCACATTGCCAGACTCGATCCGGTTACTGGCGAGCCGGATGATTTCAACCCAAATGCGAATGGAGATGTTTTCGCGATTGCGGTGCAGCCTGACGGCAGGATAATTGCCGGTGGTTTTTTCACCACAATCGGCGGACAAACTCGGAACAACATTGCCCGGCTCGACCCGATTACGGGTTTGGCTGATTCGTATAATCCAAATGCTGATAGCCAAATCGAGGCAATCACATTGCAATCGGACGGCAAGATTTTAACCGGCGGATTTTTCTCTGCAATCGGCGGACAAACCCGAAACTACATTGCACGGATTGATCCGAACACAGGTTTGGCTGATTCTTTCGATGCAAACGCAAACTCACTTGTGTTATCAATCGTCGTGCAATCAGACGGCAAAATACTTGTCGGCGGCGGCTTTTCAATCATCGGCGGAGAAGTTCGCAGCCGTATCGCACGGCTTGACGGTGCAACCGGAGCATCTGATTCCTTCAACCCGACTGGGAATAATTTTGTCTATACAGTTGCTTTGCTTGCCGACGGGAAGATTCTCGCAGGCGGCGAATTCACGACTATCGGCGGACAACCGCGAACTCTGTTTGCCCGTTTGAGCAACGATACCGCGGCACTTTCCGCACTTTCCGTTTCGCGAACGGCAGTTACTTTAACGCGAAACGGTTCGGCGGCACAATTCAGCCGCGTTGTATTCGAGCAATCTATCGACAATGGTGCAACCTACGCTTTGCTTGGAACAGCCGCAAACAGTTTTGCTTCGCCGGCAGGAACAGAAAAAAACAGCCGTTTCGCTCCGCAAACTTCCGGTTACAACTTGACCGGATTGAATCTGCCGACCGGACAAAATATTTTGATTCGTGCCCGTGGCACTTACTCTTCAGGCTACGGAAATGGCTCCACAATAACCGAAGATAAAGTGCAGATTGCCTATTTGCTCGCACCAACCGCCGCAAATGCCGGAATCACAGGCAGAGTGATGACCGCAAACGGAAGACCTATCAGAAATGCGATGTTAGCGATTTCCGGCGGAAACTTGAGCGAACGAAAATATGCGAGAACCAATTCATTCGGCTATTACCGTTTTCAAGATCTGGAAGTTGGACAAACCTATGTCATAGATGTCGCGTCAAAACGATATTCATTCGCAAACCCAAATCGCTTGATTACACTAAACGAAAGTCTTAACGGTGAAGATTTTGTGAGCGACGGAAAATAGAATCGTTTAGACATTGCCAACTTAAAAGCGGACATTGATTGATTTCGATGTCCGTTCTTTTTTGATCTATATCAACTTGTCAACCGTCAGAATAGACGAAATCACCTACATTTTTGCAGTATTATCTTCAATTTCCCAAATGTCGCTTCGTCGTCTTCAACCATCATTTCTCTTTCCGTCATATCTTGCATAATGTCGGCGGATTTTTGATACATTTCGCAGGACGAAGCGTTGAATTTGCTTTGATCGAGGCTTGAAATTGATTTGATGTCGGCAAGGTTTTTGTAAGTTTCGCCTAAATCCATAAAGGTTACGGCAAAGAAGCCGCGAAAGGCGGCGTTTTCAGGTTCAACTTCAGTTTTCTCCATCATTGAAAATGTCGCCACGGCTTCAGTTTTTGCACGCTCGATTTGTCCCATTTTCGAGAGTGTTTTTCCTATTTTGGCATAAGATTCAATCAACGAACTTCGCTTCCAAAGACTGGTTGGATCGCCTGTAACGTCTTCCGTTCGCATAGTTTGCGATTTTTTGTAATTCAACAATGCTTGATCATATTCGCGTAATTGAACGAGCATATCGCCGATTCTCAGCAATCCGTAAGCTGTGTCGCCGCGATATTGTTCGTTGTTTGGGTCTTTGGCGAGAAGAGATTGAGCGATTTCTGTATCTTTTTGATAACTGTCCATTGCTTCGCGATAACGATTTAGTTTCGCCAAAATTTCGCCTTGATTGTAATAACTGACGCTGAGTGTTCGACGAAAATCGGCATTAAGAGGAAACTCCGCTGAAAGTTTTTGTCGGATTTCGAGAGCAATCGTGTTATTTTTCAATGCATTTTCATATTCGGCTGTTTGCAAATACAGCCCGCCGAGCCTCTCATATGCAAGTGAAAAACTGCGGCGAACTTTCAATTCTTTTTGCTCTTCTGCCGAAAAACCATTGAGTATTTCGAGGTCTTGTTCAAAATTCTTTTGAGCATTCACAAAATCGCCTTGTTCCAAAAGCAGTTGTCCGATGCGTTCGAAACTTCCGCCGTATTCAAAGCGAAAATTGAAATTGGTCGGATTTTCGGCAAGGAGTTTTTCGTAGATTGCTTGTGATTTTCGGGTTTCCGCTAATGCACCTTTTGTATCGCCTGTTTCCCACAGCAATCCGCCAAGTTTTTGAGACGCACTCGCGTTCGCGGTCAAAGTTTCTTGCGTTTGCGTGTCGGAAATTGGCGAAGTTTGTAAGATATTCAAAGCCTTTCGGTAGCTTTCAATTGCACCTTCCGTGTTTCCCAAGTTCGCAAACAAACTTCCGCCTTGCACATCACCGACTCTTTCATACGCCGCCGCTAATTCGAGTTGGAGCGAAGCATCATTGGTTGATTCGCTTGCCAAACCGTTGAGATATTCGAGAGCATCACGCACGAGACGTTCTCTGACAGGCGTTGAACCGGGCAAATCTTTGATCGCATCGTGATAATCAAACAGAACCGTTTTGGCTAATTTTCTAACTTCATTAAAACGCTTTTCGGTCAATTCCACCTGGCGATTTGCCCTAATTGATTGATAAGTTGTGGTGATAATTCCGCCAACTAAAGTTAGAAAAATAAGTGTCCCGAGAGCGACCGCCGTTTTGTTTCGCAAAGCGAATTTCGCAAACCGATATTTCAAATTAAGCGAACATGCGATGGCGGGAAGACCGATCAAATGCCGCCGAATGTCTTCGGAAAATTGTTCGACCGATGAATAACGTCGTTCGGGTTCTTTCCGCATTGCCATCAAAACAATGTTGTCTAAATCGCCGCGTAACTGCGAGAAATTCGTATTAGTGTCTCGCTTTGTCTCCGCGTCTCCGCGTCTCTGAGTCGCAATTTCGCTCGGCTTTCGCGGTTCTTCGGTGTTGATAATGTTGGCAATTTCAAAAAGTGAACACTGCCTAAACTGAAATGGTTGCTGCCCGCTGAGAAGTTCGTAAAGCACCACGCCGAGTGAATAAATATCGCTCAAGGTTGTAATTTGCGAACCGTGGATTTGTTCCGGGCTCGCATATTCAGGCGTAAGAAACCGCAAGCCGGTCGCGGTTTGAGATGTTTCGCTTTCGCCACCTTCGGGATTCGTCAACTTTGCAATTCCGAAATCGAGAAGTTTTGGCACACCTTCATTTGTCACGATAATATTTGAAGGCTTGATATCGCGGTGAATAATCAAACGCTGATGAGCAAAGGTAATCGCCAAACAAACTTGGCGAAAAAGCTCGAGGCGTTCGTTGATTGAAAGCCGCCGAGTTTCGGCAAATTCAGTAATCGGCACGCCTTTAATGTATTCCATCACAAAATAAGGCAAACCGTCGTCAGTCGTTCCGCCATCGAGAAGCCGCGTAATATTTGTATGTTCGAGCGAAGCTAAAATCTGCCGTTCGTTGCGAAAACGATCTAAAACAGCATCGGTATCCATTCCGCGTTTGATAATTTTGATTGCAACTTGCTTTTCAAATTCTTCGTCGGTGCGTTTGGCAAGGTAAACCGAACCCATTCCGCCGCGTCCGATTTCTTCGATAATTTCGTAAACGCCAAATTTCTTACCAACCAAATCGGGCGTTTCCGCTTCATTTCCTAAAACTTCCAACGCATTATCGGCAACCGCATTCTCAATAAAATTATCGGCTTCTTGATGAGCCGCAACAAGATTTGAAACTTCGGCAAACAGCTTTTCATCATCGCCACACTCGTTTTTTAAGAATGCGATTCGCTCGCCGGATTCAAGATCGAGTGCGGTGTGATAAAGTTCATTGATTTTTTGCCATCGTTCAGGATTCATAGTTTTTGTTGCCGGAAACAATTTGTGCGGCTTATAAATTGCCGTCTGCTTTAGCCTGACGGACTTTGTGGCAATAAGTTGTCGGCTTCAGCCAAATTTCAAAAAATTATCAATCATCCGCTCGGCTTCAGCCCTATTTACGCTAAAGCGATAAGGATTTTATTTTTTTATCAGAAATTTGGCTAAAGCCTGTGGTTACAATTTATTCGCTATCCGTCAGCTGAAGCAGACGGCAATTAATAAAAACAAATGCACAAATTATTTTCGGCATCTTAGTTTTTAAGATTCGCAAAAAGCCACGCTTTCGCAAAACTCCACTCTCGTTCGACCGTTGCATCGGAAATTTGCAGAACTTCAGCAATTTCTTTGCTCGTTAAACCGCCGAAAAATTTTAATTCGACAACTTTTGATTTTCTCGTGTCAATTTCTGCGAGCTCGTTGAGTGCATCATTAAGAGCGAGAATATCTAAATCCTTTTTTTGAAAAGAATCAACCGCAATGCTTAGCGAAACTTGCTGCATTTCACCGCCACGTTTCTCTGCCTTGCGATCACGAGCGTGATTAACCAAAATTCGCCGCATTATTTCCGCCGCCAAACCAAAAAAATGCGAACGATTTTTCCAATCCACCTTTCGCTGGTCAATTAATTTCAGGTAAGTTTCGTGGACAAGTGCGGTCGCTTGAAGTGTGTGCGAAGAGCGTTCGCGGCTCATATAAAACTTGGCAATTCGCCGCAGTTCATCGTAAACAACAGGCAAAAGTTCATCAGCGGCTCGCTCGTCGCCACTTCCTGAATCAATCAAAAGTTGTGTTACGGATTGGGGCATAATCCAAATTCAAACAATATTTTTATCTTATGAGGGATTTTAACGCGAAACCGTGCGTTATTCAATAGGCAGGCAAAAACACTTGTCGAATCGCTTCAATTTTCTAAAGCGGTATCAAATAAAATTAGGATGGTGATTATAAAATGTATTTTTCCGATGATGAAAGTGTAAAACTTGTAAATCTTAAAGGCTCAGTTGGCAGCAATGAAATGGGAACCCAACGAAGAGCCGAGAATCGCCCTTCTGAAGTGCATTTCGTTGCGTTTTTATTTCGGCAAATCTTCTCACCGACATCAATTTTACTTGAACGAAAGAATCCGGAAATAACGAAGCTTGTTGATAGGGTTACGATGAGTAAACTTCCTTTATCGCAGCAAGCAAACCGCCTTTCTCGAGCAATTAAACTCTATCAGACCCAATTGAATAAAGATTTTCGATGTTTCCTGCCCGATGGGCGAATAGATCCTTTTAGAGGAGATATGAATTCGCTTAGCAGCATTTCCCACACGCATTACACAATTGTCTCAATAGAACTGGACTATTTATCGCTCAATCCGAACCCCCTTTTTCATAGTATGCCGGTCGCACTTGAACGCGATGTAACACTTCCGCCCGATGTTCGGAGCGAGTTGTTCGGCTATATGTAATCAATTTATTTTACGAGACAATTATGAAAAAATACGCAATAACTATTATCGTGGCAATATGTGTTTCAGCTGGTATTTCAACGGCTCAAACCAACAAATCAACCTTGCCGAAAGAGGTTGAAACGGCACAATCTACGACTAAAAAATCGACGACCTATCTCGAAAATAAGAAGTATGCTGAACTCTCGCAATTTGAGAAATTCGGCTATGTCGCCGCGAAACTCAAGCAATTATCGTTGATAAAAGAAATGCCGGATTCGCCGAAGATTAAAGATACATATATTGAATTCGGACAAATAAGACAATTTATCGAAAGTTATGACAAGCGGATAAACAAGAAAGCGTTGAACCGTTGCGACTTCGGCGATAATCTGCAATCAGTATTTGATCGGGCAAGTAAAAATGCTCCGTCGATTATATCGGCTTTTAATCAAGCAGGTGTGAATCCGGAAGCAGGATTGTATTTGGCAATGATTGAATCAGAGCATTGCGTGTGTCTGCAAAGCCCGACAGGTCCAATCGGACTTTTTCAGCTAAACTATGCAACCGCTGCGACTTACGGCTTAAAAGTTTTCAAAGATGCTTCGCCGAGCAATCCCGACGAACGCTGTAATCCGGCTGAATCGGCAAGCGTCGCCGCCAAATACTTAAAAGATTTAATGCAAAAATTTGAATCGAAACCGGATAAATTATTGTATGCGATTGCGGCTTACAATTCGGGAGAACCTGTGGACAAAATTGCAAAAAAATTCGCGAAATCCGACAATTTTTGGTCAGATCTCGCCGACAACAAAAAATCGCCCAAAAAATACACGTCCGAAAACTTTAAATACGTGCCAAAACTCTTGGCGGCGGCGATTATCGGCGAAAACCCGAAAGATTTTGGTTTGGAATTCAACCCGCTTTCCAGTTATCACAAATAGAAACATATTTTATCTTCTCTTGAGTAAAACAATTATGAAAAACACTATTAGCAAACAGCTCCGTCGTTTGTCGGTTATTATTGCGTTATTTGGAATGACGTTCGGTATATTATTTCCGCTGAATTCGGTTCAACGAATTGCGGCGGCTAAAAACCTCGAAAAATTTGAACAAACATCCGCATCTCGTGCGATTCAAAAACCTGATCCGAATCAGATAGAGAAAACTCTCGGTGGCGTTCCTGTCTATTTTGAGGAAAATCGCGGTCAGCAAGATAAACGTGTGAAATATATGACTCGCGGCGGCGGAACTCAGATGTTTTTGACAGCGACCGAAGCGGTTTACGTCTTGAAAAGTCAAAACTCGATAGACTCGAAAGCGACAGCACTTTATATGCGACTGGCTAATGCCAATGAAGAAGCAAATTTTGTGGCAACTCAACCTTTAGAGCATCGGACAAATTATTTCAAAGGAAACGAAAGCGATTGGCACACAGATATTCCGAATTACCAACGCATTACGGCGGAAAATATCTACGAAGGCATTGATATTATTTGGCAAGGAAAAGAGCAAGGCAGTGTTCAGTATGATTTTGTGGTTGCTCCAAATGCCAATCCAAACGTGATTGCGTGGGAAATTGAAGGTGCGAGCAATGTTTCGATTGATAAAGATGGCAGTCTGGTAATTGAATCCGAAGCCGGAACGATGAAGCAATCAAAGCCTTTTACATTTCAAGAAACTGATGGCGTAAAATCAGAAGTCGGTAGTCAGTGGAAAGTAGTCGGCGATCAGCAAATGACAAATGCCAAAGGACAACGAACATTCCATGTTGAATATGACTTGAGTGATTACGATTCATCAAAACCTTTGACTATTGATCCGACGGTTGATCTCGGAAATCTTGCGTATTCCACCTTTCTTGGCGGTCAAAATGGTGGTTCGTCTATCGATCAAGGACAGGCAATCGCTGTGGACAATTCGGGGAATGTTTATGTTACAGGATACACACAATCATCCAATTTTCCGACGACCGCCGGCACTTTCGATACGACTCGCAATGGCGGCAGAGACATATTTGTTACAAAACTGGATGTGGCAGGTTCATCGCTTATTTATTCAACATTAATCGGCGGGGGTTCTGATGATGGTGCATCCGGCATCGCGGTGGATTCATCAGGAAATGCTTATGTGACTGGTCGGACTCAAAGCAGCACAACCGCCGTATTTCCTACCACTGTGGGAGCCTTCGATACAAGTCAAAATGGCTTACTAGACGTATTTGTCACAAAACTGAATTCGGCAGGCTCGTCGCTTATTTATTCAACATTAATCGGCGGGGTTTCTGATGATGAAGCATCCGGCATCGCGGTGGATTCATCAGGAAATGCTTTTGTGGCGGGTTATGCCGATTTCTCATTTTCCATAAATTATCCAACGACCTCGGGAGCATTCGATACAACTCACAACCAAAATCGAGATGTATTTGTTACAAAACTGGATGCGACAGGATCGTCTCTCCTTTATTCAACACTTATCGGCGGGAGTCGCAATGATTTATGCTACGGAATCGCCATGGATTCATCAGGAAATGCTTATGTGACGGGTTCAACCGATTCGTTCAATTATCCGATTACCGCTGGAGTATTCCAGCCATTCCTCCAGGGCAGTGACGACGTATTTGTCACAAAACTTAATGCAACAGGCACATCGCTTGTTTATTCAACGTATATTGGCAGCAATGGCATCGATGGAGCCTTAGCTATCGCGGTGGATTCATCGGGAAGTGCTTTTGTGACTGGCTTTGCTAATTTCTTCAATTATCCGACGACCATGGGAGCTTTCGATACAACCCTAAATGGCTTAGGAGACGTATTTGTCACAAAACTGAATGCGACAGGATCGTTGCTTATTTATTCAACATTTATTGGCGGGAGTTCTTTTGATGCCGGCTACGGAATCGCCGTGGATTCATCGGGAAATGCTTTTGTGACGGGTGTAACTATTTTTTCAATTGATTATCCGACTACAGCTGGGGCTTTCGATGCAACCCACAACGGATCTCAAGATGTATTTGTTACAAAACTCGATGCGGCAGGCTCGTCGCTTCTTTATTCAACATTTATCGGCGGGAGTTCTCGTGATGAAGGCTACGGAATCGCCGTGGATTCATCGGGAAATGCCTTTGTGACGGGTGCGGCTTATAGTGGCATAACCGCTTATCCGACGACTGCGGGAGCTTTTGATACGACTTACAACGGCGGCAGTGCTGACGTGTTTGTCACAAAACTGGGAATATCAACTAACACACCTTCCGGAACGAACGTTCTAGTCCAAGCACCTGCCGGTGATGCAAATGTTACGTTCGCACAGGTCTTAGGCATCGGTAACACGACATTTGCTGCAATAAATCCGCCTTCTACCGCAGGCACACCGCCCGTTGGATATACTATAAATGGAGCCGGACCAGCTTTTGATATTGCTACAACAGCGACCTACGCATCGCCGATTACAGTTTGTTTTACTGTTTCGTCTGTCAACGATGCTGCCGCTTTTTCGCGTCTCCGAATACTTCATGGTGAGGGCGGACAGCTAATTGATCGCACCATTCTCGCTCCCGATAACCCAGCACCAGACTTTGCAACGAGAAGAGTTTGTGCTCGTGTAACTTCGTTATCACCATTCGTAACTGCACAAATATTAGCCCCAACCGCCGCGAGCGTCTCGGTTAGCGGACGAGTATTAACGGCAAACGGACGAGGAATCAGCAGAGCAAGAATTACGATTACTAACCCAAACGGAGAAACACGAACAGCACTTTCGAATCCTTTCGGCTATTATCGTTTTCAGGACGTGGAGATTGGACAATCTTATGTACTCGGCATTTCTTCAAAACGATATACATTTGCAAATCCAACTCGTGTGATCATGGTCAATGAAAATCTTGAAGGCGAAGATTTTATGAGTGAAGGAAAATAGTTTAAGATACAAAAATTTAACACTTGGCGGCGATTGATTTATTTCGATCTCCGCTTTTTTGTGTTTCGGTGACGATTAAAAATACAAATCAATCATTCGTTTCAGCAAATCTTCTCGACCCCAAAGTTCGGAGATAAACATCTTGAAATCCCACAAGTTTAGCCAATATTTGTCATCAACCGATTCATCTTTATTGATTGGATTAAGAATCACAGCCGCGAGCATCGCGAATATCAGGCTTTTTGGCATAAGAAGTTTTTCGCCTTCAACCAGCATTCCGCCACGTTTCACAAAACCAAATGCAATTGGCATTCGTTTCATCGCCAAAGTTTGCCGAACCGTATAAATTACAAGCTGTTCGGCGGAATCCGCCATTAAGTTTCCCGGAACGGCTTGCCTTACAACTAACGGAATATCTGCAGGAATCTGCAAATCCTGATTGATTGCCAACAGTGAAATTATACGCCAATTGTCTCGCAGAAATCGCTGAAAAGCAGGTTCGGCTAATTCTTCGCCTTGATAAAGCTTTTCCGCAGTTTGGCTAACGGCTTCGCATGCCGAATAGAAAGCGAATTCGAATAGTCCGCGGTCTCCGAGTTCGATTGTCTGTTCGATTAGGTTTCCGAGCGTTGTCATAAATATACCTAAAACTATACGTGAAAATCGTCTGACTTTTGCGAAACTTATTTTGCTTTTTCAACCGTTTGTCTCAAGGCTTTCGTAAATGATAACCTTAATAGAAATAAATATGAAAAATCTTGTCAGAATTGTGTTTTCAATATTTTTAATAGTTGCACTTTTGTATTTTGGTGCAATTTTGTATTTCCATTCTTCATATCCGCAAACAAAATGGGACTGGTCAACAATTGATACAAATGATGTCAGTTTTCCGAAGAATTTTATTTGGGGAACTGCGACTGCGGCTCATCAGATTGAAGGAAATAACGAAAATACAAATTGGGGCGAATGGGAAAAACAAACGGGCAAAATCAAAGATGGAAGTAACGCGAAAATTGCGGTCGATGGCTGGAATCGTGCCAAAGATGACATCAAATTGATGAAAGATTTGGGTGTTAATTCGTATCGGTTTTCGCTCGCGTGGAACAAGATTGAACCCGAAAAAGGCAAAATAAATGAAGACGCTTTGAAGCATTACGATGATTTGATTGACGACTTAAAAGCCAACAATATTGAGCCGATGATTACGCTTCATCATTTTACGCATCCGCTTTGGTTTGAACAACTTGGAGCATTTGAAAAAGAAGAAAATATCAAACATTTTGTCGAGTTTTCGAAGTTAGTTTTCGCACGTTACAACGACCGTGTGAAACATTGGGTAACGCTCAACGAACCGAATGTTTTCGTGACATCCGCATATTTCAACACAGCCTTTCCGCCCGGAAATGCGAACACAAAACTCGGCGGCGAAGTTTTAAAAAATATGTTGAAGGCTCATGTTGAAGTTTATCGAGCGTTGAAACCAGCTGAAGGTGGAACTCAAAACATCCAAATCGGCTTGGCAACAAGTATTTTCCAATTTGAACCTTTTCGCCGTTGGCATCTCGGCGATTGGGCAATTGCGAGAAGCTCAGATGCAATTTTCAACGAAACAATTCTCGGTTTTTTCCGCACAGGTACGATGAATTTCAGCGTTCCGCTTGATACAAGTTTGGTTTACACCGATTTAGACGCACCAAAAACTCTCGACTTTATCGGCGTAAATTACTATTCGCACTTCGCTTATAAATTCGATTTCGACTTCAAAAAAGCCACGCAAAGCATCGCGGTTGAAGGCGAAGAAATGACCGATATGCCTTACACAATTTACACCGAAGGAATTTATCGGGCGATTGAAGAAGCGGGAAAACTAAAAAAACCAATCATAATCACAGAAAATGGGATTGCCGATTCGCGTGACGACAGACGCGGAAAGTATATCAAACAAAGTCTTTACGCGGTTTCAAAAGCGATCAAAGACGGCTATGATGTTCGCGGATATTATTATTGGTCGCTGATGGATAATTTTGAATGGGCAGAAGGTTACACGCAAAAATTCGGACTTTATGAAGTTGATTTGCAAACGCAAGAACGCAAGCTGCGTGAAGGTTCAAAGGCTTTTGTTGAGATTGTCAATAAAAATAAATAACCGATTATCTGTTTGTTTGATTTAACGAATTACTGAAAAATATGTGCGAAGTTTACGTCTTTTACGAATTCCCTGCACACGTTTCCAAAACTATATTTCTGAGCCAACGATGTGCCGGATCATTATCAAGCCGCGGATGCCAAAGCAGTGAAACCGTAATCTCCGGCACTCTAAATGGAAGCGGAAAACTGTGCATTCCCGCACGCAGGTTTCCGGTTTGACGTTCCGGAACGGTGGCGATCAAATCAGAAGTTCGTGCAAGAGCTAAAGCGGTGGAAAAACCGCCAACAATTGTGGCAATCTCGCGTTCGAGCCCGAATGGTTTTAATGCTTCATCGATTGGTCCATGGTTGAGTCCGCGACGCGAAATACAGATATGTTTGCCTGAGACATAACGGTCAAGAGTCATCGTCACTTCACTCAGCGAATGTCCGGAACGTACAACGCCGATGAAACGGTCGCGGAACAAGGCTTTTGCACGAATCTCGGGACTCGTTTTTATTCCCACAACACCTGTTTCCATATCTACCGTCCTATCGCGAAGTGACGAATTTTCCTTGTTTGGCTTTTGCACGAAACAAAGTCTAACGCAAGGAGCTTCCTTATCGATTCTGGCAATTAGATTGGGTCCGAAATTCTCTGCGAAGCCATCGCTCGTGCGAATAGTGAACATTCGGATCAATTCTTTGAGGTTGGGCGTTTCAGCAGGTCGTAAGATAGATTCTGCATCTTGAACCAACTGACTAACCTTTTCGCGAAGCTCGAGTGCTCGCGGTGTTGGGACAAGCCCGCGTCCTGCTCTGACCAATAGTGGATCTCCGGTCGTTTTTCTCAATCGAGCTAATGCACGACTCATCGCCGAAGGGCTAAGTTTCAAACGTTCGGCTGCACGCACAACACTTCCCTCCGAAAGCACCGCATCAAGAGTTAAAAGCAGGTTGAAATCAGGCGTTGACATGAATTGATTTTACCACAGATTTCTCAATGTATAGCGTCAAACGCACTAATACAGTGCAAGTCGTGCGTCTTCCGCTATGTGATGTAAGAGACTATCATCGTGTTTATGTTAAAAAGAATCATTGAAGAACAAAACGACGCGGAAACCACATGTGCAACATTAACAACTTCGGCTCGATGGGCACTTGCCAGCCTTTCGCTTTCGATGCTGATGCCGTCACTCGATACAAGCATCGCCAATGCCGGCTTGCCAGCGTTGGCAGAATCATTCAGTGCTTCGTTTCAGGAAGTTCAATGGATTGTGCTTGCTTATTTGCTTGCAATCACGACGCTGATTGTTAGCGTTGGAAGACTCGGTGATATTATGGGTCGGCGGCGGCTCTTGCTCATCGGAATCGGTTTGTTTACTGTCGCTTCGCTGGTCTGCGGAATCGCTCCAACGCTCTGGTCACTAGTTGCCGCACGAGCCGCACAAGGACTCGGAGCCGCTATCATGCTGGCACTCACGGTGGCGATGGTCGGTGAAACAGTGCCAAAGGAAAGAACCGGCAGTGCGATGGGTTTGCTCGGAACGATGTCGGCAATTGGCACTACGCTTGGTCCATCGCTTGGCGGTGTTTTGATTGCCGGGCTCGGTTGGCAAATGATTTTCCTGATTAATTTACCGCTCGGTGTCCTGAATTTTATTCTTGCTCATAAATACTCACCTATCGACCAAAGTGCAAAAATGATTAAGAATCGTGCCGGTTTCGACATCATAGGCACGTTTCTGCTAGCGGTTACACTTGGCACATACGCACTCGCGATGACAATTGGTCGCGGAAATTTCGGTTTGCTAAGCCTTGTCTTGCTCGCGGCAGCATTCGTCGGATTCGGATTATTCTTATCGGTTGAAACGAAAGCAGAGTCGCCATTAATTCAGTTGGCAATGTTTCGTGACCCGTTGCTCAGTGCGAGCCTCGCAATGAGCACGCTCGTATCAACGGTGATGATGGCAACGCTTGTGGTCGGTCCGTTTTATCTATCACAGGGGCTTGGGCTTGAAACTGCAATCGTAGGTATCGCGTTATCGGTTGGACCGCTTTTTGCCGCAATGACCGGAATGCCCGCAGGTCGGTTTGTCGATCGTTTCGGCACGCAATGGATGACTATCGTTGGTCTTTTTGGAATTGCGTTTGGCTCATTTGTATTATCCGTGATGCCTGCGAGCTTTGGAATAATCGGCTATGTCGTTCCGATCATTGCCATTACATCCAGCTATGCTTTGTTCAGGCAGCGAATAACACAGGAATTATGACTGGAATTCGCCCGGATCAGCGTGGTGTGATTTCGGGTATGCTCAGTTTATCGCGTAATCTCGGACTTATCACAGGAGCATCGGTAATGGGTGCGTTATTTGCGATTGCGTCTGCAACAACCGACATCGCAAACGCGAATCCCGAATCAATCGCGTTCGGAATGCGGTTCACTTTTGGAGCGACTTCGATTCTGATGGTCGTTGCACTCACGATTGCAATTGGAAGCCGTGCGATCTTTTCGCCATTGAATCCAACTATTAATACATGTGAACAATATCCGAGAACTTTCGTTAAATAAATAGCCGAGTGTTTTTGTAATCAAGAGTTTGCTGTTTAACTTCAGTGGAAATTCGGCAAGTTTATTCCAAATTTTATCGGAGAAAAGCATGAAAACTACGAAACTATTGACTTTATTTATCATTGCGTTCATCACAGCGACAAACGCGTTTGCACAGCAGAATGTGCAAAAAATTGAAAACTTGCTCAAGCAATATTACGATTACGGACAGCTAAACGGCACAGTTTTGGTTGCAGATAGAGGCAAAGTTATTTATGAAAAAGGCTTCGGGAACGCGAATATGGAATGGTCGATTCCGAATCAGCCCGATACAAAATTCCGCATCGGTTCGGTCACAAAACAATTTACTGCCGCTCTTATTTTGCAACTGGTTGAAGATGGCAAAATAAAACTGGATGGTAAATTAAGCGATTATCTAACCGATTACCGAAAAGATACGGGTGTAAAAGTTACCGTTCATCAACTTTTGAATCACACTTCCGGCATTCCGAGTTATACGAATCGTGCCGATTTTATGAAGGAAATCAGCCGTGATCCTTATAGCGTAAGCGATTTCGTAAAAAAATTTGCGAGCGGCGATCTTGAATTTGAGCCTGGTTCAAAATTCAGTTACAACAATTCGGGCTATTTTTTGCTCGGTGCAATTATCGAAAAAGTTACCGGAAAATCTTACGAAGCCGTTTTATCCGAACGAATTTTCAAACCGCTCGGAATGACAAATTCCGGTTACGATAATCAGGCTCCACTGATTGAAAAGCGAGCGAATGGTTATCAAAAAACGCCTGAAGGCTATGTAAATGCTGCGTATTTAGACATGTCGCTTCCCTACGCGGCGGGTTCACTTTATTCGACGGTTGACGACCTTTTCAAGTGGGATCAATCGCTTTACGCTGACAAAATTCTATCCGCCGAAAGCAAGAAAATGATGTTCACGCCGGGACTTTCAAATTACGGTTACGGATTTAATATTTACGATCAACCAATCGGAAAAACAGAGCTAAAAACTAAAATTATCCAACACGGCGGCGGAATAAACGGCTTTAATTGTCTGCTTACGAGAGCAGTTGATAAACGGCAGACTGTGATAATTCTAGATAATGTCGGGCTTGGTAATTTTCACGGAAAAATCACGAATTCGATTATAAGTATTCTGAACGGACAACCATCTGAACCGCTGAAAAAATCAATTGCTGAGACACTTTATAAGATCGCGATTGAAAAAAATGTTGCTGCAGCTATCACCGAATATCAAAAACTAAAAGCCGCCAATTCACCGATTTATGATTTTTCTGAAAGTGAACTAAATACGGTTGGCTATCAACTTATTGGCATTAAACGTGTAAAAGACGCGATTGAGATTTTCAAGCTAAACGTTGAAATGTTTCCGAAGTCAAGCAATCCATATGACAGTTTGGGCGAAGCCTATCTTTCCGATGATCAAAAAGACTTGGCAATGGTTAATTACAAAAAAGCGGTCGAACTTGATCCGAAAAATGCAGGTGCGATGCAGGTTGTAAAACGCCTTGAAGGTAAAGAAACAAAGGTTGATTCATCTGTTTACGATGCGTATGTCGGCGATTATGAGCTTGCCCCAAATTTTATTGTGACGATAACAAAAGAAGGCGATAAGTTAATGGGGCAACCAACCGGACAACAAAAATCAGAGTTGGAACCAGTTTCTGAAACAGAATTCGTCATTCCAAGTGTGAAGGCGAATGTTTCATTTGAAAAAGACACTACCGGAAAAGTAATCGGTATGATTTTGGTTCAACGCGGGCAAACAATTAAAGGAAAGAAAATAAAGTAACCGTAACAGGCGAGAAACATAATTCCGACATAGAAAACTGCTACGATCTAAGCCTAATCATAAAATTCATATATGATTGGGCTTACTTTATGCGATTTGATAATGATGAAAAACGGCTAGATAATTTAGAGATTTCGACGACGAACCGACTGCTTCTGGCATTACCGGAATCAGAATTGAGCGAGCTTGTGCCGAAAATGAAAAACGTTTCGCTGGCTCGCGACGAAGTTCTTTACGAATCCGGCGAACCTATCAAATATGCTTATTTTTTGAACGAAAATACACTTGCCTCAGTAAACTTCACGATGGAAAACGGTGCGGGAATAGAAACAATTTTGGTCGGTTGCGAAGGAATGGTGAGCATTATGACATTCTTAAGACCAGATGTTTATCCGGCAGCAATCGGTGTCCAATTTGCCGGAAGTGCAATGCGGATTCCTGCCGAAACGCTGCGAGCTGAGTTTAATTCCGGCGGCAAGTTGCAAAATACTCTTCTACGCTACACGCAAGCTGCGATTGTTCAAGTTGCACAAACCGCTGCCTGTAATCGTTTGCATTCGGTTGAGCAGCGGCTTTCGCGTTGGCTTTTGACGATTCATGACCGCGTTAATGGCGAAATTCCAATTACCCATGAATTAATTTCCCTTCGGCTCGGAGCTCACCGCTCAAGCGTCAACAAGGCAACCAGTTTTTTTAAACGTGAAGGAATGATTCGATATGCTCGCGGAAAGATAACTATTTTGAATCGGGAAAAGCTCAGTTCTATAGCGTGCGAATGCTACAAAAGCATCAAAAGGCAGTTTGAACATATTCATGAAATTTGAGGTCGAAATTATTTTCCGCTATGCTGGAAACTTTACAGACAACGCTTTTTTCAACTGTTACGGTACCTACTCAATTAAAATAATTGCCGCACGTCATGGTGGCGAGTGGAAAACCAAACACAGGAGAAAAAATCATGAAGATACACAGTTTAATCATTAAATCCCTCGCAATGGCAATTGCACTAACAGCCATTTTCGTCGCAACTTCCGTGAACGCCACCGCTCAAACCGAAAAGAGTTTATATGAACGACTCGGCGGAGTTTTTGCCATCTCGGCAGTTGTTAACCACTTCAGCGACGCGGTTGTTGAGAACCCGATGGTCGGAAAGAACTCGAAAAATTCGGCTCTTAAAGAATGGCACGCCAAGAACTTGGGCAGATTGGCGGGACTCAAATTCATGCGAACCTTGTGGTTGTGCGAGGTCTCAGGCGGACCGTTCAAATTTTCGGCAACCAAGCCCGGAAAAACAGACGTTGGTCTTGAAGAGTCACATCGCAACCTGAATATCTCGCCGGATGAATTCGATGAGGTCGCCGCTGAGCTGGGAAGAACGCTTGATTTCTTTAAAGTACCGGCACGCGAGAAAGGAGAAGTTCTTGGTGCATTTGCAGCTCATAAAAAGGAAGTAACGGCTTATTACAAGGCAAAGTGAACAAACTCCGGCTCTGTTCCGCGACTCCTTATGAAAATTTGAAACGACTTTTTCATTGCTCCGATTGCCAGGCATTTTGCCCGATAGTTGGAGCAGTTTTTATGCGGCGATTGTTTGAATATCCCGCTGTTTCGGCAGATTCTGCGAACCACTAATTTGAAACAAACAACGCTTTGATTCCAAAATCGGTGCGTCATTAATCGAAGCCTCACGCCGACTCATCAAGCCGTTTTCGTCAAATTCCCAAAGTTCATTTGCGTAACTTCGAAACCAATTCCCTTCGCTGTCGTGCCATTCGTATTCAAACTTTACCGCCATTCTGTTTTCACGAAAACCCCAAAGTTCTTTTTTCAGTTTGTAGTCCAGTTCCTTTTCCCACTTTCGATAAAGCAAAGCCTTGATTTCTTTGCGACCATTGACGAATTCCGTGCGGTTTCGCCATTTGGAATCTTCTGTGTAAGCGAGTGCGATGCGTTCGGGGTCGCGTGAATTCCACGCATTTTCAGCAGCTTGAACTTTTGCCAATGCTTTTTCCAGATCGAAAGGCGGTTTAATATCAGTTGGTTTTGGTGTCGTTTCACCCACTATTTTCGAACTGAAATTATTTTTCTATCATTTGCCGAATACGTTACTTTCACATTTTCGCCATTTCGAGGACGCGAACCAACAAAACGGCTATTTTTGTTGAGAAAATAGACTACAGTTTTTCCGCTCTTGGTTTTTATTGTCAACGAGTTTGAATTCACTGCTGTAACCAAACCCGAAGCCGATTTTGTAACAATAAAGTTATTTTTGCCGCCTTTATTTTTAGTTGCTGAGCCTTTTTTCATCTCGCTTGAACCGCTTCCTTGCGAAAAAACAAGAATTGGAGAAAGCAAAAGTGCCGCAACTATAAGTAATTTAAACGAATTTTTCATATTCTGCCTCAAATGTTTATTCCGTAATTGTTGGTTTTTGTTTCGGCTCTTTCGGGATTACAAATCGAATCTCGGTTGCAACTTTCTCCGCCAGATTTTTCTCATCAGTACTCGCAAGATAAGTAACTTTGATTTCTTGTCCTTCGGCGAACAAACTTTCTTCTAATTCATCTGCTTTGAGCGTCTCTTTACCACGCTTAAACTTTGTTTTATTAGTTAAAACGACTCTTATTTCATCATCTTTTTTTGTGACAAATGTTAAAACGCCTTTCTTTAAGCCAACAATTTTGCCAGTTGAAGAACGTGTAACCGCAAAGTTTCTTTCTTCGCGTTCGTATCCGCCGCCTGAATTGCCGCCTGAATTGCCGCCTGAGCCGCCACTTGAACCGCTCCCTTGTCCGTAAACAATCGCCGGAATAAACAAAATGCCGGCAATCAAAAATAATCTAAGTGCTTTTTTCATAATTTATACTTCCTTTTAGTTTTTCTGTAAATTTACTTCATCTATTTGTCTGTTTTGCCACATTGTTGCGATAACCAATGCAAAAAACAAACCATGTTCTATCCATAAGGCAAACGCATATTCGATTTGATCAATGATGATATGAAACGCCACTAAAACTAATGCTGACAGATATATCCAGACATTTTGGCGTGCCAAAATCGCAAATGGCAGAACCCAACTCAAATACCAAGGCATCACCGTTGGGCTAAAAATTATCAACGAACCTAAAACAATTGCTGCAGATTTAACAAATGTTTTTTCGGTTAAATCATCACGAGCTACTAACCAAAAAGTGACCGAAACAATCAAAACAAGACATATTATGCGTGCAAAATAAGTTGCCTCTGTCACAAATAATTCGCCTAGATAGCGGACAAATCCGTAAGTTCCCGGATTAAATTGCCACTCGCGGGCAAATTTCAAAAAGCCTGCGAAAAGGTTTTGTCCGGCATCTAGAAAAGGCAAATATCCTAAAAATACGACAAAACCTATCAAACAACTTCTCCACCAACCAACACGACGAACAATGAATGGCACTAAAAAAATAGGACTGATTTTCGCTAAAATTGCGAAACCAAAAGCAATCGCAGTCATCGATTTCATCCGGCGAGTCACGAAATAGACAGTAGCACAAAGCATCATCATCAAAATTGAATCAGCGTGTCCGCTTCCCGCGAAAACCTTTATCATCAGCGGGTTCCAAGCGTATAGAATCACACTTGTGATAGGCAATTCGAGCTTTTTGAGACTCAAGGCTAAGAACAAAATTCCTATTAGTTCGCACACAACCAACAAAATTTTCATCATCAACACGCTGCCCGGAGCAATCGCCTGAGAGACGCGAAAAACGAATTGTGCAAGCGGCGAATAGATTGTCGTTACGTCCGCATAATTTATGTTTTCGCGAATATCTTGCCAAATTTCGCTCTGTTGAATCTCAGGAACTTCGGCGATTTCATCTACATCAGTCTCTATTTTGGCAACTTGTTCCAACTCAGAATCAGGAGCATCGTCATCTATAGAAAATTCTAATTCTTCGGTCGATATTTCACCTGCAAACACATCAAGATTTTCGTCTATCGGTGCATATTTGTAAGGATTTACACCATTTGCCCAGACGTGTCCGTCCCACAAATATCGCCAAATATCGTTATCAAAAAGCTGATATCGCTCGTAAGTAACTTCCGTTCCTTGAAAGTCGCTTTTCATTGCGGCGAGCTTCTCTTCGGCTGTATATTCAAACGGAATTCCGGCTGGCAAAAGCGTTATGCGAAACAAAACTGCTCCAAATATAATCAAAAACAACGCGGTTTTTTTGAAAGATTCAAGCTTCTTGACCAAAATTGCGGCGAGAGCATAGAAAATAAATAACGCCGACATCTCTATCCAAAAAGTTAAAACAGGCTGCCAACCATTTACTGCATTTAGTTGTAAAAGAACGAGATACACCACTTCCGACAAAATCAAAAGAACCACTAAACTTAAGATTGGAAGCAATTTTGATGTGGATTTTTGGGCTTCAACATTCATTGTAAAATTGCTTCCCGATTATTTTTTCAAGGCGTATTTAAAAATCGTGTAAATAATTTTCACTCCAGCCAAAACAGTTCCTTTTACCGTTCCACTTATTTTTGAACGTCCAATTCTGATACGATATCGAACAGGCACTTCCACAATTTTGAGTTTATGGCGAACAGCTTTTACTTGCATTTCAATTGTCCAACCGTAGTTTCGATCAACCATTTTTAGCCGCTGTAATGCTTCGCGTGAAATTGCACGAAATGGTCCTAGATCTGAAAAATTATGACCAAAAAATAATTTCACTAATGTAGTCGCAAGTCTGTTTCCATATCGCTGTTGCAAAGTTAAAGCTTCCCGAGATTCGCGGATAACGGTTCTCGTGCCAATTACAAAATCTGCTTTTTTATCTGATATTGGTTGCAGGATCAAGCCTAAATCTTCTGGAAAATCACTAAAATCTGCGTCAACAAAAGCAATGATTTCGCAATCAGAAGAAACTTCTGCGATTCCTGCCAAACACGCCGCACCGTAACCTCTTTTCGGTTGCGAAATGATTCTTGCACCGCAAAATTCTGCAACTTTTACAGTGTCATCAGTGCTTCCATTATCGACAACTATTACTTCGCCAACTAGATCTTTCGGTATCGCATTCAAAACCGAGGCTATTGATTTTTCTTCATTTAATGCTGGAATTATTAACGCAACTCGTTGTGTGTGTTGTTGTTGTAAATTCAATGCAGTTTCGTCAAAACCCGTAGTTACAGGAAGAAACTCAGTTTTGCTTTGAAAAATCGGATCCGAACTTTTAATTAATATCAGTTCGTTCATGGTTTTTTTATCGGTGGAATCAGCGAATTTAGGGTCCAATCGTAATCCAAATACGAGACTTTATTTTTCTTGTCGCTTAAAATTGCTGCAATTTCAGGCGTAACATTCGCTTTAATAAAATTGATTCCGGCAGACGATGTAAGTTTGCTTTTTAGAAATCCGGTAACGAACCCAACTGAGCTTGTATTTCCCGTAAAATCACCAGCATACCAACTAAAAAGACTAGAAATGGCAACCTTTTTATTTTCTTTGTCTATTTTCATACCGCGAACCTCATCGCTCAGAAAATCTTTGGTAATTTGCTCAAGTTGTTGTTGAAATTTTGCACCGGTAAAGGCAAAACGCTGAAGTTTTGGACAGCTCGATGAAGCACAATTTACGGCGAAATGAACTCTCGGATCTTTGTAATCACGGCTTACTTTTTCAATTTCATCTAACGTCATTTGCTCGCCGCCAACAAGATGTTTTTTCTTGTCCCAAAAACCATTTACTTTTTTCACGCTGTCAGTTTTGTTATAAACATCATCAAGCACATCGCGAATTGTAAAAGCATTATATGCGTTGATGTGAAACGCGTTTCGTTCATCATCGCTGGAGAATTCAGCAGGTTTTGCTTTCCCCAGAGTTTCAAGATATGCATCTAATTTTGCACGATCTTTGATAAAACCTTCATAATCAACCTTGCCATCTTCTTTCGAATATAAGACTAATAATTCCTCAAATTTGCTATGGTCAAAGGCTTTTGTGTCTTGAGCTACAGTATTTACGGGCGAAATATTTTGTGCAGAAGCAACCGTTTTGACAGTGTTATCAGAATCGCAAGCTGCGATTAAAACAAGGCAGGTAACGATCAAAATCGATGACAAAAAAAGTATTGATGAAAATGAAAAATCTCTCTTAAAGCTATTGTTTAAAATAGTTTGCATAATTTGTATCTCCCAAAAAAATGACTTCAGCCTGTTTAGAAAAATTCGTGAATGTCCGCGTAGGAAAATCAATAAAGTTAAAAACTAAACTGCTGATAAATTAAAAAAGGAAAAACTTTTGAGATTTATTCCGAACGGAATACTTTATTCTTTACAAAATTTATTGTGATGATTCAAAGTAATTCTGTTTTTTATGTTTAGATTGGAATAACATTTGGCGTTGAAAGCCTTAATTGGTTATATGAGTTGGGAAATATTAAGAGACTGGTTTTTTAGTTTGGGAACGGAATATGGCGTAAATCCGATTATTTTTGGTGTGATTTATGTTGGTGCAATTCCGTTTTTTTCGTTGTCAATTGGTTGGTTGATTCGAAATTTTCGTCGTGGTAAATCTATTGTAATGCCTGTTTTGTCCGCGATGTTTTTTTTCGTTTCGGCATATATTTATTTGATATTTGCGGGGAAAAACGTCCCATTTTGGGTTTACGGAATAGTTGTTTTGCTGATTTTGATTGGCATTTATTCAACCATCAAAAAAGTTCGTCGACAAATTAGCGAAATTAAACAAAATTAAATGGAAGAAATATATGATTTAATAGTAATTGGCGGCGGCTCAGCTGGATTGGTTGCGGCTGGCGGTTCTGCATTGCTTGGAGCAAAAGTCGCCTTGATTGAAAAAAATCTACTTGGCGGCGACTGTCTTTATACAGGTTGCGTGCCTTCAAAAACGCTGATTAAATCTGCTCGATTCGCCAAACAAGTAAGAGATGCGGGCAAATATGGATTTGAAGATTTAGAACCAAAATTCCGCGACGATTCATTCGCTTCGATTACAAATCGAGTTCAAGGCGTAATCAAAATCATAGAACATCACGATGCACCAGAAGTTTTTGAGGAAATGGGCGTTGAAGTCGTTTTCGGAACACCAACATTTTTGAATCCTAACGAAATTGAAGTTACTTTGAAAAATTCCAATGAAACGCGGGTTATGAAAGCAAAACGTTTCTGTATTTCGACCGGTTCGCGTCCGTTTACTCCACCAATCGAAGGTTTACACGAAGCCGGATTTATCACCAATGAAGAGGTTTTTCATCTTAAAGAATTGCCAAAACGCCTTATTATTTTAGGTGCCGGAGCAATCGGTCTCGAGCTTGGGCAATCTTTTTCGCGATTTGGAAGCGAGGTCACAATTATTGAAATGGGTGAGCGGATTCTTATCAAAGAAGACGAAGAAGTTTCGGCTTTGATGGAAAAACTATTGATTGAAGAAGGGTTGAAAATTTTGACAAAAACCAAAGCCGTCAAAGTTAATATTGGTACAAATGGTTCGAAAATTGTCACAGTCGAATCAAATGAAAATACTTACGAGATTGAGGCTGATGAAATATTAGTGGCGGTTGGTCGCCAACCAAATATTAGCGGCTTAAACCTTGAAAAAGCGAATGTAGAGTTTAACGAAAAGCAGATATTAACCAATAATTATCTTCAAACTTCGCAAAAAAATATTTTCGCCGCCGGCGACATCACCGGTCATTTTCAGTTCACACACATGGCAGATTACGAAGCACAAGTTGTTATCCAAAACGCATTTGTACCATTTCCGTTTAAGAAAAAAACAGATTTTCGAGTTGTTCCGTGGGCGACTTTTACAGAACCGGAAGTTGCACGAGTTGGATTTACGGAAAATGAAGCTCGTGAAAAATTTGGAAACTCAGTAAAGATTTATAAGTCAAATTTTACTGAGAATGATCGGGCACAAACTGAAAGTGCAACCGAAGGCTTTGTAAAAGTCGTGACAAATAGAGGCAAAATTATCGGTGCAACGCTGATTGGGGAACATGCCGGAGAACTGATTCACGAATTCGTTTGGGCAATAAAAGACAATCTCAAAATATCGCAACTAAACAAAATAATCCGCGTTTATCCGACACTTGCAAAAATCACGCAAGCCATCGGCACTGAAGCTACGCTCGAAAGTTTAAAATCGCCTATGGTTCAAAAATGGTTTAAACGCTACTTGAAGCTTTGGCGATAATTCAAATGTTTTCAACGGCATTCTCTGTAGATTCTTTGGTTTGAATCATCTTTACCAATTCGCCACGCTCGTGATTCCTATTGACCAATGTTGCACCAACGATTCGATCTTTTCTGATAAATATTCGAGTTACGCCATTTTCTTCCACCGATCCGCGTTTCAATATTCTATCAGCAAGATTTGCATCTGTATCCCCAATAAATATGACTTCAACACCACAAACATTAGTTGAATAAGCACGAACCGCCGAAAATTCGGATCGTTCGCCTGCCATCGTTTTCGCTACGCAGCGACCTTGAGCTTGTGCATTAAGCCAATTCCCGACAACGATTTGACGTTCGGCATAAGAATCATAAAACTCTGCAACATCGCCGGCGGCGTAAACGTTCGAGACATTGGTTTCAAGAAATTCATTCGTCAAAATACCCCGATTTACTTCGATTCCGGAAAGTTTTAACCAATCAAATTTCGGACGAATTCCGATTCCAACGCCAAGTATTCCGAGTGGAAACGTCTCATCTCCAACCTTTAGACCTTCAAGTTCTTTTTCGCCGAGCAGCATTGTAACGCTTTTGCTTGTGTGCAACTTAATTCCTTCAGCCTCGATTTTATTTTTAAGAATTGCAAAAGACTCTTCATCCAACGCACCTCCGAAAAACGAATGCTCGAGCATAAACAAATCTGCGGGTATTTTGTGTTGGGCGAAAAAATTGATGTATTCAACTGCAATAAAACTACCGCCGATTATTCCGGCACGACGAAAGTTCGGCGGCAAAGAATCAAAATTGGCGATAAGTTCCAAAAACGAATCTGCATCGTCGATCGTTCGTAAATAGGAAATTCCTTGTAAGTCATTAGGAAATTTCAATAAATCGCCCGAAGTCGCTATCAAAAGTTTGTCGTAACCGAAAGTTTGCCCATCTTCGGTTGAAACACTTTTTTCCGAGACATGCAGCTCAACCACTCGCACGCCAAAAACACAATGAATGTTTTGCTCTTCATACCAAGTTTCTTTTTTTAGAAAACAGCGTTCGCGAGGCAAAGTTCCTTTGATATATCTTGGTAATAAAACTCGTGAATAAAGCCGGTGAAGTTCAGTTGAGAGAATTGTAATCTCACAATTTCCGTCAATTTTACGCAATTCTTCCGCAGCGGTTGTTCCGGCAATACCACTCCCGATTATTAGATATTTCATTGTTTTATCGATTAACCGTATATTTGCGAACCGCTTTCATCATGAATACTGATGGCGATCATCGGACAAGATTCCGCTGCTTGCACTAATTCACTTGCTTCTGCTTCGGAAACTGTTAAGACTTGTTCGGCTTCGGCGTTTCCGGTCTCGTTTGAGATTACAACGGCACGATTTTCCGCATCAAACTTAAAAAACTTCGGCGATGTTTCAATACAAGATCCGATACCGCTACACGCGGCGTGGTCAACTTTAATTGTTATTATTGGCATACAATGTCCTCGAAATTTAAAATCTTACTTGATTTATATTATAGAAATGTCGAAAAGTATTCCACAAAATTTATTTTTAATTTGCGATAACAACACTTATTACAAAGACATTCGAGCATTCGTATCGGCTAAAATCAGTTAATTGCTGATAACAAGAATTTGCGAAAGCGAATTTATCAACCTATCAATTTATGCTAATTTGCTTCTTTCGCTCATGCCGCCTTTATCGTTCTGTTTTGATTTCGCCCCTTTGATAATCAATTTGGAATTCTCGCCAACATTGGCTCCTATCGTTTTCAGAATCAAATCAAGCGATTCAAATGCTTTTTCGCCTGAAGCTCCTGCGATGATGAAAGCCGTAGGTTTATCGAAAAAAACTGTCGTCGAGACTCTCCATTCCAGTGAATTTTTCAAACTTTGGGGCAGACTGAAAACGTATTCGGGCGTTGAAAAAATAACGCAATCGGCTTTTGAAATAAGTTCACGAAATTCGCTGACAATTTTAGACGGATTGTCGCTGCATTAACTGGAATACCAACGGGACGAATTGCTAACCGCTTCGGCACTCAACGAATTAAGATTGTCGGGTTCTTTGGGACAGCAATTGGTTTCTTTGTTCGATTCATAATGCCTGCGAGCTTTAGAATAATCGGCGATATCGACCCGATTGTTGTCATTACATCCAGCTATACATTGTTTCAATCATCTAATAACACAGGAATCATGGTGGGAATTCGTTCGGGTCAGCGTGGGATGATTTCCGGTATGCTCAGTTTTTCGCGTAAACTTGGACTCATCACCGAGAAGCATCTGTTACGGGTTCGGTGTTTGCAATAGAAAAAATCTAATTCATGACATTTTTTCTGACAACCAAAACAGAACAAGGTGCGTTATGAACAATCGAATCAGAAACTGAACCAATCATTAATCTTCCCCAAAAACCGTGTCCATGTGAACCAACAATTATCAAATCAGCATTCCAATCTTTGGCAATCTCGATTATTACTTGGTCTGTTGCACCAGCTGTAACTTGAGAAGTTATGTTAATTTTGCTGTTTACAAAGTGATTTAAAATTGTTGAAACAGCTTCATTAGCAAATGTTTCTGCTGCTTTTTTCATTCCACTTTCAAACTCCAACGCATATTGAGCTGATTGCGGAAAAGCGTCAAGCGGAATATATGTTTGATAAACCGAGACAATTTTTACTAACGTAGTTTCCGAGTGAATTATTATTTTACAAGCAGTTTCAACTGCTTCGCGACTAAAATTTGAGCCATCTGTGGCTATTATAATTTTCATAGTTTTATTTTCTTTTATGGTCGATAAATCTGGCAATTTTTCGGTAATTGTTTCCATATAATTAATTTGAATATATTATTTATTTCCGCCGCGAATTCTTCCTTTAACGTTGATCAGTTTTGCCGGATAGGTGCCAAAGTTTTCAATTTCTACCTGATTTTGATTTGTAGTTTTATCATCATTCCATCTTATTTGAGCCATTGAAATATATGTTCCTTCACCTTTTGCAGTATTTTTGTCAATTAATAATTCGATCACACCAAAAGGATAATCAAGCGAACGATAGCCACCACGAATTTCGGCAAATTTAAGCCATCGTTCAAACACCACAAAAATCCTTTTTTTCCCATCGACATCAGTTTCGCGGACAACATTAATTGTGCTGGAAATTTGATTGCCGACCGAAAATGTCCCGAGATCTTCATTTTTAATTAAACTCATTAATTTATCTTGTCCTTCAGTTCGCAACATTGCCCGATTATTTGTTGATTGCTCGTCTGAAGTTAAACTTTTAATGCGTAACGTAAAAAAATCTGACCTCAATTTTGGTCCGCTAAAACTAAGTATTGTTCCGGTATATTCTTCATATTGACCTTGAGCATAAGTCGATTGGTTCAATAAAAGTATTGAACAAAATAAAATTAAACTGACTAAATATTTGTGGCTGTTTTTCATAATTTTAACTCCTTAAAAGTGATTCAATTTAAGTAACGCAAATCAATTTTTTATTAACAAATTCTTGAATGCCCAATGCTGAAAGCTCACGACCATAACCCGAATTTTTAATTCCGCCAAAAGGTAAATCCGGAGCTGTCCAAGTTGGTCGATTGATAAATACCATTCCTGTATCAAGGCGATTTGCAACGTCTTTCCCTCGCTCAATGTCTTTTGTATAAACCGAACCGCCTAATCCAAAGTCAGAATTATTTGCTAGTACAATTGCATCTTCCTCGTTTTTTACGCGAAAAAAGAGTGCAACGGGACCGAAGAATTCTTCGCGAAACGCCGGATTATCAGGCGAAATGTCTGATAATATTGTCGGTTCCATAAAGCTGCCGTTATGCTCAATTCGCTTGCCGCCCATGACAACTTTTGCTCCGTTTGCGACCGCGTTTTCTACTTGATCGAGAAGTTTTAGAAGTGCTGATTCTGATGAAAGTGGTCCGAGCGTTGTTGCTTCATCAAACGGATCGCCGGCTTTAAGTTCAAACAATGCTGATTGAAATTTTTTGAGAAAAACATCGGCTAAATTTTCAACCACAATAAAACGCTTTGCCGCCACACAAGATTGACCTGTGTTGTTCATTCTGCCCCAAACTGCCCATTTTATTGTTTCATCTAAATCGGCATCTTCAAGCACAATAAAAGCATCACTTCCGCCGAGTTCCATCGTAGATTTTTTTAGATTTTGTCCGGCTCTTGCCGCAACTTCTTTTCCTGCATCACCGCTTCCGGTTAAAGCAACGCCTTTTATTCGCGGATCGTCAATTATTTGATTAACTTGGTCGTGAGAAACCAGTAAATTTGTATAAAGTCCGTCAGGTGCACCTGCATCTTTCCACAATTTTTCAAAAGCAATTGCACATTGCGGAACACTGGCTGAATGTTTTACAATCACCACATTTCCCGCCATAATATTTGGGGCAGCAAAGCGTGCAAGTTGATAATAAGGAAAATTCCAAGGCTGAACTCCAAAGATTAAACCGATTGGATTGCTGACAATTACTGCTTCACCAGATTTTGGTGTAAGCGTTTCAGGTGCAAGAAATTCTTCAGCATTTTTGGCGTAATAATCAATTATTTCAGCACTGAGTTTTACTTCGCCTTTTGCTTGAGCAATAAGTTTGCCCATTTCAAGCGTAACCGGATGAGCAAATTTATCAATATTTTCGAGCATTAATGTTGCGGCTTTAGCAACTATTTCTGCACGTTCCTTAAATGTGATCTTTCGCCACGAATCGAAACAAATAACCGCAGTTTCTATTAATCTTTCAACTTCAGCATCTGTATGGTTTTTAAATTTCTCAAGAATCTCACCGTTATAAGGATTTACACTTTGATATGACATAATTTTTTATCAACTCCATTTAAAAAATCTAGACAAAACAATTATGTTCTTTCGTTCCTTGGTGCTGTGTCATTGCCAAAGTTCCTTCAATTTTGCTTACTTCATCTAATGAGCCATGAGCAATAACAACGAATTTTCCTGCTTTAATCTCATTTTCATATTCAATAATGCTATTTTCGGGAATTCCGATGCTATATAGTGCTGCACCTAAAGCACTTAATCCGCCGCCAATTACCGCACCTTCTAACATTCCGACAATCCATCCGACTATTGGTCCGGCTGCTAATATCGCTCCAAGTCCGGGAATAATAAATAAAGCCGAGCCTGTCAGTAAACCCCACAATCCGCCCCAAAATGCTCCGGCTTTTCCCCAAGATTTCATCCGATCACCAATGGTGTAATAACCAATAACTTCTTGTTCAAGCTGAAAATCTTTCCCAATAATAGATAATTTCGACATATCAAACCCGGCTTTTTCTAATTCGCGAACGGCAACCTCTGCTTCTCCATGTGTTTCATAAAGTGCAACAACCGCACGTTTATCCAAAGGTTTAACGGAATTTAATGTGTTAATTATTTGCCCGACATTTACTTGTCCAATATTTTCTTGCATTTAAATCTCCTTTTAAATTAAGACGACATTTTGTTACATGTGTTAGCCGCAGTGCGACACATTTGAACACAAGCCAACATCATTTGGTCTCCTGGTTCTACTTGCTCACAAGCATCAGCACAAGCATTGCAAATAGTCTTGCAAATATCACAAATTTGCGGATTATATGCAGATTTGCGAATCATAAAATCTGCAGTTGTTTGGCAAATTTCCACACAATCATGCAAAAGTTTGATGTGAGAATGTTCAGAATGTTTTCCGCCTTGTTGCAAACAATAAGCGATAGTTTCTAAAGAGGTTCGACTACAGTCAATACAATCTTGAATGCATTGATTGTAATCAGAATTAGTTGTGTGTTGTGTTGCGGTATTCATAATTTTTTTTCTCCAACAAAATTAAATAACGTCCATTTCGTTGATATATTCTTCTGGTTTTTCATCAAAATTATTTTTACAATCAGCCGAACAAAAATAATAAGTTTGTCCCATATAATCTGATTTTCCCGCTGTGTTTATATCGTCAATGTCCATTCCACAAACCGGATCAATTTTCGTTTCTATCATTAAATCTCCTTTATATTTGTCTAAATTGTTTTTATGGTTCTAAAACTTCTGTCGTAAAAAGACCGTAAAAGTTAATAAAATGTCCGCCATTATTTTTCAGAATATCTCGTGCTTTTTCCCAATTGCGTGAATCTGTATTAACTTGAATAACGCAATTGCCTGCATTTAAGGCTTTTGAATAAGTATCCATTTGCAAACCTTCGGCGAGCATAAAGTGGTGAAGTTTTCGTTTGATATTTTCAATTATGCCGTGATGTTCGCCTTTAACATCAAGTTCAAGTTTCCCTAAATAACCGCAGAAAGTCTCCGCAGTTTCTGCTGTGAAACCATCATCAAGCAAGTCTTTATAAGCATTATTTGCAGATTCTTCAAGATCAAAAATTGCGATAATTTTACTTGTTTCGCGGTTCGCGACTTCTTCATTTTCGATGTTAGTGACATTTTCCATAATAAAAGTTTTGATGTTTTAAATAACTGTTTTTCGTTGTGCAATAAGTCTGAGCAAGCCGTTAATTCCTAAATGGAGTAATGAATAAGCAATAATTGCAACAACAATTGGCAATACGAGCGTGTAGCCACCTTCGATTGATGGGCTGGCGACAATTCCGCGAAATGGTTCATAAAGCGGATCAGTTACATTTCGAATGAATTGCACAAATCCGGCACTTGATTTTGCCGAAAATAGAGACAAAAGCAGCCGCAAAGCAAGCAAGCCGTAAACTACATAAAACGCAAAATCAATTACTTGTGAAATTCTTGCCGCAACTCTCGAAACTCCAATTTCACGCTCTGTTGTAACAACTTCATTTATTGCTTTGCCACGAAACTCTTGTGCAATATTATCCATTTGGTGAGTTTCATTTGAAGTTGTATTTTCTGCACGAGCGAGAACTTCATCATTCACTTGGTTTTCTATTTCTGATTTAACTTGGTTGTGCTGCATCATTTTTCGTTCTTCATCAGCAATAAGTTTATTGTCTTTCATTTTCAAATTCCTTAAAATTATCGGCGTAAGCTATACAACCCCAGTCATATCACTTACGCCGTATTTCGTAAAAATAAAGGAAAATACATATTACCCACACAAATTTTCCTTATTTTTACGGAATGTTTTTCCTTTTTTCTGAAAACTAAATTTTGATATTTAATCTTCCAAATCTCTTTAAGTAGTTAAGTGCAAGAGTTATGCCAGACCTTTTTTAAGTCCAAATAATCATTTTTTAATCGCTGCTTTTATCTCTAAAGTCTTTTAAAACCGTTATTTAATTAAAATGTGTCAAATGTGCGAAAAAACACAATCCAAAATGGAAAATAGTGTAATGTTTTGTTACACCTTGCACGATTTGCATTCATATTCTGAGTTTTCAGATATTCGTAACAATCAATAAAGTGTTTCAAACTAAGAAATGAAGGAAAAAACCCCAATGATAAAATCCAAAATACTTTTAATTGATGACGATCTTTCGACGGTTGATTTTGTAAGTTTCAATTTACGAAAACGTGGTTACGAAGTGACGACCGCAATTCTTGCCGCTGAAGGAATAAAAGCTGCCGAAAATGATAATTTTGATTTAGCTTTGATAGATTTGCGGCTGCCTGATATGGACGGGCTTGATGTTTTGAGAAAAATTAAAGAGATTTCGCCGGAAACTGAAGTGATCGTAATTTCTGGTTTTGGAACTCTCGAAATTGCTGTTGAAGCAACAAAATGCGGTGCGTTTTATTTTGTCGAAAAACCGCTCGATATGAATCGTATGGCAGCTTTGCTTGAAAAAGCTCTCGAACTTGGCGGAAAAACTAAAGAAATAAAACAACTTCGAAGCAAACTCTCAACGCGAACAACTTATGAAGAAATTGTCGGCAGCAGCAAACAGATGCAGGACATATTTGAAGTTATTGACAGCGTTGCGGTTTCTGATGCTAACATTTTGGTTCTCGGCGAAAGCGGAACAGGCAAAGAATTGATAGCTAACGCCATTCATTTTAGAAGTTTGCGAGCAAAAAAGCCGTTTGTAAAAGTTAATTGTTCGGCGTTACCAAAAGATTTAATCGAAAGTGAGCTTTTTGGACATACAAAAGGTTCGTTTACTGGTGCGATCAGCGACAAAAATGGCTTGATTGAACAAGCAAATGGCGGAAGTTTGATGCTTGATGAAATTGGCGAAATGCCGATTGAATTACAACCGAAATTGCTACGTGTTTTGCAGGAAAGAGTTTTTCGAAAAGTTGGGAGTGACAAACCTCAGCAAGCAGATTTCCGCTTGATTTGTGCAACAAACATCGATCCTTGGAAGGCTGTCGAAGAAGGAAAATTACGCGAAGATTTATATTTTAGAATAAATACAATCACGATTAAAGTTCCGCCATTGCGTGAACGCTCTGAAGATATTCAGCGTTTATCAGAACATTTTTTGCAGATTTTTGCAGAAAAATATAATCGTCCGATCAAAGGAATTTCGCAACAAGCGTATGAAAAAATCTTTTCGCATACGTGGCAAGGAAATGTCCGCGAACTTCAAAATGCCATGGAACGTGCCGTTTTGTTGTGCAAAGGCGAAATAATTGAAGTCGAAAATCTGCCTTTTGGTGAGAGTTCAATGTCATCAAACGGAAAAGATATTGGGCATAACGATTCTAATCAAAAAATATCAGACATTAGCTTTTCTGAAGGTAAAATGTTTTTCGAAGAAATTGGTGAACTTATTGTCGAGAAAATTCCCGAACCTTCAAGCGACTCAAACCTTAACGATGTTTTCGAACAACTCGAGGCAGCTATTGTCAGAAAAGCTCTTTCCAGAAATAACGGAAACAAACAAGCAACCGCTAATTTTTTAGGTGTTTATCGACCAAGACTTTACAATATGATAAAAAAACATGGAATTTAAGTATATTTAAAGTTAAACCCAAATTCCGCATTGGAGAAATATTCGAATATCTCTAGGATAAGTGCTCAAAAAATGAAACCAGTTTTGCAACTGATGAACACAGATGAAATCGGATAAAACACTGATAGAACAATGTTTACAGTTTTTTTGAATTTTCTTTCTCCGTTTTTATCCAGAGTTTATCAGTGTGAATCTGCGGTCACAAATTTTACTTTTCTTCTATTGCGGATTCTGAATTAACCGACTGCTTCTGACGAATTGCCATTCATCAGCGGAAATTCAACGACGAAAGTTGAGCCTTTGCCGATTCCTTCGCTGGTTGCATTAACCGCACCGCCGTGGAGTTCTACGAGGTTTTTTACGATTGATAGCCCAAGACCTAAGCCGCCATATTTCCTTGTAATTTTGCCATCGGCTTGCCTGAATCGTTCAAAAATCAGAGTAAGAAAATCTTCTGAAATTCCAACGCCGTTGTCGAGGATAGAAATTTTGGCAGTCTTTGAGTTTTTTTCGAGCACAACTTCAAGAGTTCCACCTTCCGGCGTAAATTTAATGGCGTTAAGTAAAAGATTCCAAAAGATTTGCTGCAAACGATTTGGGTCGCCCGCGATGAGAAAATCGCCTTTATCAAATCGCTTTTCGATTTTAATTTGTTTCGCTTTTGCAGCAAGTTCAATTGAATCGATTGCGGCATTGAGCATCTCAATCGTGTTAACGGTTTCAATTTTGAAATACTGCTTTCCCGAAATAATTTGCGAAACATCAAGCAGGTCTTCTGTCAGTTTTAGCTGGATTCGAGCATTGCGTTCTATCGTTTCAATAGCTTTCTGTTGGGTTTCAATATCCAATTCATCGGATTTGAGCAATGTCGCCCAACCAAGAATTGCATTGAGCGGAGTTCGCAATTCATGCGAAACTGTTGCGAGAAATTCATCTTTGGTGCGGCTCAGTTTCTCAAATTCTGTGCGAGTTTCAATTTCGAGTTGCAAAACCTTTTCGCGTTCTTGTTCGACATTTTTCAACGCAGTAATATCAGTTTGAGAAATAACAACGCCGTTTTTTTCCAGTCCCATCGGTGTCACATTAACCAAAAACCAATGCTCGCCTGTTTTTGTTTCACAATGATATTCGAAAATTAATTCTTTTTTTTCTCCATTCAAAACTTCGCCAATTCCTTTAATCGAATTGTTCAATTCTTCTTCACTATGTTTTTTGCCGATTTGATAGATTTCTTTGTAACTCAAGCCGATTGTTGCCTCGTGAATTTGACATAAATCATCAGCATTTTCTTTGACAAATCTTTCCCAAGCTCTATTGATAACAATAATGTTGCCTTTTTCATCAATTGCGGCGATATGAGCATCAAGCGAATTTATTGTTGCTTGGGTTAATTCCTGGCTGACACGCAAATTCTCAGCAAGCGTGATTCTGCCAGAAAGATCTCGCTTGATATAAAAGAATAGGAAGACAATAAACGTCAAACTGACAAGACTTGTAACGCCGATTGTGATCCACGTGGTGAGTCGTTTGCTACTATTATCGCCGACACTCTGACTAAAAAGAGTTAATTCGTCAGCTTTTATTTCTGCGACTGCTGATCGCACATCATCCATCTCTTTTTTGCCGATTCCTGTTAAAACACTATTTTGGGCTTCGATAAAACCTTTAGTGCGTCGCAAATCAATGCCTTGCTGAATGCGTTCAATTCTCTTCTGAACCTTTTCCCGAAGTTTGCTTACTCTATCTTGTTGTATTTGATTTTCTTTAGTTAGAAGTTGCAATTGATTGATTGCCGTTTCTATTTGAGGTAATGCTGCATTGTATGGTCCGAGATACCTTTCCTCGCCGGTGATGATAAAACCACGTTGTCCGGTTTCGGCATCCTTTATTAGAGAAAGCACTTCATCAACATTCATTCGAATTTTATATGTATGTTCAACCACATCTTCGGATGAAATTAGTGACATTACTGCTTCCACCAAAAACGCACAATTTAATACCAACAGCAAAACAATTGCCGCAAAGAAGATATTTAGTTTTGTATTTCTTGAGAACATCAAATCTGGTTCTGGTTGCTAAATTCTAGTTTCCGATAACATTTCTGCGATTACTTCAACGAAAGCGGTCGGGTCGATTGGTTTTGCGATATGTTTTTGAAAACCAACGGACAGAGCTTTTTCACGGTCTTCAATTTTTGCATAAGCTGTTAAAGCAATTGCCGGAACGCTACCGCCTTGTTCTTTTGATAATTTTCGCACTTTGGTCATAAATTGATAGCCATCTTCATCAGGCATACCAATATCTGAAATCAAAATATCAGGCGGAGAATCTAACAAAAACTTCATCGCTTCTTCCGCCGAACTTGCCAGAGTAACATTTGCTCCATAATGCGAAAGCAGGGTTTTCAATAAATCACGATTATCTTCGTCATCGTCCACCACCAGCAGACGTATGCCATCAAGCCGCAATTTTGCAACATTATTTATTTTTGGTAAAACAAGTGACTGAATTACAGCATTTTGTTGCGGAAAAGTTGGTAAACGCAATATAAATGTCGAACCTTTATCTTTGCCTTCGCTGGTTACTTCGATTACTCCGCCATGAGCTTCTGCTAAATGCCGGGCAATTGCCAAGCCCAAACCTAAACCGCTATGCTGCCGTGCTTTACTATTATCAGCTTGGCTAAAACGCTCAAAAATCTTGGTTAAATTGTCAGTTTCGATACCAATTCCGCTATCTTTTACGCAAACCTCAAGCCAATTACTCTTTTCACTCATAGAAACGACAATCTGTCCGCCTTTTGGTGTAAATTTCACAGCATTAGACAGCAAATTCCATAAAATCTGTTGAATTCTTCGCGGATCGACCGAAATTTTTGAAGTAGTAGCGTGAATATTGCTGATTACCTGAATTTCCTTTGTTTCAGCAGACGGAAGAATTGAATTTAAAGCTGTTTCGATGATAGATGATGCCTGAATTGGTTGAATCTCAAGCAGAATTTTCCCGGAAACTATCCGTGAAACATCAAGTAGATCTTCAATAAGTTGATTTTGAATTTCCGTATTCCGTTCGATTGTTTCGAGTGCGTGTGGAATATCGCTATCTTCGAGTTGTCCGGCACGAAGCATTTTTATCCAGCCGAGAATAGCTGTCAGCGGCGTTCGCAATTCGTGTGAAAGTGTTGCCAAAAAATCATCTTTCTGGCTATTGGCTTCTTCTGCCTCTTTGCGGGCTGCTTGCTCTCGTTTTAAAATATGATCACGCTCAATTGCTGCTTCGACTAATTTGAAATCACTATTTTTTTGATTTTGGATGTCAACATTTATACCAACCCATTCCCTCACATCGCCATTTATGTCAAGCACAGGCAAAGCCCGCGAGAGAAAATAGCGATATTCTCCACTCTTCATTTTCAGTCGAAATTCGCATTCATATATGTTCCTCTCTTTTAATGATGCCTGCCATTTTAGAGTGGTAGCTTCCACATCGTCCGGGTGAATCACGCTTTGCCAACCGAGATTTTGCATCTGCTTAGTAGATTGCCCGGTTAATTTATTCCACATCGGAACATCGTCAATTATTTCGCCTTCGGCATTCGCATTCCAATAAGTTGTTGCCGTCGCTAAAATCAATGAATCAAATTTTGCTTCGCGATGACGCAATTCTTCCAAAATACGCAGGTTTTCAGCCTCAATTCTCTTTCTTTCGGTTATGTCTTCGAAAGAAGCCAAAACTCCTTCAACTTTGTCATCTTCAAAAAATGGATGATAACTGACAAGCCAAGTTTGCAGATGTTTTGATGTTTTTGTTGTGTTTCCGACAAGTTCATGACCGATGACCGCTTCACCTGTGATGAAAATTTGCTCCATCAAAGCCATACTTTCTTCGGAAATTATGTTTGAAAGATTTTTGCTCTCTTTTGAGATATAAAATTGCTCGGGAAAACCAGCCATTTTCGCTAATGCCTTATTCATCCGGACATTTTTCAATTCTCTGTCCCACAAAGCAAAACCAATCGGCGATTGTTCAAAAATAGTCTTCCATAACTTTTCAGATACTTGAACGTTATCGTTTTGAAAGCCTAACTCTTTCTGTTTGTCGATTATTAAATCTGTCAAACTCATATTTTTACCCAATTATTGTAGATGTTAGAGAAATAAATTTCTCTAAACTCTACGTGTTGTTGCAAATATCGTTCCTCTATAAGGAAATTTAGAAACCCTTATCTGCCAACTATTTAACCTTATCACCCAAGAATAGCCTTCTTTTGATGCGAATCAAAATCGAACATAATTTAATGTATGTGTATTGATTTTAATAATTAATAACACAGCGAGTAAGTAGTTCATCATTTTCTTTTCATCCAAACCCTTATGTGTGCAAACGCACATACAAGTTCTTGCTTTATGTTAATATTATTGTAATAATTTTAAAGAAGTTTTAGAGGTAATTTATGCTTGCTTTCCCCAAATCAATCGATAGCCAGAAAAACTTTCTGTTAGCTTCCCTTCCGCCGGTTGAAGCGGCTCGTGTTCAGTCAAAGTTGGAATCTGTGGAATTTGAGCTTGGAGATGTTCTTTATGAATCAGGCGATGCTTCGGCATTTGCATATTTCCCGACAACTGCAATTATCTCGCTTCTTTATATCATGCAAAATGGAGCAACCGCCGAGATTGGAGTAGTTGGAAACGATGGATTGCTTGGTGTTTCACTCTTTATGGGTGGCGAAACAACTACAAATCGAGCCGTAGTTCAGAGTGCCGGTAAAGGTTTTAAGATGAAGGCAAAGGATGTGAAAGCCGAATTTGCACTCAGCCGGATGTTTCAGCAGGTTTTGCTACGATACACACAGGCTTTTCTTACTCAAATTTCGCAAACAGCCGTTTGTAATCGTCTCCATAGCGTTGAGCAGCAACTTTGCCGTTGGTTATTACTTAGCCACGACCGTCTGGATTCAGATAAATTGGTGATGACGCATGATTTAATCTCTAATATGCTCGGCGTTCGCCGCGAAGGTATCACTCTTGCTGCTCAAAAACTTGCGAAAAAGAAATTAATTAAAAATGTTCGCGGAACAATAACAGTAATTGACCGCGAAGGATTGGAAAAGGCTGTTTGCGAATGCTACGAAGTTGTAAATGAAGAATACAAACGTTTACTCGGAAGAAAAGTTACCCGAAGTTTCAATAAAACTGACGACAGCAAATAATCTTTATGCTACTGTAAACCCTCAGTTACTTTTAGTTCTTTAGAAACTCAACATTCGACATCTTGATTGGTCTAATCAACTTCTTTTTGTGCCGTTTGCTGTCTTAGTTTAAGACGCGACCGAAACGAGGAGATTTACAATGCCACAATCAGCCAATTCTGAAAGTCGACTACTTGCCTTTTTATCTGCAACAAATTATCAACCCTTAATTCCAAAATTGAAAAAATTTGAATTAGTTTTCGGCGAAAACATCTACCAATTAGGCGATGTTATTAGTCACGTATATTTTCCTGAAAGCGGAATTATTTCGCTGCTTTCTGCCGTTGAAGAACGCTCAACTCTTGAAGTTGGAATTATCGGCAATGAAGGAATGGTTGGTGTCGCTACTTTTTTAGGTGTAAAAAATTCGAATAATGTTGCAGTTGTGCAAGGCAAAGGTTCTGCTTTGAGAATGACGACCGAAGATTTTCTTGATGCTTGTAAAACTAACAGCGAATTACCTCAAGTTTTGCAACGGTTTACACACTCTTTATTGACACAAATTTCACAATCAGCAGTGTGCTATCGCTTTCATCCAATTGACGCTCGCCTTGCACGTTGGCTTTTGATGAGTCACGACAGAATGCAAAATGATGAATTTCAAATAACTCAAGAATTTTTATCAAATATGCTCGGCGTTCGTCGCGAAGCCGTAAATAAAGCTGCGTCTGATCTCCAAAAACAACAATTAATTAGTTACAGCCGCGGCAATATATCAATTCTTAAACGGAAAGATTTAGAAGCAATTGCCTGTCGTTGTTATGGAATTATAAAAAAAGATTACGAAAACTTTTTAAATTAATTGTGTATCAAATAGCTTTTTTATTTTTGTAAAGTGGATTGATTCAATGCACTTCGAAAGCAAAAATACTTACATTTTTTAAACTATTTTGAGCAAATAAATTTATTTGCAATCTCATATCTAACGTTTTACTCAATAAAACTCTCTCTTTATCTCAATAAAAACCCAAAACTTTTATTACCGACAATAATTTTTTAAATACGGCACATCTTTTGCAATTAGCTAAATTGAGATTTAAAACAATTTATAGAAACGTAGGAGATTTTTTATTATGGAAAATATCATTGTTGCAACTTTTAAGGACGAAGAAAGTGCAATTCAAGGGCTTCATAGATTAGGCGAACTCGAACGCGAGGGCGACATTAATGTTTACGATAAAGTGATGATTCGTAAAGGTTTAAATGGCGAATATGAAGTTTTAAAAAACGATAATTCAGATGGTTGGCGAACAATCGCCGGAATAGCTTTTGGTGGAATAATTGGAGCATTTGGAGGTCCAATCGGATTAGCAATCGGACTTTATGCCGGAGCGGTTATCGGTGGCGTCATTGATTTTACGCATTATATGTTCGATCAAGATTTTATTGAAACAATGAGTAAAAGTATTCCGGTTGGCTCAACCTCAATTATTGCTGAAGTTGACGAAGGCAGCTCAGTTTTTATTGATGAATATCTAAAACCGCTAGGTGCTTCAATTTGGAGATCAAACGTTTATGTTGAAAACGATAAATTTGTCGAAAAACAACTGACAGCGATAGATACGGAAATTAAAAACGCCGAAAACGAACTTGTATCTGCCGTGCAAGCAGAAAAAGAAAGTGTTTATACAAGAGTTGCCGAACTTCGCCGCACTCGAAACACAAAAATTGCCGAAATTGAAATGCGAGGTAAAGAAGTGCTTCAAGAATTAAAGGCAAAAATGGAGTCAAACAAAGCGAAACTTCAAACTCAATTTGCCAATCTTCAAAATCAAGTTTCTGACAAAATTGATTCTGTCAGACTTGAAAGAGCGAAACAAAAACTCGCCAAATACGAAATAAAAATCGACGAACTTAACGAAAAACTTTCTAATTTTAAACACGCTCAAGCTTTTTAAAATTTAAAAGTGAATCGTAAAAGCTGAGTGTGTTTTACCGAAGTTTTGAATGTTTGTGATTAATTTACAATTTTTTAAAACTTCGGCTTCACTCAGAAATATATTTTTATAAATCAATTAAAGGATTTGAAATGAACAATTTAAAGAGACATATACTTTTCACCGGACTTTTTTCGCTATTTTTATTGTCGGCATGTAGCGATGCGTCTAAAGCGGCTCTAACCAATGCAAACCGCGATTTCATAAACGCAACAAGTGACGTTAAACAAGCCGCAAATAGTGACATTGAAGCAGTTAAATCGAAAGTTTCGAATGATTGGCAAAAATTCAAATCTGATTCGGATGCGTCGATTATTGAAATGAATAAGCAAGTAGCTGAATTGAATGAAAAGATTGGGAAAGCCAATGATTCGGCAAAAGCCGGATTAAAGGTTCAATTGGCTGCAATATCTGAAAAAATTAGCGAACAAAACGAGAAATTAAGTCGAAAAAGTTTGCAGATGGAAGCAGATTTAAAGAAGTTTGATGAAAATTTAGTAAGCCGAAACGAATCATTTCAACGCGAATTTCAACGCGATATGAACGAACTAGGGACCGCGATTAAAAATTTGTTTAAGGACAATGTTAAGTAATTAATTTTGTAAAAAGGTATCAAAATGAAAGGTTATAAAAGCAACATTGAAAACGAGACTCTGGAAAATACAAATTTTCGCAAAGTTATGTATTCCGGCAAATATCTGCAGCTTGTTTTGATGAGTCTAAAAGGCGGCGAAGAAATCGGAGAAGAAACACATTTTGAAAACGATCAATTTTTTCGTTTTGAAAGCGGCACTGGCAAGTGTTTTATTGACGGCAATGAGTATGACGTTAAAGGCGGCGATGCTTTGATTGTTCCAGCCGGAGCAAAACACAACATAATCAACGCCGCCCACGAAGAAGAATTCAAAATGTATACAATTTATGCTCCGCCGCATCACAAAGACGGAATTTTTCGGCAAACAAAGCAAGATGCAGAAGAAATGCCTGAAACATTTACGGGTGAAACTACTGAAGAAAATTTAGTTGACTTGAAAGAAAATTCACAAAACGATTTAACTAACTTTTATTGACAAAGTATTCGGCAAAATCAATTCAGTGAAACTAAAAAGAATCAAAAAAAACCTAAATAAAAACGCGAATAAAATAGTGAAATATGAGTCTAAAATTGAAAAATTAAAAAACAAAATGACGAAATTACACCAAGTGCAATCAACTTAAAAACAAAATCAAGGAAAAATTATGAAAAATCAAAATAACGAAAATACCGCAACAAAAATGGTTACCGAACAAGGAAAAAACATAACAATTGAAATTCCTAAGAATAAATGGACGGAATTTCTAAATGATTTCAGTAAACGACGCTTCGGTTGGGAAACAAATGTCGAACTTTTCGATGAAGCCGTTGGCGATCAAATGCTTTCCGAAGGTTTGGCTCTTAATGGCGTCACGCACGAGGATAAATCCGGAAACTGTGAAATCGAAATTTCGCTTGGTAACAGTGCCGAAAAACATCAAACCCACACAATTTTAAAACCTGTCAAAGTAGCATATTTAAGCGAAAACGATTCGCATTCGGGCGTATTGGAAATTGAAGACGGGAACGGAACAAAAACACTTATCAGTCTGATTCATCCGATGTCTGTATATTTTGGTTACGCTTCGTATGAATCGATATCCACCGAATAAATTAATTATTTTGGCGAAGAATTGTAAAAATAAACAATAGTTTGCAAGAGCAACAATAGGATTAAAAAAGCGAACGATACTGACAATAGAAAGTGAATCTTTATGAGTAGAGAGACAATCAATTTTAAAAACAGGTTTGTTCCTCTATTGACGCTTGGGGTCGTCTTGGTTATTAGTGCTGCCAACTGTTTAGCAATAACTTCGGACAAGGAAATGAAAGATTATCTGGTGAAAAATTCAATCTTTTCGAAAGATGATATTTCAAAACTCGAAAGCGGTGAAATGATCGCCCGGCTCCTCCCGAACGACGATAAACGTGGTGTGGAGGTCTGCGGTATCATTTCAGTTAACGCCTCGCCGGATACAGGGCTCAAGGCATTTTACGACACGATGTCGCGGGAAAATAAGGCATCAATCTTAGCGTTAGGGAAATTTAGTGAGTCTCCAAGCATTGAAGATCTGCAATCTTTAACGCTTGATAAACACGAGATTGAAGGAATCAAACAATGCCGCGTTGGAAACTGCGGGATGAGATTTTCAGCCGAAATGATCGAGCGGTTTCAAAAAGAGATCGATTGGAATTCTGCTGATTACTCTCAACAAGTGAACTCGCTTTTTAAGGAGATGATTTTGGATTATGTGAAGAGTTACCTATTGAAAGGAGATTCTGCCCTAATCGAATATTGAAGTCAACCTGCCGGTTTGCGGCTTCAAGATGAGCAAAAATCACTTCTTAAGGGTTTGCCTTGGGTCAATGAATTTGCTCCTGAATTTTCAGCCTACTTAAGGGATTTTCCCCAGAACAAACTTACAAATGTCAAAAATTCTATTGGTTGGTCAAAACTCAAATTTGGACTTAAACCGGTTATCGTCATTACCCAAACAATTACGCACAATAGCGAGAAAAACGGCATCTCGCAAATTCTTTCGGTCTCGAAGCAAATTTATGCCAGCCACTACTTTGATTCATCGCTTGGACTGACGGCTTTAGCAAACTTTGCCAAAGCTGATTCGGCAAATAATACCTTTCTTTTTTATAACAATCATTCGCGTTCCTCGTCTATGGGTGGGTCGTTCAGTAAAATTATACACGGAGTAGTTGACAAAGAAGCAATTGCAAAAATTGAGCCGTTACTGCGGGGTGCAAAAACACTGGCAGAATCCGGCAACCAAAATAAAAATATGACAAATGAGGGAGCAAATGATCTTGACGTAACGGAAACAATGTTTGGCGGCAACAAATTAATTTGGGTGTTTGGGTTGGCGGCGGTATTTGCAATCATATTTTTGATTGGTAAAGCAATTATAAACAAATAACAGTGTGATCTTGAAAGAAAATAATTAAATAGAGGATTAACAAAATGAACGATAACAACCGAAAAGCATATCTGATAGGCGGAGGCATCGGCTCTTTGGCGGCGGCGGCATTTATGATCCGTGACGGCGAAATGTCGGGCGAAAATATCACAATTTATGAGACGCTCCATTTGTTGGGTGGAAGTCTCGACGCGACCAAAAAACAAGATGGGTATTCATTACGTGGCGGGCGGATGCTGACGACTGATAATTATGAATGCACCTGGGGATTGTTCAAGTCTATTCCGTCGCTTGAACATCCGGGTAAGTCCGTTTTTGAAGAAACCGTTGAGTTTAACGAAAAAATCAAACCTCATTCACAAGCAAGATTAGTGGACAAAAATCGGACAATTCTTGACGTAACCTCGATGGGGTTTTCAATGACTGACCGAATCGAACTCTTCAAACTCGCGATGGCAAGCGAAGAAACATTGGGAACAACACCAATTACCGACTGGCTTTCGCCTGAGTTTTTCACAAATAATTTTTGGTATATGTGGGCAACGACTTTTGCTTTTCAGCCGTGGCATAGTGCAGTCGAATTCAAGCGTTATCTGCATCGGTTTATGAAAGAATTTACGCGGATCGAAACCCTCGCCGGAGTTAAAAGGACAATTTATAACCAATACGATTCATTGGTTTGCCCACTTGTAACCTGGCTTGAGGCTCAAAACGTAAATTTTCTGATGGATTGCACGGTTACTGACATTGAGATTAAAACTGAAGACGGCAAAATTGCGGTCTCTTCAATAAAATATGATCAATCGGGCAAGAATGAAACTGTCACTGTTGGCGAAGACGATTTGGTCTTTTTCCAGAATGGTTCGATGACCGATGCTTCAAGTCTCGGCTCAACGACCACAGCTCCGAAGCATTTAACAAAAGCCGACAGCGGTGGCTGGACTCTCTGGGAAAAACTGGCGGACGGTCGTCCCGAATATGGTAAACCAAGCGTTTTTAATTCGAGCATTCCTGAATCCTATTGGGAATCATTTACCGTAACTCTCAAAGACACTTCCTTCTTCGACCAAATGGAAGCGTTTTCAGGTAATAAGGCTGGCACGGGCGGACTGGTTACTTTCAAAGATTCCAACTGGTTTATGTCTGTCGTTTTGCCGCATCAGCCGCATTTTGCGAATCAACCCACGGATGTTCAGGTGTTTTGGGGCTATGCTCTGCATCCTGACAAAGTTGGTAATTTCATTGACAAAACAATGTCGGAATGCACAGGCGAGGAAATTCTCCGCGAGCTTTGCGGACACTTAAATTTCGATTTTGCGACCACGTTTGCCAATGTTGAGTGTATTCCGTGCCGAATGCCTTACATAACAAGTATGTTTATGCCTCGTGCTCATGATGACCGACCTTTGCCAGTGCCGAAAAATTCAAAAAATCTAGCGTTTGTAAGCCAGTTTGTGGAAATCCCGGAAGATGTTGTTTTCACGGTTGAATATTCTGTTCGAGTTGCACAGATGGCGGTTTACGAGTTTCTTAAAATTGAGAAAGAAATTCCGCCAATCCTACACCATGATAAATCAATCAGAGTGAATTTTGATGCACTAATCAAGGCATTTAAATAATGACTGACGCTGTAAATACCAAGGAAAATAAAATGGAAGCCGTCAAAGTTATTGAAAATGGCAAAGCAGAAGTAAAAACACCGCCGTTACCCGTGGCGATTGTTCCTGAGAAGATTGAAGTTAAGACTGAGCCGAAAGATTCTAAAAACTCGAATAAGCAGATTATTAGGCTTGCTGTTTTGTCGGTAATCGTTTTGATCGGTTTATCAATTTTGTGGTTTTATCTGCGTCCAAAAAAAGTAGAGATTTCACAGCCTACGCAGTCGGTCATAACTGAAACAATCACGAGCAGCGGAAGAGTTGGCGGAGTTACAGAAACAAATGTTGGCTCGCAGACGCAAGGAATTGTCGAAACACTCTTTGTCGCCGAAGGAGCAGAAGTCGTTCGCGGTCAACAACTTGCGTTAATCAAAAATGATGTTGCCCAAGCTCAGATTTCACAAGCTCAAGCAACGGTTAATACTGCCCAATCGCAACTCGAAGTAGCTTCACGTGGTGCATTGCCGTCCGATATTGACGCTTCAATGGAGCAAGTTCGGCAAACTCAAGCTGTGGTTGAACAACAAAATGCGTTGATTATTCAGGCTCAAAAAAATGTTTTACAAACTCGTTCGCTGCTTTCACAATTTGAAGCTGAACGCGATTTGGCAAAGAAAGAACTTGATCGGAGTAATAGTTTGGTCAAAGACGGCGTTATTTCGCGTTCAGAAAATGACAAAGCACAAACCACTTTTCGCGTCGCGGATAAAAAGGTAGCGGCTCAAAATCAAGCGATTGCCTTGGCACAATCAGGCGTTAATTCGGCTCAGGCAAGTTTAAAATCTGCTCAAGCAAATGTCCGAACGCAACAAGCACGCCTGAGAACCGTTCAATCTGGAGCAAGACCGGAAGATATTTCGGTTGCTAAACAGCGTGTTTCGGAAGCTGAAAAAGCACTCGGCGTTGCTCAAGAGCAAGCCTCGAATGCCAATGTAATCGCTCCATTTTCGGGAATTGTAACAAAAATCAACTCGCAAGTTGGGCAAACGGTTGGATCACAAGGCATTCTGACGCTCGTTAGTATTTTTCTCGAAATCCGCTTAGATGTTGACGAAAATAATCTTTCAACGCTAAAAGTTGGACAATCTGCCGTAATTTCATCGGGAGCATTCGAGGACAAAAATTTTCGCGGAAGCGTTTCCGAACTCGGAGCGGCAGTTGACCAAACACGCGGCACAATCGAAATAAAAGTAGTGCCGGACAACTCGCCTGAATGGTTGCGTCCGGGACAAACCGTAGATGTCAACATAATTACCAACGAAAATGTGAATCGCCTTTTAGTGCCGCAAGCTGCATTGCTTCGTTCGGGTGATGACACTGTTGTTTTGATGATTGACAACGGGAAAGTTGTGCAAAGACCTGTAATTACAAGACCGCTGACAAAAGAAGGCGTGCCGATAATTTCGGGAATTAACGCGGAAGATTTTATTATCAGCAACGCTTCGGCGGTGAAAATCGGCGATAAAGTGCAGGCAAAATAATGCAGTCAATTTTCAACATTTTCATTTCCGCAATCATTCCGCGATCACGTCGGTTTGAATTCCAAGTTGCAATGCGACATCTGCTTTCGGGCGGCTGGCAAACTTTGATGACGATAAGTGCGGTTACAACCGGAGTGATTATAGTTATTTTTATCACCTGCCTAATTTTTGGACTACAAGATAGAATTTCGACACTTTTGACCAATGCAATTCCGCATATCACAATTCGTGTTGCGATACCGACACCAAAAACCTTGGAAGATTTAGGCGATAATTCGTTGACTTCAAGCAAAATCGAACAACAAGCTCCGCAACTGAAATTGATAGATAATTGGGAGCAAATTGTGAGCACAGTTAGTAAATTGCCGAATGTAAAAGCCGTTGCTCCGCTCGTTACCGGGCAAGGTTTTGCCTCAAAAGGTGCAAACCCGAAAGGCGTTTTGGTTATTGGAGCAGATCCTGTTTTGCAGGATAACGTTACACCCGTTACGCCTGATTTGATTGCGGGAAAATATCAAGGTTTGGGCAGCGACGAAATCGTGATTGATTACCAACTCGCCAAGGATTTAAATGTGTCGGTCGGCGACCAAATTCGTTTGAATTCGAGCATTGGAATTTCACAATCTCTAAATGTGGCAGGAATTTACAGCTCGGGGCAAGGTCGCGGAAGTGCCTATATCACTTTGCGAAACGGTCAGAGTTTTTTCGGCTATGGAAGTTCGGTAAATTCAATTTATGTAAAGGTTTATGACATTTATGACGTTGATAATTTGTCGAATACGATCATGGCTTTGGTGCCTTATGAAGCGAGACCTTGGACGGCGGATTTCGGCTCATTTCTGACAAATATGAACGTGATGGGAGCATCGGCGTATTTAATTTCAGCCTTTAGTTTGATTGCTTCTGCGTTTTCAATTGCCGCGGTTTTGATTGTTTCGGTGCTGCAAAAATCTCAACAAATTGGGATTCTGAAAAGTATGGGAGCGAAGCAATCGCAAATTCTTCGTATTTTTGTTTTTGAAGGTTTAGGTGTAGCGATTTTCGGGAGTTTTCTAGGTGCAGTAATCGGCACGTTAGTGGTTTTTTTACTCGGACTTTTAACGCGAGCTTCAACCCAAATCGGCAAACCGCCCGATCAGCTTTTCCCCGTTAAAATTTTGCCGACATACATTGCCTTGGCAGTTATTGCGGCGATTATAACAACCGTCATTGCGTCCGTTCTACCTGCGAGACGTGCCGCAAAACTTAATCCGGTTGATGTAATGCGATAAAATGACTAACCAAACAACGACAATTCCGGTGCTCAAAACATCCACAAACGGTTCTAATTCGTCGCTTGAAACACGGCTTGTGATTGAAACCCGCGGACTGGAAAAAACATATTTCGGTAAAGTAAATATTCCGGTTTTGCACGACATCAATATTCAAATCAGAGAGCAGGAATTCGTCGCAATTATCGGACAATCAGGCAGTGGAAAATCAACTTTACTTAATATTCTAGGTGCTTTAGACGTGCCGACAGGTGGAACAGTTTTGGTGAACAATGTTGATATTTCTACACTTGACGAAGACGGTTTGGCGATTCTGAGAAGTGAAGACGTAGGCTTTATCTTTCAGGCTCATTTTCTGCTCAATGAATTTACTTGCTTAGAAAACGCTTTGATGCCGATCACGATTCGTTACGGAGAAGCTGATGAAGAACAAACTTCGCGAGTTTTGCAACTGCTTCAAAGAGTCGGGTTAGGCGACCAAATCAACAAACATCCCGACGAAATGAGCGGCGGACAAAATCAACGCTGTGCGATTGTTCGTTCGCTGGCAAATTCACCGAAAATCATTCTCGCCGATGAACCGACTGGCAATCTTGACCGAAATTCGGGCGAAGAAGTTTTCGCCCTGATGCGGGAAATGAACCGTGAAAGCGGTGTTGCATTTGTGATGATTACCCACGACGACCGCTTGGCACAGCAAGCCGACAGAATTTTATTGATTGAAGACGGCGGCATTATTGAAATGACAAAAGAAGCTCACAGTAAAAAATTTGTGAAGAATATTTAATTCATTTTGTGGTCAACCAAACGCACTGTGTCGCGTGCGATCAGCAATTCTTCATTCGTCTGAATAACGCAAACTTTTAATGTTGCCGAATCTTTGCTGATTATTCCTTCGCTTGCGTAGGCAAGTGATTCATTTAATTTCGGTTCAATTTCAATTCCCATCCAAGCTAAGTTTTCGCAAATTAAAGCTCGAATTTCGGGCGAGTTTTCACCAATTCCGCCGGTGAAAATTATCGCATCAGCACCGTTCATCGCGGCAAGATATGAACCGATATATTTACTCGCCCGATAGCAAAAAATTTGGATGGCGAGTTTTGCCCGTCGGTCGTTATTTTCTTTGGCTTCGGCAAGCAATTCACGCATATCGTTGGTCAAACCCGAAATTCCTAAAAGTCCAGATTGTTTGTTTAATAAACTTTCTACTTCCTGCACACTCAATCCTTCTTTGGCAGAAATAAATTCGATAATCGCCGCATCCAAATCGCCCGAACGAGTTCCCATAACCAAACCTTCGAGCGGCGTTAAACCCATCGACGTGTCAATCGAATTTCCGTTTTTGATAGCCGCAATCGAACAACCGTTGCCCAAATGAAGCGTAATTATGTTGACATTTTCACGCGGTATATTTTGCCAAGTGCGGTATCGATAAGCTACAAAACGATGCGAAGTGCCGTGAAAACCGTAGCGGCGAATTTTGTGCCGACGATAAAGCTGATACGGAAGTGCATATAAATAGGCGTGTTCGGGCAAAGTTTGATGAAAAGCCGTGTCAAAAACCGCAACTTGTGGCAGCCCAAAGCCAAAAACCTTTCGAGCAGCTAAAATGCCGTTGATGTTTGCCGGATTGTGCAAAGGTGCGAGCTCGATGCAATCTTCGATTCCTTTCAAAACTTCATCGGTAATTATCGCCGATTCGGTAAATTTCTCGCCACCGTGAACGACACGATGACCAACTGCGTGAATATCTGCAAGGCTGTTAATTTCTTCGATTTCCGAGGCTTCGGACACAATCCACGAAATAATTGCTTCGACTGCCGATTTTATATCTCGAATCGGTGCGGCGGAGCGTTGCGGCGAGTTTCCTTCGGCAATAAAAGTGATAATCGCCGCTCCGCCGATGCGTTCGATTTCGCCGTGAGCCAAACGCCGATCTGTATTGTTTGCAATTCTTTCAAGATCGGTTTCAATCAACTGAAATTTGAGCGACGAACTGCCGCAATTTAGAACGAGAATATTCATAAATCAATTGTAAATTGTTAATTATAAATTGTTAATGCCGGATGTTAGAGAAAATTGTTTTCATTAAGAATTATAAAAGTTTCCAATCTCGTATTTCAGGCATATCATCGCCAAATTCTTCAATATACTTTTTATGCTCCGCTAATTTATCCAACATTTTTAATCGAACCGATTCACCTTTTTCCATTAGTTGCGGAACACGCTCAATCGCATCAATAACTAAGTGAAATCTGTCCAAATCATTCAGCACAACCATATCAAAAGGCGTGGTTGTTGTGCCTTCTTCCTTGTAGCCGCGAACGTGGATATTGTCGTGATTTGTTCGCCGATATGTTAGCCGATGAATGAGCCAAGGATAGCCGTGAAAGGCGAATATCACGGGTTTATCTTTGGTAAAAAGTGCGTCAAAATCTTCATCGGAAAGTCCGTGCGGATGTTCTTTAGTTGGTTGGAGTTTCATCAGATTTACCACATTTACAACGCGGATTTTTAAGTTAGAAAAATTTTGACGCAAAATATCAACTGCCGCTAAAGTTTCCAGTGTCGGCACATCACCCGCACACGCCATCACCAAATCAGGCTCGCCGTTTTCGTCATTACTTGCCCATTTCCAAATTCCCGCACCTGCCAAACAATGCTTTTTCGCGGCTTCAATATCGAGGTATTGCAACGACGGTTTTTTGCCTGCAATTATCACATTGACATAGTTTTTGCTCCGCAAACAATGGTCGGCGACTGAGAGCAAAGTGTTTGCATCAGGCGGCAGATAAACGCGGACGATTTCGGCTTTTTTGTTAATGACGTGGTCAATAAATCCAGGGTCTTGATGAGAAAATCCGTTGTGATCTTGTCCCCAAACATGCGAAGTCAGCAGATAATTTAACGAAGCAATCGGTTCACGCCATGCGATTCTATTGCAGGTTTTCAACCATTTGGCGTGCTGATTAAACATCGAATCAATGATGTGAATAAAGGCTTCGTAACACGAAAATAAACCGTGTCTTCCCGTTAATAAATAGCCTTCGAGCCAGCCTTGGCAAAGGTGTTCGCTCAAGACTTCCATCACTCGCCCATCGGTTGCCAGCGAATCATCGGACGGCAAAATTCCTTCCGTCCAAACTCGATTAGTTGTTTCAAACAAAGCATTTAGACGATTCGATGCAGTTTCATCAGGACCAAAAACGCGAAAGTTTTTATTGTCGTCATTTAAACTCATCACGTCTCGCAGAAACTTACCCAAAACGCGAGTCGGTTCGGAATAAGTTGTCGCAGGTTGGGAAACTTCAACGGCGTAATCGGGGAAATTCGGCAACTTCAATTTTTTCAATAATTTCCCGCCGTTTGCGTGCGGATTCATACCCATTCGGCGGGTGCCTTTTGGGGTAAGTTCTTGCAAATCCGCCCGAAGTGTTCCGTTCTCGTCAAAAAGTTTTTCGGGCTGATAACTTCGCATCCATTCTTCCAACATTTTCAGATGTTCGGGTTTCGTGGCGAGTTCGGCGAGCGGAACTTGATGCGAGCGAAAAGTGCCTTCAACCTGCAATCCGTCAACCGTTTTCGGACCTGTCCAGCCTTTCGGAGTTCGCAAAACAATCATCGGATAAATTGGGCGTTCAAATTTGGGATTGTCTTTCGCTTCTTGTTGGATTTGTTGGATTTCCTTCAAAACAATTTCCAGCGTTTCAGCCATTTTTTCGTGCATTTCAAACGGCTCATCGCCTTCAACAAAATATGGTTTGTGACCGTATCCAACTAATAAGCTCGTTAATTCTTCACGGCTCAAGCGTGCCAAAACTGTCGGATTTGCGATTTTGTAACCGTTTAGATGCAGAATCGGCAAAACTGTTCCATCGCGTTTAGGATTGACAAATTTGTTTGAATGCCAACTCGCCGCCAACGCTCCCGTTTCCGCTTCACCATCGCCAATGACGCACGCCGCGATCAAATCGGGATTATCGAAAACCGCACCATAAGCGTGGGTGAGCGAGTAGCCGAGTTCGCCGCCTTCGTGAATTGAACCGGGCGTTTCAGGGGCAACGTGGCTCGGAATTCCGCCCGGAAACGAAAATTGTTTGAAGAGCTTTTGCATTCCCGCCGCATCTTGCGAAATTTCGGGATAAACTTCGCTGTAAGTTCCTTCCAGATAGGTGTTTGCGACAATTCCGGGTCCGCCGTGTCCGGGTCCGCAAATGTAAATAACATTCAAATCGTGCTTTTTAATCAACCGATTCAAATGTGCGTAAATGAAATTCAAACCCGGCGTTGTTCCCCAATGTCCGAGCAGACGCGGTTTGATATGTTCGATTTTGAGCGGCTCACGAAGCAACGGATTATCAAGCAAATAAATCTGCCCGACCGATAGATAGTTGGCGGCTTGCCAATATTCATCAAGTTTTTGTAAATCTTCCGTTGTCGTTAATTCGTTGGTTGCTGTATTAATTTCATTCATTTTTATCATTTCTCACGTCTAATTAAACCTTAAGCAAATATCACGCCAATCAAGCGTATCTAAATCGAGCTAATGTCTTTGAACCCCACAAAATAACTACAACTATAGCGACAATTGCGATTAACGAATAATGAATTTCGGGATAATCAACCAACGGATTGTGCATTTCATCCTTTGGAAACAACGGTCTTCCGACGTTCATCATCATATGAAACATAATGCAGGCAAATAAACTTTTCCCCGTGTTGTTGTAAATCCAAACAATCAAAACTCTGACTGCAACTGTTCCCAGCGTTGCCCACACGATAAAAGTTAGATCATGACCTTGTTGAATGATTGACGGATAATGCCAAACTGCCCACGGAATTCCGATCAGAATACTTGCCGCTAATGCTCCAAACCGTTCTTGCATCGGTTCAACGGCGTAACCCATATAGCCTGTTTCTTCAGCCACAGCTCCGACAAAAAAAAGCAAAAAAAGAAAAGGAATCGAGATAAAAGAAATGTGCCATTCGCTTGGAAGTGATAATCCTAAAAGTCGTATCGCTAAAAATATCAACAAATACATTAAAAACGGCAGCAAACTAATCGGCACATACCATATATTTTTTGTGATTCGTTTGAAATCTAAAATTCGCTTAAACAGTTCGCCAACACCAACGAATCCTTCTTCTTTATAAACTAAAATACAGCCTGCAATTATTGGTATGAAGGCAGTTGCAATATCAATTATCGAAAAATTCAACGACGAGGTGCGTTTTGCATCGATCATTAAATCAATTATCCAAAACGGGATCGAAAGACCGAAAACTAATAGAAAGAATTTTAACGGCGATTTATTGTTAATCATTTTGCCTATCCTTTACTCTTATTCCTAATAAAATGAGCGAAACATAAACAACGATTGCAATTGAATCTATCAATATATTATTAACCCTTCTTTGAAGCGACATAAAAAAGCCGTCCACAGCATTTGCTGCTCAACGGCTTTTTTCATTTTCACTGACGAAAAATTAGCTGGATTTAGCAGCCGCCGATGGCATCAAGACGGTATCAATAATATGGATTACGCCGTTGCTTGCTTCTACATCAGCAGTTAAAACTTTGGCATTATTGATTTTAACGCCGCTCGTTGCATCTATTTTCAGTTCCTGACCATTGACGGTTTTTGCCGTTGTCATCTTGGCGGCATCGGCTGCCATCATTTTTCCCGAAACAACGTGATAAGTCAGAATTCCTGCCAGTTTTTCCTTGTTTTCGGGTTTCAGCAAATCCTTTAACGTATCCGCGGGAACTTTCGCAAAAGCCTCGTCGGTTGGAGCAAAAACCGTAAATGGTCCCGTTCCGGTCAAAGTGTCGGAAAGTCCGGCGGCTGTGACGGCGGCGATTAAAGTTTTAAATGTTCCGGCTTTGTCAGCCGTTTCAACGATGTTCATTTTTTCAGACATTAAATTTCTTCCTTATTTCGATAATTAAGCCATAAAAATTTCAGAGGTTCCGGACAATTCCGAACGACCGAAGAAGGAATTTGGCTTAAGTTCCTTCGCAAAAAATTGATTTAGAACCTTTTTCCGGATCAGATTAAAAACTTACTTTTCCGTGTTCCCCGCCTTCCATCTGTTCTCCGGTGGCGATTGCCTTTACGAATCCGGCTATTTGAACCAAAGCTGAGCTTGGAGAATCCCAATATTCAGCTTGTTCAACTGATATTTTCAATAGAGCCAAGGTCGGATCGTCTAACCCTTTCGGGAACCACGCCTTCAAAATCGGACTCCATAATTCTTCGATCTTTGCTCTGTCGTTTACCAATTCGGCGGTTCCCGATACAGAAACATACGAATTGTTTTCGGGTTTGGAATAAGCGACATTTACGCGGTTATCTTTTTGAATGTTTTCAACCTTGTAGCTTTGGTTACCCGTAAAAAACCATAGGCTTCCGTCAGATTCAAACTCCTGGGTTGACATCGGACGCGAATGAAATCTGCCATCACTGATGGTTGTAAGCATTGCAAAATCAATTCCTTCAATTAGTTCTTTTAGTTTACTGATCGATTCTTCCCTTGTTTGATACATTTTTCTACTCCTGATTTTTTCCTGAACTCGCATAATTAAAGATGTAATTGCGTCCATTTTCGGTCGTTCTGTCCGCTTTTAATACAAACTTGCTATGTTGTTTAGGTCACTTACAAATATTGTGCCAGTTATTTATTGAGAACAAAAATCAGCGAAGATTTTGAGATAAGGCAGATTTTACAGAAAAGATAGAGGGCAAAGAAAGCTCAAGGATTAATTTCTGTCCTATTTAGACTGATGCTCAAATGCTCTTACTTTTGAGCAATCTAATTTTATATGGTGCAGTTAGGCTGTCAATAGTGTTAAGTCTACTTGTGTACTTTACTCAATTCATTTTGAATTCATTCAAAAACTAAAATTTTGTCGGCATATCATATTCAATCTTTTTCACATTAAATTTTGCATAACTGACTTCGCCTTTTTCCAATTTCCAAAACACTTCAGCTTTCATCGGAACAATTACGCCGTTGATTTCTCTATAATCCGCCATTTTGCAAAGCCAAGGTTCTCGATCTTCTTCGCCCAAAAATCGCTTTGTTTCCATTTGCGTAACCTCGCCGATTTTATTAAAAGTAACGATATAAGAGAATGAAACAACTCCGTATTTGAATGATAATTTTGCCGAATTTGCGTCAATCGGCAACCATTGATTTCGTTCGCTTGGTAACAAATTGGTCGGAAACCAAACGCTTTCGCCAAGCCATCTCTGCAATTCGCCTTCGTTAAAATTTTCGCCGCTTCCATTCACGATGTTGTAGAGCGAAAAAAGTGTAACGATAAGTCGTCCTTTATCAGCGACATACATATCGCGGGCGGTGAACATGGAGGTTGTGCCTTTCCAAATAAAACCTGGCTTTTCGGCAGTAAAATATTGCTCGCCTTCGATGTTTGTCCATTCTTTATCCAAACCAGCTTTGAATTGCCCGTCATGCTTCAATCGCACATAACTGATAAAGGGTTGTCCGTCTTTCAAAACGTAACGGAAATAACGCTCGACAGGTTCGGGCAAACCTGATAATTGATCATATTTGAAGATTTTACCGGAGATATTATTTGATTGAGCGAACAATTCTGTTACTTCATTTTTAAACTGAAAAGAGTGAAATAATTTTCCGCCAATAAAGATTAAAACGAGCGTTGCGACGATAAAAAGTGCGATTATCATTAGTTTTTCATACTACATTTTTCAAAACCTATTTCTTATACAGTTTCTCATTTTTGTAAGGCATCGGAAATCTCCTGAACTGTTGCCCGTGCCGAACGCCCGACACCAATTAGTGTCGCCGAAGCAAACCCGGTCCAGCTTCCGTAGCCGACCAGCCAGAGACGCGGTTCTTTGATAGAGTGAGTGCCTTCGACTTCAACTTTTCCGTTTTCAGTTACAACATCGAGTGGTTTTAAATAATCAAGAGCCGGTTTAAATCCCGTGCACCAGACAACAGCGTCAATAAATTCTTCCCGTCCATCACTCCAAATTACGCAGTCAGATGTAAAGGATTTGAATGGACGGCGTGAGCTGAGTATGCCCCGATCTCTGGCTTCTTTAACAGGTTCAACCATCACGATACTGCCAAGCAAATCACGGTATTTTGGAGTTTCCCCATTGCCCGCAACGGATGTTAAATTGCGGTATCTTTCGCTTGCCGCATCAAATAACACGCGACCGTCAACATCATCTGGCAGAAATTGCGGCTCTTCTAATGTAACCCACGCGGCATCGGCAAAAAGCGAAACTTCCGACAAAATCTGTGCTCCCGAATTGCCCCCGCCGACAATCAGAACACGCTTTCCCGCAAAGATTTCAGGTGATTGATAATTTGCCGAATGAATTTGAATACCGTTGAAGTTTTCTTGTCCCGGATAATAAGGAATAAACGGATTTTGCCAGCTTCCGGTGGCACAAATTACGGCTTTAGCGAAATATTCGCCATCGCTTGTTTCAACTTGCAATCCATCTATCAGAGGTTTGACAGTCGTCACCAAAACCGGACGCTTAATCGGCAAATGATACCGCTCTTCGTATTGCTGTAAATATGAGATTACTTCATCACGAGTCGGATATTTATTCGTTCCGCCGCCCGGCATCAGCCATCCGGGAAGTGAACTCCACTGTGCCGGTGAAAAAAGTTTTAGCGACTCCCAACCGTGCTGCCACGCACCGCCCGTCGAAGTTTGTGAATCGAGAATGACGTAACTGAGATTTGTGCGACGAAGATAAAATCCGAGACTTAATCCCGCTTGACCGCCGCCAATCACAATTACGTCATAATTATTGTCCGATAATTCATTCATAAAAATATTATTACATTTAAGTTTGGCAAACTTTTTTCTTCAGCAACCGCAACCGAAAGCCTGTAAATCAAAATCTCGTCCAACGTATATTTGAGAACGCCAAAAAGTTGTAAAAACCGGACGATAATGAAGGCTGTCATAAAGCCGATAACCGACCGGATAAATAGAATAATAATAAATAAATAAATCTCCAAGTTATTAATTTTTATCACGCAATTTTGTTGCCAGCCACGGTGAAAAAAACATAAATAAAAGCCCGAATACCATCAGTCCGCCACGCCGCAAATCGTAATCTACGAGCATTCGTTCCCACGAATAATCCATTACGAAAATTCCTAAACCGAATTCAAAAGCCGTCATCAAAATCAGCCACATCAACCCGATACCGAAAAGCGATTTAACGGTCGGTGCATTGATCCACCGAATAAAAAAATATGTGATCAAAAAAATCAGCAAAACGGCAATAAAAAATGAAATTCGCCGTGCTGTAAAATCACCGACGAGCGGCATAAGAAAAAGCTGCCGCAAAGTGCCGTGAACGCTTTCGGTAAACATTATTACCAACAAAACCGCCAATGCTCTCAAAATATACATAAAACTCATTACTTCAACTATTTAAGAAATTGATACGCCGTGATAAAAATTAGGACAATCACAATAAGCGTATAAATCAACTTATTATTCTTCGACTACCTCAGCATTCTTCTTAAACCTTAACGCCAACATCAGCATAAATAGCGGAGCTGTAATTACCCAAGGAATTCCGAGAAGCAATAATTTCTCAGAAAAATTCGGTGAGAAATAAACAAATGCAATCAAAGGAGTTACAAGTGCGTGAACTAAAAAGGAATATCTGACCCATTTTTGAAATCCTTGTTTTTCAAACACGGGAACAGCAAATAAAGTTGCGAGTCCCATAAATATGTATCCTATGGCATCGTAGTTCCAAAAGAGCGAGTGCGGCGTTTGCTTGAGAATTTGAATTCCGTCAGCAGTTCCTTGAAGTGTCATCGGAATTACAGTTGCCAATTGAACAACATAATTAGAAGTTACAAAAACGACATAAACTGTCGTAAAAATCAGAGCCGCGTGACTCCAAAACTGTTTTTCAGGTGTAGTTACATAGTGAAGTGCCAGCATTTCCAGCAAAAAAGGGACGACAATGCAAAGTGAAAACGCGTAAATCAAAATTTCGTCCAACGGATATTTGAGAACGCCCAGAAGTTGTAAAAACTGAACGATAATGAAGGCAACTGTTGCAACAAAAGCAATTATTCCTGACCAAAATCCGACTCTATAAATTGTTTCATTCATATTTTTTAGCATTCCTTACTTACTATTTATTTTAAGACGGGCAACATCTTGTTTCGATAGAGCAATAAAGAAATCGTCATTAAACCTGCTATAAGCAAGCCCGTATCTTCCAATATTCCAAATTGGAAAGCTGCCATAAAGCCGATAATTGACCAGATAAAAGGGATGATAAGAATCGTGAGAGGACTTTTCTTTACATTTAACAATAGAAATCCGAAAGTAAAAATCGTGGTCGGACACGGCAGACCAAAGGTTGGTGATGCGGGATAAATATGACCGAAAAAATAACCTAAAAGCGGGTAAATGATCAGAGCAAATACAATCAAAATCATCCCTGTTATTCCGTATTTATCGGAACGAAAATGAAATGAAAGTCTATTTTGAAATACACCGAAAATTAAAAATAAAATACCTTGAATAATGAAAAAAGCCCCGAATAAATAAGCGGCTTGATTGATTGCCGTGAAAAAAATAAAGTGATAAACGATTCCCATCCACAACCAGAAAAACGCGAGAATAATACTGATAATTTTGTCAGATTTGGGATTAGGTTTTAACGCCGAATAAATTGCAACAGCAGCTATCAAATACAACCCGATGTGCATTGGAAAAACTGCCAGATTATAGTTTTTAAAGACCTCTAAAAATTGTTCTAATGTAAATGGAGTCTGCATTTTTTTGTCCGTTATCCATTCATTTCACCTAATTTTTCAACTTCTTCAATCCATTGTTTTCTCTTTTTATCATCAGACGATTTGATTGGGGCGAAAGAAGTTATCTTAATCGGTTTTATTCCGCAAAAACCTAAAATTCCTTTTTTCATCGAGTTATGTCCGGGGCTTCTAAAAATTAGCCAGTAATACCATTTGGGCGTATCCATCGTGACGATAAGTCTGGCTGATTTGCCTTTTAATAATCCGTCCCACAGCGGAGAATTATCCCGATATTTGAAAGCAAAATTCGGCAGAAAAACCCTGTCAATAAATCCTTTTAACAGAGCGGGATAAGTTCCCCACCAATTTGGATAGACAAATACCAAGTGGTCGGCTTCTAAAATCTCCCTTTGTGCCTGCAATAAATCAGGCTCTAATTCACTTACTTTTCTATACCCGAAAGTCAAAATCGGATTGAAGTCTAAATCAACCAAATTGATTAGTTTGCAATCCGCTCCGCTCAAGTCCGCCCCTTTTTTGTAACTTTCCGCCAAAGCAAAACAAAGGCTTTCTTTATCGGGATGACCATTAATAATTAGTATTTTTTTCATTTTATTTATTTTGAGTTATCGCCATATTCCTATTTCTCACTTCTCAGTCGTTTTCACTCAAACAGCATTTCCGCCCAAAATCACTTCAATTATGTGCGTCTGCCCGTCGTCAATGAGCGTAATTGTTTGATTTAACAATGGTTCTCCGTCTGCAATAACTTTGGCAACACCGCGGCAAACACTCGACGGATTCTCAACTTTTATTTGATACAGTGACTTTCCATGGCGATAATCTATTTCAAATTCACGCCAGTTTCGCGGAATGCAAGGTTCGATTTTCAATGTGTCGCCTTGCAAGTGAAATCCGAGCATTGATTCGAGTGCGGCTCGATACATCCAACCTGCTGAGCCTGTGTACCAAGTCCAACCGCCTCGTCCAACGTGAGCTTTTTCAGCGTAAACATCGCCTGCCGCGACATAAGGTTCAACTCGATATTTGTGCAATCCGGCACGAGTTGAAGCGTGATTTATTGGATTTAGCAAGGCAAAAAGTTCGCCTGCTTTATCGCCATCGCCGAGCATTGCAAAGGCGATAAGTGTCCAAATCGCGGCGTGTGTATATTGTCCGCCATTTTCTCGAACACCCGGAATATAGCCTTTTATGTAGCCCGGCTTGAGCGAACTTCTGTCGAATGGCGGCGTAAATAAGAGCACAATTCCATCTCCGCGTTTAATTAGATATTGATCGACCGCAGCCATTGCCCGCGTTGCTTGATTGAGATTTGAACCACCGGAAATTACGCTCCAACTTTGTGCAATTGAATCAATTTTGCATTCCTCATTTTCTGATGATCCGAGCGGCGTTCCGTCGTCGAAATAAGCACGCCGAAACCAATCGCCGTCCCACGCATTTTTTTCGAGAGCGATTTTTAGATCTTCGATGTGTGTTTGATATTTGCTCTCGCGAATTTGCTCATTGCGTCCAGCAAAACACGGTAAAAAATCTTTCAGCGTATTGATTAAAAACCACCCAACCCAAACACTTTCACCTTTTCCGCCGTTGCCAATGCTGCTCATTCCATCGTTCCAATCGCCCGAACCCATAAGTGGCAAACCGTGTTCGCCAACCGCTAAACTGCGGTCAATCGCTCTCGCACAATGTTCAAAAATTGTTGCTGATTCGCTGGAAATAGTAGGTTGCGTATAAGAATCGTCTTGTCCTTCGATAAGCAGCGGAGCTTCAATAAACGGCACAATCTCATCGAGAATTGATTTATCGGCGGTAATATTTACATAAAAACTCGTGACAAAAGGCAGCCATAGTAAATCATCAGAAAAACGAGTTCGAACGCCGCGTCCGGTTGGCGGATGCCACCAATGTTGCACATCGCCTTCGATGAATTGATGTGCGGCAGCAATTAAAATATGTTCGCGAACAATATTTGGTTTCGTATAAATCAACGACATCACATCCTGCAATTGATCGCGGAATCCGAAAGCTCCGCCGGATTGATAAAACGCCGAACGCGACCAAACCCGACACGCCAATGATTGATACAAAAGCCAACGATTGACGATAAGATTCAAAGCAGTGTCAGGGGTTCTAACCTGAATTGCATTCAAGGTTTCATCCCAATATTCCAGAACCTTTGCGAAAGATTCTTTCGCCGTTGATGGTTCTCGAAAGCGTGAAATTATGTTTTCGGCTTCTTCAATTGATTCACTTTCACCGATTAAAAAAATAATTTCGCGTGTTTCATTTGGCTCAAGTTCGATAACGGTTTGCAAGGCTGCACACGCATCAAATCCGGCACCGCTTCTGCCTGATAATTTTTCGCGTCCCAACGCCGACGGGTTTTTCAGGCTTCCGTTTCTCCCGATAAATTCCTTGCGGTCACAGGTCAGCGAAGTTGTTTCAGCACTTGTCGCAACAAAAGCGATGCGTTTTGCAAACTCGTTATTATATGGATTTCGTGCAAAAATAGTGCTTTTGGATGCGTCGGTTTCGGTGATGATAAACGGCACAGTTTGGCTACGGTTAAAGCCTAAAACGAGTTCGTTATAATTTGTGACAGATAATTTCCGCTTGCGGTTTGTTCGATTATGAAGATGCAAAATCGAAATTTTAACCGGTGCATCGAGCGAGCAAAACATCAGCATTTCTTGGGCGATTCCGTGGCTTTGATGTTCAAAAATTGTGTAACCTTGTCCGTGTTTTATCGTGTAAGGCTCGGCTTCGCGGATTGGCAAAGGAGTTGGTGTCCAAGTTGTGCCGGTTTCCTCATCACGCAAATAAAATACTTCTCCCGGAGAATCGCTGACAGCATCGTTTGTCCAAGGTGTGAGGCGATTTTCACGACTATTAATTGACCACGTAAAGCCAGCTCCAGTTTCCGAAACTTGAAAGCCAAACTCTTTTTCGTTAGCAATCACATTAAGCCAAGGTGCCGGTGTCCATTGTCCTTCACCGAGAATTATGACGTATTCCTTTCCTTCTTCGCCAAATCCGCCCAGTCCATTAAAGAAACTCAATTTCGGCGGCAGAGGTTGCGTTTCAGGATAAGCAACTTCGAGTTTGCGGACGATAAAGTCATTAGGCAAATCGTTTTCGAGTGGTCTCCGAACAAGTTGTTCCTCTAAATCGCCGCGTTCGGCAACAATAATTACTCGTGCGACCGTATGCAAAAGAATTCGGTCGGATTCGGGCATTTGATCGCTGCGTTTAAGAAAGATCCCACCGTTTTTATCAAGTAAATTTGCTTCACCGCTCGTCCGGACAAGTCGCAAAATTTCGTCTTGCAGAGCTTGAATATAGCTTGATGGATGATCGTTTAAAATCACTAAATCAAACACTAAACCTTTCAAACGCAGATATTCATGAGCGTGGAGGAGTTGGCGAACTTGCGACAAATCTTCGGGACGATTGATGCGAATTAACACAATCGGCAAATCACCGCCAATGCCATAAGCCCACAGATCAGACTGTGCTTTGGTGTTTAGAGCCAAGACCTTTTGCCGCGAACGCAAAGCACTATCCGAATAAAGAATGTGTGCAGCAAGTCTCTGAAAAAGATAAGCATTTTCGGGTTCGATGTTTAAATGACGCATTTGAACTTGCGAATGAGTCCATGCCAAAGCCGCTTCGCGTTCAAAAATACTTATGTCGTGATATTTATCGGCGAGTCGTTTTGCGTCTTCGTCCGAATGTGCAACGGCAGTCGAAAACGAAACGTGAACAGTTGCTCGAGGTTCAATCCGAACACAACGTCGCAACGAAAAAATAGGATCAAGAACAGCTCCGACCGTGTTCGAAAGCGGGCGATCTTCGATCACAGAAATCGGATTTCGTGTGTCGTGTCCGCGACCGATAAATTTATTTCTATTAGTTTCATATTGCAACGCACCGATTGTTTCGCAATCAGTTGCGATTGTGTGAATTGCCCAAATCGGTTGATCTTTTTCGGCACGCGGACGGCGTTTCGCAATCAGCGAATTTTCAGCGGCGAAAAACTCGGTTTCGATAAAAAGATTGCTAAAAGCCGGATGAGCCGCATCAGCATTTGGTGGAACTAAAACGATTTCGGCGTAACTTGTAACCTCAATTTCGCGAACTCTCGAAGAATTATTAGTGATTGAAACACGACGAATTTCGGCGTTATCTTCCGGCGAAACAATGATTTCCGTGCGAGTTGCAATGTTGCCGTCAGTGCGTTTAATCACTGCTTTATCTTCCGAAAATGCAACTTCGTAAAATCTCGGAACTTTACCCAAAGGCTGATGACCGCTTGACCAAATTTTGCCATTTTCCGTATCTCGCAAATAGATAAAACTGCCCCAAGAATCGCGTGTTGTATCAGAATTCCAACGTGTAACAGCAAGTCCGTCAGACATCGAATAACCTGCACCGGAAGTGGTTATCATCACTGAATATGTACAGTTTGAAAGAATTTGCACTCGCGGAGTCGGCAAATTTGCAGTCTCAAAAACTCGTGTCACACGACCGGAAAGCTGTCGCACAATGCGGCTCGATAAAACTTCTTCGGCTCTCGGCTGAGTCGCCGGAACGCCATACGGAATTCTTTCTTGAAGTAACAATTCAGTCGCTTGCACGAGCGGTTCAGCATGAAAACGCTTCTGCATAATATCGCCGTGAACTACATTATTGAGTGCGACAAGAATCATTCCTTGATGATGTGCCATAAAAGCACGTATCACAGAATAAGTTTTATTCGACGGCAAACGCTCGGGCGTGTAGTCAATTGCCTCGTAAAAACCAAATCGGGCAAGCATTCCATCACTAACAAGTCGGCGAAAATTTTCTAGTGCCTCAAGCGGCGAAACGAGAGCCGCAAGTGCGGTCGAATATGGTGAAACAACTAAATCTTCACTTAAACCGCGTTTCAAGCCGAGTCCGGGAATTCCGAAAGCCTGATATTGATAATTGAGTTGTAAATCGCGGGCGTTGTATGCAGATTCCGAAATTCCCCACGGCACATTATTTTTTGCACCATATTCTATTTGCCGATCAACAATTGATTTATATGTTTGATGAAGCAGCGTTTCATTATAATTTTTCATCACCAAAGCCGGCATCAAATATTCAAACATCGTTCCCGTCCAGGAAATTAACGCCCGACTGCCAGCGACTGGCGTGAGCGAGCGACCAAGCCGAAACCAATGTTCTTGTGATATTTCGTCTTTTGCAATTGCGACAAAACTTGTCAAACGAGCTTCGGAAGCGAGCATATCGTAAAACGAGTTGTCACATTTTTCGTTTTCGATATTAAATCCGATTGAAAAAACCTTACGTTGTTCATCAAACAAAAATTTGAAATTCATTTCGTTGACGATTTCTGAGCTTTGTTGGGCAAATGAATTGAGATTTGCCAATGTCCGAGCTGCTGATTCCTCCGCAGTTTTGACCTTTGCGGTAAGAATGTGCAAAGCGTTTAACGCAGCATTTGTATCACGTTCGATCATTTGTGAGTTTGAAATCTGACGGCTGATACTTGAAAGCCGTAACAGTAGAGCTTCATACAAATCGGAAAGTTCCGCGAGCTTCGGAAAAATGTTTAGTAAATCAGATATTTCCCGCCAATCTTGTTGAATTTCTGGAAAATTACGGCTGATAATTTCTGCCAAATGCGTAAAATCGCTTTCCTTCCAAGGAATAAATGTTTCAATATCGCGGCGAAATGTGTTTGTTTGGTGCGATAAATCTTTTGACCAAAACTGCAATTCGTTAAAATGCACATCGCCGTGTTCCTGTGATAAAGCACCAGTAATGTCTTTGATAATTTCGGTGTGAACAATTAAAGATTCGAGCAAACTTAACCACGCATCGGGCGTTTCATTTGGCTGATTTTTTAATAATTGCTGACAAGATTCAATTTCTGCGTGAAGTTGTTTGATCGAAACAGATTCGGTTTTTTGTCGCCCAGCCTTTAACTGCATTGCTTCAAACTGCATCATTTCGAGCGAATCTGCCAAACCTTTCATCACTCTTGAATCGAATAAATTGCGATTTGGAATTTCAATCACTGATTGTTTGACGGCAAGTAAATGTCCCGCAAAATTTCCGCTATCAACTGTCGAAACATATCGCGGATTGAGTGGTTCAAGCGTTTGCGTGTCATACCAATTAAGCAAATGACCGCGAAAACTTTCGAGTTTTTCAATGGTCGCAAATGTTAATCCAAGCCTTTCTGTTAATTCCAGCGTTCCGATATAACCAAAATCGTGGGCAGAAATTGTCGAAAGCAAAAGCAGACCAATATTAGTCGGAGAAGTGCGATGTGCAATTTTTGGTTGCGGATCTTCCTGAAAATTATCGGGCGGCAACCAATTATCATCGTCACCAACAAATGTTTCAAAAAACCGCCACGTCCGGCGAGCAATCATTCGTGCTAATTTTATGTCGTCAATCGAAAGCGGAATCTGCCTTGTTTGCTTCGGCAGACTGATTCGATACGCAATTAATGGCGATAAAATCCACGCTAAAATAAACGGCAAAGCAATTGGTAATGCTTCTGGACGAAACCAAGCTGTTAAAGAGAAAGCCAATATTCCCAATAACATAGCGACTGACATATAACGGACAAAAGACTCTTTATCGTGCGGATTTTCACGCTCACTTTGTTCCGCAGTTTTCCATTCAAGCAAATTTTTGTGTGAAAAGTTTTCGCGATAAAGAGTGCGAATAATCGCATCCGAATTCGAATATGCTTGATGTGCGAGTGCAACAACAACAAGAAACACTTGAGCAGTATTTGAGCGAAAATCGCCCCAAACGCTCCGCAAATGACTCGTCCAAGGAATGCTTCGCGGATGCGTCATCAAATTCATCTGCAAATTTGCGTAAACCGGAAACGCTAGAGTAAGCAAAATAAAAAGCGTCCATAAACTTGGCGAACCAGGAATAATTGTCCAAACTGCGAAAAGCCACAAAACAATTGCCGGAGCAACCAAACTTCGCCGCAAATTATCTACAATTTTCCAACGTGAGATAAGCGATAAATCGTTATGTAGTTTTTCACCTTCAGCGTTTCTGATTTGTGGAAAAACCCAACGTAATATTTGCCAATCGCCACGAACCCAACGATGTGAACGCTGGGCAAAAACGTCGAAGTGAGTTGGAAAATCGTCAATCAATTCGATGTCTGTCACCAAACCGCAACGAGCATAAAGTCCTTCAAAAAGATCGTGGCTCAAAACCGAATTTTCCGGCACGCGGTTCTTTAGAGCATTCCCAAAAGCATCAACATTATAAAGTCCTTTTCCGGTGAAACTTCCTTCGCCAAATAAATCTTGATAAATGTCTGAAGAAGCCGTCGTATATGGATCAACTCCGGTATTTCCAGAAAAAATACGGGCAAAAAGCGAACGTGAAGCACTTGTTAAAGAAATGCTGACACGCGGTTGGAGAATGCCGTAACCTTTTGTGATTCGCTGAAGTTTTTCGTCAAAATGCGGCTGATTGAGCGGATGTTCGGCAACACCGATCAGCTTTCGTGCCGCATCTCGTGGTAATTGCGTGTCAGAATCGAGCGTTATGACATATTTAATTTGACTGAGAAACTCTTTATTAGCCGTTGCAATTGTAAAACTTGTCTCTTGATCGCCACGCAAAAGTCGATTAAATTCTTCGAGTTTTCCGCGTTTACGTTCCCAACCAATCCATTTTCCTTCAGTTTCATTCCACAATCTTTTGCGATGAAAAAAATGGAATTTTTGCGACTCGGTTTTTGAAATTTTATCGTTTAATTCGATGATTCGGCGTTGTGCTAATTCCAAAATTGCTGAATCATTTGGCAATTCTGCGGTATTTGAATCCGCAAAATCACTCAAGAGAGCAAAGTAGATATTTTTGTCCTGATTCGCCAAATTATAAACTTCGAGTTTCTCAAATAATTCTAAAACGACTCGCTCGCTTGTCAAAAGAGTTGGAATAACAACAATAGTTTTGGCGTTTGAGGGAATAGAAAAAGTCGTGTCCATTTGCGGAAGAACACGCGGCGGAATCATTAATGTAAAATCCCAATTTGCAACGCTCAACGCTAATTCACTCGCCGGAATTATCGAAAGCAATGTGAAAACTATTATTAATGGCAAACTTGCACCTAAAATCGTTAATGTCGAAATAAAAAATACGAGAATTAAACTCATTAAGACTAACGTTAAACCGAGATATGATGCAGTTGGATATTTTAAAACAAAGTGGCTGAAATATTCAGTAAAATGCGGACGATAATTGAATTTTCCCTCAACTTCGGTGATCCCTTTATCAATCAAATAATAGCCGATATGAGAATGCCTTGTGTCGGTCGAATCAATCTGATGATTGTTCTTAGCAAGCTCAAGAACATATCTGGCAACCTTTAATTCGTCTGTTTTTGTGCGTTTTGCAATTCGTTCTACAATTTCGCGATAACGATTGCGAGTGACAAAATTCATCTCGGCATAAACATTTGCCGGATCAGTTTTCAACAAAGTCTCAATCAAACTCACACTTTCAAAAAACGAATTCCAGTCGATTGTCGAAAGCAAACGCATACTCGTTATGATATTTCCGACGGTAACTTGGGCAGTTGCTTGTTTTTGATATTCAGCTTGCACAATTTCTTCAATTGTTGAGCCTTGTTTTTCTAGCTGACTAGATAACCATTCGTAAGCCGGAGCAATTACGACATCTTGGTCGCGTAATTGGCGTGTAAGTTGCTCAATGAAAGCACTTCCAAAATGTTTCCGTCTTCCCAAACGCTTTTTAATAAATGTTAATAAATTGTTCGCCTGCGTATCTGATTGCTTATTCGCCAGCTCGAGCAATTCATCAGCAAGCGTGTCAGCCTCTTCGCGTTCGCTGCGTGAAATGACAATAATTGAAGCCAAACGTCGTAGATTTTCAACAAGTGCAAATCGTAAAATAATTGCAAAAGCCCACAGCTCACCAATCGTTAAAGGAGTAATTTTTTGATAAGAATTGAGAAAACCTTCGAGTGTTTCAACTTCAAGACGGCTGTCAGTGTGTGCAATTATTGTTATTGCAATTGAGTAAATACGCGGAAATCCGGCGAATTCGCCTTCGTTGAGTTTTGGTAATTCGCGGTAATAACCAACAGGTAGATCTTCTTCAATTTCGCGGAGCTGTTCTTCGACAATGTGAAAATTATCAATCAACCATTCTGCTGCCGGAGAAACAGAGCGTTCATTGCGAATTGCCGAAATTAAAGATTGATAAGCATCTACGAGAATTTGCCCATTATCTTTTAACCGCGGAAGTAACTTGTGAAATTGTTTACTTTGGTTGACTTTTTGATGTTCCAAAGCCAAATCGGCAGCAATTTGCTCAAGCCTTTTTATGCTGAAAAGCTCACCACGAAACGGATTTTCAACGGTTGGAGAAGTTTCCATTGATATGGGTAATCTTTTCATTATAATTTTTCAAAAATTTGATTCTAAAAGTCTCAATCTTTCAATAGCCTTCTTCTGCATATCTGCAACTAAACATCTAAAGGTTTTTGGGTTCTGCCACAGCTCGAGAAAAACTTCTTGTAATATTAATTCTGCTTCTTTCCTGTTTTTTAACATACTCATCAAAATGCTAAAAAGAATTGTTTTATATCGGTCATATAATGTTGCCAAAGCCTTTTCTTCTTTTTTTGAAATACTGTAAATCAATGATTCATTATTATTTCTTTTATTTTTTTGACTTTTTGCAGCATTCATTAAATTCACCGCTTATTTAAAATTTGTTCGTTTGTTGCCAACGATTTTTAACTTGCCAATTCTTCCACTGCCATTTCAAGTCTATTGGATTTGCAGTTTCTTTAATGTGAAGTAAAACGCCTAAACGTAATTTTAAAAAATGTATTGAAAATAAAAATTTGCTCATTTAAAGTCTCACTCTCTTTGATTTTTGAAACTTGTTTATAAAATTGGAGGCTGATTGATTTAATCAATAAAAATCAGCCTCCAAGACAGCTTTCGCCGTCTAAATAACGACAGAATAATTCAATGTCGTTATTTAAAATTGAGAAATCAGTGTTTATTTTCCTGATTTCTTTTTATCTGTTCCGCCTGATTTACCTTGCGGTGTTTCCTTTTCAACCTTTTCCGTTAAACTCTTTTTTTCAACAACTTTCTTTGCCTTTGGTTTACTTTTTGGTGACTTATCCATAATATTTTCTCCTTAAAATTAAGCTTATTAGCGGTTTATATAAAACTATTTTTTTAATCCAAACATTTAAAAAAAAGAAGGACAGAAGACCCCAACGGAAACTGTCCTTCACTGTAGAATTAACTACCATTAGAAATAATAATTGTCAGTTTTTAACCAAAGACGGAGGTCAATAATTAAAAATGACGATTATCAAAAAATCTTTATCAATAGAATTTGGTTAACACAGGAATGTTATCTGAATGCATGTTCGGAAAGAGCACCCAATTTTCATTAAATTGATAAAGAAACAATGTTCCCCCCCTTGAGAATCACATCTCGAATTTCGCAATAATTTTACTTACAAATTCATTGTGATTATTAATTTATAGCTTTATCAGCTATAAATTAAATCTTTAAAATCTTTGCGAAATCAAATAAGTACTTCGGTTTGAAAAGTATAATCGTCCGGCTCAGTGTCGAAATTTGACTTACAATTTGTCGAACAAAAATAATAAATATGACCTAAATGATTGGACTGTCCAACAGCCTCTGTTTCTTCAATTTGCATTCCACAAACAGGATCTTCAATTATCATATAAACTCCTTTTAATATTTTTATCGAAATAAATTCCCGACATAAATTTCACTTGCCCGAATTGTTAAACTTATGTCGGGTTTCGTAAATTGTGGAATATTAAATGCCCGTCTGATATTTCCCTAAATTTACGAAAACTTTAATAAACTAACTCACTAATCTTCTTCCTTGAAAAACACGAATAAATAAAATTGAAATCGAAACTCCTAATAAAATATGAATAAATCCGCCCATCGTGTTTGAAGTAACTATGCCTAAAGCCCACAAAACACTCGATACTAAAAAAATTGTCCAAATCATTTTCATTTCCTCGCTGAATAAAATTTTTAACAATAAAAAATGAAACTTAGTTCTAAAATTTTGTTGTCAAATACTAACTATTTTGAATCTTCATCAAGATTGCGAAATAAATCGTTATTATTGTAAATGCAATCATTGTGCCAAAGGTTTTTAGTAAAAATAAATGGATTAAAGCCATTATATTCGGTGAGTTGAGCAAATAACTATATTTGCATATTATGAAAATGTAATGATTTAATACACAACAAATGTTTGCAAATAATGCGTTCCGAAATCAAGAATTGTTAATTTTCAGCATTATAAAACCCGCAAATTATTAAGAAGTTGTTGCGGGTTTTAATGAATAGGATAATTTTGCTTTTTATTGAGAAGGATTATTTTTTATATTTATGATTGGCAAGAACTTTTCGCGTAAACCATTTAACCAAAGATCAAGATTTACACGACCAACCGACCAAATTAATAAAACCGTAAAAGTTCCGTAAATCGGTAAATGTCCAATCAATTCTGTCCAATTAAAAACGGTTAACGAAATATTTATTGGAATCCACGCAATCAAAATAATTTCGCGTGGAAAAATGCCAAAAAGTATCCATAAACCGACGAGTAATTCGACCGCTCCCGCACATAAGATGAATGTTTCATTAGACATTGGAATACCGAATGCGGCAGTAAAATTGAGCGGATAGCGTTCTAGAAAAGCAGTCGCCAGAGGAATATTTGCAAACTTCTCAGTAAACGCGACAAAAATTAGACTTAAACCTAAACCTGTTCGCAATGCCGGAATCGCTTTTTCCATAGAAGAAACTGAAGGTTCGAGTTTTGGTAAAAGCAAGCGATCAATCGAAATAGGTCCGCGTCCGGCAAAGAAAAAGAATGCGGCAAATCCGAGATACATTGAGCTTTCGAGCATTGCCTCAAGCCCAATTACAAAAATTCCCAAGAACCACAAAATAGCCAAAGCAACGGAAGCTAAACGTGTTAAAGCACCGTAAAAAATCGCCAACGCAATGCCAGTTTGTGCCAAGCCAAATAGATACAACCAAGCTCCGGGCAGTTTGTTATTTGGTGTAAAAAGTTCGCCGCTTACGCCGCTTACTAATAGTGGAACTGCAATGTGAATTCCCAAAATTGCAGGAATTAAACCATATAACGCCGAACGTCGATCATCGGTAGTGCCAAAATTTTCAGGTCCAGGAATAAAACCTTTTTGCCTTTCACGCCACCAAATTCCGGCAGCAATAGTTACTAAAATAATTGCTCCAAAGAACATTAAAGGAACTGGGCGAAAGAATAAATCCCAGCGTAAGCCGTAATTTTCGGTTTCGTGAAACCATTTTTCGTGAGCTGAAATTTGTGCAGTTGCCACCAACATTATACCGACAAAAATAACTGATGTTCTTGAGTTAATTGTTTTTTTCATATTTAACTAATCCCGGATTAAAACTGATCAATTATTTTAATAATTTCACGTTCCAATCAGCCATCATTTTTATTTCAGCTTCCTGAGCTTTGATAATGGCGGCGGCAAGTGTTTTGATTTCAGCATGTTCGGCTTTGTTCAACGCATCTTTCGACATCTTGATTGCACCTTCGTGATGCGGAATCATCATTGCGATAAACATCGCGTCGAAATCCTTGTTCATCATTCCTTCCAACTTTTTCATTCCGTCGCCCGACATCATCTTCATCGAATCAGCCATTCCGCCCATTTCCATATTTAACGAAGCTGGTTTTCCGGCATACCATTTTTCACGCCAATCTTTCATTTGGGCGACTTCTTTGTTTTGGTCGGTAATTATATTTTGAGCAAATTTTTTCAATTCTTCATTGCTTGATTTGCTCAGCACCATTTTCGCCATCTCAACCGCACCTTGATGGTGATGCGTCATCGTATCTAAAAACTGTAAATCATACGGCTGACTTGCGGCATTTGGATCGCTCTTCATTTCAGAATGATTCATAGGCATATTCGCATTCATCGGCATCGAATTTTTGTTCATTCCGTTCATGTTACCATTCATATTCATTGTGGAATTTGAATTCATCATTCCGTTTCGATTCATCGACATATTGCCGTCTGAGGTCGGAACGCAAGCCGTATTAAAAACCGCGATTCCAACTCCAAGTATCAAACCAAACATTAAATTTTTTCTCATATTATTAACTCCTTATTTATTGGCATTTATTTAGCCAAAAAATTATTTATAGTTCTAATTTCCGTAATCGCAAAGCATTTGCAATCACCGAAACGGAACTGAAAGTCATTGCGGCACTTGCCAACATTGGTGACAAAAGTATTCCGAAAAATGGATACAAAATCCCCGCTGCAATCGGCACGCCAAGCACGTTATAGGCAAACGCAAAAAACAGATTTTGGCGAATATTACTCAGAGTTGCTTTTGAAAGATTTATCGCCCGCAAAATTCCTCGTAAATCGCCGTGAATCAGCGTAATATCAGAACTTTCAATCGCTACATCTGTTCCCGTTGCCATCGCGATTCCGACATTTGCCTGTGCTAATGCCGGTGCATCATTAACTCCATCGCCAGCCATTCCGACGATCTTTCCTTTACTTTGTAAATCTTTGATAATGTTCGCTTTATCTTCAGGCAGAACTTCGGCAAAAAGTTTTGTAATACCGAGTTTTTTGCCAACGGCGGACGCTGTTGTTTTGTTATCGCCTGTCAACATAATGACTTCGATGCCTGCTTTTGTGAGACTTTCGACAGCTTCTTTTGCCGAATCTTTGATCGTATCCGCGACACCGAGAAAGCCGATTAGTTCTTTGTCTGAACCGACAAACATCACAGTTTGACCTTCATTGCGTAATTCTTCAGCTTGCGTTGTGATTATTTCGCTAAAGTTCAAACCATTTTCTTCTAACAATTTACGGTTTCCAATCAGATATTTTTTACCGTCAATTTCGCCGATAATACCTTTACCTGTCACCGATTGAAAATTTTCGACTTTCGGCAAAACCAACTTTTCCGCACCTTTTACGATTGCCGTTGCCAACGGATGCTCACTCATTTTTTCGAGTGCGGCGGAAATTTTCAAAACTTCGTTTTCATCCAAATCGGTAAAGGTTACAACTTTTTGCAGACGCGGTTTGCCTTCGGTCAACGTTCCAGTTTTATCCACAACCAGCGTGTCAATTTTTTCCAACGCTTCCAGAGCATCTGCTTTTTTGACCAAAACGCCCGATTTCGCTCCGCGACCTGTGCCGACCATAATCGACATCGGAGTTGCCAAACCCAACGCACACGGGCAAGCGATGATTAAAACCGCCACGGCACACGCAAATCCAAAGACAAAATTTCCGAAAAACGCCCATACTGCAAGCGTGACAATTGCCGTTAAAATTACGGCGGGAACGAAATAATACGAAACTTTATCGGCAAGATTTTGAATCGGTGCTTTACTGCGTTGAGCTTCGCCGACCATTTTTACAATTTGGGCAAGCAAAGTTTCGCTGCCGATTTTTTCTGCTTGCATCACAAAACTGCCGCTACCGTTAAGCGTTCCGCCGACTATTTTTGCTCCTGCTTCTTTCAAAACCGGAATCGGTTCACCCGAAATCATTGATTCGTCAACTGAGCTTTGTCCTTCTAAAACAATGCCATCAACCGGAATTTTTTCGTTTGCACGAACTCGTAATTTTGTCCCGACCTGCACATCTTCGAGCGAAATTTCTTGCTCCGTGCCGTTATCTAAAATGACGTGAGCCGTTTTTGGAGCAAGTCCGAGTAGTTCCTTCAAAGCCGAATTTGTCTGACTTCTCGCCCGTAATTCAAGCACTTGACCAAGTAAAACCAAAGTAGTAATTACAGCCGACGCTTCAAAATAAAGCGAAATTTCGCCCGAATGCCCACGTAGCGTTGCAGGGAAAATTTGCGGAAAAAACAGACCGATAATGCTATAAATCAAAGCCGCACCTGTTCCAATCGCAATCAGCGTAAACATATTCGGGCTGAGATTTTTGATTGATGCCCAACCACGTTCAAAAAATGGAAATCCGCCCCACAAAACGACAGGCAATGTCAAAATAAACTGTATCCACAACGAAATTTTTGGCGAAATAATCTGCCCGAAACTCGGCAGCATTTCGAGCATTGCTAAAGCAAAAACAGGCAATGTCAACACCAGACAAACCCAAAATCGCCAGGTCATATTTGCTAGTTCGACATCGGGTTTATCGTCAAGCGAAACAACTTTCGGCTCTAATGCCATTCCGCAAATCGGACAATTTCCGGGACCGATTTGCACAATCTGCGGGTGCATCGGGCAAGTATATTCAACATTTTCGGAAGAACTAACAACCGTTTTTTTTCTCGGTTGAAGATATTGCTCAGGATTTTGCTCAAATTTCTTCAAACAATTCATCGAACAAAAATAATAAGTTTTGCTTTTATACTCATACTTTCCCGCCGACATTTCGGGCGAAACCGTCATTCCGCAAACCGGATCAATTATTTTGTCCATAAAGTTTTTCCCAACCTGCATATTTTTCTTTCTGGTAAAACCTCTAACCTACAACTATGCCAACAGGAAAATGGCAAACTAATACTTTCGGTTTCGTGAATCTACTTTTCGCGTTATAAAACTTGTTCATTTGCCGCGAATATTACTTGTTCAGAAAACACTACTATCTTCAATTGACTTAGTTTTTATAGCAATTTCCGTGGATTCTAAAACTTCACAGTGCAAACGGTATGCCAAGAGCGAAATACTCGAATTCTTATAGTTTTATAGCTAAACAGTCTTGCTTAGACGTTTACAAATGAAATCTGCATACACTGATCTCTAAAAAGTGCATTGTGTTAATACAATGTCATGTTCGGGCTTTCAAACGGTCAACCGTCGTTCTTCCCGTAATTGAAATTGGATTAATTTGAAAAACAATTTCAATATTCGCTCTTATCCATTGATCCATCCAATGAATACTGAGTGCGGGCGTAAGATTTGGATTTGTGAGGAGAAATAAATCTAAAACACACTTGATTTAGTATGCCTCAGTTATTTCTCCCTTACTTTTTCGTTCAAATTTCTAACTTACGTCTCACTATTTCGACAGAGCAATGAGCACGGGCGGCAACCGTTGACGAAACACTGCCCATCAGCATTCTTTCGAGAAAACGATGTCCTTGTGCTCCCAAGAAAATACAGTCTGCTTTCCATGTTTCGGCTTCGTGGACGAGAATATTTTTCGGGTCGCCTTCTTGGACAATCGAAATAACTTCCAGTCCGGCTCCACTCAATTTCTGCCCGGCAAGTGTTTGAATATCATGGATTCTGTTCATTTGATCTTCGGGTGTATCGCCATATTGATGAAAAGATTCGGCAACGGTAACGAGTTTAATTTGCGTCCCTTTTTGCCATTTGCGTGAAACGATACTGTCAATCATCGCCTCGGCATCCGGTGAGCCGTCAGTCGCGACAACCAGCCGAATCGGTGTCGGAAAAGGTATTTCACGACCGCGTGCTATTCGCACAGAACAACGCGATTCATACAAAACTTTCTGCGAAACGCTGCCAAAAATCGCCCGCCCCAAAGCGGAACGACCGTGCGAACCGACGACGATTAAATCCGGCTTCCACTCATAACTCTTCAAGATAATCGCCCAGTGTGGTGTTTCGGCGTGGGCATCGGGAGTGATTTTCCAAGCAGGAAATTTTGTCTGCAAAATATCATTGGCTTTGGCGGCGAGCGTTTCGGCTTCTTCAAAGCAACGTTTGTTTCGTTCCCACGCCAATTTAACTCCGTGCGGAACGTCTAGCGGAAAACTATTTTCAGCATTCTCTTTAGGAACAAAGACATCAGCCGCAGTCAAAACTACGACTTCCGCTTCGGCAGGAAGACCTGCTCTCTGCAAATCATCCAACGCCGCGTCAGCACATTCAGAACCGTCATATCCAATTAGAATTTTCATATATTTATTTCCTTTCCTTTTTTCAAGTTTAGATTTATTCAGTTAGTGGTATTCGAACTTTTCAACCGGTCAACCGTCGTTCTTCCGGTAATTGAAATTGGTGTAATTTGATAAACAATTTCAATATTTGCTCTTATCCATTGATCCATCCAATGAATGCTTAGTGCAGGTGAAAGATTTGGATTTGTGGCAAGAATCAATTGCATCACACGTTTAGTCTCTTCTCTGTCAGTCACTTTAAATGCATTTCCGATAACAATTACGCTTTGCCAATGCTTTTCGTCGGTTAATTGCTCTAATTGCAAACAAATTTCAGGGTTATTTTCTATTATCTCTGTTTTTTTGCCTTCGGTTGTAAAAATATAAATGTGCGGGTTTTCAAACGCAAAATGAATCGGAACAACATACGGATGATTATTTTTAACCAGCCCAAGATGTCCGTAACTTATTCGTTGCAAAAGATTTTGACAATCTTTTTCATCCATTTCTTCAACTTGAACCATTGTTTCTGCTTCTATCATTTTTTTCTCCTTAAATCTCTTTAGAACTAAATTTTTCTAACTTATTATTTTCTGCCTTATTTCGGACAAAATATTTAGTTATTTCAACAATCACAACTGGTAAAATAATCGAAATTATTACAACAAAATAGTCGGACTTCACAGGTGGAACGGTATCAAGCACTCGTGCCAACGGCGGGAAATAAATGGCGAAAAGTTGTAAACCGATGACGATTACAACCGCACCGAAAATATATGGATTGCTGAAAAAACCGCTAAATGCTGAGCGAATTTGCGAACGGCAATTAAACAGATGTCCGAGTTGCACTCCGACAACTGACAACAGAGCAATCGTGCGAGCGTGCGAGCCTTCACCGTAAACTTGCAACGCCCAGAAATAAGCAGCGAGTGAGATTACGCCGAGCATAATTCCTTGCCACGCAACTGTGAATAAAAAAGGTTTCGACAATAAACTTTCCTGCGGTGAACGCGGTTTGCGGTGCATTGTTTCGGGCGATGGCGGCTCAATCGCGAGTGCAAGTGCGGGAAAAATATCAGTTACGAGATTTATCCAAAGAATCTGCAAAGGTAATAAAGGCAACGGAAATCCGGCTGCAATCGGTATAAAGATAAGGATAATTTCGCCGAGATTATGCGAAAACATCATCAGCACAAATTTCTTGATGTTTGAATAAATCGCCCGTCCGCCTTCGATGGCTTTAACGAGCGTGGCGAAATTGTCGTCCGTCAAAACAATATCAGCGGCTTCTTTGGCGACTTCGGTGCCTTGAATTCCCATCGCAATTCCGATGTCGGCACGTTTTAATGCCGGAGCATCGTTCACGCCGTCGCCTGTTACAGCGACAATTTCTCCCGCTTTTTGCAATGCTTCAACGATACGAAGTTTGTCTTCGGGCGTAACTCTCGCAAAAACGTGAGCTTGTTGAGCCATTTGAGTGATTTTTTCGTTGTCAGAACCTGTTAAATCGTCGGAATGAAGTGCAAAAACATCTTTGCCTTCGCTTAAATGTAATTCTTGTGCGATTGCACGAGCCGTATTTATTTGGTCGCCGGTCAACATTACAACTCGTATTCCGGCTTGCTGAACTAAACGAATTGCATCTGCAACGCCTTCACGAACGGGGTCAATCATTCCCGCAAAACCGAGAAATGTGTAATCATTTTTAGTTTCTTCGTTTGAATTCGCATCAAAATTACCGTTCAAAGGTTTTTCGGCAAACGCCAAAACTCGTAACGCACGACTCGCCATTTCTTGATTAATTTTCAAAAACTCGCGGCGGTTTTCTTCATCCAAAACAGTGATTTTCCCATCTTTCGCCACATAATTAATGCAAAAATCGAGCAAAACTCCCGGTGCACCTTTCATCGAAGCGAATTGTTTTCCGTCTTTAGCTTCAGAAACAACAATCATCCGTTTCGTAGCGGCATCGAATGGATGTTCAAAAATCTTTTTATGATTATTGCGTTCAGTTTGGACATTCAAACCACTTTTATTAGCCGCAATTAGCAAGGAAGTTTCGGTCGGATCGCCAATTGCTTGCTTGCGTTCTTCGTTATTTGCATCAAACGAGGCTTCGTTGCACAAAACGCTGGTCAGCAAAAGTCTTTGCAGGTTTTCGTCAGAGTGATTCAAGTTTGTTGAAAGATCAATTTTTTGACTGTTTGCAAGCTGATATTCCTGTACGGTCATTCGATTTTCGGTCAGCGTTCCGGTTTTATCGGTGCAGATAACGGTCGTGCTGCCGAGCGTTTCAACCGCCGAAAGTTTGCGGACAATCGCATTACTGCGTGCCATTCGCAAAACTCCTAGAGCCAAAATCAAAGTCGTGACAGTCGGAAGACCTTCCGGCACAGCCGCAACCGCCAAACTAACCGAAACCTCGAGCATCAGCCACAGATTATCGCCGCGGATAACAGCCGCAATCATTACCGCAACCGCAACGCCTAAAACTATGTAAACAAGTCGTTTACCTAAATCTTGGAGCTTACCTTCGAGCGGAGTTTGTTCAGTTTTTGTTTCGTTAATTAACTGCCCGATACGACCGAGTTCTGTCTGTTTTCCAGTCGCCGTAACGACTGCAACCGCACGTCCGCGAACGATGTTTGTGCCTAAAAAAAGCATCGAATGACGTTCGGCAAGCGGCGTTGAAACTTCCACGGGCGTTGCATTCTTTTCAACCGCGACGCTTTCGCCCGTCAATGTAGATTCGTCAACCTGCAAATCAAACGCTTCGATCAACAACGAATCAGCCGGAATTCGGTCGCCTGCAGACAAAAGAATGATGTCGCCGATAACGATTTCGGTCGCGTCAATCACTTGTTCAATGCCGCTCCGACGCACACGAACGTTGATATGTGTAGATTTTCGCAACGCATTTAACGCACTTCCGGCTTGCATTTCAATCGCAAAACCGATAATTGCGTTGATAATCAGCACGACAAAAATCGCGACAGATTCCAGACGGCTTTCCGTAAACCACGCGACAACCGCCGCGAAAGCCAACAACCAAATAACGATGCTCGCAAATTGGCTTAGTAAAATCTGCCACCAGCGTCGCCCTTTCGAGGCTTCAATAGAGTTTTTCCCGTCGCGAAGTAAACGTTTCGCCGCTTCCTCTTTTGATAAACCTTGTTCGGCTATTACATCAAGCAATGTCATGATTTTTTCCGCCGGATAAGCGTGGGGAGAAAGCAAAAAAGTATCGCGAGAATTTTCATTCTGTTGCGATGCCGGTTCTAATTTAGCAACTAGGTTTTTATGAGATTTTATTATCATTTTAACTCACATTAACTAATTCTTTTTAACGAGTGAATATATCAGCGACAATGCAACGACCAACCCGAGAACAATAATCAATGAGTTGTTTTTTTTCGTCTCTAATGGTCGCATTTTTAATGCTCCATCTTTGTCTTCCCAAGTTGCAATGTCTATTTCTTTATTTATGTAATTTTCAAATTCAGTCATATTTTATCTTTTTATCAAAAATTTCAGGATCCACTATTTTGTGAATAAATAAGTTTACGCATTAAAAAGTGCTTTGTATGTATAGTGACGCACAGAGCGAGGAGAAAATGTGTGTGAAAAAGTTTTGTCTTATGTAGGATGGATGACATTCAATTAAGTAAATATTTTTTAATCTTTAGTTAAGTAAAATGTGAAAACATTTTACTTTAAGTACTTAGCAGATAAATGAAAGTTTAGAATTTGTCTGTTTATTATATGAATAATAACGAAATACACAAGGAGTAAAAAATGAACACAGAAAACAGAATGATGACAGCACTTTTTCGCGATGGTAACGATGCTGAAAGAGCATATAAGGAAGTATTAAATCGCGGTTACAGCCAAGATGATATTAGCTTTATCACTTCAGAAACTACACGGAATAAATATTTCGGTGAAAAAAGTTCTGTCGCCACGGCTGATATGGACAATAAAGCAATGGAAGGAACCGGACTTGGATCGGTAATTGGCGGAACAGTCGGAGCAATTGTCGGAGCAATTGCGGCAATCGGAACTAGCATTGCACTTCCTGGCTTAGGATTAATTATTGCCGGACCGATTGTTGCAGCTTTAGCAGGTGCCGGAGCCGGTGGAGCAACAGGTGGAATTGTCGGTGCTTTAGTCGGTTGGGGAATGCCAGAAGACAGAGCAGCTGAATATGATGAAGCCGTTAGAAATGGTGGAACCGTACTTGGATTTAATCCTCGTAACAACGCCGACGCTAGCGAAGTTCAAAAGATTTGGCAATCATACAATGGTGAACTAATGCATAGTTAATGTTTTAAAAAACAAAAGCTATAAAAAATAGAAAAGCCGGAGTGAAATTTCATTCCGGCTTTTCTTCAGGTTATTTTATTCAATGTTTATTTAGTTTTCATTGATTCCTGCATTTTCTTAATCATTTCTAAATGTGCTTTAAGAGTGGGCAAAGTTTTTGTAGTAAAAGATTTCAATTCCGCATCTGAATTATCCTTCGATTGATCTTCAAATAACTCAACGCTATCTTCGTGACCCGAAAGCATTGCATCTACATACTTTTTATCAAAATCTGTGCCTTCCGCTTTGGTTAGATCATCCATGATTGATTTATGTGCCGAATCCATTTCAGTTGGAAGCACAACTTTTTTGGTTGCTGCTAATGTTTTTAATTCAGCATTAACTTTTGTGTGATCAGTAACCATCATTTGTGCAAATTTTTTGACCTCAGCATTTTTAGACTTGGTTGAAGCTAGTTTACTTAGTTCTACCTCTCCCATTCCGCCGTGAGCTGCATCTGCCCAAAAATTATCCTGCACAGTTGCAACGGAATTGGCATTACTTGCATTCACCATATTTCCGTTTGATGAATTAGCATTATTTGGCATGCTTTTGTTATTAACGACCACCGCACGGTTTGCATTGGCGGTGTTGCTTATGTTTCGGTTCATATTTGCTGTGTCGCTGGTGCAACCAACAAAAAACAGAGCCGATAAAACTAAAATTTGTCCCGTAAATAGATATTTCATATTTTGAATTTCCTCAATTTTTCTAACTTAAAACGTATTTCCGATCAATTTAATAAAACTTGTTGAACAGAAAATGAATTGATTGATGATATGGTGTTTTCATTGTCTTGTATGTATGAAATCAGACATAAAATTTGCAGAAAATTACAAACACACCATTTGATAAATCAGTTAAGATTTCTTTCGTATAAAGTCAATCTAAACTAAAAACTTATTTTTCCGTGATCTCCGCCCTTAGCTTCTTCGCCAGTGACGATGGCTTTTATAAATCCGGCTATTTGAACCAAAGTTGAACTTGCCGAATCCCAATATTCGGCTTGTTCTATTGAAATCTTCAAGAGAGCTAAATTTGGATCTTCCAAACCTTTCGGGAACCACGCTTTCAAAATCGGATTCCACAATTCTTCGATCTTTGCTCTGTCTTTCAATAATTCGGCAGTTCCCGAGACGGAAACATATGAATTGTTTTCAGGTTTGGAATAAGCCACATTTACCCGATTATCTTTTTCAATTTCCTCAACCTTATTAGTTTGATCGCTGGTAAAAAACCATAGACTTCCGTCAGATTCAAACTCTTGAGTTGACATCGGACGCGAATGAAAGCGGTCGCTGCTGATGGTTGTCAGCATTGCAAAGTCAATTCCTTCGATTAAGTCTTTTAGTTTATTGATTGATTCTTCCCTTGTTTTATTCATTTTTTTAATCCTTTAATTTTTCCTCAGTTTATATATTCAATAATTGTTGCGAAAGCCTTTTTTGAACCGTTAATATATATCTTTACTTCGGTTTATATCTGCTGAAAACAACAATTATCTTTCAATTTATCATTTGAACTTTTACATTACTTTCACCGCCGAATAACAATCGCAAGATGAAAATTCCAATTTAACTTTGTCTAAAATTGAAATTTTCCCACGCAAATAAGCTATGATTCCGCTATCACGCAGCGACTGTGTAATAAGAGTTACACTTGGACGGTGAACTCCTAAAAATCCGGCAATTTGCTCTTGAGTTAAGGGCAAAGTGTTTAATCCGCAACGATCTGAAATCATCAGCAACCAGCAGCAAAGCCGTTCTTCAACCGAATGATGACTGTTGCAAACTACTTTTTGCGAAATTTGGGCAACATAAGAATTTACATATTCAAATATCAATGTTTGCAATGACTCGCAAGTATGAAATTTTTGACGAAAGATTTTGGAATCAATCCGCCAAGCAGTGCCGGAAATTGAAGCCTGAATCCAGCTCGCCGAGGCATGAGGATTGAAAATCGAAGAAATTCCCACCATTCCTTCTCGCCCAATCATTGCCGCTTCCATTGTTTTTCCGTCCTCTAAAATATGAAAATCGGAGATTATTGCGGTTTCGGGAAAATATAAATAATCAAGAATGTCTTCAGGCTGATACAGGTATTCACTTCTGCCGATGTCAATTAAATCCATCTGAAACAAAAGCTCCTTCAAAAGGTTTGCGGGTAAACTTTTGAGTATTCGATTTTGAATTTGTATTTCATTCGCGAAAGCTCGAAAAGGTTTAGCATTCGTTTTAATCCGATTAGACAGATTAGTGCCTATTTCATGAAACATCGCTTGGTTTTCATAATGGCTATAATGGTTTTGTAAATTAACTATTTCATTCATATTTCTGCCCTTCGGTAACTAACGAATCGTTTCAAACTATGTAAATAATTGTCTGATAAACAATTACAAATTATTCTTGGCTTGAAATAATTTCAGTAAAGCTCTTTCTTCCGGCTGATAATCCGTTTCTGTAAATTCAATTTTCCGTCGTTTTCCAAAATCTATGCCCTCTATAACAAATCCTTTTGTGTAAGAATCTAATACAGCTGGATGAATATAAGAATTGCGGCAAACAGTTGGAGTATTACCCAGCTGTTCCGCGACTTTTTTGATAGTTTTATTGATATTTTTCTTTATTATTTTTTCATCAATCGCTATTCCTTCTTTGGCTAATTCAACCGCAGTTAAAATGGTTGCTCCCCAGGTGCGAAAGTCTTTTGCCGAATATTCTGGAGCTGTCAGGAGTTTTAAATAATTATTGATTTCTGAAGGTTTAACCGAACGCGGTTTGTTTTCGTCATCAAGATAATGAAAAAGTTTGCCTGCTTTGCCTAGTGCTTTTAGGTCTTGCATTATTTTTGCAAGCTCTGGATTTACAAGCACTTTACGATGTTTGATGTGATGTTTTCCGACAAAACTGAAAATAAGCTTGCCATCCTTTTCAAATTCCAGATGACGATTTTTCAAAGTAGTTATTCCGTAAGTTTTGTAATAACTAACTGATTTTTCCGTGCCTGTGCGTATGTAAAGCGAGTTTATTAAACGAATCATCACCGCTAAAACTTTCTCACGCGGAAAGCCTTCAAGTGATAAGTGTTCGCTCGTTACTTTTCGCAAGTTGGGCAAATATTCGGCAAACTTCTCTATCTTGGTAAACTTTTTCTGCTTTTGCTGCTCAACGAATTTCGGATTATAAATTGATTGAATTCTGCCTGATTTATCAATTCCAGCAGCTTGAATTTTATTGCTTATAATCGGCGAAATCCGTACAGATTTCCAAGCCGGCGGAATCGCTAAAGATTTTATTCGTGCCAGGCTTTTTTCGTCTGATATCCTTTCGCCCTTATAATTAAAATATTTGTGAGTTTTAGACGTTGAACCTTTTCTCTGCCACCATTTTGCACAGCTTCCGTTTTCAAGTTTTTGCGTACCCCGAGAAATATCGAAAATAGGACTGATTTTTTTAATTTTTAAGTTTTTCATTTAATAATTTTGCAGTAACTATTTTCGCTTTTCTTGTGTCTGTTTTTAATACAAACTTGTTATGTTAATTGGGGTAATGGCAAGTCTTATGCCAGTAGATCGAAAAAGATTAAGAGTCAGCGAAATACTTGAGTTATGGCAGGATTTAAACAAAGAAATGGAAGGTAAAGAAATTTCTCTACCTTCCATTTCTTTTATCTTTGAGAAGATAAAGAGAATTTCCCAATCACATGGGAAAAGAGTCAAGAGGTTAATGGTAACTACCTCACTTGTTTCGATTATAAGTGTTTTAATTCTTGTCTTCTGTCATCTTTAATACATAAAAAAACGTTTTCAATACATTTTTGTTTTACCTCTATGTATTGTTGATAACAAAACAGTAGAATATTGTCTTTATAATTGGGTTTTGTTTAATAAATGTTCCGTTTTTAAGAGTCCAAAAGTTCTTTTAAGCTAAGTTTGTGAATACAAAAAATTACGAGAAGAAATAGGAGAAACTTAAAAATGAAAAAACGAACTATTTTGTCAGTTGTGATAACAATAACATCAATCGGATCAATGGCTTGCAGTGATATGTCTGCAAATAACAGCAACCGAACCAATTCTAATATGATGAACAATAACGGAAATTCTGGCACTAAAATGGGTTAATGAATTCAAATATGTCTGGTAGCGGTACGCCGAACAGTTCAATGAATTCGAATATGGCAAATTCAAAAATGATGAACGGCAATATGTCTAACAGCAGTTCAATGAATTCGAGTATGAAAAACAGCAATATGAGCAATATGAACCGCTCGAAGATGGATGACAAAATGCCGCCAAAAGCTTCGCCGACTAAAACTCCTTAAAGAATCAAACTGACTATACTTCAACAATTTGATTTTCGGGAAAAAATATCCGTTGAGTTGAATTCTATTTTAAAAAACCCAACAAATTTTGTTAAAAGCAGTTATCAACTCAACGGATTTCTGTAGTCTTATTAAAATTTGAATTCCAATCGTTATCACTTTCGTTCTCCGACTAATTCCAACACGATTGCGGGTAAATTGTCTATATCCAGAGGTTTGGGTAGATGTTTTTGAAAGCCAGCCTCAAAGACTCTTTGACGGTCGTCAGCAGAAACATAACCCGTCACGGCAATCGCCGGCAACGCGTAAACTTCACGGTTTTCACTCCCACGCACATGTTGAATTAAGTCATAACCATCGGTTCCCGCCATTCCTAAATCGGAAATAAGTAAATCGAACTTTTTTGCTTCCAGTTCTCGAATCGCTTCTTCCGCGGAAAGAGCACAGGTTACTTCCGCACCTTTTTTTGTCAGCACAAAACGCGTTAAATCGAGTACGTCGGCATAATCGTCAACGACCAATATTTTAATATTTTCGAGCGGCTTGGATGTAGAGTTTTCCTCATTTTTATCAGTGGAAGTCTTTGCCGACCGCGTTTCAATTGCCCTGTAAATTTTAATAAGCGGCAATTCGACGATGAACGTTGTGCCTTTGCCCTCACCGTCACTTTCGGCGGAAACCTGACCGTCGTGCATTTCCACAAGATGTTTGACAATCGTTAGACCTAAACCCAAACCTCCGTATTGCCGTTTGCTCGAGCCATCAGCCCGTTGGAAACGCTCGAAAACATGCGGCAATAATTCTTTGCTGATGCCGATTCCGTTGTCTTTGATCAACAATCGTGCGGTGTCGCCGTTACGGTTCAAATCGACATTGATCGTGCCGCTTTCCGGAGTAAATTTGATCGCGTTGGTCATCAAATTACCAATAACTTGGTGAAGACGGTGTGAATCGCCGAACATTTCGTCGGCAGCGGAATCGAACATCATTTCGATCTTGACAGTTTTCGCGGTTGCGGCGGGACGTGCAGACTCAACGGCGTTTTGAACAAGCGAGACGAAGGAAATCTTTTCAGGCTCCAGCCTCATCTTGCCCGAAATGATCCGAGAAACGTCGAGCAAATCTTCTATCAATGAATTTTGCAGGCGAATATTTCGTTCGATTACTTGGAGTGCCTGCTTTTGTGTTTTTTCGTCCAAACCGCCTTTATTGAGCATTGTCGCCCAACCAAGCATCGCATTGAGCGGTGAGCGGAGTTCGTGCGATAAAACGGCGAGAAATTCGTCTTTGGCGATGTTGGCGTGTTCGGCTTCGCGACGCAAAATTTGCTCGCGTTTAAATGATTCTTGGCGTTCCTGTTCGGCGAGTTTACGGTCGGTGATGTTGTTAAAAACTATGGCGACCCGACTGGTTGAATCTCTGACCCGCGATGCATAAACTTCAAACCAGCGATTCATCGATACAGCTTCGCTTTCAAAACGTTCGGGGTTGTCCGTTAAAGCGATTCTGCCGTAGGTTTCAAACCAGAATTCTTCAAGGTCGGGAATCAGTTCACGAGCCGTTTTGCCAAGCACATTTTTTAATCCGGTCAAGCGTTCCATTGCCGGATTTACCTGTATGAAACGGTAATCAATCGGTTTACTGTTTTCGTCGAAAATCATTTCGACGATGCAGAAACCTTCGTCGATTGAATCAAATAAGACACGAAAACGCTCTTCTGATTCACGCAGGTTTTCTTCACGTTCATTGCTTTCGGTGATATCAAGATTGGTTCCCAAAACCCATTCTACGTTTCCTTCGGCATTGAGGCGAATTGTTTCTACCGCTTGAATTAAGCGGATTTTCGCATCACTAGCTCTACGGATCTGAAAATTGCGGCTTCCGTGTCCGCGTTGGTCCAAGGTTTCCCGCAATAATTCTTCCTGCCGCTGCAATTCGTCCGGCACAACGGATTCGCTCCACGCACTGTAAGGAACAAATCCGTCTTTCGTCGGTCCGATTCCGTAAATTCGAAACATCTGGGCATCCCAACGTATTTGATTGGTGATGACATTCCATTCCCAGATACCAACCCCGGTCGCGTCGGTCGCGAGCCGTGTCCGCTCGTCGCTTTCGCGTAATTCATCTGCGGCTTTTTTGTGTTCGGTGATGTCAGTGGCGATGCCGAGAATTTCGGTTGGTTCATCATTTTTGTCGCGTTTAAAAACTTTATCGCGACTTCGGAACCAACGCCATTCGCCCGATTTATGCCGCATTCTATATTCAAACTCGGAGACTTCTTCCGTAGGTAATTGGCTTACCTGCTGAAAATGTTTCTCGGCTGACTTTGCATCGTCAGGATGCATATAAACTCGCAGAAAATCGGCTTGCTCATCTTTCACTTCGTCAAACGAATAGCCCAAAACCGTCGCCGCCTGACTCGTTAAATACGTCGGACTCTGAGTTTTCAAGCTGAAAATGTAAAACACGGTCGGAGCGGTAGCAACAACATTTTGGATAAAAAGTTGATTTTCGTGCAATTGTTCTTCAGCCAGCCTTTGTTCGGTAACATCCCGTGTCGCCAAAATGCCGCGAACCGGACGCGGAGGATTGCTTTTGTGATCGAAAAAAATTTGTTTGCGGACGCTGAGCCAACGGGTTTCACCATTTTTCCAAACGACGCGGTGTTCTTGTGCAAACCATCCTGCACCATCAGGATCTAAAGATTCGGCTATATCACGCATGATTGCTGCCGCGTCTTCCGGGTGAAAAGTGGCGTGAACGGCTTCACGCGAAACGGTCATTTCTTCATCACCCAACCCGAACATTTTGGCGGCAGTCTGCGAAAGGTGATTTGTGTTATTAATGTAATCAATTTCGCAGATGGCAAAATCGGCAACCTCGATTCCGATTTTCAGCCGCGATTCCGAGAGCAACAGATCTTCGAGCGTTTGCCGTCTTTCTTGTCGCAAACCTACAACTTCAACCGCTTTGGAAATCGACCATCGGAGCTCTTCCGGTGTGATTTTTCCTTTAACCAGATAATCCTGCACACCGTTTTTAATAGCTTTTACGGCGAGTCTTTCGTCTCCTCTGCCTGTCAGCAAAATTACCGGAAAGACCGGATTTGCAGGATCGGGATTGAGTATTTTTGCAACAGCTAAACCGTCTGTGTCAGGCAATTTGTAATCTAATAAAACACAGTCGGGCATTTCGGTCAGACAGATTTCGATACCGTTTTCGCCAAGTTCGGCTTCTAAAAACGAATATTCAACGTCTTTGTCGTTTTGCAAAAAATGACGAAATATCGTTCTGTCTTCCGCACTGTCATCAATGACTAAAATTTTATATTTTTGCTTGCTCATATTATTCCCGCTTGTAGTGCAGCCCAAATCTGTTCTGCTTTTTCGTCAATTTTCAAAACGGACAGTCTTTACTTAATGTTCTGTGGCAAAAGGACGGCTTCAAACCAATAATCTATTAAAATTTTCAAAGATTTGCTGAACTTTTCGAAGTTAACAGGCTTATTAATATAGCCGGAAGTTCCGTTTAAGTAACAAAATTCAACATCTTTCGGATCAGTAGAAGTCGTTAAAACAACGACCGGAATTATACATAATTTCGCATCCGTTTTTATAGTTTTAAGCGTGTCGTGTCCGCTTGAGCCGCTCAAATTAAGGTCAAGCAATATGAGCGACGGAAACGCATTTATTCGCAAATGTTCGATCGCCGTATCGTAATCTTTAAATCGAATAAGCAAGTATTCGCGACCAGTTTTTTGCAATGCCCATTGAATCGCCGCAAAATCTTCATCGCTATCTTCGATGATTAAAATTTCAGGTCGTTGTTCAACTCTCGTCATATTCTTTTATTTCGCTCAAAAAAATTTAAACCGCACCAAGTGTGAAATAAAACGTTGTGCCAGATCCCGGTTCTGATTCCAGCCAAATTCGTCCGCCGTGGCGTTCGATGATCTTTTTGATTATGGTCAGTCCTGCACCGATTCCGCCACCGAATTGTTCGCGTCCGTGAAGACGTTTAAAAATACGGAAAATCGCTTCGTGATGATTGTCTGCGATACCGATTCCGTTGTCCCGGACAAAGAAAGTCGGCGTTTCGTCGTCGGTTAAACCGACTTCAACCCAACGTTCGGCTTTATCGTTATATTTTACTGCGTTCGTTAAAAGGTTCGTAAAAACTTCACGCAATAACACTTCGTCGCCCAAGATAGTTGGCAAATTATCAGCCACGCGGACTTCCGTTTTGCCTTCCGCGATACGCGTCTGAATCATTTCAAGCGTTTCGCACAGCAGATTATTCAGATCAATTTCCTTGATCGTGATCTCTGTCCGACCTATGTGTGAATAATGCAAAAGTGATTCTATAAGCGATTCCATTCTTTGCGTCAAACGCATCAAGGTTTGCAGTTTGTCTTGTCCATCAGCATCCAACTTGTCGGAATAACCTTCGATCAAAAAATGCGAGAAGTTGTGAATTCCCCGCAGAGGTTCTTTCAGATCGTGCGATGCGATATAAGCAAATGAATCGAGTTCGATATTAGAACGTTCGAGTTCGGCGTTCAATTTCGCGATTGCATCGGCTTTTCTTACCACGATTTCCAGAATCGAGCGACGCAGATTAGCGGCGGCTTCGATTTCGCAGGTCTTCCACGGAAGCGATTTGCCCGCGACCTGTTCTGCCCACAATTCAAATGATTTGCGTGGTGTCAGTCGGTCGCCGAATTCGCCCGTTTCCACCGGCTTGGTCGGATCGCCTGCCCAATTTACCGTCTGCGAAATCTCCGGACGAAACCAAATGATGAAATGCGGCAGATTTTTACTCAGACGCATTGCCAAAATTCCAGCAGCACGGTCGCGGAAATCAGCTGCGTTTTCATAAACACCGGACAAATCATCTGTTACAAATATTTCGTCTTCTGTATTTGCAGACAGCCATTTAAAGATCGAAATGACATTTTCGAGCCGCGGAGTTTTGCCGAGCAGATGAATTTCATCGTTAAAAGCCAATGCTGCACCGTCTGCTTCGATCCAATTCAAAAGTTTCGATTCATTTTCGAAAAATCCTTCAATAAAATCGTCGCTGCGGGAAACAGCTTCAACAAGTTCGGCGTGACCTTTATTAAGATGCGAAACGTAATCGTGATTTTCAACCGCCTCTTTTGCAGACATTTGCAGCGACAAAAAATGTGCGAGAAATTCGCAAGCCATTCGCACATCGTGCGTAACGTAACGCGGTCCGGCGTAATGATGAAGTGCCACCAAACCCCAAAGTTTGTTGTCTTTTATGATCGAAATTGACATTGTGGAACACACACCCATATTCCGCAAATATTCGGTGTGAAGTGGCGACATACTTCGCAATGCGGCATAGCTCATATCCAGCGGTTTGCCTGTCTGCGGATTTATCTCCGGCACGAGTGCGACCGGTTCGGCATCGTTATCGGTCTTGAATCTGAGCCAACTTTTAAGATGAAGGACGCGTGCCTGTTTCGGAATATCGGATGCCGGATAATTTAACCCGAGAAATGTTTCCAAATCTTCACGTTTGGCTTCGGCGACGATCTCACCCGAATCATTTTCGGAGAAACGGTAGATCATCACACGGTCAAAACCCGTGAAAAGTTTGATCTGCTCAACAGCTCGCTGACAAAATTCTGTAACGGACGCGGTGCCTTCGAGTTCAACCAATGTCGATTTCAAAGACGCGTAAAGTTCACGCGGCACATCTGGCACATCGCCGTGTTTTTGTTCAAGTTCAAGAATAAGAACGCCTTCGTATCGGTGAATAATCGCCTCGAATTCTTTGTCGGAAACCGTTTTAACTGTTGGCAGATAATGCGGCGACGCCTCGAGATTTTTAGGCAAAATATGGGTTGTAATATAGTTGATACTTTCTGCCGTGATCAATTTTTCCCAACTTTCGCCAAGAATTTGTTCGGGTGCGAAACCGAGCATTTCACCTGAATTCACACTCGTCTGCAAAATTTCCATCGAAGGTTCGACAATCGCCAAAATCATTCCGTGCGGCTGAATTAAGCCCGGAATATGAATCGGCTCTCGGTCGCAATTGGTCAAGTCAAATTTTTCTTGTTTTACTAAATCAGGGTAATTCATAGTTTTTTTTACAGTTTTCAAGTAGTTCAAAAGTTTCAGTTGCCGCTACAATTATTTCAGTTTCGTTTTCGCCTTAGAATACTAAATCTGTAATCGCTGTGCCACATTCAAGGCTTCAATAACACTTTTGATGACAGTTTTCATCCCGCCGAAACACATTGATCCAAAGTAATTGACCTTTACTTAATGTTTTAAGATTAACTTGGTCTATCGTTAGTTCTTCGTCGTTGCCGGTCGCATTATGGAGATAAACTATTGTTTCCATTGTATTTAACCCACTGACGAAATCAATAAAAACTATTCACTTTCATTTTTATTTGCTCCATTGCCTATTTCGTCATTTTTAACTGTTCTTTGCTCTATTTTCTCTTCAAACATTTCTTTCTGTGCCATCTTCGTTTCATTCGGTGAATTTTTCATAGCAAATTCTTTCGAACGATGACTGTTCCATTGAAAAATTACCAGTGCTGTTACTACAAATGCCATGGTGATACCAAAATACGCTGTGTCAAGCGGATTTTGCCATTGCACAAAATGCTGAAGAAAACTAATCGACAAAATAACAATGATGACACTAATTACTTTTGTTTCAAGATCGCTTAACGTTTCAATTCCTAAAGCCACAGACAAATTTAAAGGAGAAATAAATAGAGAAAACAACCCGACACCGATTAAATAGAAAACTACAGCACGCAGCATTACACCAATAATAGAAAGAGAATTAACGATTTGCTCGGTTGAACCTGCTTCGCCTTGGCTAAAAAATGACAACCAAGATTGAGCCACAAGTTTTATGGCTCCTATTGTTCCGAGTAAAAATAATGACATTGAAACAAGCATAACGGCTATGACAGCCACCAAAACCACATACCGCGACCGACCAATAAAATTTCCAAGTTTTTCAATCATATTCAGATATTTTTATAAAACTACAAATTCTTCAAACTACTTTTTCAGCAAAAACGGATAATCTGTGTAACCTTTTTCGCCCGGCGAGTAAAAAGTTGATTGATCCGGTTCATTTAACTCAGAATTACTTTCAAATCTTTCAGGCAAATCGGGATTCGCTAAAAATTTCGCTCCGAATGAAATTGCATCAGCACCGTTTTCGGCTAAAAGTGCTTCGCCGGTTTCCTGTGTAAAACCTGCGTTTGCGATATAAATGCCATCGTAAAGTGGTCTTAGTTTTTCGTGCCAATCTGTTCTGGGCATTGCGGTTAGTTGTACATAAGCCACTTTGTTCTCGTTTAATTTCTCGAAAATATATCGGTAAACTTCATTCGCGTCAGGCTCTTGAATATCGTTAAAAGCCAACGCGGGCGAGAATTTTACACCAACTTTTCCGGCACCGATGGTTTGTTTCATCGCCTCCAAAATTTCAATCAGAAACCGCGTTCGGTTTTCAATCGATCCGCCGTATTCATCAGTTCGTAGATTAACGGGTTTCATCAAAAATTGATGAACGAGATAACCGCTTGCCGCGTGAAGTTCTACGCCGTCAAAGCCAGCATCGTCAGCATTTTTCGCCGCTGCCGCAAAATCACGAACGGTTTGTTTTACTTCCTCATTCGTCAGCGGACGAGGCTTAACAAAGTCTTTCATTCCTACGTCAGTATAATTTTGTCCTTTGGCTTTTATGTTTGAGGGCGAAACGGGCGACTGATTATTTGGCAGAAAATCGGGCAAAGCAATGCGTCCGGTGTGAAAAATCTGCATAAATATCTTGCCGTCTTTTTCGTGAACTGCATCTACGATTTTTCGCCACGAAATAATCTGTTCCATCGTGCAAATTCCGGGTGTGCGGACATAACCTTTTGCCATCGCAGAAATATTTGTAGCCTCAGTAATAATTAATCCGGCTGAAGCTCGTTGGGCGTAATATTCCGCGGCATAATCGGGCTGAATTCCCTCTTCGTCCGCACGGCTTCGCGTCATCGGTGCCATTACGATTCGGTTTTTTAGCCCCAAATTTCCTATTTTCAAACTGTCGAAAAGTTTCGCCATTTTATTTTTCACCTTTAATTTCTTCATTTGTCTCTTCAAAATCATCAGCCGAAGCCGGATTTAATTCCCAACGTTCTTCATCGCGTTCTTCAAATTGTTCGACAAAATCGAGCGGCTCATTTGCCTGATACGTGATTCCAAACGATTCGCCTTGCTGATCAGGATTTATATTTTCAAACGCCGCATCTTCCTCGCTGATTATTGGAGAAGGCAGAATGTAATGCGGCTCATTGACCTCGGATTTTAACTGATCCAATTCGGATTCGCCGCGATCTTCTGCCTTTTCAAATTCCTGCTGAACTTCTTTGTCAGCAATAAAATCGTTTGTAATTTTCAATTCCGCCTTTTCAACATTTTGTTTTTTCATATTTAACTAATTTCCTTCTCTAAAACTTTAATTTCCACTTTTTCTCTTTTGATGCTTTGGCGAATTATTGCAAATAAACCCATATAAACATTGGCGATAAACACCAAAGAAAATTCGGCGATAACATAACCACGCCAATCTTCCAACAATAATTTGTAGCCGGTAAAAATTATAAAAAACAGCGTAACGTAATGGCTGAAACAGTATTCACAAGTAAAAAGATAGAAGAATTTTCTTTCAACGATGTTTTTGCAAGTCTGGCTCCGCGAAGTGCAGTATTCGTGCAGTTCTCGGAAAATTTCCTCGTGCGTTACCGTCCAAGCGATACACGCTATTGGAATTGCCAATACAAAAAGCCAAGTGATTTGCATAATGTTTTAAATCTGTTGTCTTATCTGTCAAAAGCAAAGAGCAAAGCATCTTTGTTATGTTTTTTGAGAATCATATCTCGTATTATTTCTGCTGCAATAAGACTAAAAGTTATGCCATTCCCGCCAAATCCTAAAGCATAATAAGTATTTGGCGTTTTGCTGTAAGTTCCAATATATGGCAGTGCGTCTTTGGTTGAACCAAAAGTTCCCGTCCAACTGAATTCGGGAATCATTTCAATTTGTGGAAACAGCTTAGCGAAATCTTTAATTAATTGCTTAGTTTTATTTTTTATTAATTTGTCGCGTTTTTGAGGGTTATAAAACTCCTCATCTCGTCCGCCAAGAATAATTCTATTGTCGTGAGTCAGCCGCATATACAAATATGGATCTGCGGTATTCCACAATAAAGTTCCATCTTTCCAGACCGGATTTGGCGATTGAATATGTTCGGACGCTAAAGCATAAGTGGAATTTAATTTCACGATTTTTTTCTCAATAAACTCCGTAATCTCATATCCTGTCGCGTTTACAACTTTTTTTGCGTTTACGCTGTTTCCGTCTTTGGTGGTTAATTTCACGCTGTTTGTTGCGTATTCAATATCGGAAATTTCCGTTCTATCGTAAATCTTAAGCCCTTTTTTAGAACTCGCTTTGAGCAATGCGTGAGTAAATAAGTATGCGTCGGTTGTCGCACCTTGTTTTGAGAGAATTGCGGCTGGCGAAGCAAATCCAAATTGTTTTTGTATATCTTTTTCGCCCAAAAGTTCTAAATCAAAACCTGCTTTTTTGCGAATATCAAACTCCGTTTTAATAAATGTTTTATCTTTTTTATAAGCCGCAAAGAATAAACTTTTTTGTCTTTCAAAGAATTCAAAGCCAATATCTTTTGATATTATTTCAATCTTATCAATTGATTCGGAACACATTTGATAAGCTCTCGAGGCGGATTGATAACCGATTTGATTTGATAAATCTGACAACGAAATATCCAACTCATATTGCAGCAAAGATGTGCTCGCACAAGTGCTTCCGAGTCCGATTGTACGAGCATCGATAAGCACACACTTCACTCCGGCGTTGATTAAATAATAAGCCGTTAATGCTCCCGAAATTCCGCCGCCAATAATAACAACATCGGTCTTTATTGACGTTTCCAGTTTTGGATAATCTATCGGAATTCCGCTGTTTATCAGCCAATATGGATAACCCGTTGTCAGATTCATAATTTAACTTTTACCGACGAAAATGGTCTCTAACTTTTGCCGCGATTTGAGGCTCTGTCAAATTATCAGATGTTTCAATGTTGATAGTTTTTTCAGCGTGATTGTTATTTTCCAGACGTTTTTTAAGTTCGCCTTTCGCCTCGCCCGGACCAAAAATAAAAACAGATTCCGCCTCGCTCAAGCACGAAATTATTTCGTCATAATACTTGTTAAGATACTCTGTTTTAACGCTCAAACGAACATCATCCGCTTTAACACCGGAATGCGGATGGTTTTCGGTATCTGAACTGATGTGTTTTATTTCTTCATCTTCACCAGATAAAAAAACGACTAATGCGTTGTTATGGTCAATCCATAAACCTACGTTGTTTTTCATAATTTATCTCTCCTATTTTAACTTTGCATTTAAAGTAATTTCTGCACCTGCCAATACTTTTGAAACAGGACAATTTTCCTTTGCACTTGCAGCCAAAGTTTGAAATTCTGCTTCGGTAATATTTGGAACTTCTGCTTCTGTATCCAAAGTAATTGCCGGAATTACAAATGCTTCGCCTTGTTTTTCTAATTTAACCGTTGCTTTAGTTTCAATTTTTGTCGGCGGAAAACCTGCCTTGCCAAGTGCCGAACTCAAAGCCATTGAAAAACATCCGGCGTGTGCTGCCGCAATTAGTTCTTCAGGGTTTGTTGCCTTTGTGTCGTCGCCAAAACGTGAATTGAATGAATACGCTCCTTCAAAGGCACCGCTTCCGAGTTTAATTTTGCCATTTCCATCAGTTACGTTTCCGTTCCATTCTGCTTCTGCTTTTCTATTAATTGTCATTTCTTTTCCCTTTTTACTCATTTACTAAATTCTGCGGATTCACATTCAAAATTTCACGCACTCGCCTAAACCCACGACGTATGTATGTTTTTACTGATCCGAGTTGTATTCCTGTTTTGTTAGCGATTTCACGATGTGACAACCCTTCGAAAATCGTTAACATCATCAGAGTTTTTTGTTCGAGTGATAATACACTCATCATTTTAACTACTTTCTTTACTTCAATTCGACGATGAAGTTCGTCTTCAAAGTTATTATTTGGCGATTGAAAAAAGTCATCAATCGAACTCATTATTGGTGTGCGATAGATTTTGCGGATTTTATCAATCAAACGTCTTCTGGCGATCACGGCAATAAATGTGAGTTCGCTTGCCTTATTAACATCATATCGTTCAGCTTTTTCCCAGATTTCAAGAAAAATGTCCTGCGTGGCATCTTCTGCATCTTCAATTGTTGGTAAATATTTTTTTGCTAATGACCAAACGAATCCTCGATATTTATCAACACAATCGGAAAACGCATTTTTGTCTCCTTCAACGATTCTTTTAAAAATCGTATTTTTTTCTACTGAAATTAGAAATACAGTCATGATTTTTTCTCTTTTTTATAAACCTTCAAACTGCTACGCGAATCAGTTTTTTATTAACAAATTCTTGAATTCCCAAAGCCGAAAGTTCGCGTCCGTAACCGGAGTTTTTGATTCCGCCAAAAGGCAAATCTGCCGCTGTCCAAGTTGGGTGATTGATAAACATCATTCCTGTTTCAATACGATTTGCGACACGTTTTCCACGCTCGATATTTTTGGTGTAAACGGAACCGCCCAAGCCGAAATCCGAATTATTGGCGAGTGCGATTGCTTCTTCTTCATTTTTCACCCGGAAAAAAAGTGCGACGGGACCAAAAAATTCTTCCCGAAATGCAGGATTATCGGGCTTTATATCCGAAAGAATCGTCGCTTCCATAAACGAGCCTTTGCGGTCAATTCGCTTACCGCCCATTACGACTTTTGCACCTTTTGAGACAGCCGTTTCGACTTGTTCCAAAAGTCCGGTAAGTGCTGATTCCGATGAAAGAGGTCCAAGCGTTGTCGCTTCATCGGCAGGATTTCCCGCTTTAAGTTCGGATAAAGCAGCTTGAAATTTTTCGAGGAAACTGTCGGCTAATTCTTCGACCACAATAAAACGTTTTGACGCAACGCAGGATTGACCTGTGTTGTTCATTCTGCCCCAAACTGCCCATTTTACGGTTTCGTCTAAATCGGCATCTTCAAGCACGATAAAAGCATCGCTTCCGCCGAGTTCCATCGTTGATTTTTTCAGATTTTGTCCGGCTCGTTCGGCAACTGCTTTCCCCGCGTCGCTGCTTCCGGTCAACGCCACGCCTTTAATTCGCGGATCATCGATCAATTGATTTGCTTGGTCATAAGAGATCAGCAAATTTGTATAAAGTCCCTCAGGTGCACCGGCATCTTTCCATAATTTTTCAAACGCGATTGCACATTGCGGAACGCTTGCGGAATGCTTAACCATGACGACATTGCCCGCCATAATGTTTGGTGCGGCGAAGCGTGCAAGCTGGTAATAAGGAAAATTCCACGGCTGAACCCCGAATAGCACACCAATCGGATTGCTCATAATTACGGCTTCGCCTTCGCTTGGCTTCAAGATTTGCGGAGCAAGAAATTCTTCCGCATTATGAGCGTAATATGTCAGTATTTCTGCACTAAGTTTGACTTCGCCTTTTGCCTGAGCGATTAGTTTGCCCATTTCGAGCGTGATCAGACCGGCTAATTCGTCAATATTTTCTAGCATCAGCTTTGCGGCTTTGGCGGTAATTTTTGCCCGTTCGGCAAAGCTTGTGTCACGCCAAGTTTCATAACAGGCGACCGCAGTTTTTACCGCTTTTTCCATTTGAGCATCGGTTTGCGATTCGAAATTTTTGATAACTTCGCCGTTATACGGATTTGTGGTTTGATACGACATAATACTTACTCCTTGTAAGGTTGATTATTTATTTACGGCTAACCGACAAACAAAACAATTTTGCCGACCGAATGACCTGATTCGCTGAGTTCGTGTGCCTTCGCGATGTCGGCAAGTGCAAATTCCGCACCAATAACGGGGCGAACTTTTCCTTCGTCAACCAACTCGGCGATTTGCGTCAGTATTTCTGCATTTGGTTCGATAAAAATGAAAGCTCCGCGAACTTTGTGCTTGGCGGCAATTTCTTCCGAAGGCTGGCTGACGATCGAAACAAGAATACCGTTTTGCTTCAAAACTGACCACGAAAGTTCTTGCACTTCGCCGCCGATCGTATCGAAAACGACATCGGCATCTTTGACGATTTCCTCAAATTTTTGAGTTTTATAATCAATGACTTCATCCGCACCCAAAGATCTAACCAACGCCAGATTTTTCGTCGAAGTTGTGGAAATAACATAAGCTCCACGCGATTTTGCCAGTTGAATCGCCAATGAACCGACACCGCCCGAACCTCCGTGAATCAAAACTTTTTGATCGGCAGAAAGTTGTGCAGTCGTGAAAATTGCTTCCCAAGCCGTAATTCCTGCCAATGGTAAAGACGCGGCTTCAACGTGCGAAATCGTTTTCGGTTTAAAGGCAACTTCATCTTCACTGACCGCAACAAATTCTGCATAAGTCCCGTTTCGTTTGACATCGGGACGCGAAAAAACTGCATCGCCAGCTTTGAATTTCGTTACATTTTTCCCAACTGATTCAATGATTCCCGAAACGTCCAAGCCAAGTATGACGGGCATCGAATACGACACCATTTCTTTCAAATGCCCTTCACGAATTTTCCAATCTACGGGATTTACTGATGATGCAACAACTTTGATCAAAACATCGTTTGCTTCGACAGTTGGCATTGGTGCATCTTCGTAGATGAGTTGTTCTGCGTTGCCGTATTTGTAGATTCTTACTGCTTTCATATTGATTCTCTAAGCTGTTTTTTAGAAAGTGCCGATTGTTTTTAGAGTTAAATCGGCACTATCCACTTGTGTTAATTACGCTTCCTTTGGCATCGTATTGGCAATATCGATCACATATCTAAAGCGGACATCGCCCGATTTCAACTTTTTGAATGCGTCGTTAATGTCTTCCATCGCAATCATTTCAACGTCGGGCGTGATGTTATGTTTTCCGCAAAAGTCTAAAACTTCTTGTGTTTCTGCAACTCCGCCGAATAGTGAACCTGTTAGATTTCGTCGATGGAAAGCGACTTGCAAATTGTCTGTTTCAGTTTTGAAAGGTAGTAACAACCCGACAACAGCAAGGGTTGAGTCTCGTTTCAGAAGTTTAATAAATGGATTGATGTCGTGTTCGTAAGGAATTGTGTCCAGTAGAAAATCGAATTTCAGTTCAAGTAAAGCAAGTGCATCAGCGTCATCAGTTAAAACAAAATCTGTTGCACCGATTTTTTTCGCGTCCGCATCTTTTTCTTTTGTCGAACTGAAAACCGTGACTTCCGCACCCATTGCAACGGCAAATTTAACACCTAGATGCCCAAGTCCACCCATTCCGATAATTCCGACTTTTTGCCCTGGCGAAACTTTCCAATGTTTGAGCGGCGAATAAGTAGTTATACCCGCACAAACAAGAGGTGCAACAGCTTTTACATCAAGATTTTCAGGAACTTTAAAAACAAAATTTTCTTTTACCACGATCTTGTCTGAATATCCGCCGAATGTGTTCGTGCCGTCCGGTTTCATTGGACCGTTGTATGTTAAGGTTGCACCTTTTGGTCCTTCGCAGTATTGTTCAAGATCTTCCTGACAACTTTTGCAAACGCCGCACGAATCAACCATACAACCGACCGCAACAGTTTCTCCGACCTTAAATTTTGAAACTTCATTGCCGACTGCCGTCACACGTCCGACAATTTCGTGACCTGGAACGCACGGGTAAACCGTATTGCTCCAATCATTGTTTGCCTGATGCAGATCGGAGTGACAAACGCCGCAATATAAGATCTCGATAGCGATATCTTTCGCCTGCGGTTCACGCCGTTCGATTTCCATTGCACCGAGCGATGTAAATGAATAATTATTTCCGTAACCGATTGCTTTAGTTATAGTTTGTGTTTTTGTGCTTTCCATTATCATTATCCTTAGTTAATTTTCATTTGTTTATCAGTCATATCGGTCTTTTTCTTGTCCGGCATATTCATTTTTTCAAGCTGCATAACAAGTTCTGTTGCGTGTTTATTAACATCCAATGCGTTTGGTGCTGTTGCTTTTAAAGCTGTTTCGAGAGCCGTAATATGCTCTTTTACTAACATATTTTCTGCTTGCATTTTCTCCATCATTGGCTTCATCATCGTAATCATTTCAAGCTTCATTTTTCCTTTATGTAATTGATGAATCTCGTCCATTTTTTCCATACTTCGTTTGATTTCAGCAAAAGCATTTCGTGATAGATCAATATCTTCCAATTTTCCACCGCTCGACATATCTCGTAATGCTTTCGAAAAAGTAAGCAAATTATGGTGATATGCCATCATTACTGAGTGATGCGGACTTTTTTTCATCGCGTCCATATCCATCATCTCTTTTTTCATTTTTTCGCCATTTTGAGCGGCGATGTTGCTGACGCTCAAAAGAACCATTACCAAAAACGTTCCAACCATTAACATTTGTTTTTTCATAATTAACTCCTATTCGTTTTCTTTTGTCTTAAACTCTAATAAAAAACTTTTGATTTCGAATTTCTTACAATGCAATTTGCTTTCCAACGTTTACCTAGCTACGAAACTAAGAAGCAAACAGACGTATACAAATAAATTAGAAAGCTCTTTTTGTCATATTTACTCAGTATAATTGCAAAATTTGGCTCAATAATTATTTTTGGTATTTTTATTTAGTGAATGTTTTTAACTTAAAAAAAGTTCTCAAGCAATGATTGTGTATGGCAGTTTTGTATTAAATCAGTTCACAGTTTTTGAAAATGTTTGAGACAAAGTTCAAACATATTTTTATAAAAGTCTTTTATTCGCTCAGTGCTCCTAAGCTATTTTTATGCTTTATTCGTTTTTGGTTTTGGTTTTGGTTTTGGTTTTGGTTTTGGTTTTGGTTTTGGTTTTGCCTAAGAAATATTATATTGAACGCGTAATTGCAAAATCAGTTGGTATATTTTAGACAAAAAAATGAGTAAATTATTGCTCTGTCTTGTCTTCTTGTTTGTGGCGTTAAATTCGTTGGCACAAAAGCCGGAAAATTATGTTCAATATGTTAATCCGCTAATTGGAACACAAAAAATGGGACATACATTTCCCGGTGCAACCGTTCCATTTGGTGCGGTTCAACTTTCGCCTGACACTGATCAGCAACCACATAATATAGGCGGAAAATATAATCGTAAAACTTATAAATACTGTGCCGGATACAATTATGATGACACATCAATCGTCGGATTTTCGCACACGCATTTTTCGGGAACAGGACATTCTGATCTTGGTGATTTTGTGATTATGCCGACAGTGGGCGATTTGCAACTTGAACCGGGCGATAAAAACAATCCGAAAAGTGGTTTTCGTTCCGCATATTCTCATGCCGACGAGGTTGCTTAACCAAATCATTATCGACTTAAACTCTTTGATGACAATATTTTAGCGGAAATGACGACAACAACACGAGTCGGTTTTCATCAATATACTTTTCCCGCTTCAGACAACTCACACATTATTTTGACTTAATGCATGGTGTTTATAATTACGAAGATAAAAATGTTTGGACATTCGTTCGGGTTGAAAATGACCACACAATTGTTGGTTATCCGCAGACGAACGGCTGGGCGAGAACGCGAACGGTTTATTTTGCTTTAGAATTTTCTAAACCTTTCAAAAACTATGGTTTCAAGAATTATGAAACGCAAAATTATAAGGGATTTTGGCGAAAATTTGACCAGACAAAGAATTTTCCCGAAGCTGCCGGAAAGCAAATTCGTGCTTATTTTGATTTCAACACCAAGCAAGACGAAAAAGTCCAAGTAAAATTTGCCCTTTCACCTGTTTCTACCGAAGGTGCAATGAAAAATTTACGCACCGAAACGCCTGAGTGGAATTTTGACAAAGTTAAAGAAGCCGGACAAAAAAAGTTGGAATCAAGAACTTAGTAAAATTGCCGTAACCGCTGAAACCAAAGACGATTTGGTCAAATACTGTCGCACCGATGTCGCCTACACAGGACTAAAAAGCGTTAAAACGAAAGAAAAAGCTGACTATATGCACAGCTTTTTGTTTGCTGAAACTTTCAAATATTTTTATCTGCTTTACGCACCGCAGAAAACTTTTGATCTCAAAAAAGTGGTTTTTAATACCGAAGCACATCCGATTAGGAAAACTTGGTAGATCATTTCATTGACATTATTGGTTTTAACTTTTCGACGGATATTATGCAAGAAAAGAAGATACTTATCACCCAATTTTTTCATAACTTTACTTTTCGTTTTTGGTAAAAAAAACAAATCTTCGTTGCGGATGACGAGATTTTAGCGAGGTTCACGAGATACTCGAAAGCATTGCGGCATTGTGCCCCAAGTTTGCGTAGCTAACGACCGATAATCTTTCGATTGTTACACAATCTTTGCCATCTAAAATCTTTCACCCGTTAATTCTTCCTAGTATTTCCGTTTTTTTTCAACCTATTTGCAAGCTCTTCACGAACTTCGTTTATCTCAAATTTAAATTCGTTTTTGGATTCTAGTCGTTGCAACAAAAGCGATTCAAGATTTTCTTGTTCGTTTAGAAATAATGGTTTTAGAACCAATTGGTTATCTGACTTTTTAATCTTCATAAAATCACGCAAGCAAACATCTACGTTTCCGAATTTTTGATGAACATAGTTATCATCTGTTTTTTTGGCTGAATGAAATTTTACCAAGTTGTATTGAAAGAAAATTCTAGCATGAAGTTTATTTATTGACGAGATTGAAGACGCTAGAGGCATCTGAACGTGATTTTACGAAAGAAATAGCTATACTTTTTCTAGCTGAGATTTAGCAATATGTGATACAAAAATATTTCACTTCCATTTCTTATGTGTTTGGCTTTACCAATCTTTAAATCAGCAAACTGATAACTGGTAATTTCTTCAAAATCTTTAAACTCATATTCGTAGGTATGAGCTCTAATATGCTCAACATATTTTTTCCACAATTCTGAAAAACTCTTTGCGGTTGAATAAACCAAAATGAAGTTTTGCTTTAAGCCGCTGGTGTCATATTTGAAAATCTTATCAAGATGCAGATTTAGATAATCCTTCTTTAATGAGTCAAGATTTAATGCTTCAATAATTGCAAATAAAGTTTTATCACTTTCCCGAACAAAAATGTCGATTTCTCCAGCTCTTTTCCCCTCGTAAGAACTTGACCATCGAGTTTGGTCTCGCGTTATGTATCCTTTAGCATCCAATAGTGAATTTATATAATCATTTCTTAAATTTTCAACTTCATCATCTGAAATCTCTTTTAACTTTGAAGATCTATAAAGTTGATTACCTTGAAGTTCTATACAGGATGAGACAAGTGCATCAATAAACTTTTCAAGTGATGGGTTCTTAAGTATTTCACAGACCGTCATTAATTCTGAAGAACTGGTGAGGGCAGAAACTCCAGATAGAACTTGATCAATAAACTCAACATTACGCTCAGGAAAAGAATTGATTAGTCGTTGTCTTATCGATTCTTTATCTGATGTTTCTTTTAAGTCAGCATTATTTGCTAACTCTTTAATATAAAATAAAAAATCTTGTTGCTCTGGGGTTAAACCAGGTTCAGCTAAACGAGCCTCAATTTTAGAAATTTCGGCAGTAAAATTTTGAGCGAAATAAGGTTGCACAAATGATTTTTCAATGTAGGCAGAAAAGGTTTTATTTAATATGCTTTCATTTAATTTATTTTTGATTTCTAGATTTTTGATTTCATTAAAATAATAAAGTAAATCATTGCAACCTTTACGAAAATCAAGCCAACCTGAAACTTGATTAGATTTCAATTTATGTAAATTTAATAAAGTTCGATAAAAACTAATATGAAAATAATTTTGTTTTCCTGACATTGAAAAAATGTCTTTTTGTAAAAGAATATTTGAAAGCTCTTTTATTTTTTGCGTAATTTCGCCTAGTTTTTCCTCAAGTAAATCAATAATTAAAGATGTAACAATTTGAAAGAAATATGCGTCAATTCGGTTTTCAATTTCTTCAGATGATTTTTTGAAAAATGAATAACTGTTGTTTAGACTTGAAATACAGTCACTCTCCGAATCGCTACTTAATGCCCTTTGCATTTCAATTAAACCTAAATGGTAATAAGATTCAGCGGCTATCTCGCTTTCGTGATTGGCGGTTTGTTTCTTATATATTTCTTCAATATCTTCAGGCTCGTTGAAGTAAAATAAAAATAAATCTTTCAGTCTTCTGATTTCTAAAAAAATCTCTTCGTTTTCATTCCAATCATCAATCAGAATAATTAATTCTTGCCTTGCCTTTAGCTTTTCAAAAAATACACAATCGGTAAAAACCTCCAAAGCACGTCTTCTTAGATAGGCGTTTTCGGCATCATCAAGAACAATTGTTTTTAAAAACTTGTTAAGCTTTGTTTCTTCGAGTGAATCAACAACTTCATCGATTTTTGTTTCGAAAAAAGAAATTTTTTGAGGAAGCGGTAACGATTCAAAAGTATTTGTATCTGCAACGTCAACCATTAGAATAAATATTCCTCTTTTGGCACAGTATGTTGATTTACAGCTACACCCGCAAGATTTCTTTCGGCGGTTCCAATCAAAATTTGAAGTTTGTCACTAAAACGTTTTTCAATATTTTTCAAAACATCCGATAATCCTTCGAGGTATGTTGCGTCACCTTCTTCTTTTGCAGGGCTATCAATAATTAATAATTTTGTATGCCGCCCAATGTTTTGTTCAATTTCTAGTTGTATTAGACTCAAATAAAATGCTAATTTTGCCCTTAATTGTTCGCCTTCTGCAATTTCACTAAATTCTATCAAGTCACCGTCTTGTTCATATTTGATGTCGAAATTATCAGTAATTTCGACTCTCGTAAATGATTTCAATCCAAATTCTTGAATCTCTGAAATCATTAACTCTGAAAGACGTTTTAAGGTATTTTCACTTAGTTGATAACGATATTCTGATAAACGGTTTATTGCAAAATCTAACAATTCAATTTCAATCGCTAAAGTATTGTTTTGTTTTACTATAGGAGTAATAAGTTGTTTCAAGCGATAGCTTAAAATTGCTCTCTCTTCGATAAATTTTTCTCTTTCGGCATTTGGTAATTGAGGATTTTCTTTTTCCTTATTGATTTTATTTTCAATTTCAATTAGCTTTTGATTTAATTGGGCTGTTTCTCCAACTTCTTGCAACTCTTTTTCCAACACTTCACTGTAGGAGACAGCTTCGTCATACTCTTTCTGGGTTATTTCCAAACTTATTATTAACTCTTGTTTGCGTTTTTTCAAACGCTCGCTTTCTAACTTCAGTTCTTCTGTTTTTGCTAAATAACTCTCTTGATTTATTTGATTGTTGTCTTCTTTTACAGAATCATGACATAGGAAACATTTTTTGTCGGCAGACAATATTTTATTCTTGTTTTCCGACACGGAATGGTTACAACTTGGACAATGTTTAATATCTAAATTGGAAAAAAAACTGCCAATTTCAAGATATTCCTTATAATCGGCAATACGTCTTTCAATCGAATTAAACTCCCTAGAAATTCTAGTTAGCTCATTTTGGATTGAATCTTTTTTACTTTTTAGTTCAGCGGTTTTTTTGTCATTTTTCTGTCTCCTTGTTCCTATTGAAGTTGCCTTGCTAATTTCAATACTTAACTTATCTGATATTTGTTTGTGTTCGGCAAAGAGATTGCTAACATTTAATTTTTCATTATTTTGAGAATCTAGATTTTTTAACCGTGTCTCAATTTCCCTTAATTCTTTTTCTAAATTATTCTTTTCAGAATTCTTGCCATTTTCGGAAATTTCTGTAGTAGTCCGTTGCTTTGCTGTTTGATTTTCTAATTTATCTTTCTTTACTTTAAGACGATTTATAGGATAAGTAAGTTCTAATCCTAGAAGCATTTGGAAAACTTTCTTGCCTTGATCGCCAAATGCCAACTTATCGCTATCTTTGGATTCAAGGTAAATCGATTTGAAATAAGTCGTCCAACTTGCATTTGCTTCCAATAACTCATCACTATCTTTTTTGGAAGATTTTTGTGTCCATTGCATTGAGTAATAAGAAAACTGGTCAAAGAAAAACTGTTGAATTTGCTTTGTATATTCATCAACATTCTTTGCTTCAAAAAGTGGAGCGTCAGCTGATTGTTTCACTTCTTCAATTGAGCTAACTTTCGTTTCATAAAATTTCGCTGATAATGCTGACTTTTCTAAATTTAAATAAACAGCATAACTTTTACTGTCAACATCAAAATTTAGTAGTATTTCTTTAAGCCATTTTTTAATATCTTTTTTAATTTTGTTATTTCCCGTGAGAGCAAATTGAATAATTTTAAATAGGCTGGACTTTCCTTTGAAATTATCAGCGATCCACATATTTATTCCAGAGAATATTTCGCATGAAAAATCTATTGAATCCCCGTTCGACTTTGTTCCTATAAAATTAACTTCTCTCAAAACAAGTCGTTTCGCATTTGCCTTTTGTATGTCGAGATTATATTCGTCGTCTAGATTTAATAAATCTCTAACTTTTTCTAGCGAGAGGGATTCATTAAACTGCTCATAAACTTCTTGAGTAAAATTTTCAAAGTCAAAACTCATAATTTTTCTCCGTATAATTCAAAAAAATCTTTTTCTACTTTGGCTTTGATGTCATTTATGTAGTCGCCCCAACTAGCAGTTTCGTATTCTTCAATTTTATACTGCATAGCTTTCAATTGACTTCCAGTTTTATGTCCAAAGTATTTTTTTATTAGATTAAGCCTTTCGACATACCAATTTAATGCAGGGAGTTTCGGTAATTTATTTTCTAATGTAGTTATCGCTTTTTCCGTTATGAAATACTTCTTTTCAGTTATCTTAAGCTCTAAATTTTTGGTGCTTGAGAACTCAATAAGTTCAATACTCTTTAAAAACGCAATTACATCATCAATATCTTCGTAAGCACCAAAGAAAAATTTTTCCATTTCAATCCTTCGCAGAACAGGTTCTTGCTTCAGAAAAATTTCTTTTATGATTTCTTTAATTTCTTGATTATTGTGAGTATTGCCTCTAGCAAGATTCAGTAATTCAAATGCTAAATAATCTGGATTTCGCAAAAGAAAATCAAGTTTTTGAATTCTAACTTCGCTGGTAAATAATTTTTTTAAGTTTGGAGTTTTTGGCTCATGATAATTCTCACTAAAATAATAGAGAATTAAAAAAATTCTAAGTCTATCTTTGTAAGTTTTTATTAGTTGATTTTCTTCCATGATACGAATTTTTCCGAGGTAAAATATCTAACAAGAATGTAAATGACTCAAGCCAACTGTCTCTATATCGATAAGCTGAGAATTCCTGCTAAGTTTAGGAGTGGCAGAAACATCAATTGAAATATAACTCTACTTATAAGTTAATTTATACGAAATTTCAATATGACCTGCGAATTACTGTTTTCGGGGTGGTCAAATTTTGGTCTTGATGAGTTAGTATTGTGACAGTTCAAAAAGTGTCACAATCGCCCACACAAGGCTGAAAAAATCTTCTATTCTCAAAACATGAAGATACGATTTATTACACAATTATTCTTATTAACCGCCGTTTTGATGCAGGCGACTGTTGGGTTTGCGTTTGAGACTGATCAATATAATTTGCCGCCGCGACCTTTGGCGGATATTGGAATTGAGGTCAACGAATATGTTGAATCAATCGTGATGAAATCGATCGAAAAAGTGAATTCGGAGATATTGCAGCGTGAGAGTTGTCTAACAAATCGCGTTAAGGATTGCGATTCAGTGGAAAAAACGCAGAAAAGGCTCGCATATTTGCGTTCGAATGATGCGGTCGCACGAGAGGTTTACAAGATTCTCGGTGGCGGAATTATTCCTTACACAAATTCAGGAACGTGGCTCGAAAAACACGAGTTTCGTTCGCAGCCCGCACGTTATAAAACGAGTTTTGGCGATTCGCTTTTTGTCCGTTTCCCGACGAGCTATTTCGAACTCGCTTCAACCGTTAAAATGTTTGGTTCGCAATTTGGAACTGACAAAATTGCACATATTTTTCAGCAAGGCTACGATTATTTTGAGGACTACAATAAAGCTCTCGCGAAAGGCACTTCGCCGAAGCAAGCACTCGAAAAAGCCATCAAATCCGGGCAAAAAAGCGAAAGCGGCGTTTATGGAACTCTGATTTCCGGCGTTTATTCAAATGGAGATCTCGCAGCAAATTACGCTGGATTGAAATTCTATCAAGGCTTCACCGCAGATCTTACGGTAAACGGCGAACCTCGCCCCTCACTTTTGAAATTGAAGGAAGGAATTTGGGTAATAAACGAAGGTTTTGCGATGAAATCAATGCTGCTCAAGCCGTTTATTTCCAATCATTTGAATGAAGCACTTAATCCTTCGGGCTACACACGTCTCTTCGGCTTGAATTCGTTCGTCAAAAAACTCGTAAAAACACGTGCGTGTGCCGAATGGATCAATGAATATCCAACTATCTCAAAAGCAGATTTCCAACGCACCACGGATTCGCTAAAACGTTGGAACAATGAGGATTACGGGTTTACCGAGAAGAAGAATTTCATCACGATTGGAAATACTTGTTTTGAAGATCTCGCGAGCAACCGGCAGAACCGCGACCGCTAGGACGCCTATCTCAAAACCGAAGTAATATTGGTGTCAACAAACGCTCCTTTGCAGTCGCGGTTCTGCCTACGTTAGTCGTGAACAATCCCGTTTTGATGTAAAATCGATTTCTTAATTATGAAACGAACACTTGGGATTGCAATCATCGGAATCGGCGGAGCAGTTGGCACGACAATTGTTGCAGGCATTGAACTTATCAAACAGAATAAGATTGGCACTGAAGGTTTGCCGCTCGCGGATTTGCCGGAAGAATTGACGGCAGATTTAGTGAATTACCAAGATATTGTCTTTGGCGGTTGGGATTTGCACGGTGAAAATCTCGCGGTTGCGGCTGAAGAACACGAGGTTTTAACTCATAAACAATTCGTGGCTGTCGAAGAAAATTTGCGAAATATCAAACCTTGGCGAGCTGTCGGCAATAAGGCATTTTTGCAAAATATTGAAGGCGAAAATCAGTTTAGTTTGGCTGATTCGCATCGTGAAAACGTCAGAAAAATACGTGAAGATTTAGTTGAATTCAAAAAAACTTGCAATGATGTTGTTGTTATCAATCTTGCCTCAACTGAAAAACTCGTAGATGATAGCAACGAAATTTTCAATTCCCTCGTTACGTTTGAAAAAGCCTTAGACGAAAATTCCACGCTAATTTCGCCCGCGATGCTTTACGCTTATGCCGCAATCGCCGAGAAAACTCCTTACGGAAACTTCACGCCATCAGTTTCAGCAGACACTCCGGCGTTGATCGAATTTGCGGAATCGAACAAAGTTCCAATAGCCGGAAAAGACGGAAAAACCGGACAAACGATGATAAAAAGCGTTCTGGCGACGGCATTTAAAACTCGTGCTTTGAAGGTAGAAGGTTGGTATTCGACGAATATTTTAGGCAATCGCGATGGACTCGCCTTGAGCGATAAAGATTCGCTCGATTCAAAATTAAAAACGAAAAGTTCGCTTCTCGAAGATATTTTGGGCTACGAAGTGGAAGATCACATCGTGGATATTCGCTATTATCGCCCGCGAAAGGACAACAAAGAAGCTTGGGATAATATTGATTTAAAAGGCTTTATGGGGCAAACCATGCAGCTCAAGGTAAACTTCTTATGCAAAGATTCAATCCTCGCCGCACCTTTAGTTATTGAAATTGCAAGGCTTCTCGACCTCGCAAAACGTAGAGAAAATTCCGGCATCCAAAAACAACTGTCGCTATTCTTCAAGCTTCCAATGGTGAATGGTGGAAACGAAATTCACGTCCATGAATTGCATCGGCAGGAAGAAATGTTGGTTGATTGGCTCGAAAGCAGAACCGCGACTGCTAAGGAGCGATAGCCAGACACCGATTAACATTTGGCGGACTTGAGAACGCTACCTCGCGGTCACGGTTCTGCCTTGAAATCAAAGAAATAAATGTTGCTTGATTAGTTTTAAGGCAGAACCACGACTGCAAAGGAGCGTCAGCCTAGCTTCGATAAAAATTTGACGGACTTGAGAAACGATTCCTCGCGGTCGCGGTTCTGCCTTGAAATCAAAGAAATAAATGTTGCTTTATTAGTTTTAAGGCAGAACTGCGACTGCAAAGGAGCGTCAGCCTAGCTTCGATAAAAATTTGACGGACTTGAGAAACGCTTCCTCGCGGTCGCGGTTATGACTTGAAATCAAAGAAATAAATGTTGCTTGATTAGTTTTAAGGCAGAACCGCGACTGCTAAGGAGCGTCAGCCTAGCTTCGATAAAAATTTGACGGACTTGAGAAACGCTTCCTCGCGGTCGCGGTTATGACTTGAAAACCAAGAAAGAAATGTTGCTTTATTAGTTTTAAGGCAGAACTGCGACTGCTAAGGAGCGTCAGCCAGACACCGATAAAAATTTGACGGACTTGAGAAACGCTTCCTCGCGGTCGCGGTTCTACCTTGAAAACAAATTATGGATTATATTGACAAAGAATGGGACGAAAACGAATTTCCATTAGCATACTTCTTAACATTTCGAACTTATGGAACTTGGCTTCATGGCGACGAACGCGGGTCGGTCGATACTTATGGAAACAATGTTTACGGAACTCAACGCCTTGCACCAAACCCAAATCGAAAGACAGTTATGGAGGAAAGACTCAAACATACGCCATTTATTTTCAGCGATATTCTGCGAGCGTGCGTGGAACAATCTATTAAACAAACGTGTGAAATTCGCGGCTACGAACTTTTGGCAGTAAATGTTAGAACCAACAACGTACACGCCGTTGTTTCCGCACAAATAAAGCCGGAAAGCATTTCGAACGGATTTAAGAGCCACGCAACGCGAGAATTGCGAAACAAATCTTTGATCCATACAAACAGAAAAGTTTGGTCGCGTGGTGGAAGTGAAAAATATCTTTGGAAAAAAGAACACGTCGTTGCGGCAGTCGATTACGTTTTATATTCACAAGGACTTCTGCCATTCGAAATCGAAGAACGAAAAGGCTGACGGCGGAACCGCGACCGCAAGGGAGCGTCACTCCAGTCCATGACGAACTATCGGAACTAAGCATTCGCTCCTTCGCAGTCGCGGTTCTGCCTCATTGAAAACCGCCTGCCTTTCTCGATTCACCAACAATTGCAAAACATCTGGTCGCGAATAATGTCCTGATGGATCAAAATTTTGTCGCTCTTCTCTCACTTTACTGTGTTCGATTATCGCGATTGCAAGTTTTTCTTCGCCGCAAAATGGTTCGATAATCCATTCGCCATTAGGTGCAGCGAGGCACGTTCCGCCATCTGCCAAAACATCGGGAGCATTTTCGAGGATTTTGTCTAGATGAATTGTATCGACCGGAAAATCCACTTTTCGCATCACATTGCAGACCGACGCGACAAACGAACGTGATTCTTTGGCGATAAATCTCGTCGTATCATCCGTGTTTCGCTTATTTCCGGGATAAACCGCAACGTGAAAATCTTCGCCTTGTGCGTAAAGCGAGGTGCGTGCGAGCGGCATCCAGTTTTCCCAACAATTCAATCCGCCAACCGTGAATTCTTTTAATTTATGAACCCGCAAGCCATTTCCGTCACCGATTGACCACGCCAAACGTTCTTCATAAGTAGGCATCAATTTACGATGAACCGAACAAATCTCGCCCGAATTATTTATGTAAACCAATGAACAATATAGACTTTTGCCGCCTCGATCTTCCGGACGCTCAATAATGCCGAGATACATCGCGAGTTTTTTCTGTTTTGCCAAATCGCAAAACAGCTGCAAATCACCGCGTTCGATGCAAACCGCTTGCTTTGCATATTCAGCAAAAAATTCTTTTTGAATTTGCGAATTAAAAACTGCACCGTTCGTTAATTCGAGCCAAAACGGATATCCCGGAATCGTCGCTTCTCCTCCAAGCACAAGAAGTTCGCAGCCTTTTCCGCTTGCGTCCGAAGCAACCGCCAACAGCTTTTCGATAGTTTTTTCGCGATCAAACCAAACTGGCGTAACTTGTGCGAGTCCAATGGTTAATGTTTCCATAAATTGATAATAATTCTGCAACTTACAAGACGCAACCGCTTGGCATTCATTCTTTTAACCCATATTTTACAATAGGAAGTTTGACCGCCAAGACGCAAAGAACTCCAAGGAAATCTCTTAATCCTGTCTCTTCTTTCATGGCGTTCTTGGATTCTTGGCTGTAAAAAATAACTTTCGAATATGTCCGAAAAGTCTATGTTGCGTAATCTGGGTTTAAGCAAATAAATCAGTTATAATTTTCAAAACTATGGAACCTCTTGCAAATAAAATTCGTCCCGTTTCGCTCGAAGAATACGTTGGGCAAAAGAATTTAGTCGGCGTTGGGAAACCGCTTCGACTCGCGATCGAGCAAGGACACATTTTTTCGTTTGTCTTGTGGGGTCCGCCCGGAGTTGGGAAAACGAGCCTCGCGAGAATCTATGCAAACGCGATAAACGCTGAGCTTCACGAACTTTCAGCCGTTACTGCGGGAAAGGCTGACATCCGCAAGATCATCGACGAACCTTCAGAAAAACCGCGTCTTTTATTCCTCGACGAAATCCATCGTTTCAATAAAGCTCAACAAGATTTACTCCTGCCATACGTCGAAAGCGGCGAACTTGTTTTGATCGGTGCGACCACCGAAAACCCAAGTTTTGAGATAATTCCACCGCTACTCTCGAGACTTCGCGTTTTCGTTTTAGAAGAATTGTCAGCAGAGGAAATGTCGGAAATTATTGACCGCACTGAGCTTGAGCTCGACGAAGAATCTCGCGATTGGCTAATTTCAATGGCGAATGGCGACGCACGTCAAGCGATCACAATGCTTGCGAATACGGCTCAACTCTATGAAAAAATCACGGTCGAGAATCTGAAAAACACGCTTCAGACGAAGTTTTTGAGGTTCGATAAAAAAGGCGAAGAGCATTACAACACAATTTCGGCATTCATAAAATCGATGCGTGCAAGCCAAGCGGATGCTGCAATTTATTACCTCGCGAGAATGATTGCAAGCGGCGAAGATCCAAAGTTTATTGCCCGCAGAATGGTGATTTTTGCATCAGAAGACATTGGTTTGGCTCAGCCGACAGCACTGGTTGTGGCGAATGCGGTTTTTCGTGCGGTGGAAACAATTGGGCTTCCCGAATGCCAGATAAATCTCGCACACGGCGTTGCTTATCTCGCAAATTGCAAAAAAGATAGGAGTTCATATCAAGCGTTAAAAGACGCGATGGACGATGTAAAACGACACGGGAATTTACCGATTCCGCTCGAAATTCGCAATGCTCCGACGAAATTGATGAAAGATTTGGACTACGGAAAAGATTACGAAGCCTATACAAAAGAGAGTTTGCTGCCGAGAGAGCTGAAAGGAAAAAAATATTTGAAAAAGATTGAATAATTTTCGATTTCACCTTCATTCGTGGTCAATTATTTCGATGTTTGGTAAATTATCTCTATGTTAAATTCACAAACCTATTTACTTCCTGAAGAGTTTCAAACTGCCGTTGAAGCACAACTCGCCGCTTGGCAAACCGACAACAAAACATCCCGTCTGTGGTCGAAAGACGCGACAGTTTGGACAAATTCTGATGAGGCAAAATGGCTCGGGTGGCTCGATGTTGTTGGTGTTGAACTCGGTGATTTACAGAAATATCGCGACTTTGCGGAAGATGTTAAAGCTTTTGACGACATAGTTTTACTCGGAATGGGCGGCTCATCGCTCGGACCCGAAGTTTTTGCGATTACCTTTGATGCGAACAGCTTTCACGTTCTCGATTCGACTGTTCCGGCACAGATCAAAACGCTCGAAGGTAAGCTTGATTTAACAAAAACTTTATTTATTGTCGCCAGCAAATCAGGTTCTACATTAGAGCCAAATTGTTTTAAACAATACTTTTACGAGCGTGTCGCCGAAACTGTCGGGCGTGAGAATGCAGGAAAGCATTTTGTGGCGATAACCGATCCAAACTCGAAAATGCAAATGGTTGCGGAGCAAGATAATTTTCGTAAAATCTTCTTTGGCAATCCGGAAATTGGCGGTAGATTTTCAGTTTTGAGCGTTTTCGGAATGATTCCGGCTGCAGCAATGCAGATTGATGTGGAGGATTTCTTGAATCGAGCCAGCGAAATGGTTCACGCTTGTAAATCGCTCGTTTCAAATGAAAATCCAGCTGTGATTTTGGGAACAATTCTCGGAATTGGACACAAACTTGGTCGCGACAAACTGACAATTTTTACATCTGACGACCTTTCTGATGTTGGTGCCTGGCTCGAACAATTAATTGCCGAATCAACTGGTAAAAATGACGTTTCGATCATTCCCGTTGACCGTGAATTGATTCAAGATAGCTACAGTGATGACCGTGTTTTTGTATATCTCAAGACTAAAGATGCTCCCGAAAATTACGTGATTGAAGACCTTGAAGCCGATGGTCAACCTGTTGTCAGAATTGAACTTACTGACACGATGAATCTCGGGCAGGAATTTCTCCGTTGGGAATTTGCGACGGCTGTTGCAGGTTCGATTATGGAAATAAATCCGTTTAATCAGCCTGATGTAGAATCGGCAAAAATTGAAGCAAAAGAACTGACAAATGCCTACGAGGAAACAGGAAGTTTGCCTGCGGAAACTCCATTTTTTGAAGAAGGCGGCATTAAATTGTTTTCTGATGAAAGGAACGTTGCCGAATTGGACGAAATAATCGAGAAAAAATCTTTAGTAAATTATCTTGACGCACATTTCTCAAGAATCGAGGAAAATGACTATTTCGCATTGCTTGGATATATCGAAATGAACGCCGAAAACGAGAATCTCTTACAAGAACTTCGTCATTCAATTTTAAGTAATTACAATGTGGCAACTTGTTTAGGTTTTGGACCGCGTTTTTTGCATTCAACCGGACAAGGCTACAAAGGCGGAGCAAATAACGGCGTTTTTCTGCAAATCACTTGCGATGATGTGGTTGATTTTGCAGTTCCAGAGCAGAAATTCACGTTTGGAGTCGTAAAAGCAGCACAAGCACGCGGCGATTTTCAAGTTTTGCTTGATAGAAAGCGACGTGCTTTGCGTGTGCATTTGGGGGAAAGGGTAGCCGAAGATTTATCAGAGTTAATTTCTCTAATTTCGTAAAATTATGGAGTGCTTTTCAGTTTTATCGAAAAGCACTCATCACTTCGTTGATGCAGATAAGCGAGTTTTCCCAAGTCGCTTGGAGGTTTTCTTCTGTCAGACGAAGTTTTTCTACAGACTTTGAAGTTTTGAGTTTTTCTTCATTTTCGAGTCGCAAACCATAACCATTAATATTCGCAATAAGATCTGCAACTTCAACAATATGTGTAATTACAATCGCCTGTGTTGATGCTGAGGCGTTATGGTGGTGCTTAATTGTGCTTGTTATTTCTTCACGCAAATTCCATCGTTCGACAACTAATGCACCGACATCTGCATGCGTGAAGCCAAAATATTCTTTTTCAGCAAACAGCATTTCAGACTCTTCATGTTTGTCTAAAATCGCTCTAAATCCATCTGTGTCGTGACTTAGTAGAATAAATTTTCCAAAATCGTGAAGTAAACCGCAAGTAAAAGATTCTTCTGTTCCGTTTAAATCCATAACTTTGCTCAGTTCGCGGGCGATAATCGCAACAGCCAATGAATGTTCCCAGATTTGTTTGGCTAAAATTGAATTTTTAATTTCTTTGGCAAATGTTGCTGAGGCAAGTTCAATCATTGCAATATCGTAAATTGAACGTGTCCCAATCGTGCTAATTGCTGAACTGATTGATATTACAGGATTTACAGGTGAATAAAGCGGCGAATTTGCTAACCGCAAAATTCTTGCAACTAAGCCAGGTTCATAACTTATTGCTTGACAAATTTGCCTCGAAGTAGTGTTTCCATCGCGAAGCAAATTAGTCAATTTCATAACACTTCCGGGCGAAGGTGGAAGTTTTGTATTGACAAGTGTTTCGAGTTCTACACGAGGTTTTGTCGCGGTTGTAGTTTGATTGAAGTTATTAAGCATATTTTTTGCCGGCAGGTAAACTTTGGAAAATTTAATTTCCTCATTTACATATCGGCAAAATATAAAAAACCTTTAATTTTTTTTTAACGAAATTAAACTAGCTGATGATTTTCAGGCATTAAAACGATTTCAGCCATCACACCTTCGCCAGTTTGGGTTGCCGCAAAGAAAACAGCATTGGCAGCCGCATCAATTGAAAGCATTTTATCGCGTTGGACTTTCATCGTTACATTGTCCCAAAAATCTGAGTCAACGCCGCCTAAGTGCATCAAACTAAAGCGAATACCGTGTCGTTTATATTCTTGTGCGAGACATTTTACCATTCCGGTAAGTGCGTATTTTGCCGCACAATAAGCTGATGCTTGCATCATTGGAGCTTTTCCTAGAATTCCCGGAATTGCAACAACCCGACCAAATTTGTGTTCAGCCATTGAAGGTAATACGGCTTGAAAAACATTAAATGCGGTACGAACGTTGGCGTTTAATAATGTGTCTAAATCGTCTGAAGTGAGTTCGGCAAAAGGCTTTAAAATCCCCATTCCGGCTGATAGTATCAAGTAATCAATTGACCCAAACCTTGCAATAGTTTCATCTACCAACGATTTTACATCGGCTTCAATGCTCGCGTCTGCTGCTATTGAAAGGACATTTGTATTGCCTTTTGAGTTGAGTTTATATTCGAGTTCCATTAGTTCGGCGTCTGTTCGCGATGTGATTACGACATTTGCTTCAGCATTTGAGAATAATTCAGCTGTTGCACGACCAATTCCGCGTCCGGCACCAACGATAAGTGCGGTTTTTCCTTCTAAATTCATGTGTTTTCCCTTGTTCTTTTTATTTTATATAATCTAAAAACTATTTTTTTAGTAATGTCTTGAGCGATTTGTAAACATTTTCGGTCATTATTTTTGAACCTTCCGCGTTTGGATGAATTCCATCAGCTTGATTAAGTTTCGGATTTAGTGCGACATCTTCGAGAATGAATGGCAAAAAATCTAATTTATATTTTTCTGCTAAATCTGGAAATGCAAAGGTAAATTCTTTAGAATAATCGCTGCCCATTGTTGGCGGTGCAACCATTCCGCAAAGCAAAATTTTGACATTTTTTTGTTTCGCCTTCTTTATCATTAACTCAAGATTATCTTTCATTTTTGCTGGCGAAAGACCTCGCAAAAGATCATTTCCACCAAGCTCAAGTATAAGTATTTGAACGTTTTCCTGTTCTAACGACCAATCTAATCTTTCAATTCCGCCAGCGGTTGTATCACCCGAAACACCGGCGTTAATAACTTCATAATCAAATCCGTCAGCTATCAACTTTTGTTGTAAAAGATACGGATAAGATTCTTTTTCGGTCAAGCCAAAGCCAGCCGTTAAGCTGTCACCGAAAGCAATAATTTTAGCTTTATTGGAAACAACTTGTGTCTTGTTCGGTGGCGATTTTGGCTTTTCATTTTTAATTTCTGTTTTACAAGAAATTGAAATCGCTGCTAAAATTATCAAAAATATAACTAAAAAAGTTCTGAAACGAGACATAAGTTAATAATAGTGATTCGTAAAAATTCAAAAAATGGATGCAAAGTTTTCTCAAACGCTTTTGCTTGTTATGATTATTTTTACAGTTTCGTTTGAGATTTACAACTCAGCACATTTTTTATGATTCAACTTAAAAACATTACAAAAACCGTCACTTCGGGAAGTGAAAGTTTGACAATTTTAAAAGACGTTTCAATTGAAATTCCTGACGGCGAGTTTGTCGCAATAACAGGTGCCAGCGGAAGCGGAAAATCCACTTTACTTGGCTTAATTGCCGGGCTTGATTCGCCAAGTTTTGGTGAAATTTTTATTGATGAAGATGAAATTACAAAATTAAGTGAAGATAAACTAGCTCAAATAAGAAGCGAAAAAATCGGAATTGTTTTTCAATCTTTTCATCTTATACCGAGTCTCACGGCTTTGGAAAATGTACTGATTCCATTGGAGATAGCAGGAATTCCTGATGCAAAACTGCGTGCCGAAAAGTTGCTCCAAGATGTTGATTTAACTGCTCGCGGACACCATTTCCCTTCGCAACTTTCAGGCGGCGAACAACAAAGAATCGCTATTGCAAGAGCTTTTGCAAATAACCCAAAAATTTTGCTCGCAGATGAACCGACTGGAAATCTTGATTCAAGAAACGGCGAACATATTTTTGATTTAATGACCGATTTGCACCGTGAAAGCAAAACAACTTTGGTTTTAGTCACTCACGACCAACATTTAGCCGATCGTGCAGAGAGGCAAATTAGACTTCGCGATGGTGAAATTATTAGTAATGAAAAAAACTAATCTGTACATAAACTTTTTTTTGATTTTTTCAGTAATTTGCTTTACTTTGTCGTGTAAAAATGAACGTCTAAATCTCAGAAGTTTAGCACCACAAGAAACTCTCATTTATCTAGAAACACAAGACTTAAGCGAAATATTTTCTGCCTTCAAAAGCTCACAATCTTGGGAAACATTTGCACAAGAAATGCCAAACATATCAGCAATTTCCAGTATACAAGCCGCAGTTGCAATTACTGGTTTTGAAACGTCAGAAAGCAACGTTTCGCTAAATGTGAAGCCAAAATTTGTTGTTTTATTAGATACAAACAGTTACGAAACTACGACAATTTCAGTTGTTGAAAATCAAATTTCAAAGTTTTTGATAAACGCGAAACTTGAAAAGACAAAAAGAAACAACACAACTTTTTTAACTTGGACAACTGTCGATAATCGTAAAATGATAGCTGCAATTATCGGAAATATTGCGTTTATTGGAAATGATGAATCTTCAATTAACGATTTTCTCGCTGTCAAAACAGGTGAAAAAGCTAGTCTTTTGAAAAATGAAACTCTTATTGAGCTTGCATCGCAAAAAAAATTAGCTTTCGGATTTGTCTCAAAAAATGGAATCAACGAAATTGCCAATTTTTTAAGTATCCGCGTAGCAATTCAGACAAGCGAGGAAGATATAGTGCGTTCATTGATTGCGAAAATCCTACCAAATGTTGTTGATAAATCAATCGAAGAAATAACTTGGACAGCGAGTAAATCTGCGTCTCAAATTGAAGATAAATTTTTAATCAAACTTAAGCCTGAGGTTGCTAAAAATCTAGCAGATTCGATGGAAACTTCTAAAGCTAATCTATCAAATGTTTCTCATCTAATGCCTATAAATTCAGTTTCGACAACTATTTATAATTTCGAATCAAATGATTTGGCATTTCAAGGTTTGACTCGAACTTTTGCCTCGCAAACTGACCAGATGAGTGCAAAATTAATCGAAAATTTATCGGAAACATTGCTTCAATCTTACGGAATTAGTGACAATAGAAAGTTCTTTGAAGCAATTGAAGGTAAAATATTTACGGCTCAACTTGACGAAGAAGGCGAGGAAAGTTTTGTTGTTTTAAATGTAAAAGACCAAAATAAATTAAAATCTGCTTTAATTAAAGATGACGATTTTAGTTTAAAATTTATTAAAAATGTGGCTATTTTAGGCGATGCTGAAACGGTTTCAAAAGTTGAACTTGGCGAGAATATTGATTCTGGTAAAATGCTAACCTCCTCAGTAACAACAATTACGGACGAAACTGAGTTTGCAAAATCTATTATCAGAAATTTTGTTGAAATTGCACCGTCACAAAATGGCAACAAAGTATATGCAACTACAAATTCAAACGTAAATATTTTTGGAATTGAAAGAATCCGACGTTCCGAATTTGGATTATTTGGAGATATTTTGAACTTGGCAAAACAAGAATAGGCTACATCTCAAAAGGATGATCTGAAAGAATTGTCCGCATATTTACTTGACCAAAAAGCGTTTCGATATAAGCACCAAAACGGTGTAAAAGAGCTATTAAATCACTTTCATTTTGGGTTCTAAACAACTCTTCGATAAATCTTTCAACAGTTTCAGTGTCTTTATACATCAAAAATTTCATACTTCCGGCAGCAAAATCATTGAGCTTAGCTAAAAGAGAACTTAACGGAAAATTTTCTATATTTTTCTCAGCATTTTGGACGTCTTTTAGAACGCTCCACAAATCCGCACGAAGAGAAATTGACTGTTCGAGTTTAGTTTTGATGTTTGGAAACAATTCGTGAGCACTAATTTCGGGTTCAATTGATTGTGCAAAAAGAAGAAAATTTTGCTGAAAACAATCTCGCAAAAGTCCATAAGCCGCATCAATGCGGGAGCGAAGAATTGGTGCCTGACGAATAGAAGAAACCTCGCTCAATTCATTTTGAAAAACCTTTCGAATTTCAATTGAAGTTGCAAAAACTGTGCAATCTAAAATATCCGACATTTGCACTTGTTCGTCATTAAATCTTATTAATCTATTTTTCAAAAAATCAATCATTTCTTTAGCATAATCAAAAATTATGGTAAAAAGAACGAGCGTTGGCTTAAGTGGTTTATCAACCTCAAGTTGCTTTTCAATAAAGTTGAGGCAGCCTAATATTCTAGCAAAATAAGGAACAACAATTTGTAAATCAGCGAGAATATGGGAAGGAATATTCTGTTTGTCAAAGGCGTTTAAAAAAGTTTTTGGAAGACTATTTTCGTTGTGTTGATTTAGTTTAAGTATAATTTTTTCAAAAGTTTCTGATTGAGTAAGTGCATTTGAAAATATATTACAAAAAGCAGTCCACTCATAAAACTCAATTTTTTTAGACCTCAAAAGCGTTTCACACAGAATCGTAAAATTTTGTAAAAGTTTTGAAAGCTGATTTAATTCACTTTTTGTATATTCTGAGTCTATTAACAACTGAAAATCACTTTTATTTCCTAAAAGCATATCAGTTTCAAATGATAATTTTGATGTTAACATTCCGCAGGTCAATAATGTTGAATGAATAATTTTAATGTCATTTGACCAATCGCGAACTGAAGCCTTTTCGCGATTTCCATCATGAAACGAATGATTTTGTGTATTAACATAGCTGACCAAACCAAGCAACCATGTTCCAAGTTGGATATTTTCGGCTACTGATATTGTTTTATTTGATTCAACAATCCGCTGCTGTGAATTAGACACAACAGCGTTGGATACGTTAAAACTATTATTAGTTACTTCGTTAATATTCAAAATACTTTCCTGTTTTTTGAGACTTGGAATGGCACGAAAATCCGCAAATATATTTTAACTTAGTATAACACCGTTTTGCAATATGAAAATTTTACTTGCAACTAGAAATAAGGGGAAAATATTAGAAATTAAAAGTTTGTTGGCGAAAACAAATGTAAATCTCATGAGCTTAGATGATTTTGACGTAATTGACGTTGAAGAAACAGGAAATACTTTTATTGAGAATGCTTGTTTAAAAGCAAGCCAATACGCTAAACAAGCTAAATGTTGGGCAATCGCAGACGACTCAGGATTAGAAGTTGAGGCTTTGGGAAACGCCCCTGGAGTTTTTTCAGCACGTTATGCAGGAATAAAAGCAACAGATGCAGAAAATAGAAATAAATTACTCAAAGAACTAGAAAATATTGATATTAGAGAAGGGAAATTTGTATGTGTTATAGCAATTTCAAATCATTTAGGAGAGATTAAATTTACTGCTGAAGGAGTCTGTCATGGGAAAATTGATTTGAAACCTTCTGGTCTTAATGGGTTTGGTTATGATTCTGTTTTTATTCCTAATGGATTTAAGGAGACCTTCGGAGTTTTAGATGCTAGAATAAAGGATGAAATAAGCCATCGACAAAAAGCAATTAGTAAAATTGTTAAATATCTTAGTAAGATAACTTGACCTTAGTGCTTTTCATCTATACTATTCTTGGTTTGAGTATTGTTTGTTTTGAAAAATAGATTTTTTTTCGGGGTGTAGCGTAGCCTGGCTAGCGCGCCTGTTTTGGGAACAGGAGGTCGCAGGTTCGAATCCTGCCACCCCGATCATTTTTGCATTGATATTAGTAAGGATTTGCAAAATTCAAACAAATCTTATTTAATAGAGTTCAATCTTTTCTCAGAATATCCTTTGGAGGTTAAATTATATATGGCGCGTATGACGCAAACTGAAATTGTAGCTAGTTTGTCAGACAAGACTGGTCTAAAGAAAACCGATGTTAAAGCATTATTTGACGCATTGGCAACTCTCGCAACTAGTGAAGTTATAACAAATGGGGAGTTCACATTACCAGGATTTGGTAAACTTGTTAAAGCTACTAGAGCTGCTCGTGATGGACGAAATCCTGCAACCGGTGCAGTAATTAAAATTCCAGCAAAAACAACTGTGAAATTTAGAGTTGGAAAAGGAATGAAAGACGCGATTGGTTAATTAATTAACGATCAAACTGATTTAAAAACCGACATTTAGAATGTCGGTTTTTTTTGTTTAAAAATAAATGCTGACAAAATGTAAAAAAATTGTTACGATTGTATATTGATTGGGATTCTCTTGTTATGACTGCTGTATTTTAGTCAGTCGAAAACAATTTAAAAGTTGGAAAGCTATTGCTTTTCGTTGTTTTGTATTAACTTGAGTTTTTTAATACATTGAGATTTACCTTAATTTGGTTCTAAAGGAGATAAATAGTGTCAGCAGCAGCAAAACCAATTACTTTGCAAGATCGAATCTTGCAAATCGACCATATTCAAGCACGTCGCTTTTCAAAACTGAACGGTGTCACGCTAGAGATAGCATCTGAAGGGATTATCAGACATTTGAGAGCTTGTGCAAGAATGGATGTTAATCCAGATGCCTCAGCGGTTAGAGAAATAATCGATGATGCATTAAACGGAAGAAGAGTCTTTGCGGAAACATCTAACGATCTTCTTGCGGCTTAGTTTTATTCGAAATAATATTTTGTAATTAATTTAAAATGACCGTCGTTTTGACGGTCTATTTTTTTGGCTCAAGCTTAAAAAGTGAGTATTCGCCATAGAGTTCGGCTTCACTCCGGATATACCAAAAGTCAATATTAGAAAAATCGACACCGCTTATCCAATCTGTTGGGATTACAACAAAAGAAATAGTTGGGTTTTGTGCGTTTTTTAGAGAAAAATTCTTACGATATTCGCCGAATAACCGACATTCTTCTTCAATTTCTCTAAAGGTCAACGGCTTATATCCTGAATTTAAACGATCTGTATGCCGTCCCCATCCAAACAGAGCGATAATTGACACGAAATCGCCTTCATTTTTCATTCGATTTTCTAGCCATTTTTCGTCTAATCCTTGATAGTAAAGTAATTGATAATATCGTTCTTTATTTTCTTGCCATGTAACACCAGCAAAAACATGTTGATGTCTTGCCCACAAAACTGGTTGAGGCGAAATTGTCGGTGAATCGTCTCCTTGAATCATGCTAAGAGGCAATATAACTCCATTTTTATCAAGTGTTTCGAGTCTTTTTGCGAGTAACATTCCGCCATCTCTGACAATATTGGCTTCATCTGAGACGCGAACTGTGTAATGACATTCAATAAAACCCCAAATTGCTGCAAACACAACAGTTACAATAATAATTGGGCGGTAAACAACTGAGCCTTTAACATTTTTCCACAAGATTGCTAAAACTGAAAATAATGCTAAAACTGCCACGTAGTTTCCAATAAACACTTGGTAATGAATTGGCTGAAGTGTTCGACCTGTAATTATTTGTTGATTAAAAACTACAATCGGAACAAGTGAGAAACTTAACACAAAAATCGTCGATTTATCTTTTAGTTTCAACAATTTAAAAGCGATCCCAAGTGCCAGCATTACCAAAACTGTGTAACTAATTAATTCCGGAACACGCAATAGATCTAACTCACGAGTGAAGACCAGCAATTGAACGTCGTCCATAGTATGCGAGCGATTTGAAAGCATAAACGCATAAAATGCCAGTGGAATAAAGCAAGCGATCGCTAATAAAACAAAGGCTTTTGCGTCATTTAACCAACCATTGGGGCGAATAATTAGCCATAATATTCCAACACAAACAAGCCATGCCGCAGCAGTTGTCCACAAATAAAAATATGAAAAAACTAAATATGAAAAACTAAATGAGCCAATTACGCACCAAAAAATTCTTTTTTTCTTTTCAGTAGAATTCACAAGCGACCAAACTGAAGCCATTAAGGTAAAAAATACCGGAAACGGAACTGCCGGAATATATCTTCGCAAAAAAGGAAAATACGGATACGCCACGCCATCACCAAAAATCTCGCCAATCGCTCCTTCTCCCGCAGCTAAAGCCCCACACGTCAAAACAGTCAACGCTCCTGCCATCGCAAGCAACGAATCGTCAGTTAGTCGCCCAATGAGCCAGAAACAAGCTAAAGCCGCAAAAAAAGCCGCTAAACCACCAGCAATCGTCATCGCACTAGATGCTGAAACTCCAAAAATTCTTGCTGGAAGTGCAACAGTATAAGGCGTTGCAAATTGAATCGAAAAAAGCGATTCTTCCTGCGGTGTTTCTACTGAATCATCGCGACGAGTGTATGGATCGTTTTTTCGCGGGCGACCATCTATTAAAGCTCGCAAATATGCCGAATACGCAACTTCATCAAGATCGTTGAATGCGTAAGACCCTTGCCAGTTATTTCCTTGCAAATAAAGCAGTTTGAGTTGCGGATAAAGTGCAAAAACGAGCAAAAAGATTCCCGCAATGAGTCCAAATTGCCAGCGAAGTTTTGTCTTTGGTGATTTATCGTCTAACATTTAATATTGTAAAAATGATAAATGATTAAGAGGAATTGGTAAATGTTATGAGTTTAAAAGACAAAATTATAAGCGATATTACAGATGCGATGCGTGCTAAAGATGCAGATCGTTTGAGCACTTTACGAATGGTAAAAGCGACTTTGATGAACAAAAAAATCGACAAAGGCGACGAATTAAACGATGAAGAAGTTTTGAAAGTGCTTCAAAGTTTGGTTAAACAACGCCGCGATTCGATTGAACAATATACAAATGCCGGACGCCTTGAACTTGCCGCAAAAGAGCAAACTGAAATTGGTTTTATTGATATTTATTTGCCACAATCAGCAACATTTGAGGAAATTGAAATCGCTGTAACTGCGGCAATCGCTGAGGTTGGAGCAACTTCAATGAAAGAAATGGGTTTGGTAATGAAAGCGACAACCGCAAAACTGAGCGGAAAAACTGTTGACGGAAAAATTGTCAGCGAAACTGTGAAAGCTAAACTTTCTTAATTTTTTTTGTTTAATAATTATTTTGTTTTGATAAATTACACTCATTTGCAAAAAATTTATGAAGAACTTTTCGTTTATTGCGAATCGGAAAATTTTGCTGGTTTTGATCCCTTCGACGGCTTAAATAGTCGAATTTTTCAATCATTACCTTTAAAGAATTTTACTTTAACAAGATTGGCTTTTCTTCAAGTTGTGAAGCGTTCGCCGATAAATATACGTCCATTTCTTAAAATTGGAAAAGGTGTCAATCCTAAAGGAATTGCACTTTTTGCACTTGCAGAGCTTTCTCGCTTTCGAGCTACAAACGAAAAAATTCACGCTGAAAATTCTAAATATTTGCTAGAAACGTTGCTTGAACTAGAAATTAAAATCCAAAATCCAAAATCCAAAACCCAAAATCGCGTGGCTTTTGGATACAATTTTGACTGGCAATCGCGTGCGTTTTTTGCACCAAAAGGAACGCCGACGATTGTGCCGACTGCGTTTGCATGTCAAGCGTTTATAGAAGGTTACGAACTTTTGGGCGACTCAAACTATCTCGAATCGGCAAAAGAAATATGTGAATTCATCACGCAAGATTTAAATAGAATCGGCGAAACTGACGAAGAAATATGTTTTAGTTATACGCCGCTTGATAAAAGTGGAATTTTCAATGCTTCGTTGCTCGCAGGAGAATGTTTGGCTCAAGTCGGTTTAATTTCAAATAATAAAAGTTATTTGAAATTGGCTGAAAAATCAGCTCGTTATGTGATTAATCGGCAAAAAGAAAATGGTGCTTGGGCTTATGGTTCGCTTCGCCGACATGCCTGGATTGACAATTTTCATACAGCTTATATTTTACTTTCGCTCTTTCGTTTACAAAAACTTATTCCAAGTTTTGAATGTCAAAACGTCATCAAAAAAGGTTTAAATTTTTGGATTGAAAACTTTTTTTTAAGCGATGGAACACCGAAATATTACAATAACAAAGTATATCCAGTTGATATTCATTCGGCTTCGGCGGCGATTGTCGGGCTTTGCGAACTGAGCGAATTAGACGAAAGATGTTTGCCGTTAGCTGAAAAAGTTGCGAGTTGGACAATTGAAAATCTCCGAGATGAAAGAGGCTTTTTTTATTATCAAAAAAGAAAATTTTCTACGATAAAAACTCCTTTTATTCGTTGGGCAAATGCTTGGACGGCTTTTGCGTTTTCTAAATTACTCGAAAATAATAAAAAAACCTGATGACTTTTTCACCTTTAACTAATTTATGCGAATCTGGATTGACTTAGGAAATTCGCCTCACGTGCCATTTTTTCTCGCGATTTCTCGCGATTTAATCTCTCTTGGACACGAAATTTGCTGGACGGCGAGAGATTATGCACAAACAGTTGAACTCGCAAAAAAGGCAAATTTGGCGATAGAGATTTTCGGAACTCACGGTGGAAAAAGTATTTTGCAAAAAAGCCTGAAATTTGGGAGCAGAGTTTTTGATCTTTTAAAATGGGCACGCGGGAAAAAAATTGATTTAATTTTGTCGCATAATTCGCACGAACCGTTGGCAGTTGGTCGTCTTTTACAAATAAAGTCGATAAATTTAATGGATTATGAACATCATCCTTTAAATCAAATCTCGTTTCGTTTAGCGAATCGTGTTATTGTTCCCGAGAGTTTTCCTGATAGTTTTTTACAAAAATTTGGTGCTATTAATAAAACCAAAAAGTTTAGCGGAATCAAGGAAGATGTTTATTTAACTAACTTTACGCCCGACTTAAAGTTCGAAAATGAATTACATTTACTTAATATTTCGCCAAATAATATTTTGGTAATCGTTCGTCCGCATGCACCGGAAGCGTTGTATCATCGAGGTTTTGCGAATGAATTATTAGACAAACTGTTAGATAATTTTGCGATTGATAAAAATGTGAAAATTATTTTGCTTCCGCGAAAAAAATATCAAGGTGAGGAATTGCGACAAAAACACCCGCAAGAAAACATAATTATTCCTGAAAATGTTTTAGATGGAGCAAATTTGTTGGCAGCGGCAGACTTTGTTTTTAGTGGCGGCGGAACAATGAATCGCGAGGCAGCGGCACTTGGCGTTCCAACCGCAACAATTTTTGCCGGAAATTGGGCGGCGATTGATGAATATTTACTAAAAGAAAATCGGTTGCAGAAAATTTCTACAATTGAAGATTTAGAAAACATTAAACTAGTGAAAAAAAGTGGTTTAAATCTTAGAAGCACAGGAAATAGTGACAAAAATGTGCGTAAACAAGTAGTAAACTTTATTTTAGAAGAGTTTTGATTAAAGAAATAACGAAAAATAAATCTGAATTCATTCGCCAACCAAGGCGTGTGCCCGAATGGATTTTGCCTGCTTTTAAAGTTTTATTTTTTGTAGCTGATATTTTTTTGACGGCGTTATGCTTTTTTCTCGCTTTTTATTTGCGTGAAGGTGAGTCAATTTTATCAACAACAGCTTGGGCGTGGTCAAAAGACTTCGTTCCTTACGCCGGAATTTTATTTTTTGCATTACCAATTCGTCTTTCGATGTTGATTTATCAAAAAGTTTACGACTTTCAAGGTGCATTTTCATATACCAGCGAAGCAATTAAAATCTTCAAAGCTGTTTCCGTTGGCTCACTTTTAATTATTGCCACAACATTTCTTTTTCGCGGCGGTTTTGCTTTTCGCGACTTTTCATATTCGCGAACAGTTTTTTTGGCTGATTTTATTCTCGCTTTAATTATTTTTACTGCTTTTCATCTTGCTTTGCGTTATGCTCAAACGCTAATTCGACGACGCGGGATTAACCTGATTCCAACTCTTATTGTCGGACAAAATTCTGAATCAGAAAACACCATAAATGAGCTTTCTGCTCGTCCTGAATTGGGTTATCAAGTTGTCGGCAAAGTTGATAATTTAGACGATTTACCAAATTTAATCAGAGAATTTGGGATTCAAGAAGTAATAATAACCTCGGATAAAATTTCGAGCGACACGCTTTTTGAAGCAATGTTGCAGATTGATAGAAATCAGCGTGTTGGGTTTCGATTTGCACCTAGCGTTTTTAATTTGATGCCGCAAAAAACAGAAGTCGAACAAATTGGCGTTCTTCCGGTTGTGACACTTTTCCAGGAACCGCTGACTGACATACATAGATTTTTAAAACGCACTTCTGACATCATAATCGCCACAATTGCGATGATAATTTTCGCACCATTTTGGTTAATTATTTCTATTTTTATAAAATTTGACTCTCGCGGTTCGGTTTTATTTAGACAAGAAAGAGTTGGAATGGACGGACGAATTTTTCTTTGTTATAAATTTCGGACGATGAATGCGAATGCTGATGAGACGGTTCACCGCGAAGCATATCTCAAAAACATTGAGGGAAATGTTGAAGCAAATGCCGGAAATTTCGAAAAGCCTGTCTTTGGAAAAGTGAAAAATGATCCGCGAATTACTAAAATTGGTAAATTTTTAAGACGAACAAGCCTTGATGAAATGCCGCAATTTCTAAATGTTCTTATTGGCGATATGAGCGTTGTCGGCGTGCGTCCACCAATTCCTTATGAAGTTGAAAATTATGATGTTTGGCATCGCCGCAGACTTGATATGAAGCCCGGAATTACTGGACTTTGGCAAGTTTCAGGAAGAAATCGACTGACTTTTGACGAAATGGTGAGAATTGATTTATTTTATATCGAAAATTGGTCGCTCTTACTTGATTTGAAAATTATTTTGCTCACTTTGCCGGCAGTTTTGCGTGGCGATGGAGCGAAGTGAAAAAAGTAAAAAGGAAAAACATATTTTCACCTTTTAACTTTTTCACTTTCTAAATTAGCCAAATATATTTCTCACTTTATCCATAAAACTCTGGCTTTCAAAATCTAACGTTTCGACTTCGGAAAGTTGTTCTAAAGCAGTTCTCTGCTCTTTTGTCAGAGTTTTTGGCGTGACAACTGTAACAGCGACAAACAAATCACCTTTTCCGCGTCCGCCAAGAATTGGCATTCCATGATCTTTAATTTTGAAAACTGTTCCGGTTTGTGTTCCAGCCGGAATTTTAAGTTTTTCAATTTCATCTAGTGTTTTAATATCAATTTCAGAACCGAGAGCGGCTTGAGCAAAAGAAATTGGGGCTGAAGTGTAAAGATTTCCGCCTTGTCTTTCAAAATTTTCGTGTTCGGCAACGTGGATTATGACATACAAATCACCTGTTCCACCGCCGCCAGTTCCGCCTTCACCTTCGCCTGTTACACGCAATCGCGAACCGGTTTCAACGCCAGCCGGAATTGCAATTTCCAGCTGTTTTTCTTTTTGGATTCTGCCTTGTCCGCGACAAGTTGTGCAAGGAGTTTTGATGGTTTGTCCAGAACCTTGGCAAGTTGTGCAAGTTCGGGCAACGGCAAAAAAACCTTGTTGAAATCTTACTTGTCCGCTACCTTGGCATTGTGTGCAAGTTTCGGCTGAAGTGCCTTTTGCTGCACCTTTTCCGGTGCAATCTTCGCACGTTTCGAGGCGTGGAATTTTTAGTTTTGCATCTTTTCCAGTCGCAGCTTCTTCGAGTGTGATTTCAAGATCGTATCTTAAATCAGAACCTCGCTGTCCGGTTGAACGACGAGTTCTTTGCTGTCCGCCAAACACATCGCCAAAGCCAAACATATCGAAAATATCTTCAATGTTTGAATAACCGCCACCGCCATCAAATCCTGCACTTCCTGCACCGCTAGAGTGTCCATAACGGTCATAACTTGCACGTTTATTGGCATCACTTAAAACAGAATATGCTTCAGCAGCTTCTTTAAACTTATCTTCCGCGGCAGTGTCATTTGGATTTTTATCAGGATGATATTTAATTGCCAGCTTACGATATGCAGCTTTTAAATCAGAATCAGCAACTGTTTTGCTCACGCCTAAAACTTCGTAATAATCTCTTTTACTCATAAATTACTTCAAAACAAAAAGAACGTTAGCTTTTTTAAAAAACTAACGCTCTTTTAATTTTGCGACATAACTACTGTCTTTGGCAAACCTGATAGCACGGCGAACTAACTTGGCATTGCCATTAATGCTTCGGTCAAGATTGCAGCTGCTTTTTCGACATCAACTAAAGCATGTCTAATAGCGTCTAAATCGTTGGTTTTAATGGCGTCTTCGGCAACTTTTAATGAAGCCTTTACTTGGTCTTGCTTTTCATTATCCAAAGATTTACCAAACTGACTCATTGCTTTTTGCGTGTTTCTAATCAGCGTTTCTAGGCGATTTCGTTGCAAAATTAACTCTTTTGCATCTCGATCGTATTCGCCCGCTTTTTCAGATTCCATAATAATTTGGTCAATTTCATCTGGTGCTAAACCGGAAGAAGGCGTAACTTGCATTTGTTGTTCAAGACCTGTCATCTTGTCTTTTGCTGAAACATTCACAATGCCGTTTGCGTCAACTTCAAAAGAAACATCAACTTGCGGAACGCCACGCGGACTTGGCGGAATGCCGACGAGTTCGAATTTTCCAAGACTACGATTTGCTTTGGCAATTTCTCTTTCGCCTTGAAGAATATGGATTTCTACAGTCGATTGATTATCAACAACCGTAGTAAAAGTCATATTATTTTTGAGCGGAATCGTTGAGTTGCGATTAATTAATTTTACAAATAATCCGCCGCGAGTTTCCAATCCTAAACTCAATGGTAAAACATCGAGCAAAACAATATCTTTAACTTCGCCGGTTAAAACTCCACCTTGAATGGCAGCTCCCATTGAAACAACTTCATCAGGATTAATCTCAGTTGAAGGTTCTTTACCGAACAATTCCGTAACTGTTTTCGAAATAATCGGCGAGCGAGTTTGTCCACCAACTAAAACAACTTTATCAATATCTGCGGGTTGTAATTTTGCATCCCAAAGAGCTTTTTGACATGGTTCAATTGTTTGTTCAACTAAATCTTCAACCAATTTCTCGAACTGTTCGCGAGTCAAAACCATATTAATGTGTTTTGGACCGCTTGAATCTGCCGCGATAAACGGAAGATTGATTGTTGTTTCACGAACGCTGGAAAGTTCACATTTTGCACGTTCTGAGGCTTCTTTCAAACGTTGCAAAGCAAGTCTGTCTTCAGCTAAATCAACTCCATGTTCAATTTTGAAATTTTCAACAAGCCAATTTATAATACGTTGATCAAAGTCTTCACCGCCAAGAAATGTGTTGCCGGAAGTTGATAATACTTCAAAAACTCCATCGTTGATTTCGAGAATCGTGATGTCGAAAGTTCCGCCACCTAAATCGTAAACAACAATTCTTTCTGATTTATTTTTACCAAAACCGTAAGCCAAAGCCGCCGCCGTTGGTTCGTTAATAATTCTCTCAACGTTCAAACCGGCAATTTTCCCCGCATCGCGAGTCGCCTGTCGTTGCATATCGTCGAAATAAGCAGGAACGGTAACAATTGCTTCAGTGATTGTGTCGCCAAAAAATTCTTCAGCCGAAGCCTTAATTCTTTGCAACATAATTGCAGCAATTTCAGGTGGACTAAAAACTTTATCACCGACTTTAATGTGTGCATCGCCATTTTCTGAAGCAACAATTTCGAAAGGAACTGTTTCCCGCATTTTTGAAACTTCAGGTGAATCAAACTTTCTGCCAATTAGTCGTTTCACGGCAAATAGAGTGTTTGCAGGATTTGTTACGGCTTGTCGTTTAGCAATTTGCCCAACAAGTCGTTCACCCTTTTCAGTAAAACCAACCACTGACGGCATCGTTCTTCCGCCTTCTTTATTTGGAATAATCTGAACTGCTCCGCCCTCTAAAACAGAAACACAACAGTTAGTCGTTCCTAAATCTATACCAATTACTTTTCCCATAATAGTTTGATCCCTTTTTGAGTATTTACCTTGTTCCGAGCTTCCTAAGACTAGGAAGCTACTTTTACCATTGAAGCTCGAATAATCTTATTACCTATTCGATAACCACGAAGAAGTTCACCAGTTACTGTGTTTGGAGCAAATTCTTCGGACTTTTCAGTTGCAACAGCCTCGTGAAGATGAGGGTCAAATGGCTGTCCAACTGTTGGTATTGTTTCAACTCCCATTTCAGTCAAAACACTAAATAATTGCTGACTGACGAGAGCTATTCCCTCGACAAAATTTGTAAATTCTACAGAGCGATTCTCAGATTTGTCAGAATTTGCCGAATCTAAAGCACGGTCTATGTTATCTACAACCGGCAAAATCTTGCTTGCCAAGCTGCTTGCCAAATTTTGAAATGTTTCGCTTTTTTCCCTTTCGGTTCTATTTCTGAAACTTTCAAAATCAACTTGTCTTCTTCTCATTGTTGAAAGAAATTCTTCTTTCTCTTTTTCAAGAAGCAAAATTTTTGATTGAAATCTTTCGATTAAATCGTGGGATTGCTGCGATGTTTTTGATTGGTTGTTTTGTGTAGAATCGTATTGTGCGGCTTCTGATTCTTGTTTTTGGGAGTGTTTTTTTACTTTAGGAATAGAAATTTCAAGCATTTTCTCGCGTTCTTCGAGCTCACGCATGAAATCGTCAAGCGACGGAACGCCATCAATTTCAAACGCTTCTTCAACTGATAAATGTATTGATTCTATTGCTTCGTTCATTTTTAAATATTGTTTACTTAAAGACTATCTTTTTTCAGGGGCTTTATTTGACATCATATTTTCGAGGATTTTTGCGAGGTAACTGACAATCGAAATTGTTCGGGCATATTCTAGCCGAGTTGGTCCCAAAACAGTTAAAGTTCCAACAATCGAATCGCTACCAATTCGATATGGTGCCGTAATCAGCGTGCAATCACGCAATGATAAATCAGAATTTTCACTTCCAATTATCACTTGAACATTGCTTTTCGTTGAATTATCTAAACCAATACATTCATTCAATATTTGAACGAGTTTTGATTTTTCCTCGATTGTTTTAAGCAATTCTCGCAATCTTTCAAAACTTGAGAAATCAGGTTTTGAAATTATGTTTGATGCTCCATCAACGAATATTTCGCCAAAACTTCCTTGATCGCTTTCAATACTCTGCGAACAAAGAATCATTGCAGTTTGCAAAAGTTTGTCGAACAACGCTTTCTCTTCGTGCATATACTTGAGAATGCTTGTCCGCATTTCGGTCAAACTTTTTCCACTAAATTCGATATTTAAATATCTTGACGTTCTGTCCAGCTCTTCTTGGGTCAGGCTAGTTTCAACTCTAATAATTTTGTTATGAACAATATTAGGTGCTGAAACTAAAACTACAAGAACTTTTTTATCCGCCAAATTAACAAATTCAATGTGTTGCAAACGATCGTGTGCCAATGATGGCGAAACCACAATGCCTACATTTTGAGAAAGAGCTGAAAGTATTTGCGAGGTTTTTTCCAGTATTTTGTCAGGTGTTTCAGAAAGGTCAAGTTCATTTAAACCAAGTTCGCTGTTAATCAATCTCAAATCTTCGTTCGATAAACTCAATACACCTAACAAGTTGTCAACAAAAAACCGATAACCTTTGTCCGTCGGAATTCTTCCCGCCGAAGTGTGTGGTTGCTCGACCAAACCCAAACTTTCGAGTTCGCTCATTGCGTTGCGAATTGTTGCCGAACTCAGACCATTGTGGAATTTTTCAGCCACCAACTTTGAACCGACAGGTTCGCCCGTAATTAAGTGTTCGTTGATAATTGCCGACAAAATTGCTTGTCCGCGAGTATCGGGAAAGTGTGAATTCATGTAAACCTTAGTTTCATCACAGTCAAACATTCTCGATTTTTCGAAAAAAGCAAAATTGAGACTTTGCTTTCCTCACTTAAAAAAATATCATTTTAGAAACTGTTGTGTCAAGACTTATGTTTAAACAAGATTAACAATTTTAAATGACTACTAATTTAATTCAAATTCGAGACTACTACCGCGAAGCCTTTAAAAATTTTCAAACTACAAATGAAATTCCGAATGTTCATATCGAATTTTACAACTATGTTGGGATAAATCATACAATTCGCGTACGAAACGGTGAAGTTTTCGTCAGAATTGGGGAAATTTGTAAAAATGCACCTGATGAAGTGCAAAAATCTTTAGCTTTTATTCTTGCTGCAAAACTTTTGAGAAAACGTGTTCCAAAAAATGCTCGTTTAATTTATGAAACCTATGTAAAATCACCCGAAATTCAAGAATCTGCTCGTAATAATCGAAAAATTAAAGGACGAAAAATCATCAGCTCGGCACTTGGAAAAGTCTATAATTTAGATTTATTGTTTAATGAACTAAACGAAATATATTTTGATAACGCAATTCCAAAACCAACTTTAACTTGGTCAAATACAAAGACATTTCGCATTCTTGGGCATCACGACTCGACTCATAACACAATCGTTATTAGCCAAACCTTGGATAGCGAAAGTGTGCCAAATTTTGTTGTTCAAGCAGTAATGCACCACGAAATGCTGCACATCAAACATCCAACAAAGATAATAAACGGAAGACGTTACAGCCACACAGCTCTTTTTCGCAGAGATGAAAAAGAGTTTGATTTTTACGAACAATCTGAACGTTGGATTCGCGAAAATTTTGGACAAATGACAAAAAAGAAAAGCAAGAATTTTTTCCGCAGACTTTTCGATTTGTAGATTTAGTTCTTAATTATTGACCTCGCAAAGTCTGCAATGGCTTTCTAAACAAAACATCAAAACTTGCCACAATTCCGAAAAATATTACGAGTAAAGCCGTGATAAAAACTCCGGCAATCATCAATCTCAGATCAAATTCCCATTGGATTTCTAAAATAAACTTGCTCACTCCAAAAGACATAAAAGTTGCAAAAAAAGCACCGATAATTCCGGCTAAAAGTCCTAAGATTCCATATTCGGCAAATAAAATTGCAAGCAAGGTTTTTCGCTTAGCACCAAGAGTTTTCAATATTGCATTTTCATAAATTCGTTGCGATTTCGTCAGACTTACAGAACCGATCAAAATTAATATTCCACTCAAAATCACAAAACTACCAACAAAACTTATCGCTAAAACAAAATTATTTAATATTTTACCGACAGCTGTCAGAATATCTTGAACATCAAATATCTGAATTGTCGGGAAATTTTCGAGTAGAGTTTTTTGTAGTTTACTGCGTTCTTTTGCCGGCAGTTTTGTCTGAATTGGGACGGCAAAAGTCTGCGGAGCTTTTTCCAAAGTTCCCGGACGAAACACAAACAAAAATGCAGTTCGAGTATTTCTAAGGTCAAACTTTCTGATATTTGAAACATTCGCTTCAATTCTTCGCCCTAAAATATCAAATGTAATCGTGCTTCCGACCGAAATTTTTAAAGCACCCGCAATATCTTCTGCAACAGACACTTCCGGCGTTTCTGAAATAGAATTATCCCACCATTTTCCGTCTGTCACCGTTTCATTATCGTCGAGATTTGGACGATAAGTTATCACAAATTCACGTCCAATTTGACCTTGTTGTTGGCGAACTTCGCGTTGTTCATAATCGAAAGGTTCGCCATTTATTGCACTTATTCTCGCTCTGATGTTTGGAATTGTATCAATTTTTTCATTTGTCGCTTTTTCGGCAAGCGTCTTTAACTGCTCAATCTGACTTTTTTGAACATCTACAACAAATAGACTTGGAAGTTTTTCGTTGCGGGAAAAATCGAATTCGCGAACGAGATTGGTCTGCAAAGATTGAACTGCAAGCACGACAAATGCACCAAGTCCAACGGCGAGAAGAATTACGCGGGTTTGATTTCCAGGTCGATAAAGCGAATTTATCGCTTGTGAGATTGAAAATGAACCAAACGATTTAATTTTTTGCAAATAAAAAGTCAATACAACCGCGGCAAAGTATAAAATCAGCGAAGTTAAACCCAAACTCACAAGAAACGCCACGCCGATTGCCAAACTTCCCGCTTGCCAAGCCGCAACGCCTAAAAGTCCGCTGAGACAAAAAACTGCAAATATAATTTTCGTCCAATCTAAACCTCGAACTTTTTCGTTATTATCATCACGCAAAAGCAAATTGGGTTTAATATTGCGAATTTGGAGTAACGGCAAAATCGAGAATAAAAACGCGACAATAACTCCAAGCAAAGTTCCCTGCCAAGCATTTGAAAATTGGACTTGGTAGAGCATATTTGAAGGCAAAGCATCGCCAAAACGACTTTGGACAAACCACAAAGTTAATTGAGCAAGCACAACGCCAAACAAACTTCCAAATGCTCCAAGCACCATTATTTGCAACAAATAGACGATTGTAACTTTTGTCGCAGAAGCACCTAAACACTTCAAAACAGCAACGGTTTTGCGTTTTTGTTCGACAAAAACTCTTGCGACATTCCAAACACCAATTCCGCCCAAAACTAAAATCAGCAAACCTGTCAGAGAAAGATAATTTTCAGTTTTTGTAAATTGTTCACCAATATTTTGTTGTGTTTCTTTATAACTTTGAATTGTCACAACTGATTTTGATTCTTTCAAAGCATTTCTCAGCTCAGTTACTAAAGCAGTTGGGTCATTTGCAGTTCGAAATAAAATTCGTCGCCTAATTCGCGTTAAACCGGTGGTTTCCAAAACTTTTTTGTCGATAAAAATCCTCGAACCGAGTCGAAAACCACTTGCACCACCAGGTTCTTCATCAAAAGTGTCGCGAATTTCAAATTCCGCTTCGCCGATGCTAATTTTATCGCCGATTTTAAGATTTAGTTGTTCTAGTAAAATACTTTGAACAATCGCACCATTTTTCTGCAAAGCTGAATAATCAAATTTATTTCCATTTGATAAAACAAAATTACCAACTAAAGGAAAATTTTCGTCGACTCCTTTTAATTCGGCAAACTTAAAATCGTCTTTTGTTCGAGCCGTTGCGTTTGTTGTAAAAATTTCGCCACGAGCTTCAATTTCAGTTGATTTTCCGATAACTTGTTCAATTGCAGTAAGTTCCGCAGCTGTCAAAAGCGAAGTTTTACTAAGTTCAAAGTCCGCTGTGAGCAAACTTCGGGCATCGCCTGCAACTGCTTTTGTCAAATTTTGAATCAGCGAACGCAACGCAACAATCGAACCAACTCCAATGCTAATACAGAGAAAAAAGAACAACAGACGCTTCCAAGACGAGCGAATTTCGCGATAAGTTAAATTAAGAATAAATTTCATATTGGATCGCGGACACTCTGTCCGCAAGATTGCATGAGCAATCTAAAGAACTTCAGCAAGAATCATGTCAGATTCTAAATCATCACTTCAAAATCTGAAATCTGGAATCTTACTTATGATAGAATATCAAAATTATGAATAATTTTTTTGCAGAGAATATTTTACAAGGAAAGGTTGCGTTTGTGACAGGCGGCGGAACCGGAATTACTGGCGGAGTTGCACGTGCATTGGCAAAATCGGGTGCGAAAATTGCGATTACAAGTCGCAAGATTGAGAACCTCGAAACCATGAAAACGCTGATTGAATCAGAAGGCGGCGAATGTTTTGCGGTTGCGGCAGATGTTCGCGACTATGAAGCGGTTGAAAAAGCAATTGCCGCGACGGTCGAACATTTTGGGAAAATAGACATTGTTATCAATGGTGCCGCAGGAAATTTTTTGTGCAAAGCCGATGAGCTTTCTGCCAATGGATTTGGGACAGTTTTAGACATCGATACCAAAGGAACTTTCAACGTTTGCCGTGCAGCGTTTGCTCAATTGAAAGAAAATAAAGGGCAAATTTTGAACATTTCCGCGACACTTCATTATCTCGGAACACCAATGCAAATTCACGTTTCGGCAGCAAAAGCCGGTGTTGACGCAATTACGCGAAACCTAGCGGTTGAATGGGGCAGACACGGAATTCGTGTCAACGGAATCGCTCCGGGACCGATTGAAGACACCGAAGGAATGAAGCGATTATTGATGCCGGAATTAAAAGAGAAACTTGTGAATAAAATACCTTTGCGTCGTTTTGGACGAATTGTTGACATCGAAAATTCGGCAGTTTTCTTGTGTTCAGATGCCGCAAGTTATATCAGCGGCGTGACACTCGTTGTTGATGGCGGACAATGGCTTTTGGGTACAAGTTTAATGTAGATTTGTTAATCTGAGAATCCTTATTTCATTTTTACATCATTTTCTGGTGGTTCAGGAGCGATTAAGGATTCTGCAATTAAAATTCTCACTTGCACTTTAAATTCAATCCGCTCAATTCTGTCGGGAAGCAAATTCAAACGAGAAAAATCTGCATCTCCTAGTTGTTTTATAAGTTTACTTTCAAAGTTTCCAGCACCATAGACTCTAGAATTTGGAAAAGCTAAAAGTTTGATTTCTCCTTCTTCGGATGCAAGATTCCCACCTAAATAAGCTGCGTAAACCGCAAAACCATTGATTACAAAACTCTGTTGTAATAAAATTCTATCAATTATTTCAAACGATTCTTCCGTTTTGAAAAGTGAATAAACACCAGCTACTGCCCATTTATCTTCAAAGTCAGTTGCCATCAGCAAACCGCGGCGACTTATTAAATCCACAACTGCCAAAGTTCTCATTGCAAAATCGTTTTGTTTAGCTTCAACACAACTTCTCGCAAGCCATATCAGCAAGTCGAATTTCGTTTGCCGATCAGTAACGCCTTCAATTCTATACAAAGCCTGATCAATTATTTCCTGTTTAGTTATTGTTGGGGTAGATTTCGAAAATAACGGTCGAATATAAATCGCAAGTTCCTTTCTAAATTCATCGCGAGATTGCAATTTTTCTCTCAACGATCGATCAAGAGGAGTTTCTGGATTACGTTGAGTTTTGCTTGTAGTTTCACTTTGTTTCACGAATTCTGCGAATGTTGTTAAATTCTTTGGTGCAAACTGCTTCAAAATATCGTTACTTCGAATAACATCGTTCGCAAATTGATTCATTCGAAACTTATAAACATCAAGGACTTCCGAAATATCTTGCAAATTATCTTTGGAAAAAAAAGGCTTTTTACTTGAACCTTTTCCCATTAGATCTTGAGTTTGCTCAGTTCCAGCTAGCCATAATCCTTCAATTTTTGAATAATTCGTTTCATTGATTGCCCCAATTGGTTTCAAAGATTCGACCAATTTGTCCGCAAATTGTTGAGATGTCTTTTCATCTTTCTCGTAGTTTAGAGCCAAAATATTGATAGTGTCTTCGGAAAACCCTCGCTCTTTTAGCCGCTTGACGGAAAGTTTTGTCGCACTTTCAAGGTCTTCTTTAGCAATTTGTTTGAGCAGAGGTGTTTCAAATTCAGCTATTGCTTTTTCAAAATTACGTCTTAATTGATTATTGTTGATTTTAAGGTTCATCGCGTGAAAAAACGTATAAGCGAAGTTTGGATCATTTTCTAAAAGCTCCTCAGAAAGACTTTTCGAGAGAACGCAGACATCCGAAAATTTTTGCCATATATCATTTTGCAAACTAAGTTTTGAAAAATCCGAACTTCCTGATTGTTCAAGCTGATCAAGCTCAGATTCAATTTCCAAAAGGCTTTTGCGAATGGCTTCCGTTGAAACCCGATACATTTTCTGAGCGGCTGATTTATCAATTGTCCAAAGAATCTTTGCCGTTCTTATCGAAAAATACGCACGATTCGAATTTGAATTGAGATTTAAAATCAAATCATTTGTTTGACCCAAAAAACTTCTCAGATTCGACTTCATCAACGGCGAAAGTTCAACCTTTTTTGGTTCCGGTGGTTTCGCTTTTTGTTCACGCTTATTTTCTGCCGCGGTTTTTTCTTTCTTATTTGGTTTTTGATTTTGAGAAAATGCAGGAACAAAAAAAAGGTAAATAAATAATGGGAAAAGTGAAAAAACCTTTAACATAATCGACCTCTGAATTTATTTTGATTGACTCTCGTGTTTTATTAAACGTTATATTTGAGTTTCAGTTGCAAGAACTTCACGAAAGCCAAATAACTATTGATTTCTGCTCGTTGCCGAACGCGGCGTTGGAACAGCAATCGGCGGCGGATCATTATCGTCATCCACAGCCGAATCAAAAACTTCTGTTGTATTTTCAATATTTTTTAGAGATTCTTTTGCTTTTACCAAACTTCGCAAAATTATCATTCGGGCAAGAAATCTAGCTTCAGGTCGTTGAAATTTGTCCGCTAAACCTTTTGTTCGTTCAAAGTCTGTCTTGGCGAGTTTTTTTATAAAATCTTTTACTTGCGGAATTGAAGTCGAAACTTCGCGAACAATATTGCCCGCCGGACCAAAGCCAAGTTGAATTTCACCTTCTGAAAATAGCTCGTCGCTGGCATCAACAAATTCTAATATTTTCAATGCACTCGCCATAAAATCGTTGATTTGAAAAATTGTAGATTCCATAATTTCAAACGATTTTGCAGGTTCAACATCTGCGTAAGAATATGAAAGCATTAGGTTTGTGCCAAATTCAAGATAATTTTTTGCGTTCTGATTTTGGATAAATCCCGAATCTTCAATTACTTCTTTTGCCAAATCTTTTTCGCCCGCAACCGATAGCTGCGAAACAATTCCGGCAAAAATAAGTAGTTTTTCTTCGCGACGTTTTGATTTAGCTAATGTTTGCCTTATTTCTTCCCTAATTTTTACCTTGTCTTCAACTGTTAGCTTTTGTGTCCCAATTTTTGACATCAAACTTATTTTTTCTTCAACGACTGTCGAGCTTATTTCAGGACTTATGTTGATGTTGCGAGTTGGACGACCTGCTACTCTCGGCGGAGCAGAAATTGCGGCTGAACTTGCTGGTTTTTGGTTTTTAATTTTATATTTCAAACGAATTTGGTTCGCATTTGCCGGAGAAAATTGTTCGATTGTTGTCAGCATTTGTCGAATGTATGACGGATCAAACCTGGTTATTTCGTCGCTTTTTAGCAATTGCTTCGCCATCAAATCGGCAAGTTCTCTTTGCTGGCTCGAACTTAGCAAAGGTGTTTTATTAGTCTTCATTTTTGCAATGTCTTTTGAAGTTTGAACAGCCAAAGTCAAAAACATATTTTCTATTTCAATATTGCTATCACTATCAAATTTCGTCGAGCGAAGTTCGTTGAGCATTGCAATTGCTAACTCATTGGCTTTTTCTGAATCTTTTTTGTGAAACTGCCGAAGTAAATCAATATGATTATAATTTACGTCTTTTTCGATTGTTTTTTTGGCAAAAGCCAGAGCCTTCGCCGGGTCTTTCTCAGCAACCATCTGTATCAAACGAGTTTCGAATGATTTGTCAGAAAGTTCAATCTGATTAGCATATTTTTGATTTGTAATAATGTAACGAGTTTCAAAAAAGAAATCTAAAGCGGTTTGCGGATCAAATTCGGCAAGCGAAAACGCTAAACTTTGCCGCGAAGATAGAATTCGTTGAAATTTTGGATTGCCACCTCGACCAAATAAAAATCCGCCACGTTGTTCAGAATCATCATCGGTGTCAACTTCGGCAGCAATCTCCGAAGCAAATTGCGAAAACTGTTGACGAACATCATTCATTGCACCGAGAAAAATGCCGCGAGCTTCTTTTTCATCATATTCCCACAAAATTGACGCAACTTCAGAAGTAAATAAAAGACGATTTCCGCTTGACCGCAAAGTTTCAACTTCGAGTCCAGTTTCGCGGATATATTCAACAAATTTGGTTTTAAATTCTTCATCTTCTTTAACTGCGTTTGCGGCTAATTTTGGATCTGTTTGTGAAAAAAGTGAGGCGATTGACAATAAGATAACAAATAATACTTTTGCAGATGATGTTTTCATTTAATTCCTTTAACGAAAGTTTTCTAAACTCGTGACAAAAACTAGCGTAATCATAAATCCGAATGAGAAAATAGTAAATAAATTTATATAAGAATTTACTTTTCGGTTTTTTCCAATTAGCATTAACTTAAGTATTGGAATAATTTTACAAATGCTCGAACAAAATCCTAAAACTTACGAAGACTTCATAAAAGCTACAAAAAACGGCAATGTTGTGCCAATTATACGAAGCGTTTTAGCAGATTTGCACACGCCGGTTGGTGCATTTTTACGAGTCGCAGATTCTGCAGAGAGAGCATTTTTGTTTGAATCAATCGAAGGCGGCGAACTTCTCGCACGATATTCTTTTTTGGCGGCAAATCCGTTCATGACCGTAACCGCGAAAAACGGCAAGGTTTGCTGCGAGAAAGACATAGAAACTGACGAAATTCCTGACATCAAACTTTTCGATTTTTTGCGACAACACTTTGAGAAAAATAAGCTTTCTGTGCGAGAAAATCTTCCGCCATTGTGCGGTGGTGCGGTCGGTTTTTTGGCTTATGAAACTGTTCGCTGGTTTGAGCCAATTCTCGAAAATGACAAAAATTTTAATCATAACGACGCTGTTTGGATGTTTTTTCGGACGATTTTGGCGTTTGACCGATTGAAGCAAAGAATTGAAATAATTTCGATTGTTTTTACTGATGAAGCTGATGGCGACGACACGAAACTTCGCGAACTTTATGAAAATTCGATTGCTGAAACTGAAAGAATTGAGGAACTTTTAAATAATCCTGAGTTTAGACCAAATCTGGCAAATGAAAACTCTTGTGAGACAAATCTTGCTTTTCAGCCAAATCAAACGAAAGAAAATTTTGAAAAGAATGTTGAACTTGTGCAAGAGAAAATTCTCAATGGCGATTGCTATCAAGTTGTTCTTTCGCAGAAGTTTACACGAAAGATTTCGGCTCGCGAAATTAATATTTATCGAGCTTTGCGAACAACAAATCCTTCGCCTTATATGTTTTTTATGAAACTTGGCGAAGAAACTTTAATCGGAGCTTCGCCAGAAATGTTGGTTCGTTGTCGTGGTAAAAATCTCGATTATCGACCAATTGCCGGAACTCGCCCGCGTGGTGTAAATGAAGAAGAAGATTGGATGCTCGGCGAAGATATGCGAACAGATATTAAGGAAGTTTCAGAACACGTAATGCTGGTCGATCTTGGCAGAAACGATCTTGGCAGAGTTGCAGAATTTGGAACAGTTGAGATTGATGAACTAATGAAAGTTGAGCGATATTCACACGTTCAGCATCTTGTTACAGGCTTACGGGCGAAACTAGCTGATAAATATGATCGTTTTGATGCATTAAGTTCGTGCTTTCCCGCGGGAACAGTTTCGGGTGCACCAAAAGTAAAAGCGATGCAAATTATCGAACAATTAGAGCCGGAATCCCGTGGTGTTTACGCCGGAACTGTTGGCTATATCGACTACGCCAACAATCTGGATACGTGCATTGCGATTAGGACAATAAAAATCCGCGATGGCATTGCCGCAATTCAAGCCGGAGCCGGAATTGTTCACGATTCTGTTCCCGAAAAGGAATACGAAGAAACAATAAACAAAGCTCGGGCGTTAGTAAAAGCCATCGAACTTGCCGAAAAAGGAATTTAACATTATGAAAGCTCTCACAATATTTTTGCTTATATTCGTTAGTCTTGCAGCTTGTAAAAAACCTGAGACGGAAGTTCCGCAATCGCCCGATATGGCAAAAAGCATGCTCAAACTTCGCGGTTATGATATCGATGTCGATAGTTTTTTCCGTGCAATAAAGGGCGACGACATTATTTCTCTAAAGTCGTTTTATGATGCCGGAATTGACGCTAATTCGCAAAATTCGAGCAAGCAAACTGCACTCATTTACGCAATTCAAAATACTGAAACTAAAACAGTTAAAGCTTTAATTGAAAAAGCTGATATGAATAAAGTTGATGGAAACGGAAATTCCCCAATTCACTTTGCGTTGCAAAAAAACAAAGAAGAAATCGTTGATCTGTTGCTCGAAAAAGGTGCTGATGTCAACGTAGCAGGTGTTTCTGGAAGTATAAAAAGTCAGACAATTTTAAATTTAGCGGCAACTCGCGGACGAAACGATTTGGTTAAAAAATTACTCGAAAAAAACGCTGATCCAAATATTGCTGACAGCGAAAAAACATCGCCTTTAATTTCAGCTTGTGTCGGAGCTTCAGCAAATGTTGAAACTGTAAAAATGTTGCTCGAAAAGAATGCAAAAGTAGATCAACAAGAGATTACCGGCGTTACGGCATTGATGTATATTGCCTCAACCGACGGAATGCTAACCGAAGTTAGAAAAGAAATAATTAGCCTTTTGCTCGCTAAAGGTGCAAATAAAAACATCAAAGATAAGTTTAAAAAAACTGCCTTAGACTATGCAAAAGAAAGTAAAAAAACTGATGCAATTGAGCTTTTGAAATAGAACTTTTAAATCTGACCACTGTTAAAATATGCTTTTAGTTATAGATAATTACGATTCGTTTACATACAATCTTGTCCAATATCTAGGTGAACTTGGTGTTGAAATGACCATTCGGCGAAACGATGAAGTTACGCTAAATGAGATTGATGGCGAAATAAATCCGACTCGAATTCTTATCTCGCCCGGACCGGGAAATCCTTCAGAAGCTGGCGTTACATTGCCAATTTTAGAAAAATACGCCGATAAACTTCCAATTTTAGGCGTTTGCCTTGGTCATCAAGCTATCGGTCAAGTTTTTGGCGGAAAAGTTGTTCGGGCAAAAGAACCTGTCCACGGAAAATCGGTTGAAATTTGTCATGATGGCAAAACAATTTTTCGTCAAATTCCTTATAGATTTAAGGCTGCACGCTATCATTCGCTGATTGTTGAACGCGAATCTTTGCCAGCCGAACTCGAAATTTCGGCAACTTCTCCAGAAGGAATTATTATGGGTTTGCGGCATAAAACTTATAAACTTGAAGGCGTTCAGTTTCATCCTGAATCAATTTTAACGACTGATGGTAAAAAACTTTTGCAAAACTTCCTCGAAATCTGACATAATCAAATCAGCCTCATACGCTTCATTTCCTTTCCGCAACACATAAAACAATCGATTATGACAAGAATTTCAAAGAATATTCCGCCAAATGACAGTCCAAAAAACACGTCTCTTTTTCCGTTTTTGGCGAAACTCTCTAATCGTGAAAATTTAACTTTTGAAGAAGCAAAGCAACTTTTTGTCGCGTTTTCTGATGAAAGTATTCACGTTGAAACTCGCGTTGTGCAAATCGCTGGAATTCTTTCGATTATTCAAGCAAAAGGAGCAACAGCCGCCGAAATTGCCGGTTTGGCTTCTGGAATGCGTGAAAAAGCGACGAAAATTAAGGCTCATTCAAAAAATTTTATTGACATTGTCGGCACCGGTTCGAGTTCAGTTAAAACATTTAATGTTTCAACCGCTGCTGCTTTTGTCATTGCAGGAGCCGGACTTTCTGTCGCAAAACACGGAAATCGTTCGGTTACAAGCTCGACCGGAAGTGCGGATGTCTTAGAAATACTTGGCGTAAAAATCACTTCTGAACCAGAAATTGCACAGGCTTGTCTCAATGGTGCAGGAATTTGTTTCTTATTTGCACAAAAATATCATTCATCACTTGGATTCGTCGGAAAAGTCCGTAAACATCTCGGAATTCGCACAGTTTTTAACATCATCGGTCCGCTCGCAAATCCGGCAAGTGCACCAAAACAAATCGTCGGCGTTTCAAGCAAATATCTCGTTGAACCAATGGCTGAAGCACTTTCGTTACTAGGAATTGAAAAAGCCTGGGTCGTTCACGGACTTGATGGCTTAGATGAACTTACTCTTAATGGCGAAAGTTTTGTTGCTGAAATTGAGAAAAATAAAATACGAACTTTTAACATTTCACCCGAAGAATTTGGTCTCAAACGAGCAAAAATTGAACATTTAACTGCAAATTCACCAACTGAAAGTGCGAAAATAATTACTGAAGTTTTAAACGGCAAACGTCGCGATGAAGCCAGAAACTTGGTTGTATTAAACGCCGCTGCCGCATTGTTAGTCGGCGGAAAAGCAAGTGAACCCATGCATGCCGCACGACTCGCCGAGCAAAGTATCGACAGCCATTCGGCTAGCACAAAACTTGAAAGATTAGTAACGACAACTAACCGCTAAAGTTTTGAGTTTTGAGTTTTGAGTTTTGAATTGAGATTGTCTAATCTAAAATTGACTTTAGTTTTTAGTTTTTCACTTAATTCAATGACTTTTTTAGATGAAATTTTCGAGCTCAAAAAACTTCGCGTCGCAGAAGCAAAACAAACTTCACCCGCGGAGTTTTCTTATGAAATCTCACGTCCGCCGCACTTGTTGAGCGAACGATTAAGTGACAAAACCAAAACTCACATTATCGCCGAAATCAAGCGTGCTTCGCCTTCAAAAGGAATTATTAACGACAAAATCAACGTTGCAGAAGTCGCCAAATCTTACGAACTTGGCGGTGCGACCGCAATTTCTGTTTTGACCGAAGAAGATAAATTTTGCGGGCATTTAGATGATTTAAAAGTCGCAAGAAGCGTTGTCGATATTCCAATTTTGCGGAAAGACTTTGTATTTGATGAGTTTCAAATCCGTGAAGCGAAAGCGGCTGGAGCCGACGTAATTTTGCTCATCGTTGCGATGCTTGATGATTTTACATTATTGAATTTATACAACTTAGCGAATGAAGAATTGGGTTTAGATGTTTTAGTTGAGGTTCATACACTTGAAGAATTAGAACGTGCAAAAGCAATTAACGCAAAAATCATCGGCGTAAATAATCGCGATCTTCATTCGTTCGAAGTATCGCTCGATGTGTCTCGCGAATTGATAAGGTTTGCACCAAAAGATGCGTTAATGATTGCGGAAAGTGGCATCACAACAGCAGACGAGATAGCAGAATTGCGTTCAATCGGCTATCGCGGATTTTTGGTTGGTGAAACTCTAATGCGAAGCGGAAACGTATCGGAAGCTTTAAGAAATTTATTCACAGATGGACACAGATAAACACAGGTATGGAAAAACAAAGAAATGATTTTTGAATTGGATTTATCATCTTCATCTGTGTTCATCTGTGCATAATTTCTCTTTTTTATGACGAAAGTTAAAATATGTGGAATCACAAATCTCGACGACGCTCTGCTTTCCGTAAAATTCGGTGCAGACGCTCTCGGTTTTAACTTTTACAAAAAAAGCCCGAGATACATTGAACCCGAAAAAGCACGCGAGATCATTGACCAACTTCCCGAAGAGATTCTAAAGGTCGGAGTTTTTGTAAACGAAACACTCGAAACCGTTGCCGAAATCGCCAAAACGGCAAACCTCAACGCAATCCAGCTCCACGGCGAAGAAACGCCCGAATTTTGCCGCGAAATCAAACTCAAAACAAATCTTGAAATCATCAAAGCTTTCCGTGTTTCGCCTGAATTTGTGCCAGAAGTTGTTTTGAAATATGAAGTTGATGCGATTTTGCTCGATGCCTACAATCCAAAAGAACAAGGCGGAACCGGCGAGACTTTTGATTGGGAAATTGCAAAAAAAGTGCAGGAGATTTTTCCGAAAATGTATTTGGCTGGTGGACTAAATCACGAAAATGTCATAAACGCCACATTTGCACCAAATGGTCCAAACGTTTATGGAGTTGATACGTGTAGCGGCGTCGAAAGCGAAAAAGGTGTCAAAGATCAAATTAAATTGATAAACTTTTTATCTAAAATAAAAAATTACGAACGAATTTTACTTAAAAGTTTAAAGAGCGAAGATTATAAAAAGAAACAAACTCTGTATGATTTTTTAGCCCCAATTCACGCGAGACCAACCCTTTATTTTGGCGAAAAATCTTTGACAAAATTGTGGATTTTTATGTTTGGCTTCACTTCCGCACTCAACGTCTCAAATGCAGTTTTTGACATTGGCAAATATGACTCCGTTGTATTTCAGAAATGGATGGGCGAAAAGGTTGGATATGGGTATCCAAATTCGTTGGATTGTATGCATCATGTTTTAAGAAAAACAAATAGCGATGAAGAAAAAGCGTTCGACCTATTCTTCGCACTTTTAGAAGAATTTAAGTTAGAAAAAGAAGATTTATAAAAATGAATAATTTCCAACCAAATGAAAAAGGCTATTGGGGAGAATTCGGTGGGCGTTTTGTTCCCGAAACTCTTATGTCGCCACTCGAAGAATTAACTTCGGCTTTTTTTGCTGTTCGCGATGATGCAGATTTTCAAACTGAATTTCTTAATCTGTTGCAAGATTTTTCGGGTCGCCCGACTCCGCTTTTTTACGCTAAACGTCTTTCTGAAACTCTCGGCGGTGCGAAAATCTATCTGAAACGCGAAGATCTCGGACACACAGGTTCACATAAAATCAACAACGCTTTAGGACAAGTTTTGCTTGCTCGAAAAATGGGGAAGAAGCGAATAATTGCCGAAACAGGTGCGGGACAGCACGGCGTAGCGACGGCAACAGTTTGTGCGTTATTCGGTTTAGAATGTGTGGTTTACATGGGAACGGAAGATATGCGTCGGCAAGAATTAAACGTCTTCAAGATGCGGCTGCTAGGTGCTGAAGTTCGCGGTGTTGATTCGGGTTCTAAAACTCTTAAAGACGCAATCAACGAAGCCTTGCGAGATTGGGTGACGAATGTTGATTCTACATATTATCTTTTGGGAAGTGCTTTAGGTCCGCATCCGTATCCGCTGATGGTCAGAGATTTTCAAAGTGTGATAGGACGTGAATCGCGTGAACAAATTTTGGAAAAAGAAGGTCGTTTACCTGATTTATTAGTTGCTTGCGTTGGCGGTGGTTCAAATTCAATTGGTCTATTTCATCCTTTCTTACAAGATCAAAGCGTGAGAATGATTGGCGTAGAAGCCGGCGGAAAAGGTTCGGCTTTGGGCGAACACGCGGCTCGATTTATGGACGGCGGAAAAGTCGGAGTTTTGCAAGGAACAAAGAGCTATTTACTTCAAGACGACCGCGGAAATATATCGCTCACACACTCAATTTCGGCAGGTTTGGATTACGCTTCGATTGGACCCGAACACGCATATTTGCACGACATCGGACGAGTTGAATATGCTTCGGCAAATGACATGGAAGCGTTGCAGGCGTTTCAAACTTTGTCACAAATTGAAGGTCTTATTCCAGCACTTGAAACTTCGCACGGCATCGCTCATGCGATAAAAATTGCACCATCAATGTCGCCGAATGAAATTATGATTGTTAATCTTTCTGGTCGCGGCGATAAAGATGTGAATACTGTGCAAGATGAATTAGATATGAGATTGTAAAATTATCTTTCGCCGAAAACGGCTTCCCATTCTTCTTCAACGTTTTTTAGCACTTCGCAGTCGCAGAAACCGCCGTTTTCTTGAAGCCAAGGCATTAATTTCGAGACACTTAAGCCTTTTTGCATCGCATATTTTATCGTTTGCTCAAGATCGTGTTTACAGTCGATTTCGCCGAGCAAATCGTTGAGATAATCAAAAAGTTCGACGATTTGTTCTTTTGTAGCAGGCAGCATTTCGATTAGAAGGTCGCGTTCGTCGCCGCTAAGTTTCTGCCAGTTTTGGAGTTGTCGTTTTCTAATAAGTGCCATATTTCTAATTTTCCAATTCAGATTCGCGAAGTTGTTCCTCGAGTATTTTCTGCTTAATTCCTTCTCTGCCATCATACTTCAAAAACTTCGGCAAGAAAATCGCTAAAATAATAACCGCAATTACGCTTAAGATACCGCCCGAAACAATCGCAAATTTCACACTTGTCGCCTCTGCAACAATTCCCATTTTCGCACTGCCGAGATAAGGTCCAATCAAGTAACTCATCATCTCAATACTCGCGAGTCTGCCGCGAAGAAAGTTTGGAATAGTTTGATTCCAGATTGCACCGCGAAAAATTCCGCTCAGCATATCTGAAAATCCTGCAAGCGAGAGAAAAAATAAAGCGAGCCACAAATTGTTTGAAAGTCCGAAAAAAATAATCGCAATTCCCCAACCAATTGCAGCAAGTATAACCGCTAAACCATGTCGGTGAACAGTTTTTGTCCAACCAGATGTTATGCTCGCAAGTAATGCACCGACCGCAATTGAACCAAGAAAAAGCCCGAGATATTCTTTACCGTAAATAACCGCCAACGCTGGATATAACGCTTGTGGAAAGGCGAAAAACATCGCGGCAATATCGATTAAATATGTTCCCAAAAGGTCTTGCCGGCTGAAAGCATAAACCCATGCGTCAATGACATTTCGCACGCTCGGTTTCGCCGCATTAACCGGCGAAGCGACTTTACTAATCATATAAACCGCGATTAAAGATGCGATAAACGAAATTAAATCAATCGTGTAAGCTATTGAAACACCGAAACTTGTGGCGATAATTCCTGCAATCAGCGGACTGATAATTGCACTCAAACTCCAACGCATCGAATTTAACGCCATCACCGAGGAAATCAATTCCAGAGGAATTATTTTCTGAATAAATGACTCGAAAGCCGGACGTTGCAACGCCGCGAGACCGGAGTGCATTGCCGCGACGAGAAAAATAATCCAAATTTTCGGTTCTGGCAAAAAACAATTTGCGAGAGCAATTGCAGTGACAATTGTTTGCCCTATTTCCGTAAATCTGAGAATTTTTCGTTTATCGAATGAATCAGCTATTGCACCGCCAACAAAACCAAGAAAAATCATCGGCACAACTTCGGCAAGTGCAACATATCCGACCATCGCACTTGATTTTGTGAGATCAAAAACCTGCCATTGGATCGCGACAAACGACATCATCGTGCCGAAAAACGAAATCATTTGTCCAAAAAATAGGAGTCGGTAATCGCGGGAAACTTTAAGCGGAGTGATGTCGATAAACATTTGGTTCTGTTGACTCTATCCAATATTAAGTCTCTGCTCAATAAGAGTTTGTAATTCTTTTAGTTCGCTGATTTTATTGATTTCTTCACTGCTTATTAGCGTTTTCAACTTATTATTCTCGCTTGATTGAAAAATAATTGGGAAGGTTACTTCTTTATGATCTGGAAATTTTAAACAAAATTCATCTTTGTGAAAGAATTCTAAATCAGCATTAATTTGTTGGATAAAGCTTTTCCAATCAGCTTTCATTCCAAAATTAGAGTGAGTTAAACTACACAAATTGCACTCGTAAGTCTTCGGACTAAAGACTTTATGCAAATAATCAGCTACTTGCGAAAAAACATCTTCGTTTGCATTGTAAACAAAAATTAGTTGCTTATTCATACAATTGCCCACAAAATGGCGAGTAAAGAAACTACCGAAATTACTACCCAAAGTGTCACGCCTTGAATCAGAGGTTTAATCCCGACTTTTTTCAAGACCGCGAATGATAAGCCTGAACCAATTAGAAAAAGCGTGATAGTCAGACCTTTTTTCGCGAACAAAATAATTGATTCCCAGAAACTTGCGGGAATAACGAGCGGTGCATAGGTGCGAATAATGGTCGCGAGCAGAAACAAACCGATAAACCACGGAATCGCGATTTTTGATGATTTCGAATCTTTTTGTCGATAGAGATAAGCAAAAATCAGAGCGATTGGAGCAATCCACAAAGCTCTCGCGAGCTTAACCGTAGTTGCGATCTGCAATGCTTCGTCGCCAAATTTTGTTGCCGCTCCAACTACCGAACTCGTGTCGTGAATCGCGATTGCCGCCCAAATTCCGAATTGATTTTGGGTTAAACTAAGTGCTGTTCCGATGATCGGAAAGATAAAAAGTGCAATGGCATTGAGGATAAAAATTGTGCCAAGCGAAACCGAAGTTTCATCGCTATCGGCATCAATTGCGGGTGCAACTGCAGCAATTGCACTTCCGCCGCAAATTGCCGTTCCTGAAGAAATCAGTGCAGACGTTTTGTCATTTACTTTCAATAGCTTACCGACAACATAGCCGAGAATTAGCGTCCCGAAAATCGTCGCGATTGTGAACAAAACTCCGTCTTTTCCGGCTTTTACAACCGATTCGAGATTCATCCCAAACCCGAGAAGAACAACCGAAACTTGGAGCAGATATTTCGTAACTTTACTCGTTTCTTTTGGGAAAGGATTGCCAATTGTGAATGCAAAAATCAAACCAATCGCGAGAGCAATCGGCGGAGAAACAAACGGCGTTAGGCATACGAAGATGAGAAGGAAAAAAACGATTGATTGCCAATTTGTTTGCATTTTGATTTTTGAGAAAAAATTAGACGCTGATGACACGGATTGGGCGGATTTTCACAGATTATTTAAAGAATCTGTGAAAATCTGCCCAATCCGTGTGTTTCTGCGTCTAATTTTCTTAGATTGGTATTTAATCTTCAGTTTCCTCGTCGCCTTCTTCATCTTCGCCATCTTCATCATCTTCATCACCGACTTCGCCAAATTCATAGCCATCGTAAGAATCAATTTCAAACTCTTCAGCCAATTTAGCAAAATCTACATTTCTTTGAGCCAAAGATTCAGGCGTATGAATTTCGATTTTGTCGATGTGCAACAAATATTCGCCCGTCGATTCATCGGTTTCTTCGTCGCCAAGTTCGAAAATATCGAGGAAGAAATAACCTTCTTCATCGAGTTTCATTCCAAGTTTTACGAGTTTTTCGATGCTTTCATCCACGAAGTAATAGCTGTAAAGCAATTCTTCGTCCATGTTCCAGTTATCTTCTTTCTTCGCATCGGCGAAAATTTTTGTAATACCTTCGATTTGTGATTCTACGTCTTTAAAATTAATATTTTCCATTTTTATTCCTATATTTCGGATTCCTTAATCCTTTTTATCAAAACTTTTTATTCTTCAGTCTTCTCTTCTTGAGCCTTTACGATCGGACGCATGTGCGGAAACAAGATCACATCACGTATGCTTTGCCGATTTGTAAGAAGCATCACGAGTCGATCAATTCCAATTCCGATTCCCGCGGCTGGCGGCATTCCGTAGCTCAATGCACGTATGTAATCTTCGTCCATTACCATCGCTTCATCGTCGCCCTTCTCGCGGGCGTTTCCTTGATCGAGGAAACGTTCGTATTGCTCTTGCGGATCGTTTAATTCAGAGAAACCATTCGCACATTCCATTCCGTTTATGAAAAGCTCGAAACGCTCAGCGATATTCGGATTATCCGGCGACGCTTTTGAAAGCGGCGAGATTGATTTTGGATAATCGATTATGAAGGTTGGGGTCTTTATGTGTTCTTCAACAATATTTTCAAAAAGATAAATTAAACTATGAGTTTTCATAGCTGAATCATCATAATCCACTGGATATGACTCAGTAAGTGAATCCCATTTATTCCAACATTGAGGAAGCATTTCAGGATGTTTTAGAAAATCCTTTATATCTAAATTTTCATCAGATAAGGTTGCATTTAGATACTGAGATAAAACAAAATTTTCCCACCATTGCTGAAACTGGGCGAGTTTAATTATATTTGCTCCTTGATTTAACCAATCCAAATTAATAATTGTTTTTTCGGTTATATCTACAATTGACGCAAGCACGTCACTCTGACTCATTTCTTTCCAAAATTTGAGGACTGATTCTTTCATCGTCAATCGCTCAAATTTCCCGAAATCAATTTCATTCTCGCCAAAAGTAACCTTCAAACTTCCCGTTGCTTTCAACACAGATTCTTGCAGCAATTTCTCGCAAAAATCCATCATTCCATTCACATCCATGTATGCACAATAGAATTCGAGCATCGTGAATTCGGGATTGTGCCGCTGCGAAATTCCTTCATTGCGGAAATTTCGGTTAAGTTCGTAAACCTTTTCAAAGCCGCCAACCGTTAATCTTTTCAGATAAAGTTCGGGTGCGATTCTCGCGTAAAGCGGAATATCGAGTGCATTATGATGAGTCGCAAATGGACGAGCCGCAGCACCTGTCGCTTTCGGTGTGAGCATCGGAGTTTCAACCTCAATGTAACCGTCATCATCCAAAAAACGACGCATTCCGCTAATTACTCTCGCACGAATTTCAAAAACTTCACGTGTCGTAAGTGCTTCATGCTCAACCTTTAAGCTATCCGCAATCAGATCGGCGTAGCGATAACGGCGTTGGATTTCTGGATCAGCAATTCCATGAATTTTGTCCGGCATCGGCAACATTGCCTTCGATAAAAACTGCAAAGTTTCAACATGAACGCTCAATTCGCCGGTATTTGTGATAAACAAAAATCCTTCAACTCCAATGAAATCACCATGATCGCAAAGCTTGAACATTTCCCAACCATCTACCGATTCGGGATTTGTGATTTCGGATTTGGGATTGCTGGAGCCATTGAAGATTCCTTTTATGTCGTCTCTTCGAATGTAAACCTGAAGTCGATTTTTGCCGTCTGACAGATGAACAAATGCAGCTTTTCCCATTGTTCGCGGCGGAGTTGCGAGTCTGCCGGAAATTCTCACGCTCCCAAGTGCTTTTAATTCAGCATTTAGAGCCTCTTTGATCTCGGGATTCGGGCGTTCGCCCTCGTTTAGAGTTTTGATGTGTTCTTTGATCTTGTTTACAATTTCTACAACCTTTTCGAAATGCAAAATATTCGAAATCGTATCTTCATCGCCGGAAATCTTCGTCCGCGAAAACTTATTTGGGTAAACATTCCCAACCAATTCGCGGAGTTTAGCTAGATGCTCTTTGCGTGCTAGCGTCTGATCGTTGTCTTCTAAAAAAGGAATCGTCATAAATTTCACTCAAAGCGTAATTCTCAATTATAGCCCTAGATGAGTGAATTTTGCATTTGTGCTAATCTGATGTTTCGTAATTATGAGTTTTTCTGCCGTCAAAACCAAAGAATTCGCCGACATTTTGCACGAAATCCGCTCTGGAACGAAGATAATTTCGCTTTCGGGCTTAACGTCGATTGCATCAAAGGCGTTTGTTTTGAATAGCTTGCAGGCGGAAGCAAAGAAAACGTTCGTTTTGGTAACTGACAGCAATCGCGAAATCGATTCGTTCATCAATGATTTGAAGTTTTTTCGTACGAAAAACGAAACGCAGAAAACTGGCGTTTTATCGCTGCCGAATTTTGAAAATGATGTTTATTCTGGAGTTTCACCACACGCAGAAACCTTGGAGCAAAGAGCTTTAACGCTCTGGAATCTAACGAATTCGCAGCCAGATTTTCTTGTAACTTCAGCCAGATCGTTGATTACACGAATCTTAACAAAACCCGAAATAAACTCTTTGGGAATGACGCTCAAACGCGATGAAGACTTTTCGCCCGACGATTTGCTCGAAAAACTTGTCGCTTGTGGCTATGTCCGCGAAGAACCCTTGGCAAACTTTGGTCAATTTTCGATGCGTGGCGGAATTATCGACGTTTGGTCGCCGAATGCAAAGTCTCCTGTTCGGCTCGAATTTTTTGGAGATACAGTCGATTCGATTCGCGAATTTGATGCAGAAACGCAGCTTTCGATCCAACATTTAAACGAAATTTCAATCGCCCCGATGCGTGAATTCCCTGCCAAACCGCAAGATTTTAAAGATTGGTCATTTTTTGCACACGAACTTTTTGCTGACGATTGTTTTGCGAGAAACTTGCGAGATCGAACTCAATTTGCCGATGAAGGCGAAGATTTTAACGGCTGGGAAAATCTTTTTCCGATTGTTCAACCTCGCAAATCGTCTATTTTCAACTATTTGAAAGATTGTGTTTTTGTGATTGATGAACCTGTGCAAATTGAGCAAACGCTGGCTTTGTTTTTTGAAACGCTCGAAAAACGTTATTCCGAAATTGTGGAAGCTGATGATATTGGGTTGAAACCGAGCGAATTATTTTTGTCTGTTGAAGAATTGCGAGAGAATTTATCGAATGTTCAAAGACTCGAATTGCGTGCGTTGGGCAGAACGGCAAATGAATTTGATGAGCAATTTCAAGTTTCGTAAAAACGCCAAGTCGTTATCGCTCCGTGTTCTGATTAATTCCACATTTTCTCTCTTGCCTTTTTCTCGTTTCCTTTATAAGATTTTGCATTCGCACTTATAACGATTACTGATATAACAAAAAAAATGGACAAGTTTATTATCAAAGGCGGGAAACCGCTTCGTGGAAAAATCTCGATCAGCGGTGCAAAAAATTCCGCTTTACCGTGCCTTGCGGCAACTCTTTTGACGGCGGAAACCGTTGTTTTACATAACGTTCCGTATGCACGCGACCTTATCACAATGCGTCGTTTGCTTGAAGATTTGGGTGCAACCGTACTCACGCCTGAGCTTCGGACACACAAAGTTTCAGCCGCAAACATCGAAATTTTCGAAGCTCCTTATGAGCTCGTAAAAACAATGCGAGCAAGCGTTTTAGCTCTCGGACCGCTTTTGGCGAGATTCGGACAAGCAAAAGTTTCAATGCCAGGCGGCTGTGCAATCGGCACTCGTCCGATTGATTTGCACCTCAAAGCATTTGAACAACTTGGTGCTGTCGTGTCATTAGAATCGGGAAATGTTATCGCAACTGCTCCAAACGGCAGACTCGTCGGTGCTGAAGTTTATTTCGACAAAGTTACAGTTACAGGCACAGAAAACGTCATGATGGCGGCGGCTTTGGCGAAAGGAAAGTCGAAAATAATCAACGCGGCACGCGAACCGGAGATTGTAGATTTAGCAGATTTACTCAATAAAATGGGTGCAAGAATTCGCGGTGCGGGAACGGAAACGATTGAAATTGACGGCGTTGAAACGCTCGGAAGTGCCGAACATACAATAATCGCCGACCGAATTGAAACTGGAACTTTCATAGTTGCGGCAGCAATTACTGATGGCGAAATCGAAATCTCAAATTGCCGACCGGAACATTTAGTAGCCGTAATTAACAAACTACGCGAAGTTGGGGTTGAAATCACTGAGCTTAATCCAACTACACTTTTGGTAAAAAACGGCAAAAATGGATTGATTGCGAAAGATGTCACGACCGAACCACATCCGTTGTTTCCGACCGATATGCAAGCTCAATATATGGCTTTAATGACCCAGGCGGAAGGCGTTTCGGTTGTCACGGAAACAATTTTTGAGAATCGTTTTATGCATGTTTCGGAACTTGTCAGAATGGGAGCAAACATTCAAGTATCTGGAAACAAAGCGATTGTTCGCGGGAAAACTCAACTCGCGGGAGCTCCGGTTCTTGCTTCAGATTTGCGTGCTTCGGCTTCGTTAGTTCTTGGAGCAGTTGCAGCTTCAGGCGAAACGGAAATTGACCGCGTTTATCATATTGATCGCGGGTATGAAAATATTGTGAAAAAACTTAGATCGGTTGGGGCTGATATTGTAAGAATAACGGACAGTTCGACCGTAGCGAGCGAAGGATAAAAAAAGTGGACTCGCTTTTGTCGAAAAGCGAGTCCGATTCGGACTAAACCGCAGTCCCCTAGCGAATTCGATTCAAATCAATCGCAATATAGTTTGTGTCAACACTTCTTCCACTTCGATCTACAAAATACTGGCTATTTTGCAGATAAACTCCATCCATCGAATGATCGTCGAAATCCGGACCTATCGTTCCGGCATTTCGGTTAATGGTTTGGACAACTGCACCACGTCCCGGACCAGTCATAATATCTCCCTGTCCAAAGGCATTCGGAACAGGATCCCACGCATTTACTACGTGTCGATATAATGGTCCATTTGGGAAAAATCTACCAGCACCTCCAAAAGTTTGAACAGAAACAAAGCTGCCCAATCTTTCTTCAACTAATGGTCGAATCTCTCGTTGCAAAGCAATCTCCAGGCGTAATCTATCTTGATCTCCAGAACCAATTATTCCGCGTCCAACATTTTCAAAAAAACCTCGCCGTCTTTCAACTTCCTGAAACAATGCATTCACAGTCGCGTTCATTCGCCCATATCTATCTAAAAGCATACCAATCGCTTGTCTTATTGCTCGGCTCGTAATGATCGCACCTTGGCTGTGTGCAATAATATTGACATAAACGCCACTTACGCAGCCATCAAAAATAGCTTTAGCCATTGTTCTTGTTGCCGGATTATTACTCAAACCCGTTTTATCTCCCAAACATTGAACTAGATCAAAGAATAGGTTTGTGTCTGTGCCATCGCCGCTTTGGTTGTAAATACCGACAACTCCACAACCGGAAACGTAAGCCAATAGTTTTACGGTGTAGGCGTGTGACATCATCGGTGTTCCTATTCCATTAACGTATATTACCCTTTTATTTGTTAGTGTCGCGATTGGGTTTAATGCAGTGCTTGCCGAGGTCACACTAGGAATTGTCCAAAAATAATCAGTTTTTCCATATCCTCGTATATTTCCTGGTGGTGTGTTTTGGGAAGAGCCTGTATAGTCTCCATCACCAAATGGCGAAATTGTTGGTTTTTGTAATTCTATATCGGTAGCTGACATGAAACTTGTTCTCCTTTGTAATTCAGAACTTCGTAATTTCGATCATTTCTTTTCAATGAAGAGATTTTGGATGAAATAATTTAATTCAAAGTTCATCAAATTCTTGTTTTATATTAAACTTACAGATTGACGTATTTTAAATTTTCTTTTTGCGATAAAAATGGAAATCAATTGTATTTTTTGTAAAATTATTTCAGGTGAAATTGCTTCAAAATTAGTTTTTGAAGATGAGTTTTGTGTTGTTTTCAACGACATTTCGCCGCAAGCACCAACGCATTTGTTGGTAATTCCGCGTGAACATTTTGATTCGATGGCTGAAGCTGAGCTAAAACATCAGCAAATACTTGGTCATTTACTTTTAACTTGCGGAAAACTTGCTCGTGAACTTGGTTTTGCAGATAAAGGTTATCGAACCGTAATTAACACTAATAAAGATGGCGGACAAACAGTTTTTCACCTTCACATTCATTTACTTGCCGGCAGACAATTTATTTTTCCGCCTGGCTAATATTTATTACAAACTTTTTTGAGATTTTGGATTCTAATTCCCCGTTATATCTATTTTAAATATTTTTACCCCTTTTTTGAGGAAAATAATGAAACGATTTTTTTTAACCTTGCTAACTTTGAGTGCCTTCATTTCGCTAATTGCGTGTAAACCTGAAGAACCAAAAACTAATAGCTCTAACAATAATCAAACAACCAATAAAGTTGAAAATACTAATGTTAATTCAACTCCAAACACTAACACTGAAACCAAGCAAGTAGTTGCTCCAAAAGAGTTTACAGATGCCAACGAAGCCCTAACCGAGGGGAAAAAACTAATTGACGACGGCAAAGAAAAACTTGCTATTGACGCACTAAAACAATCAATAAAGTTAAATCCGGAGCTTGCTGAAGCTCATTTCGAACTCGGTGTTGCTTATGCCTTAATTGAAAGCGAAGACGAAACTAAAATTATTGGTGACAATAAAACAAAATCAACTAAAAAAGCCAATGTAACTGTAGAACTTACAAATTCGGAAAAATCTTTTGCTGAAGCAGTTAAAGCCTATCAAAAATTGCTCGCAAAAAACCCGAAAGATGATGTTGCACAATTTAATATTGGTCGAGCATACAATAAATTAAATAAAGATAAAGAAGCCGAAATTGCACTTAACAGAGCAGCAAAAATGAAGCCTGAAAAAGCAGAATATCAAATTGAAGTTGCTGCAATTATGATTAAATTTACCAAATATACAGAAGCAATCGCGTTGCTAAAAAAAGTTCAAAAACTTGAACCGGGCAATTCGCAAGTTGAAAATATGATTGAGAAAGCCGAAGCCGGAGCGAAACGTGAGAATTTCGGTGTTGTTCCAAAAGTAAAAAAAGAAGGAAAATGACACAAATTTCCGAAGTAGAATTTGCGAGAATTTGCAATGGAATCAGCCAAGATCGCGAATCTATTTGTAAACACAATCCGCTCGGCGGTGAAGATGAAATTTTACTTTGGATGCTGATGAGTTGTCTTATCAGCTATCTCAATCTTTCGGCGGTTGAAACTCCTTGTTTTCCTGGCGTTCCAACTGCCGAAACTTATCGAAAAGCAATTTTATTTGTCTTAGAAGATAGAAAGATTAATGAATTTGATGTTGAAAAATATCTCGACAGTCTGATTCTTAAAACTTAATGATAGTTCAAAAATTTACACAAACCGCTTTCCAACAAAATACGCGAATAGTTGTCTGCGAAGAAACGCGGCAGGCAATTTGCATCGATCCGGGCGAAAAATGCGTCGAACTTGTTAATTTTATCAACGATTGCAGGTTAAATTTGCAAGCGATAACTCTCACACACGGACATCTCGACCACGTTGGCGGCACAACTGAGCTTGCAAAGAGTTTTCCACATGTGGAAATTTTGCTTCACAAAGACGATGAAGATTTATATTACGGTTTGCCGCAGCAACCTTTGTTTATGGGAATACCGCAATCGCAACTAAAAGCACTCGGCTTTGAATATGAAAATCCGCCAAAATTAACTAGAAATTGGGATGATGGTGAAGTCTATGTCGTTGGAAACTTGAGGTTTAAAATTTTACACACGCCGGGACACACTCGAGGACATGTTGTTTTTTTTGAAGAAACTCAACGCAAAGTTTTCGTCGGCGATTGTTTGTTTGAAGGCTCAATCGGCAGAACTGATTTGCCAGGCGGAAGTTTTGAAGTGCTGATGAACTCGCTAAATAATGTAATTTTGACACTCGGCGATGATGTTGCAGTTTATTCCGGACACGGAAACGAGACGACAATTGGCGTTGAAAAAACAACAAACCCCTTTCTCACAGGCACTTATCAAAACTCCCGCGGAAGATTTATGTAGAATTATTGGTTTTATCTCGAACATTCGTGAATTGAATCCACAAAATTGTTACAATCTCAGCAGTTTCTATATCAACAAAAAGGTGATTTTATGCGAAAAATTTTATTTGTGATTTTAGTTTGTGCAATTGGTGTTTTTGCACACGGCGACAATAGTCATTCGGAAAACCAACAAGACGTATCGGTTAAAACTACAAAAGTAACTGATAGCATTTATTTGCTGCAAGGACGCGGCGGAAACGTCGGAGTTTCGGTCGGAACGGACGGAATTTTAACCGTAGATGATGATTATAAAGAGCTTAGCGGAAAACTAAAAGATGCCTTGAAAGCACTCGGCAACGAAAAACCGCGATTTATTTTCAACACACATTGGCACGGCGATCACACCGAAGGTAATCTGTTTTTCGGCAAAGATTCGATTATTGTAGCTCACGCAAACGTCCGAATGCGGCTGATGCAAATTAATTCGATATTTGGAACTAAAACAGTTCCTTATCCCGCAAGTGCTTTGCCGATGATAACTTACGATCAAAGTTTGTCGATTCATTTTAACGGCGAAGAGATAAAAGCTGTTCATTTTGCCAACGGTCACACAGATGGCGATTCGGTAATTTTCTTTAAAAAATCTAACATCGTTCATCTGGGCGATCACTTTTTTGTTGAAAGATTCCCGTTTATTGATCTTGAAAATGGTGGAAATGTCGCAGGTTTTACAAAAAATATCGGCGAACTTATTAAAATGATTCGGGCAGACGCAAAATTAATTCCCGGACACGGAAGACTTTCGACGATTGAAGATCTGAAAAATTATCATCAAATGTTGGTCGAAACTTCTGAAGTTGTGCAAAAAATGTTGAAAGAGAAAAAGACTCTAGATGAAGCTAAAAAAGCAGGTTTGCCCGAAAAATACAAAACTTGGGGCGGCGGATTTATCAAAACTGATTTTTGGATTGAAACTCTTTACAAAAGTTATTCGATGAAATAAAAAAATTGGGCAGGAATTTCTCCTGCCCAATTTACTTTTTACACACTAAATTTTCTTTTAAGCAATCGTAACTTCTTTTGACAAATAAACATCTTGAATTGAATTTAATAATTCAACACCTTCTGCCATCGGACGTTGGAACGCTTTTCTGCCCGAAATTAAACCCATTCCGCCACCGCGTTTGTTGATTACGGCTGTTCGAACTGCGTCAGCCAAATCGCTCGCACCTTTTGATTCACCGCCCGAATTGATTAAACCAGCTCGTCCCATATAGCAATTTGCAACTTGGTAACGAACTAAATCAATCGGGTTATCGGTCGTTAATTCAGTGTAAATTTTCGGATTAGTTTTCCCGTAACTGCTCTCTACATTGAGCATATTGTATCCGCCATTTCTTTCAGGCAATTTTTGTTTGATGATGTCAGCTTGAATTGTCACGCCAAGATGATTTGCCTGTCCGGTTAAATCTGCGGACGTATGCATATCGCCATCTTTGCCTTTAAAAGCATTATTTCGCAAATAACACCACAAAATTGTCGCCATTCCAAGCTCATGAGCATGTGCAAATGCTTTTGAAACTTCAACAATTTGCCGAGTTGATTCTTCAGAACCAAAATAAATTGTTGCTCCAACCGCAATTGCTCCCATATCTTTCGCTTGTTTAATTGTCCCAAACATTACTTGATCTGCCCGATTTGGATAAGAAAGCAATTCATTATGGTTAATTTTCACGATAAACGGAATCTTGTGTGCATATTTTCGTGCCACAATTCCGAGAACGCCATACGTTGACGCAACTGCATTGCAACCACCTTCAATCGCCAATTTTACAATGTTTTCTGGGTCGAAATACATCGGATTCGGAGCAAAACTCGCACCCGCGGAATGTTCAATTCCTTGATCGACCGGAAGAATCGAAACATAACCTGTTTTCGCGAGTCTGCCGTTGTCGTAAAGTGTCTGCAAACTACGCAAAACATTTGGGTTACGGTCAGAATCTGACCAAACTTTATCGACAAAATCACTACTTGGAACGTGTAAATTTTCCTTCGGAATTGTGGTCGATGTATGATTCAAAAGCAAATCTGAATCGGAACCGAGAAGCTCTTGAATTTTGCTATAACCAATAGCCATTGATAAATTTCTCCTAATTTTATTGAGTAAAACTGATAAGTTGAAAAGATTATATCACAAAAGATTGAGAAAACTTTCTTGTTTTAAGCCCAAAATCTGAATCTGCTTGGTTTTTGAGGTTTGCCCACTGAGAATGGAAATATCACTTTTAGAAATATTAAATGTTTTGGAGAAAAGTTTAATCAATTCTTCATTTGCCTCGCCATCGACTGGCGGTGAAGTGAGTTTTACTTTCAAACATTCATCATATTCGCCGACGATTTCGCTTTTCGAACTTCGCGGAATAACCCGAACTCCAAAAACTATTGAATTTTCATTTTCGGTAATTTTTATCAACGTCCTAAGAAAACTCCGGCAACTGCCATTTGTAAAAAATTCAAAATAAAAATCACAATAATCGCCGAAATATCAAACATTCCGAGTGGCGGAATTAGTCTTCTAAATGGTTGTAAAATTGGATCAGTAACCCGAATCAAAAATTTCATTATCGGGTTAGAAAACGACATAAACCACGAAAAAATAATTCGCATTACAATCATCAATGTGTAAAGTCCGAGAAATCCGACTATGAGATGTCCGATAACTCTGACAATATTTCCGGCAGCTGCACTTGTTGACACACCGTCAATTGTAGCAAGAAATGAACCGATAATTTGCAAGAAAAAGTAGCCAAAAATACACGCACCAAGTATTGCAATAAACGGTGCAATTTTTGTATTGATATTTAATCTCAATAAAAACTCTGATGAAGGACGAACAATTTTATCTGCAAAACGACGAATTCGATAGGCAATCCTACCTAATTTTCCAAAAGGATTCGGATCGAAATAAATGATAGCTAACCGTAATAACATCAATAAGATAACTGCCATTACAGCAGAGATAACAATCGTTTGAATTATTGGATAAATCGTATTAAGCATAATTTCTAGCACCAAAAATTGCTGTTCCAACTCTAATATGGGTTGCACCTTCTTCGATTGCAACTTCAAAATCGTGGCTCATTCCCATCGAAAGTCCACCATTTGGCAACAATTTATCGCGAAGTTCGCGAAGTTTTTTGAAGTATGGACGAACCAGCTCTACATCTTCAAAATAAGGCGGAATTATCATCAAACCTATTAACTGAAGACACTTACAACTTGCAAGATATTCAATTAAATTTGGCAATTCAGATTCCGGAATTCCTGATTTCGCAGATTCTCCGGCTAAATCGACTTGGATAAAAACCTGAAGTAGCGAAATATTTTCCTCGATACAAATACGTTCTAAACGAGTTGCTAGTTCCATTGAATCGAGCGTGTGAATGACATCAAAAGTCTTAGCAGCCTTGCGTGCTTTGTTTGCTTGGAGATGTCCGATTAGATGCCATTCAAGATTTTCACGACCAATATCGGCAACTTTCGCTTCCGCTTCTTGGATTTTATTTTCACCAAAAACAGAAACGCCAATTTCAATAGCTTCTCGTAAAGTACTGATAGGATATGTTTTACTGACAGCAATCAAGCAAATTTCTTTAGGATTTCTGTTAGAATTTCGCGATGCAACGACAATTTGTTCCCTGATTTTATTGAGATTATCTTTCATCTTCAAATTCTCTAAATTCTCCAACATTCACCTTTAGACGTTGAATAACAGTCATTCGAGAAATTGGAATCAACGCTTCAGAATCAAAATCTTGCTCATTACTATTTGGCGAAATTTCGCTGGCGTGATTTCGAATGTATTCAAAAAAGCGTTCAAATTCGCGTTGCATCGCGTCCATTTTTTCACGCATATTAAGAATAATTTCGACACCTGCGAGATTTACTCCCAAATCGCGTGTGAGCGAAAGAATAATTTCGAGCCGTTCGAGGTCAGAATCAGTAAAAAGACGAGTGTTTCCTATAGAGCGAGAAGGTTTAAGCAATCCTTCGCGTTCATACAAACGAAGCGTTTGCGGATGAATTTCATATAACTCCGCAACGGCACTGATTGTGTAGGTTTTTATCTTTTTCATAAATTTTCAAACTTACTCCAATCCCATTACTTTCCTCGGATTTTCCGGATTCGCTTTCTCAAACTGCTTCAAAATCTCTTTTGTTTCCTCGCTAATAACTCGCGGCAAGGTGATTTGAACTTCGATAAATTGATCGCCACGCAATTCTTGATTTCTCAAACTTGGAACGCCTCGCTGACTCAGACGGAATTTTTGTGCAGATTGCGTCCCTGAAGGAATTTTTAATTGTGCTTTTCCTTCAACTGTCGGAACTTCGATTTTTGCTCCAAGTGCTGCTTCTGCAACAGTTATCGGCACGGTCACATAAATATTATCGCCTTTTCGGGTGAAATATTTGTGCTTGCCAACATTGGTTAAAATAAATAAATCGCCAGCCGGAGCACCGAGTCTGCCGCCTTGACCTTTTCCGCTCATTCGCACTCGCGAACCTGTGTCAACGCCCGCAGGAATTCTAATTTTTACTTGCTCAGTTTTTGGAGTTACACCTTTTCCGACGCATAACGAACAAGGAGTTCGTCTTCTTCCTGTTCCTTCGCAATCTCCACAAGGTTTTGAAAATTGAAGACTTCCACCTGTTCGCGAAACTTGTCCAGCACCTTTGCAAGTTGTGCAAACAACTACTGGTCCGCCGGTATCGCCAGCTCCTTGGCAACGCGAGCATTGCTCTGAACGATTGACAGTCAAATTTGTCGTTAAACCAGTGACTGATTCTTCAAACGATAAAGCCAATGGTATTTCAATATCTGCACCTTTTTTGGGTTGCACACGCGGTGGTTCAGGCTGCGTTCTCGCTCCGCCACCACTAAACAAATCGCTGAATAAATCTTTGAAACTTGATGAACTTCCCGACTCTTGCGACTGATTAAAATCGAAGCCCGAGAAATCAAATCCGCCACCTTGCCCACCGGAAGATGCACCGAATGGCGAATTTACATCGAGATTGTCGGCGTAATATCCAAATCGATCAAAAACTTTGCGTTTTTTCTCGTCAGACAAAATATCGTAGGCTTCTTGAACTTCCTTAAACTTATCTTCGGAAGATTTATCATTTGGGTTTACGTCTGGATGATATTTTCTCGCCAACCGCCGATACGATTTTTTAATCTCGTCAGCAGTTGCGTCTTTTTTTACGCTTAATGTTTGGTAATAATCTTTTTTTGCCACTTATTTATTCAAAATCAAATGCGAATTTGATTGCTGCGAAAACTTCTTTCATTCTCTCATCGGAAAGATGTGTGATCACTTTGCCGAGTTTGTCTTTTTGAACCGTCTGGATCTGGTCAAGATTAATCGCACACATCTCAGTAATTCCATCGTCTTCGTCAATCCAAACCTCGGTTTCGATATTCCGTGCCGTAGTTGTTATAGGTGCCACACTGATCCAAGTCAGTTTTGGAATGAACGAGTTTCTGGTCAAAATCAGAACCGGGCGTCGTTTATCCGGAGATTTAAACGTGTGATAACAAATATCTCCTTGAATCATATTTGATCCCAAAAAGCTTCCATTTGCTCATCTTCAATCTCGAATTCATCCGGCTTAACAGGAGTCTTTTCATAACCTTCATTATGTTTTCGGATTTTTTCCTCGACCCTTTCTTCCCGAAGTGCTTTTCGCAAAAGTTCATTTACTAAGACCCCATGAGTTTTATGAGTGACTTTTGCTCGCGAAGCAATTTCTGCCAAGAGTGTTGGTTCAATTTTGGGTTGCCGTATGATTTCCATATTTATTCACCATTCAGATGTCTATTCTTTTTCAATATTAACCGCTAATATTTTCACATACAATTGAAACTGTTTTTTAATATGTTTTTGAGTTTCTTCGCTGGCTTTATCATAAACGAGCTTTAACTCAATTACTCTCTGGTAGATCTCTTTTTCAATTTCTTTAGATTCGTCATCAATCGTCATATTGCTAGGATTCCTCTTTGAACCAAACCTTTTATGAAACGAAACTACTGAACGAACAATAGAATGAAGGAGTTGTTGATTAACTTTTTCTGAAGATCTAAATGATTCAATATTCTTTCTGATTTTAGCCTCTTCTGACAATTTCTTTGAATGAATTTCCCTGTGTTTATTGATAGTCGCTTCTTTGCGTTTCTCGCTGACATTATTTGTCTCAATGGTCGCCGATGGCAGCTCAAGTATCTTACTTACGGCTTCATTGAGCTGACTTGTAAATTCAACTTCATTCTCTTCGGACGAAGAGCCTGAAAGTTTTTCAAACGACTTCCAATTAAATTCATTAAGTATTTTAACAATTGGTAATTCCCAATGAGATTCGTTCTTCGCGTCATTTTCGGCGATAAAACTTACCAGACCAATCTCCGTTTTTCTTTGCCAATCGATTAATGATTTAAAATGATTTCGAAAAGTTTTAGGATCTATCCGAGGACTTTGTGCCCTGGCGATGTCTTTCTTAAAAGCGTCGAATTCGGGCTTTCTCTGTGAATACGATATCAGGGCTTTGAGTGCTTTAATGATATTTTTAGGATCTTCACTGAGATATAGTGATTTGTTTTCCGGAAGCTTCTCTAACATTCTTGGTAATACATCAGAGACGAAAGTTAACCACTCCTCTAAGGCTTTAGGACTTAGTTCATTTTGTTCACCATCAACAACCCCGGCTGCAAGATGTTCATGATTCTTAGATTCATTCATAATTTCACCTGTATCATATAGAAAAGATAGTATTTCTAGAAAAGATAGTATTTCCAAAACGATTGAAGTATCGCAAAAACAGCCGTTGCCTGCAACATTTTACAAACAACGGCTGACTTTTCAATCTAGCGAATTGCTACTTCTTTTCTTCATCAACATCAACATATTCCGCATCGATAACATTGTCGTCTGCCGGAGTCGAAGCTGTTGCGTCAGAACCTGCCGCTGCCGAACTTGCTTGTTCTTCACTTGGAGCCGTTGCCTGTTGACTGTAAAGAACTTCTGCAAGTTTGTGCGAAGCAGTTTGCAATCTTCCGAAAGCCGCGTTCATAACTTCCGCATCTTCGCCAGCCAAAGCAGTTTTTGATTCTGCAATTGCGGCTTCGAGTTCGGCTGAATCGCCTTCGTTGAGTTTATCTTTATTTTCGTTGAAAGTTTTTTCAACGTTGTAAACCAAACCATCCAGATTGTTTCTCGCCTCAATGGTTTCCTTGCGTTTTCCGTCTTCGCCAGCGTGTGATTCAGCATCTTTCATCATTTTGTCGATTTCATCTTTCGATAAACCGGACGATGAAGTGATGGTAATTTTTTGCTCTTTGCCAGTTCCAACATCTTTTGCAGAAACATTTACGATTCCGTTTGCATCAATGTCAAAAGTAACTTCAACCTGTGGAATGCCACGCGGTGCCGGCGGAATGCCGACTAAATGGAATTTTCCGAGTGTTTTATTGTCTGAAGCCATCGGGCGTTCGCCTTGAAGCACATGAACCTCAACCGAAGTTTGATTATCAGAAGCGGTCGAGAAAATCTCAGATTTGCGTGTCGGAATTGTTGTATTTCTTGTAATCATTGGAGTTGCAACTCCGCCGAGTGTTTCAATTCCGAGCGACAAAGGCGTTACGTCAAGCAACAGAATATCCGTTTTTTCGCCGCCCAAAACTCCTGCTTGAACTGCCGCACCAAGTGCAACAACTTCATCAGGATTTACCGTTTTGTTTGGTTCTTTGCCAAAAAACGCTTTAACCATTTCTTGAACTTTCGGAATTCTTGTCGAACCACCAACCAAGACAATTTCGTCAATTTCTTTCGCGGTTAAACCAGCATCTTTAATCGCTTGCTCAACAGGCGGCATCAATTTGTTCAAAACTTTTTCAATTAATTGTTCAAATTTAGAACGTGTTAATTTCAAAACCAAATGCTTTGGTCCGCTTGCGTCTGCAGTGATAAACGGCAAGTTGATTTCGGTTTCCATCGCTGTCGAAAGCTCGATTTTTGCCTTTTCAGCCGATTCTTTCAAACGTTGCAGAGCCATTTTGTCTGCCGAAAGATCGATTCCTTGGTCTTTTTTGAACTCGTCAATAATCCAGTTGATCAATGTTTCGTCAACATCGTCGCCACCCAAATGTGTGTCGCCATTTGTCGATTTTACTTCAACAACGCCTTCACCAACTTCAAGAACCGAAATATCAAATGTTCCACCACCGAAGTCGAAAACTGCAATTATTTCATCTTTCTTTTTGTCTAAACCGTAAGCTAAAGCAGCAGCTGTCGGCTCATTAACAATCCGCAAAACTTCAAGTCCGGCAATTTTTCCGGCATCTTTCGTTGCTTGACGCTGTGCATCGTTGAAATACGCAGGAACCGTGATAACAGCTTGTGTGACAGTTGTCCCAAGATAATCTTCAGCAGCTTTCTTTAATTTTTGCAAAATCATCGCCGAAATTTCCGGTGGACTATATTGCTTTCCATCGGCATTAATTCGAACGTCACCGTTTCCAGCTTTTTCAACTTTGAAAGGAACTTGTTTTTTTTCAGCCGAGATTTCGCTAAAGTTACGACCCATAAAACGCTTTGCTGAATAAATTGTGTTTTCTGGATTTGTAACAGCTTGTCGTTTCGCAACTTGTCCAACCAAGCGGTTGCCGTCTTTTGTAAAAGCTACAACCGAAGGAGTTGTGCGTCCGCCTTCTTCATTTGTAATAATTTGCGGTTCGCCGCCTTCCATGACCGCAACGACAGAATTTGTCGTCCCTAAATCGATTCCAATAATTTTACCCATAATTTCTCCACGTTCAATAAAATCGTAATAATTAGTTCAAACTTGAACCTTAAACCAATATAAGACTTGAGTGTCTTGTTGTCAAGTTTATTTGAGTAGGGACGCAACAAGCATATTAATAAATCATAAAATAAAAAAGGCAGTTAGCGAACGAGTCGCCAACTGCCTTAGATAAAATAATTACATTGTCAGCTTTTAAGGCTGAGCAACAAAATTTAGACCTTCGAGATTTTCGTTTAGATTTACAACTTGCGGAGTAAAGCGATAACGTTTGTTTTCAACGGTAAAGGTGTAAGTTTGCCCAACTTCTAATCCAATAAATCTGTAATAACCAAAAGGATTAGTGAACGTAAACCGAGTATTGCCTGATTGATCAGTAAATCTGACCGCAGCACGCGGAATTGATCTGCCGAAAGTATTGACAACCCGACCTGAAACATCAGCTGAAGCCGCAGTTGGAGCAGTTATTGTAAAGTTGACGTTGCTAATATCAAAAAAGATATTTCCAACTGCTTCAACTTTCAAGCGTGCTGTTGCTGTTGGCGAATTTGGAACTGTAATATTTTCCGTTCCATCGTTTGGTGTTGAAGCCAAAAGCGTTGTTGGGAAAGTCTGTCCGCCATCAGTTGATAGCGAAATTTTCACATTCGCGGCATTTGCGTTTGTTCCATTTACATCCCAAGTAACTGCTTGAGTCGTGTTTGCCGCCCAGTTTGGAGCGATTAAAGAATCTTGAGCAGTAACTTTAAGCGGTCCTGTTGCACCATCAACTGTCACTTGCATTCCTGCATCAACCATTCCGCCGCGGCGATCGCGGACTGAAACACGGAAATTCATTGTGCGTGAAGCCGACGGTAAATTTTCGCCGGTTACACAAGTTACACTTGGTTCGCAAACTGCTCCGGTTGCTCCTGTCGGATGTGTTCCCGTGTAGGTCAACGGCGGATTATTTGTTCCGGAGGGATTATTGCTGTTCGTATTTAAGATGAACGCCAAACTCGGAAATGTCCGCGAATTGCTGGAGACAGGCGAATAATTACGAAACAGCGGACGCAAAATGCCGTCTGTATCAACGTCATAAACATCCGCAGGCGTTCCCATTACTCCACTCGCAGATGGTGCAAGGTCAAATTCTTCCCACGAATAGAGCAAATTAGGCACATCTGCTGCATCTGCATCGTTTCCGGTTGCGGTTAATGTAAAGGGCGTAAGTTTAGGAATTGTAAAACTTGCACCTGCACTAACAGTCGGAATCGCGTTATTATTCACTCCGGCAACTCCGCAACTATTTCCTGTTCCTGTTTGAACATAAGTAAGAATCTTGGTCAAACTGCTGATGTGAAAAGTCGGAACTGAAGTATCAACATATTGCTGTAAATTGCGTGCGGAACAAATTCCGACATACGACATCAGCGTTACGCCGCTCGCAACTTCAAACGCTTCAGTTGCCGCACGAGTTGTGCACGCACCGCTTGCGTCCAGATTGTTGTAAGTATGATTTGCACTGTATTGATGTCCGAGTTCGTGTGCAACGTAATCAACCGTGAACGGATCGCCGTAAAATCCGGCTCTGGCAGAATAACCCTGCCCTTTATCTGTATCATCGCAAACCGACGGTGTTTGGGCAACGCCGCCGCCGCCTGTTCCATAAAGATGCCCGACATCGAAATTGGGTGTGCCGACGCGAGCCGTAATTGTAGTGTGATTTATTGGCAATTGAGCCCCTTGGCTGGTGTTGTTATAAGGATCGGTTGCCGGATCGTCGAAAATAATGTTGGTTGCGTTGTTTGTAATCGAAGGATTTACCAATTGAAATGAGATTGCCAATTCTTGGCGAAAAATGCCGTCAAGCCGATTAACACTGGTTGTTAATGCCGCGAGTGCCGAAGTGCGAACCGTTTGCGGATCGGTTGAAGCCGTTGTTCCTCTTGCCCATTCGCCGGTTGTTGCAACTGCAATGCGATAAGTTCTGATGTTTGTTCCGTTTGAAAATTCAGGAGCGAACGACTGCGGAATAAATTCGTAATCTTTTAATGCTAAACGATTTGTTTCATCACCCAAACTGCACGAAAAATCGCCCGTCGGTTTACCAAATTCGTGTTTGTAATAAACGAGATAATTTTGAGTGTCGTCTTCTTGGAACGGATCAATATAAACAACGCCTTTTGATGTAAAAATGTAGCCGTGAAAACCTTTGATTGTCCAATCAAATCGGGCTGTTGCACTCGAATCATCAATTCCGTAGCCTTGAAAAGTTTTCCATGTCGGAAAATCTTTCGATAAGTGTTCTGCTAAAACCTTTGATTCTTCAATGCGAAATCTCTGAGTTTTTCCGTCTGGCATTGGAATTTCTATTTCAACCGATCTCTGTTTTGCTTCAGACGTAAATTCTAAAGGCATTTCTGCTAAAGAATTCCTTAAAGCTGTTCGGTTTAATTGAAAAACTTCGTATTTATCAGGAAAAAGCTGTCTTTTTCCGAGCGATGAAATGCTGTTTTCATTAGTTTTTTTCCACAACTGATTTTTGTTTGTTGTGCCACCGGCAAATGCTTCAATTTGTGCGAGACAAAATGTAATTGCAATAAATAGACAAAGATGTCGTAAGTTTAACAACATTTTTTTTGGGTTCATCAATAATTCTCCTGTGATTTTTTGGTTAATAGCCGTCAATTTAAAATGAGGCTTTGAAGTTTTCTCGGGAGAGAATTAAATAAAATATCACTTTATGTTTTTGATAGCAATCAACTGCGAGCAAAAAGAAAACAGCTAAGAATAAATTAATTATCGGCAATTTCGCTACCGGCTTCATTCATAAGTTTTGCGACCCAATAAATATAATGAACGCCCGAGAGAACTGAGAAAAAAGCGACAACAACATAAATTGTTGGGAGAATTACGCTGAAATCAGGGAAATTAATAATTATCAGAATCAATCCGATGGCGTTTAATTGAATTACGGTGCTGATTTTTCCAAGAAGTGACGGTTTAAATCCGCGAAATTTCGTCATTACAGCAATCGCCGCAGCAACGGCAACAATCAAAATATCGCGACCAATAACTGATGCGACAACCCAAAAAGGAATCGGCAAATGTCTAACACCAGTGATTATAAACGGCAAAGCCAACCCAATATATGAAACCGTCATTAGCAATTTGTCGGCAATCGGATCAAGAATTCTGCCGAGCGTTGATTCTTGATTAAATCTTCTCGCAATGTAACCGTCGAGTCCATCGCTCGCTCCGGCAATAAAAAACGTCAGCAGAGCAATATCGAAATGTTTGTAATAAAGCAAAATTGCGAAAACAGGAATAAGTGCCATTCGCAAAAATGTGAGTAAATTTGGGATTGTAAGTATGCTGTCCATAAACTAAATCGAACGTAAAATCAACAATGAAACTTCCGGCGGACATTGGTATCTAACCGGCAAAACAACTGTTCCAATTCCTCTCGAAACATAAATTTGCGTTTCATAACGGCGATGCAAACCGCTAATTCTGCGATATTCGGGAAACAGCGAATTTTCACTTTGCTGTCTAATTTTTACTTGTCCGCCGTGTGTATGTCCGCTCAAAACAAGATCAATTTTGCTTCTCGCGGCTCGTGAAATAATCGATGGATTATGGCTCAAAAGCAATTTAAATTCGTCTTCGAAAGAGCCTTTTACCGCACTTTTCAAATCTGAAACGCTCGCCATCGCATCGTCAACGCCGCATAACCAAAAACTTTCACCATTTGCTTCGAAGCGAAAACCTTCGTTGATTAAAACGCGAATGCCTTCATCACGCAAGCATTTCGTCATAAATTCGCCGTCAGTCCAATGATCGTGATTACCTAAAATCGCAAATGTTCCAAATTTTGACTTAACTTTCGCCATCATTTCAGCAATTGGTGCAACATATTCGGCTTCGTGAGAAACATAATCGCCAGTCAATGCAACGATGTCAGCGTCTAAACTATTTGCTAAATCAATCGCGTTCATTATCTGTTTCGCATCGGTAAACGGACTGTGATGCAGATCAGTAAGCTGCACAATTCTAAAACCATCGAGCTTTTTGGGAAGTCTCGAAAGTTTAATTTCATGGCTTTCAACAATTATTGAATTTGCTTCGGCAATTGCATCACGAGCAGTTTGCGAGTGAGTTTCTGCAAAATTCCAAACTCGCGTTGCAGACGCTGCAACCGAACTAAAACGTGCAACTAACCTTCCTCTGCGTTTAATTTTTAATGGATTAATCATTTACTGTGTAGCAAAAAGGTAACATTCTGAAATCGAGTTGGCAAGATATTTGGCAAAATTGATTGCCAATAACTATTCCAAATTTATTTTTTGAAGGATAATTTTGAATTTTGGATCATTTCTTAGACTATCGAAAATAGGATCGGCGTTTATTATCGGGAGCGAAATTGCTTTTTGTTCAACGGCGATTTCGAGGTTTCTTAATGCTTTTTCTTTTTCACCAACCTGAATCAAAACCATCGCATCTGACAGCGGCTTCGGACTCTTTTCATTTCGCACCACGGTTGCTTTCCAATATTCTGCCAATTCATTGTTTTGCAACGAACCAACAAAGGGCGATTCGGACTTCGCTTCGTCATTCATTCCGGACAATATCATTTGAGCAACTTCACGATTCATTTTTTGATTAACGTAAAGCCAAAATATTTGTTTACGAGCAATCCAAAAACCAGGCTCAAGCTGCATTGCGAGTTTGCATTGCTTCAATGCCGCATCGGATTTTTTATCGTAGTAATAGTTTTGGCAAAGCGAAGTGTTGTAATAAGGCGAAAAAGGTTCGAGTTCGATTGCTCTTTTGAGCATTTTCTCGCTTTCTGCAAAATTTCGTTTCCAAGATAATAGAATTCCGTATTCGTTATAGGCAGAAGCGTAGTTCGGATTAATTTCAATTGCTTTTTTGAAATAGTTCTCAGCCTCGGCGAAATTAAAATCTTTTTGAAGTGCGGCTTGTCCAAGTACAACAAATGCACCTGCTTGTTTTTCATCATTATAAATTGCACGATTCGCAGCTTTTAACGCATTTTCGTGCAAAGTTATTGAATAATCACTCGACATTAATGATTCTGCTAATGCTGTTTGAGGCAATGCCCAATTCGGTTCTAGTTCGAGCGTTTTTTCCAAAAGTGAGTTCATTTCCTTCACACGCCCAAGCTCGCGACTACGCCAGATTTTCCTTGCCGAGAGATAGTTTGAAAGAGCTTCAGGATTAACATTTTGCGACTTTGCTAGCTTTTCTTCAACGGATTCAACCGTCGCGAGAGAAAAAAGTCGGGCAGTTCGAGCGGCGATTGAATTTTCGATTCCAAATTCTGTGTCCGCTTTAATGTCAAAAGTTTCTGTCCAGAGTTGTTCGCCTTTTTCAACGGCTAGAAGTCTCACAGATACATTCACAGTTTCGCCATCTTGACGGAAACTTCCGTGTAAAACTTGAGAAACGTCGAGTTCTCTTCCAGATGCGAGCGGATCAAACTCAACATTCGCGTATTTCTGAATTGTATTTATTGGTAATACTTGAAATTCTCTGAGCTTAGTAAGTTGCGAAATAACTGCGTCTGCAACAGCAAGTCCATCGAGTGTTTTTTCACCAACTTGAACAAATGGTAATACGGCAATCGAAATCTTATCGTTTTTTGGTTTCGAATTTCTTGAAAATACGAGAAAGTAAAAACCAACGGAAACGACTAAAATCGTGAGGATTCCAATCGCAATAAATCCACGCGACAAACTCTGCTTTGATTGATTTAGGCGAGAAACTTCTTGGAGATTATCTGTTTTTGAAACGTCGATTTCCGAGACAACAGATTCATCACTATCAAAGACTACTTCAGTTATATTTGCATTGAAGCGATAGCCTTGTTTCGGTTTCGTCTCTATAAAACGTCCGTCAAAAATCTTTCGCAATGAATGAATGCAAAATCTGAGATTCGATTCTTCGACAAAAACTCCGCCCCAAGCAGCTTCCAATAATTCTTCGTGGCTCAGCACTTCGCCTTTTCGTTCAATAAAAACTACTAAAAGATCAAATACTCTTGGCGTAATCGAAACAATTTCGTCATTCCGCAAAAGTCTCTTTCGCGATACATCAACTGAAAATTCTTCGAATTTGTAGTGCTTTAATTGCATTTGAAAAATGTTAGAGAAATTCTAACAGAAAATTAACAAAAATTTCCTCGTAATTGCATTAACCTAAATCAAATTAAAACGAACCAATTTGCACCGCGTCAAAAGTCGCACCAAAGGGAACACAATGAACAAATCAAAACTCGAATTAGCAAACAATCGTCAATATAATAATAGACTGACATCGTATTTTCTAGCGATAGTATTTTTGTCATCGCTTTTCTTGCTTCAAAGCCAAACTACGTTTTCTCAAACACCTTCGCCAACCTCCAAAAAAGAGGAATCAAAACCTAAGGAAATCGCACCTAAATCGCCTTCTGTTCCAAATAGTGCATTTTCATATCAAGGAAAACTGACCTTCAACGGAAATTCGGCGAATGGTTTATACGATTTCAATTTCTCTTTTTACAATGCGTTGACCGGCGGTAGCATCGTCGGAAGCGTTGTTGCAAAACCAAATCTGCAAGTAACAAATGGCATATTCTCTACCCAAATCCTCAACACTCAACTCTTTGCTGATACTGAACCAAAATGGATTCAAATCGAAGTTCGTCTCGCTGGAACTGCTGACCCTTACGTTACGCTTTCGCCGCGACAAGAATTAACTTCTTCTCCATTTGCCGTTTTATCTCAAAATGCAAAGTTCGCGGAGGTTGCTGATTATGCTTTTACTGCCGATAATGCAGTTACCGCTCTTGCCTCACAAACAGCTGTCACTGCAACAAATGCTGTAAATGCTACAAATGCACAAAATTCCGTTAACGCGACCAATGCTGTGAATGCAACAAACGCACAAAATGCAGTTACAGCTGGAAATTCGTCAAATCTTGGCGGAATCGCGGCTAGCGAATACTCTCGATTTAAATGGAATTCCATTGCGACAAATACCCAGGCATTACCAAACAACGGGTATATCGTTACTGGCTCGATCCCAGTTAGTATCAATTTGCCAACTACAGCACAAATTGGTGATATAACTCGTGTTGTAACCGCAGATTCTAGTGTCTTTTCAATTGCACAAAATGCAGGACAGTCAATTGTACTTCAAAAACAATCGTTGTGGATTCCAAGAGCAACCACGGCAGCTTGGGAAGCAATAGCATCCTCGGCAGACGGAACAAAGTTAGTTACGGGGGACTCTTTTGGTCAAATTTATACCTCGGCTGATTCGGGAGAATCATGGATTCCAAGGGAAAGTAACCGTAGATGGTTTGCTTTTTCGTCATCCGCAGACGGGGCTAAACTTGTTGCAGCAGTCCTGAACGGAATGATTTACACCTCGACTGACTCCGGAGTATCGTGGACTCCGAGAGAAAGCAATCGGCAATGGTGGTCCCTAGCATCATCCACGGACGGAACAAAACTTGTTGCGGTCGTTAGAAACGGTCAAATCTACACGTCGACCGATTCAGGAGTTACTTGGAGTTCGAGGGAGAGTAACCGAAATTGGTATTCGGTTGCATCATCGGCTGACGGTACAAAGTTAGTTGCGTGTGAAGACGGTGGCGATATTTATACCTCGAATAATTCAGGAATTACATGGACATCGCGAGGAATTGTTCGCAATTGGACGTCAATCGCTTCATCCGCAGATGGAACAAAATTAGTTGTGGTTGGGGGTAGACAAATTCGGACCTCATCCGATTCCGGTTTTACCTGGATAATAAGGACTTCCGGCTTACCAACAACCGGATTGGTAGAATGGAAGTCGGTTGCCTCATCTGCCGATGGAGTGAGACTAGTTGCAGCAATTACCAATGGGCAAATTTTCACTTCATTTGATTCCGGAGCGTCTTGGTCGCCAGAAGAAAGCTCCCGACCCTGGAATGCAGTAGCCTCATCCGCAAATGGTGTAAAACTTGTCGCTGTCGGAAGTAACACTCCAATCTATACTTCTACTAGAACCATCACGGTGACAGGTTCGGGTTACGGGTTGGTCGGCAACACCTTTGATTTTGTTGAACTGTTATATGTTGGTTCCGGTAAATTTCTTGTAACGAACTCAAGAGGAGCGGTTTCTATTTTTTAGACTGTTTTGAAAAATTAGTGAACTTGATCATATTTTTCAGTATTCAACTCGGGAAGATAAAATATGCAAAAACTACTTCGAATATACGCGATAGTTTTCATCCTAATTGTCTCTGCGGACATTGCACAAGCCCAAATAGCATCCGGCGGCAGCTTCACTCTCCAGCAATCCGTGATTGCAAATGGCGGAAGCCAGAGTTCGGGTGGTGGATTTGCGGTTGAAGGAACTGCCGGACAATCTTTGACTGAGCAAAGTTCGAATAGCGGATTTCAGTTGAATAGTGGTTTTTGGCAAAGTTCTTTTGCACCAACAGCCGCTTCAGCCGAAATCAGCGGTCGAGTGATTGCATCAAACGGACGCGGAATTCGCAACGCACGAATCTCGATCACCGATGGATCAGGACTTACTCAAATCCGCCTCTCATCGACGTTTGGTTATTTCAAATTTTCTGAAATCCCAATCGGGCAAACTTATCTAATCACTGTAAATTCAAAACGATTTACGTTTGCAGTTCCAACCCAAGCAATCTATGTCGGCGATAATATCAACGATATTGAGTTTGTTGCTTTTCCGCAATAACTCGAAAATTTGCTTTATCATCAGTCCATTGATTGTGGTTGCCTAAAATCGCAAATGTTCCAAATGTTGACTTAACTTTCGCCATCATTTCCATGATTGGGGCAACATAATCGGCTTGGTGCGAGGCATCATCGCCAACTAAAGCAACGATGTCAGCGTCTATACAGTTTGCGAGATCAATCGCGTTCATCCTCTGTTTCGCGTCGGTAAACGGACAGTGAGGCAAATCGGTTCGCTGCACAATTCTAAAACCATCGAGCTTTTTGGAAGTTAGGTAATATTCTGAAATCAAGTTGGCAAGCTTTTGGCGAAATTATAATTATTAAAACACAGCATAAAAAAAGCCGAAGAATTTTAATAATTCGACGGCTAAAATTTATAGATTTTTTTTGTGATTTATTTCAACCGTTCAACTTCTCCGGTTTCTAAATGATAGACAGCTTTAATAATGACGAGTCCTTCTTCAGTTGCTTTTTTTAGAATCGGGCTTTTCGACAAAATATTTTTCGCCGTTTGATTAACGTTTAGTTCAACACAAGATGGATTCATCTTTCCGCCAATTTCGCATGTGCCGGAATCTCTGATGGCTGGAGCAATAGTGTCCACAATCGCTTGAAGATTGACACTTGGCATTTTTTCGCCGGAAACCGTTGCCGCAACTGCTCCGCAACTGTCGTGTCCGAGAACAACTATCGCTTTTGAATGCAGATGCTCGACGGCGTATTCCATACTTCCAAGCGTCACTTCATCGACTATATTTCCGGCATCACGAACCACAAATAAATCACCCGTGTTTTTTCCGAAAATTAGCTCAGGCGGAACTCGACTATCAGAGCAGCCAATAATAATAACTTGCGGTTCTTGACCTTTGGCAAGCGTTCCTCTTTCACCTAAAATATTGCCAATGCTGTATTTACCTTTTCTAAATAATTTATTGCCACTTTCTAAATCAGCCCAAATTTCATCTGCCGAAGGTTTTTTTTCGTTTTTGGCATCTTTTTTGTGCTTATCGTCTTTGTGTTTATCATCTTTTGAATCAGCTTTTTTGTTAGCATCTTTGTGGTCATCGTCTTTTTCTGCCTCTTTTTCTGAGTCGTGATTTTCATCTTTATGAGAATCTTTTTCAACAGACGTAACCTCGTCTTCATCGTGATCTTTTGGAGCTTTTTTCTTTTTCGTTTTTCCTTCTGCTGAACCGCAACCAGTTAAAACTAGTGAGCTGCATAAGAGAAACAATAAAGCCATTAAAAATGTCATTGATAGTTGTTTTTGTTTAGATTTTTCGTTTTTCATAATTTTATTTTGAGCATAAACAGCAGCTTTTTTTGTTTAATTTTTCGGTCTTTTTGGAAATACATCAGGCTCGCCGATGGTGACTGATCCCTCGCTCAGAAGTTTTTTCTTGGCTTCTCTTATTTCGTCCGCTTTGGTCTTTTTAACTTCATCTACTTTGGGCTTAGGTTTTTCGGCAGAATTTGCTTGTGGCAGAGTTTCAACTGTTGATTTTACATTTGAATTCGCTGTTTCTTTTGGATTTTTAACGGTTTCTGGTTTGTTAGTCGCTGGTTTTTCTGAAACAGGCTCTGTTTCTTCCAACTGATTTTTTAATTTTTCGAGCGGAGTTTCCTCTTTCGAAGATTTTTCAACAAACTCAGTTTGGTTCTCATCTTCCGGTCTAATCATTCTCGCGAGAGTAATGCTGATGCGTCGATTAGCCGGATTATATGGATCTTGCGGCATCAGCGGCTGACTGTCGCCATAGCCAATAATCCTTTTTATTTGATCCGGCGAAACGCACTGAGATTCTAAATAACGCCGAGCAGAATTTGCTCGATCGGTTGAAAGTTCCCAGTTTGTATAGCCTTTGGCAGATTGAAAAATGCGACTGTCAGTATGTCCGCCAATAATTAACGGATTTGGTAGTTCACAAATAGCTTTTGCAATCTCCGCCAAAATCAATTTGGCTTCATCTGATAATTCTGAGCCGCCAACAGAAAAAGATACTCGCTCAGCTTTATCTAAAATCTCAATTTTCAAACCGTCTTCTGTTACCTGAATTTGAACTCGATCTTTGAGATTTGAAAATTCCGGTCGCGAAGCAAATTTTTTCTTTAGCGTTTCTGAAACTGCAAATAAAGTTTGTTCTTCGTCTTTGGAAGTCAGACTTGTTGGTTCTTTGCTGACTTTTTTGGCGTTTGGAAGAATCCCGCCGTCCATTGTTGAAAAAACTCCGGGTGAACGAAAATAGCTTGCAATTGCTTGTTTCACTTTCACATCGGCTTGCGAAACAAGCCATAACACAAGAAATAAAGCCATCATCGCGGTAACAAAATCGGCGTATGCGACCTTCCACGCACCGCCGTGATGTGCCGCGTGTCCTACGACTTTCTTCACGCGACGACGCGGTTTATTTTCCTCTTCTGGTGATTTTTCTGCAGCCTTTTTCATAAAAACTATCGTGGTTTAATTTCTTTGAGAAGTGGTTCAATTTCAGCTGTGCTTGGGCGATCAAATGAAAAAATGGTTTTTCGGGCAAATTCAATTGCCGTTGAAGGTGCAGAACCGTTTGCAAAAGCCATTAAACCGGTTTTTATACAATTAAAATAATGTGCTTCTTCTAATGCTAAATTTTCTATGTTAGTTGCGACTGGCGAAAGAAATCCGTATGAAAACAGCAATCCGAGAAATGTTCCAACCAACGCAGCACCAACGTGATGACCAAGTTCTTCGGGTGGACCGTCTAAATGTTGCATTGTCACAACAATTCCTAAAACAGCCGCAACAATTCCGAGAGCCGGAAGCGAGTCCGAAACTTTTTGTAAAATTCCGGGCACAATCGCGTTTTCAGCGTGATGCGTTTCCAATTCTGATTCGAGCATCATCTCGAGTTCTTCGGGTTGGCACGCACCATTTACCAACATTTTCAAACCATCGCAAAAGAAATCAACTGCGTGATGATTTTTTACAAATGTTGGATATTTTGTAAAAATTGCTGACGAAAAAGGCGAATTTACATCTTCTTCAATTGAGAGAATTCCGCCTTTTTTGGAGTTGACGTAAATATCATATTGCACTTGTAAAACTTCGGAATAAGCAGCTTTGTTATAAGGACTTCCTTTAATTGCAGCCATTATTTTTCCGGTCATTTGCAACATAAACTTCAGCGGATTTGAAGCAATCATCGCACCGATTGCCGAACCGCCGATAACAACAAACTCAGCCGGTTGAAGCAACGCCCCGAGCGGACCGTTAATCATCAAAAATCCGACTAAGATACAAACTAAAACGAAAACGATGCCGATAATTAGTAACATAATTTGAAATGGTAACGACTTCGCAAGAACACTAAAAGTGGAGCTAAGTCGTATTTGGTCAGTGGTTTAATGAACATTAACTATTTCATTAGTTTGTGGTTTGGGAAAACTTTCAGGAATTACTTTGAAGAATTATAGATAGACGTAAATTTTCATCTACATTATTTTTACGCCTATCTATATTTTAATGTGGGAGATTAAAATCTTCATTTTTTGCTTAAAAGTCTGTCCACAATCAAATGAATAAAGCGGTTATTCGCTCAATCCACTTATCGGCATTTCAGAAAAAAACTTTAGACAATTTGTAATAAATCTTGAAAAGTTTGATTAAGTGTTGTAATTACTCGCGAGTTTGCCTGAAAACCTCTCTGAGCTTGAATTAGCTCAACAAATTCATTAGTAATATCAACATTGCTTTGCTCAACATAACCGCCGGCAATAGCACCTCGTCCGCCTGAACCTGGAGCTCCGATTGTCGCCGCTCCGGAACTTGTTGTGTCCGTAAACATATTTCCGCCGGCTCGCCCTAAACCTTCAGGCGAATTAAAATTTGCAAGTGCATATTGCCCAACAATTCGCGACTGTCCATTTGAAAAAACTCCGTAAATGTTTCCGCCCGGGTCAACAATCGCACCATTTAATTCGCCGGAAGCAAAGCCGTCTTGAATTGTTGACGAAATAGTTGAACCTTGATTTGAGGCGTAACCCGTAATATTGAAATCTCCGGGCGTTCCATCTGGATTTGTTTGGCGTAAGTTTAGTTCGATTGCCGGCAAAACTGCTCCATCAAGCTGCGTTTGATCAGGAACAATCGAAACCGAAGTTGGCGATGTTAAATTTCCGCTGGAATCAAAAACAAAACTCGCTGGAGCTGTCGAAGCTGCACCACCATTAACGCTTAACTGAACCGGATTTCCATCAAGTGTTCCGCTCATTAAATAAGAACCATCGGCTTGTTTGGTATAAGTTAAATCAAGCGAACGTTGATTTCCGAGCGAATCATAAACTTGCACCGGCGAGTGAAATTCTGCACCTGTTCGGCTGCTCGCACTTAGATTCATTCTAAAAGTTGCTTCCGTAGAAGTTTGCGGTGCAAGCATTTGTCCAAGCGGAAGTTGCAGTGCAGAAAGTGGTGCACCTGACGGAATTGCTCCGCCTTGAGCCATATAACCTTGAACTTGGCTGCCGTTTGAAGCTACCAAAAATCCTTGATTATTTACTGTAAAATCTCCTGCTCGTGTATAGTTTGTTGTTCCAGAGGCATTTCTGACCACAAAAAATCCGTTGCCTTGAATTCCGGCGTGGAGCGGCGAACCTGATTCGTTTAAATTTCCTTGGCTAAAGTTTGTGTGAATTGCTCCGACCATAACTCCGTTTCCGATTTGCATCGAATTTCCCGCACCATTTAAACGAGCTCCTTGCGAACTCGCAAAAACATCAGCGAAAGTTATTGAACCACTGCGAAAACCAATTGTGTTAGCGTTTGCGATGTTGTTTCCGATTACGTTAAGTGCATTAGAACTTGCATTTAAGCCTGAAAGTGATGTGTTGAATGAAAATGGCATTTTTTCTCCTATCTTATTGTTGTAGTTGGAATTCTGTCTGTTGTTGTTCTTGTGTTCAAATTTTCAATCGATTGGCGAATTCCAATCAGTTGGTCGAGCGAATTAAATTGTGCTAATTGTGCGACAAAAGCTGCTCCGTCTTGCGGTTGCAAAGGATCTTGATTTTTTAGTTGTGCGACCAGCAAAGTCATAAACATATTTGCTTCTGAACCTCTGCTTGGGCTATTTGCAGAACTTAAATTTGGGCGATTTGTTGACGATGCCTGTGTGTTCGTCAATGAAATTGGATTTGTAATCATTATTTTCTCCTTTTTGCGGCTTAAGCTCGCAAATTAACCAGTCGATTCGGGTTTGAATCTTCTGCTGTTTCCGAAACATTCTCAAATTTATCTGTTTGGGTAGATTTATTTTCGGCGGTTTCGGGCTGACGCGATTGTTTGTCGCGGTTTTCATTTCCGGCTGATAAAGACGAATTGCACGAAATTTCGAGCTTTTCAACTTGCCAGCCAGCGTTTTGGAGAGCGTTTTGAAGATCGTCAAAACGCTCGACAAGAATTTCTCGCGTTGTCTCAGATTCAGTCTGAAAATGTGCAATCAGTTTGCCTGATTCACTTTTTTCCAAACTTATTTCCACTCCGCCAAGTTCGGCGGGACGCAAGCGTAATTTCAAAATATTTGGTTTGTCGGTTTTTCCAATAAACGTCAAACTTTCGGTTGTTAAATTTGCCGTCACTTGTTCAAAAACCTTTTCTTTGTCAACAGTTAGCTGTGTTGCTTCGATTGTTTCCGGCTTGTTTACTGACGACAAAAAGCTGTCAAATGTCTGGACAGAAAGGTTTTCATTATTTTGGGCTTTGATTATCGATTTTGTGATTTCAGGTTTCGATTGACTAAAACTTTCAGTATTTGAGGTTGCTTGTTTTGTGATTTTTTCAACTGACTCAAGCAATTTAATTTGCGGATTTAACTCAGCATTTTCGGGCGTTAAAACATCTTCTTCGATTATTGAAACGCTTTCTTTTACCTTTGTCGCAGATTCCGTTTTATTGTTTTTCAAATCTTTTGAAACTTCGCGAAACAAGTTAGACAAACTAACACCATTATTATTTTTTTCGACAAACATTTGTCTTTCGGGTTTAATTTCGGGTTTAATTTCTGGCTTTATCGGCAATTCCGTTAAGATTTCAACCGTTTCATTTGTCGGCAAATGAGCTTTAATATCTGCTGTCGGCAAATGAGCTTTTATATCTGCAGTAACATGGGCTGAAATAAGAGGTTTGTCATTTGAAATAAATTTTGTTTCAAGTTTTGGAGCAGATGAAACTTCCGTAATTGGATTAGTTTCAACTTCCTTATTTTTAGTATTTTCAAATGTCTCTTTCTCGCTCTTGTTTGGTGCAAATTGCTTTGGCAAAATTACCGGGAAATCAGATTTTTGAGCTTCTTTCTGAGTTGAAAAATGTTGTGGAACTAATATAGATTCAGAAGATTCAAGATTTTGATTATTGGAAACAGTTAGAAGTTGATTCTTACTTTCTACAAAAACCGGATTTGAATCATTTGAATCAATTGAAAAATTTTCGTTATTTTCAATAATTGGGTTCTTAATTATTGGCGGTAATTTTGGATCTGGCGATACAAATAAAAATGCAGCGAGAAGCGAGGAAAAATCGTCAAATTTAGTTACATCGTCAGAAGATTCGGCGAATTTATTTTGTTTATCGAAATTTTCGAAGCTGTCGATTGAGTTTGTTGTAAACATATTTATCATTTTGTTATTAACATTTGGCGGGCGTAATTTGCGGAAACAAGTTCGTCGATGGCGGTTTGTTCAGTGCGGTCTAATTCTGTCCGGTAACGGGATTTTTGGTTTTCGTGCAACCGTTCGGTAATTTTTACTTGTTGATTTGCGGTTGCTAAAACTCGACTTTGTTCTAAATATTCATATTTTATAACCTCAATTTCTGCTTTTGCTTCGCGAATTGAACGATCAAGCGAGGCAAAATGGTTTGTGTTAAGTTCCATTTCAAAAGGATTTATCGCGTTTCCTGATTTTAATTTCTGAGTGTAATTTTCAATTGCCACAAATCGTAATTTTTCGAGATCAGACAATCTCAGTTTTGCGAAGTTGATTTTGCTTTGTATTTTGGACAAAACCTGTTCTTCTTTTTCCTGTCTCATTTCGCGAACATTATGGATTGTTTGTAATGTAAATTTAAATTTTTTCATGCTGTTTTAATGTCTGTTAGTTGTTCGATTGAGTTTTTAAAAAACGCTTCTTCTTCGCGTTCTTGTTTGAGAAAACCAATAATTTCATCGTGATGTGCAATTGCTGTATCAATAACTCGGTTGCTTCCGGTTTGATAAGCACCGATATTTATTAAATCTTCAGCTTTTTCGTAAGCCGCAAGAAGTTCGCGAATTTTTCCGGCACTTTCGCGATGCGGTTTTGAAGCAACGGTTGAAAAAAGTCTCGATGCGGAATTTAGAACATCAATGCACGGATAATGATTTCGAGCCGCTAATGCACGCGATAAAACAATATGTCCATCAAGAATTGAGCGAACAGCGTCAGAAATCGGTTCATTCATATCATCGCCTTCGACCAAAACTGTGTAAAAACCTGTGATTGAACCGCCGCTAGAAAATTTTCCGGCACGTTCTAAGAGTTTTGGGAGCAACGCGAAAACTGATGGTGTGTAGCCTTTCGATGACGGCGGTTCACCTGCAGCGAGTCCAATTTCTCTCTGTGCCATACAAAATCGTGTCACCGAATCCATAATTAAAAGCACATTTGCACCTTGATCTTTGAAATATTCGGCGATTGAAGTTGCGGCAAGTGCAGCACGAATTCTGACCAAAGCCGAATCGTCAGAAGTTGAAACAATCACGACAGAACGTTTCATTCCTTCTTCGCCGAGTTCGTTTTCGATAAATTCGCGAACCTCACGTCCGCGTTCGCCAATGAGAGCAATCACGTTAATATCTGCTTCCGAACGCTTTGCCATCATTCCAAGAAGCGTTGACTTTCCTACGCCTGAACCGCCAAAAATACCGATTCTTTGTCCGGCACCAATTGTCAGCATTCCATCAATTACCCGAACACCGGTTTCCATCGGTTTATCAATATTCGAACGTTCGAGCGGATTAGTCGATGCTCGATTGAGCGGATAAGAATTTTCAAGTTTAATTTCGCCCAAACCATCTAGCGGACGACCGAGTGCGTCAATTGTTCTGCCTAAAAGTTGTTCGCCAACACCAACTTCGCTGGAAATGCCGGCAGCAATTACACAATCGCCGACTCGCACCGGCGGCATTTGACCAAGTGGCATCAGCAAAACGTGATTATCACGAAAGCCGACAACTTCGAGCATTGTTTCGCGGGCGTTTTTGTCCGGCGAAGCTAAATAACACAAATCGCCAACCGAAACTGCCGGACCTTGAGCTTCGATAATTAAACCAACGGCTCGCGTTACTCGTCCGATAGATTTAAGCGGATCAATTTCAGCTAATTTTTGTTTATAAGCAGCAAGCATTTTCTTTATTTACCTAAAAGTCCGTGGGAGATTTCTGCAAATTGCGATTCGATTGTGGCGTCAACATCGCCGGTTTCGGTGTGAATTAAACAACCACCGAGAGAAATAGAACGATCTTCGATAAATTCCAGCGAGCCGCGAAAATCTAGTCGCTCGCGTTGCGTTTGAACATAAATAAAATCTTCAGGATGCAGATGAACCTGGGCAAGCGAGCGTCCGTGAATTTTTTTGAGCGAAACTTTAACCAATGTCAGAGCAATTTCGCGGTCAAACATCACTTCGCGTCCAATAATTTTTTTGGCAATTTCGAGAGCTAATTCAACAACGTCTTTTTCGGTGCGAATTGAAATTTCATCACGTAAAGCGTCAAGTTGTTGCAAAGTTTCTGCAAATTCAACGCGGATTTCATTCACTTTTTCGGCAATTTCTAGTTCAACTGTGGCTCTTGCTTCTTGCTCGGCTTTTTCGCGAGCGGCAAGTTCAATCATTTCTTTATCTTTTTCGGCTTGGACAATTATTTGAGCAGCTTCTTCACGAACATTTTGCAAAAGTTCGTCCGCAGTTTGCTCAGTTTGTTCAGTTTCTTCTGCCTCAGAGGTGATAAACACTTCCGAATCGGCTGATTCTTCATAATCAAAACGTTCGCTGATATTAGGAATCGAAAAAGTTGAAACAGTGACCGCGGAGTCCAGTTTGTAAACTTTAGCTGACATATTCATCGTCGCCTCCGCTGCTACCTGACAAACTGATTACGCCTTCTTCGTCTAACTCACGCAAAACTTCAATTATTTCGCGTTGGGCTTCAGTGACTTCTTTCATTTTGACTTGTCCCATAAAGTCCATTTCTTCTTTCATCATCTCGACCGCACGGCTCGACATATTTGAGAAAAATCTTGTTTGCAATTCTTCCATCGTGCCTTTTAAAGCAAGTGCGAGTGATTTTTTATCAACTCTTTGAAGAATTTCGCGAATTCCGATGTCGTCAATTAAGAGTAAATCTTCAAATGTAACCATCAAATTGCGAATTTCGAGCGACAATTCCGGATTTCCTTCTTCAATTTGTTCCATCATTTGCTTCATCATTTCACGATCAAGCCGATTGCAAATTTCCGCCACAGCACGAACTCCGCCGAGACTCGCACTTTTGTTGCTACTGCCAAAATTATTAAGTTTTTGGTTGAAAACTTGTGAAATTCTTTTCACCACGTCTGGCGAAACCGCTTGCAAATTAGAAAGCCGCAAAACAATATCGCCACGCGATTCGTCAGGCATTTGTTTGATGACATCAGCCGCTGTGGCTGAATCAAGATGTGCTAAAACCACGGCAACTGTCTGCGGATGTTCTGATTGAAAAAGTTTTGCCAAATGCGACGGATCAGTTTTTTGCAAGGTTTCGAAACTTGCGGGAGATTCAATTGAATGCACAACTCTGTCAGTCAATCTCTTGGCGGTTTCTGAGCCAAAACTGCGATTTAACAATCGTTTGGCATATTCAACGCCGCCGGTTTTAACATAAGTTCGGGCAAGCAAAAGCTGATTAAATTCTTCGATAACTTGTCCGGCTATATCTGATTTTACATTCGGCAACATTGCCAATTCTTTAGTCACAATTTGCACTTCCTCTTCGTCTAAATGTTTGAACAAGGATGCGGCGGCATCTTCGCCGAGCGATAAGCAAAAAATTGCAGCTTTTCTTGCACCCGAAATGTTTTCAGATTTCTGAACTGCCAAAGCTGTCGCTTCAGACGATTCCGCTGGTGCTTCGAGCAAACCAACTGCCTTTGAAGATGATTTTTCAGTTGTCGTAACGGTTTCGGTTGACATATTTTCGTTTGAATTTTGTTTATCTGTTTCTGTTTAGTGAATGTTGTTGATTGCTTTTAGTCGCGAAGCCAGCCGCGTAAAGTTCCGGCAACTAATTCGGGTTCCATCAAGGCTTGTTCCATTAGTTTTGTTCTGATAGTTTCAATGTTTGGCGGAGCGTCTTCTTTTTCGACAGTTGGTTCAATTTCGTTAATTACATTTCCGTTACGCATTTTTTCTTCAATTTCAGCAACAGTCATTGGTGGCAAATTCATCATATCTGCGTCTTCAAGTTCGCGGCGTTTCAAGTCATCGGTTGAAGCGTTTAATAATTTTGGATCAACTGGTTCAGGCAATGAACTTGCAGCTTTGAGAGCTTTTCTGGCAGGACGAATTACAAACAATAGCAATAATAAAGCGACAGCAATCAGCGAACCGTATTTGATGGCAGTTAAAACAAGTGCTTTATTTTTTTCAAACCAAGTTGCGGCTGTCGGCTCTGCAACTTGCGGTCTTTCAAAAGGCATTGTTTGAACAACGACCGAATCGCCGCGAGCTTCATCTGTGCCAACTGCGGCTGCAACTAATTGTTGAATTTTTTGCAATTCATCAGCGGTTCGTGCAGCTTCAACATTATTGGTATTTTTGTAATCAACCAAAACGGAAACTGTCATTCGATTAACTCGTCCGCTTCCTCCGATTGTTCTTTTCACGGTTTTATCAAGTTCGAAATTTGTTGTTGCCGTTGTCCGTTGATCGTTACCGTTTTGCGTATTTTGAGCATTTGCTGTCGTTTGCGTTTGAGATGTTGGGTCATTTGAACGAGCACCAACAACTTGCTGAATCGGATTAACAGCACTAGAAGTTCTGCTATCTTGGGCGGTTTGCTGCGAACGAACATATTTTGTATCAGGTGTATATTTTTCTTCGGTTTGTTCAATTTGGCTAAAATCAACGTCTGCCGCAACATTTGCCCGAACGCGACCTTCGCCGGCGATTGGTGCAATTAATGAAATAACGCGATCTGCTGTTTCGCTTTCAAATTTACGTTTTGCATCAAGTTGAGCGTTAAAAGTTCCCGCATCGCCAAATGTTCCGCCTTTGCCTTGTGCATCAGTTAGCAATCTGCCGTTTGTGTCCATTACCGAAACGCTCGAAGGATCAAGTCCTTCAACCGAACTCGAAATTAAACTGACAATTGCTTGCGTTCGCTCATTGGAAAGTTCTTTTCCTTGGCGAACACGCAACATTACAGAAGCCTTTGCACCTTCTTCCTTTTCGGTAAAGACTGATTCTTTTTTTGGTGTGATATGAACGCGGGCAACTTCAATTTCGTCCATTCCTTCAAGTGTTGTTCCGAGTTCGCCTTCAATTGCTCGGCGATAATTTACTTGTTGTGCAAAATCTGTTGCTCCAAAACTCGTTTTATCAAACAAATCAAACCCGACGTGTCCGCCAGATAAAACTCCGGCACTCGCCATTTGCAAGCGTAATTCGGAAATTCGATCAGTTGGAACACTAACAGTTGTGCCGTTATTTGAAATTGAATATGGAACATTTTCGGCTTTCAATTTTTCGACAATTGTCTGTGCATCAGCTGGCTTTAAGTCCGAAAACAATATGCCGTATTCGCCTTGCGAGCCGTAATAAGCGATTGCACCAATCAAACCTATTGTGACAACTGCGGCTGCAATTGTGGCAGTTTTGCCTGATGAAGGAAGTCGATTCCAAATTTCTTTTGCTTGTTGAATTATTGACATTTGTTTTTTTATCAAACCTGCATTCGCATTATTTCTTCGTAAGCACCGATAAATTTATTGCGGACTTGTAAACCAAGTTGAAACTTCAAATCAGCTGATTGCAGTGCAATAATTGTTTTGTGTAAATCAGGCGATTCGCCCGTTACAGCTTTGCCAATTTCTTGCTCTGCCGATCTTTGCGAGCTTTCAAGAGATTCAATTGCATCTTTAACCACCGAACCAAATCCGTCAGCCGAATTGCTTGCTTCGCCGATTGCTGTTTTTCCGCTGCTTGCAAGCTGCGTAAATGTTGTTGAAGGATTAAAACCGTTGATGTTCATATTTATGCGTCAGCCAAATTTAAACTCACTCGGGCAAGTTCTTTGGCGGTATTAAAAACTGTGGCATTGGCTTCAAAAGAACGAGCTGCCGACATCATATTGACCGTTTCTTCAAGCGGATCAACGTCTGGCATTTTCAAGTAACCATTTGCATCAGCGTCAGGGTGTCCGGGCTGATATTGCAAGACATATTGATTTTCGTTTGCCATCACAATTTCTGACTTTACGCCTTGTGGCGATGCAGAATTTACGTCAAAAAGTCCGTTTTGAATCGCGTTTTCTGTCCATAAATCATTAACGTTTTGCGGAGTAAAAATAATATCTCGACGCTGATAAGGATTTCCGGTTGAAGTTCTCGTGGTGTTGGCGTTTGCCAAATTTGACGAAGCTGCTTCGAGTCGTTCGCGTTGCGTTGTCATTCCTTGCGATGAAATTTTAAAAATTGTAAATAAAGACATAATTTTAAAGTGGGAGTTGGGGAGAAGTTAATCTTGCGGAATGAGTCGGGAAAGTCTCACTCCGCAAGATTAACTGTGGAGTTATCTGCCCTCTCGAATTGCTGTTCTCAGCAGGCGAAGTCGAGATTGCAGAATTTTCGCACCGAAATTAAAATTAGTTCCAATTTCAGCTAAATTCGCCATTTGCTCGCCAGTATCAACTGTGTTGCCGTCTAACCCGATTGTTTTAGAATCTTGTTCAACGACACTCATTTTTGAAGTGGAAAGAAATTGCTTATTTTGCTGCGATGCCGGCAGTTGAGCTTGCTGAGCGGCATCACGAAGAAATTCGTCAAATTTTAATTGCTTTGCTTTGTAGTTGGGCGTATCGGCATTAGCGATATTTCCGGCAACAACCTGAGCTCGACGGCTTTGGACGTCAAGAAAATTTTGCATTAGATTGGTAATGTTATCAGTTGTTGTAAGACTCATATAGCTAACCTCCGACATCACTTTTGCAAGCCGTGTGCCACAGAAAAATGCCCCAAATAAACCAATATTTGAGGCATTATGAAGAAGTTTTGACACTCTGACGTTATTTATTTGTCGAAGCTGTCGAGAAAATGACACTTTTCTTGCCAAAAGCATTTAAACAAGTTATGTTTGTTAGCAAGTAACAATCCTTTGTTATCTCCTGAAATGAACTAAATTTAGACAGTAAATTTTATTACAATAAAATAAAGCGGATTACTTTAAACATGACAAAAGTTAATATTCTTGTCGTTGAAGACGACAATCTCCTGCGGAATCTTTTGCTTGAATCTATTAATTTAGAAGGACATCAAGTAAAAGTCGCTGAATCTGCCGAAAAAGCTGAACAACTTTTTGCTGAGGAAAAATTTGACATTCTCTTAACCGATGTTAATTTGCCCGGAAAAAGCGGTTTAGATCTTTTGCTGATTGCCACTCAATACAATCCAGAGATTTATTCACTAGTTATCACAGGTTTCGGGACAATTGACACAGCCGTCAAAGCGATGAAATTTGGAGCCTCAGATTTTCTCTGTAAACCGATTGCGTTAAACGATTTGCTCAGTGCAGTTCGCGTTGCCGTCGGGAAAGTTCAAAATATCTCAACAGATTCAACTGACGCTCAAACTACACCAAAATCTTCGACACTTAATAATTCTCCAATTATTGCTGTTTCGGCGGAAATGCTGAGCTTATTGGAAGAAATAAAAACAGTTGGTCCGTATAAATTAAATGCTTTAATTACCGGCGAAACCGGAACCGGAAAAGAATTAATTGCCCGGGCAATTCACGAAACGAGTCCGCGAAGTAAAAATAAATTTGTTGCTTTAAATTGTGCGGCAATTCCAGAACATTTGCTCGAAGATGAACTTTTTGGACATGTTAAAGGAGCATTTACCGGAGCTCAAAACGACAGAATAGGACGTTTTGAACAAGCTACTGATGGCACACTTTTTCTTGATGAAATTGGCGATATGAATCTTTCTTTGCAAGCAAAATTGTTGCGGGTTTTGCAAGAAAGCGAATTTGAAAAACTTGGTTCTTCAAAAACTATTAAAGTTGATGTCAGAGTTGTTGCGGCAACAAGTGCTGATATGCAGAAAAAAATTGCTGATGGAAGTTTCCGGGCAGATTTGTTTCATCGTTTAAATGCTGTTCATCTGCGAATTCCGCCCTTGCGTGAGCGGCTCGACGACACTTTGCCAATTGCCAATGGCTTGCTCAAACGATTTTGTAAAACTACCGGTTTGCCTGATAAAACTTTATCGGTCGAAACACAACATATTTTATTGGCTTATGATTTTCCGGGAAATGTTCGTCAACTGCAAAATTGTATGGAACGAGCTGCGGTTTTTTCGGGAGCAAAAGGAGAAATAAAACCTGAACATCTTCCGGCTGAAATTAAACAAAAAGTAAGCGTTTCGCCATCTTTTACAAATTTAGTGCCGACTGTAATTCCTGATGAAGGAATAGATTTTTCGAGTGTTGTTTCGCAAGTTGAGCGAGAATTGCTCTTGCAAACTTTAGATAAAACCGGCGGCAACAAAATGCAAGCAGCAAAACTTTTAAATATGAAACGCACAACTCTGGTTGAAAAAATTAAACGCCTTGAAATTGAAGACGCGAATGAAGAAGAAAATCTTGCGGCTGTTGATTAAAGGCAGCTTGTATCTAACTCAACTTAACACGCTCCTTAACAGTCTCGTTTCTGCCATCTTAAAAAAGTAAAAATTGCCCGTAAATGGAATAAATCCGTTTACGGGCAATCTTTATTTAGTGAATTAGAGCGTGAATTTAAGAGTTTTAGTTCGGGAGTTAAAAATCTTACACTTTTATTCATCTAATCTTAAAAATCTCTGACATAAGCCAAACCTTTTTTCTGCTCGCGAAGATAGACATTTGTGCCGCGATTTCCAAATTCTATTTTTCGCAATTCTTCGTTTGATTTGTCGCGTGAAGTTGTCAATAAAAGTCGTGTTTCCCGATCTTTGACCAAAGTCATATTTGCTAATTCAACTACTCTGTCTGAAACATTATTATATTTTTGAGTCTTTTCATTACTTTTTCCCAAGAATCCGCGTAATTCGGCAATTTGCTGATGAAAAGTTTCAAGCCGTTTGGAAATTTCTGACCTTTCAGAAGTAATATTCAAAACTAAGCCAAAAAGTCCTAGTTCGGCAGCTTTATTTTCCTCGCGTGCTAATGAGAAAAGTTTTTCCAAATCACTGCATTGAGCCGTTAGTAAATCAATCAACGAATCAGATGCGTCGGCAATTTTAGCTAAATTGTTCATATAAATTTAGGCAGCGAGATTAAATGTCGCTGATTGGTGATCATTCTGCGTGGCAGTTTTATTTACTGAGTTTATTGATAATTGGGCGTTTGTTTCCCAAGCATCGCGGACAGGTGCAAGCATATCGGCGGTTCGTCGCATTAAGTTTGCGTCAAGTTCTGAACTGGCTCGCAAAATCAAAACATTTATACTTGTATAAAGTTTGTCTAAGCTAACAGCTGCACTTCCGCCGCGTTCAAAATCTAAAATCCCTTGCAAATAACTAATAATATCTAATGCCCGATTTGAATGTTCGCATTTTGCGGCAATGTCCATAACCTCAATATCGGCAGCAGTTAAGTTTAAAAATTTGATTGCTCCATCATAAAGCATCACAATTTGTTTAAGCGAATTTGTTTCCATATTCGCGATTTTGCCGTATCCGGCAATAGCTTTCGGTCTTCCGTACATGAATTGTTTTCCTTTTTGCCTGTATCCTTAAATACCTCTTTCTTATCGGCAAACTTGAAAAAATCTTAAGTTTTTTTATACGGTTTTTTAAAGTTTATGAATTATTATTGTTACCAGTCAGCGAACTAATTATGCTCTTGAGCGAAGATTGCTGACTATTGAGTTCGCCAATTGCCGCATCAGCAATCGAAAATTGCTTGATTAAAGAATCACGCAAACGACTCAAAGATTCTTGCCGTTTTGTAACGGTGTTGTTCAAACTTGTGACCGAAGATTGATAACCTTGGATTGTTGTTTGAACACTACCGATAACACTATCGCTCAAACCATTTGAAACTGAATGAATACTTTGAAACAGACCGGTTTCATTTTCGGTTTTGCCGAAAAGTAGAGAGCGAATATCGTCTGAGTTCGTTTTAAATTTTTCACTATAAACTGTCGAATCAAAAACCAAATGTCCGTCATCAGTTGATGTCACTCCAATTTGCGAAAGCGAAGAAAATGCTCCGCCATTATCGTCAGAAATTGCACCGACTGCACTTCGAAGTTCTTGTTGAATTCCTCGCAAAGTAGAATCTCCGGCTAAAACTCCGGTTGGTCTGCCTCTGCCGTCTTTTGTATATTGCGAGGCAATTGCATCTTGAATTCCATTATAAGCATTCACAAAAGCACGTAATTTATTTTCGACATCGTTTGATTGCGTAACGTTTACGCTAGTTGTTCCAGCTTTTTTGATCGTAATTGTCACGCCTTCAACCGCATTAGAAAATGTGTTGTTTGGGCGTGTAAGGTTTAATCCGTTGAGCGTAAAAGCCGCATCAAGTTTCGCAAAATCGCCATCTGGCGGATTTAATGAAGTTAAACTTAAATCTGTAGCGGTTCCGGTGGCTGAGGTTTCAATTAATTCTACACGTCCGCTGGCACCTGTTTCCTTAGAATTCAAAACAATTCTTTGCTGCGTTCCATTGCCGCTAATATCAACAATTGTCGCTGTAACTCCTGCATCAGCAGCGTTTATCGCATCTCTCAAACCTGCAAGCGTGTTGTTTGTTGAATCAATTGTAATTAAAGTTCCTTCGCTGGCACCACCTTTTCGCAATTCAAAAGTAGCTTCAGTCGCAGCACCAGCCAAAACTGTTGCGGTTGAACTTGTATAAGCTCGGGAAGATTGCGATAACGTTGTGGCAATTCTTGAAACATTTAAATCAAAACTTCCAAGACTAGCAACGCTTGTCGCAGTTGCAGTCACAATTGTCGCGTCGCCGGTTATAACATTTCGCCCGGTGCCAAGTTCACGATTTTTCAAGCCTTCAGACGCCGTAGTCAGCGAAGCCAAAGCTATATTTAACTGCTTTAGTGAATTGATTCGACTATTATAATCGTTCGCTTTAGATTGTATTTGCTGAATCGGAATTGAACGCTGAGCCAAAATTGCATCACGAACTACGCCAAAATCAATACCGCTGCCAACTCCGCTGAAACTTATTGTGCTTGCCATAATCTTTTAATATACTTGCGACTTCCGGCTAAAACTTCTAACTGAAAGTCGCGTTTTTATAGTTGTTTATCAATAAATTGTCCTTGCAACTTTGTAAATGATGCTGACAATTTAAGAGAAACTTCTGACGGGAATTGGTTTATTGCCTCGCCCGTTTCACTGTCAATTAATTCCACAACAACCGCATTGGTTTGATCATCGGTTCTAAATTTCAACGAAATATCGTGTTGCGATAAAGTCTTTTGTAATATAAATAAACTTTCAGACTTAACTTGTTGTTCTTGTGGTGAAATTTCGATAATTTTTTGTTCCGCCAAACTTTCGTTCGAATCAAAAAGTTGTCGAGAAATCGGATTAATTTCAATTGATGTATTTGAAGAAATAATCTGCATAATACCCTCACTTTTGGTCTTGTCTAACGACCTTAGGCGAAGAAAAGCTAATTTTTAATAAGCTAATCTTCGCCCTGGGTTGTTAAAAATAATCAACTTAAATCTATCTCAACAATGTTAGAAGAGATTGACTTGATTGATTAGCTTGAGCCAGAGCTGAAACACCAGCTTGTTGTAGTGTGTTCAAGCGAGCGAGATTTGATGCTTCTTCAGCAATATTTGCATCACGAATCGAAGATTCAGCAGATTGGAAGTTAGAGATTTGGGTTGTCGCCAAGTCAATAGCTTGATCAAGGTTGTTTTGCCCAGCTCCAACTTTACCTTGAACTTGTCCAAGAGTTGCAACCGCAGCTTTAATTGCTGCAATAGCATCTTTTGCACCTTGTTCACCGCCAGTTAATGTTGCACCTGTAACCGCAGTTTGCGTTTGCAGAGTGTCAATATTGTTGTTAGCGGCTGTTGTTGATGTGCTTGAAACTCCCAAGTTAAAGTCTTTTAATGAAACAAAAGAAACTTCTGAACCATCAGCTTTATTTTGGATAGCAAAAACTCCGGCGGCACGAAGATCAACGTCGTTGTTTACTGCTCCAATTGCTGCAGTCGCACCTGCGGCTGCTGTAGTTGTGGCTGCAAAACTAACGTTTTTCGATGAACCGGCGTATCCAATATCTTCGCCTGAGAAACTCAATGTTTGAGTTGCGGCAGCGGCGTTACCAGCAGTAATAGCAACAGTTTGTTTGTTAGCTGATCCGCTGATTGCAGTGTCGCCAATAGCAGCACTTGCACCACCAATACCGGTTTGATTTGCTCCATCAGCAACGCTAGACGAAACAGCAAAGAATTTAGCAGATGACAAAACAAGTTTGTTATTGCTATCTAAAGAAGCCTTAACTCCGGCTGATTGAGCATTAGCATCATTATTGATTGCGTCTAAAACTGATGAAGACGAAGCTCCGGCAGATAAAGCAACTGAGAAAGATGTTAATTGTCCACTTGATCCAACCGATTGGAAGGTCAATGTTTCAGCAGCAGTTAAACCACTTGCAAGACTTTGGTTACCAGTAACATTTCCTGTTCCTTGACCAATGTTTAAGCTGTTTAAGTCTAAACCTGTTTTGTCAACGCGGCTGTTTGAAAGGTCAACAGAAACTGAGTTTCCGCTTGCAGAAGCAGAAGCTCCGCCACCGATGTAAACTTCAATAGCTTTGTTAAATTTGCCTTCAGCTGTGCCGTTACTTCCGCCTAAACCGATATTTTGGGCTTGACGTGTGATTTCAGTTGTTACTTTATCAAGTTCAGCTTGAAGCGTGTCGCGGTTTCCTGAAAATGTTCCTGAAGCAGATTGTGATGAAAGCGAAGCTGCACGATCGAGCAATCCCGAAATCGTGTTTAATCCGCCATCGATAATTTGTAATGTTGAAATACCGTCATTAGCATTTCGAACACCTTGTGTCAGAACCGAAACATCACTACGAAAAGTATTAGCAATTGCTAATCCGGCTGCGTCGTCTCCAGATTTGTTGATGCGTAATCCTGAAGATAAACGTTGTAATGTTTTGTTGAGTTGTGCAGAAGTTGCAGTTAATTTACCTTGTGCATTTGATGATCCTGCGTTGTTGATTAATGAAAAGTTAGCCATGATTTTTTGTTCCTCCGTGAACTATTTGGGTTGGTTTAAATTTAGTGACCTCCGCATCCGTGCTTTGGTCGTTGTGTGACATTCTTGAGCCGGAAACCTCTATCTTATTTCCTGACAAATTGCTTATCGGCAATTCACAAAAATACTTTAATTTTTTTTATAAATTATTTTTACCGTTGTAATTAGGTTAGAAATTCGAGGTTTTATTTAGTGCAGATATGTGCTGAAAGGTTTTCCAGAACAGATTGATTGATTTCGCTGATTGCGATTTCGGCAGCTTTATTGGCAATTTCAATTTCGTTGAAAACCTCAAAGCGATGAACAGACGTTTCTTTTGGTGCTTTAATTCCGAGCCGCACGCCGCCATCGCTAATCGAAAGAACTTCGACGACAATTTCGTTACCGATAATTATTTTTTCACCAATGCGGCGTGATAAAACTAACATAATTAAGTATTTGGCAAAGATTCTGCAAGTTGATATGTGCTGTCGTTTAAAATAACTTGAGCCGCACTCCGAGTTTTTGAATTAATAAAAATAGGTGCTTTCAAATTAACTGTGGTTTTTCGCCAATCAGATGAAATTTTTACTAACGCCAAAGTTTGAGTTTCGGCTTCGTCGGCAGATTCCATTTTTGGCTGATAACTATCGAAGACCTGTTTCGGATTTACGACAATAAATCGGACGTTTTCATTGTCGAGCGAAGCCAGCCAACAAAACGGCACGTATTCCGCGAGCGGTATTAACACTGCACGGTGCATTTCCGGAAAGCCGACTAAGCCTTCGTTAAAATTAACGACCTGATGATCGTTGTAAGAATGTTCTTTTCCTTGAATATTTATCATTTTAGTGTGATTTTGAGACATATTAATTTTAAGGCATTTTCTCTCTTAGAGCTGGGTTTTTACTGAAAATTTAACCAATAAAGTCAAATAATGAGCGGCGACCATTTGCAGCAACCTGTAAAGTTGCTTCGAGAACATTTTGTGCAGCTGTGAGTTTTACCGCAGTATCGGCAAAATCTGCACCTTCGATGTCGTTGGCACGCTGGTCAAGCGAAAGAAATTCGCCAGACAAACGATCTTGAGCGATGTCTGTAATATTTACATTTGCACCAATTTTTGCTTGTGCAATCGCCGATAAATCAGAGTAAATTTTTAATCGGCTGACGGTATTTTGAAGAGTTGTGCGGTCTGTTACCGGGTTTCCTGTTCCGCGTAAAGCTGTAATTGCGGCATCAATATCGGTAAAAATATTTGCTGTTGAATCAGCAAAAACTGTTTCTGCCGTAACACCAACGGCAATTGCATTTGTTCCGGGTTCAATCTGAACATATTGCGGATTTGTCGGAGTTACAGCCGGAATTGAACTTGTCGGATCATAAGGCGGAGCATTTTGACGTGTTCCGCCGAAAACATATTCATCGCCATATTTTGAATTTGCCGTGTTTAAAACTCTTTCGCGTAATGATTGAATTTCTGTCGCCAAAGCATCTCGTGCGGGCTGAGTTGTAGTGTCGCTCAAACCTTGCGTAACAAGCGTTTTCAAACGGTCAAGAATATTTGTATAACTGCTCAAAGTATCGTCAGCCGCGTTTAATTTCTGATTAGAAGCTGCCGCATTTCGCTTAAATTGTTCAATTTCAGTTTGCGAAGTTCTCAGCTTTAAAACAATTTCCGCACCGCCCGGATCGTCAGACGGACGATTGATACGTTTTCCTGATGAAAGCCTTTCTTGCAAAACGTTTAACACATTTTGCTGTTTATTGATTCGTGCAGAAGTATTTGCACTACTGAAACTGTTTGTTACACGATAATTCATATTGTTAATTTAGAAAGAAAATTTTTATCCGGCGAGAGAGAGAATTGTTTGCGTCATTTCGTCCGCAACTTTTAAAAACCGTGCGGCGGCTTCGTATGCTTTTTGATATTGCAATAAATTTACTGCTTCTTCATCGAGCGAAACACCCGAAATAGATTCACGTTGAGCGGTTGCCTGAGCAATTATTGCGGCTTGAGTTTGCAAACCATTTTCGGCGGCATTAACTTGTTCGCCAGCCTGAGAAAGCAACGAACCAAAAATTGAACTAAACGAACCGGTATTTGAGCCGACTGTCGTATTTGGGTCAGTCAAAAGATTTGCAATTTCGCCGGCAATTGTGCCATTTTGTCCGGGTTGACTAAGTGCAGAAGCAACAACCAATCGCGGATTTCCAACAATTGCGGCGTTTATTGAGATGTTAGCAGCAGTAACAGGTGGCGTTGCATCAAAAAAATTCGTTCCGGCGTTTCCGTCTAAATCAGTTCCTGAAGTGTGCAAAGCATTTACACGCTGAACAACTTGGGCAGCCAATCCATCGAGCGATGTAAGTTGATCGGTCGTGGTTAAAATTGCATTTTGCAAACCGCGAATCGTGCCTTCATCAAAAATTGCAGGTTGTCCTTCAAGTGTTAAAGTTGCTAAACCAAGCGGTGGCGAATTATTTATTTCAATCTCAAAAGCGTGATCGCTGCTAACCAGCGGACGACCTTCGCCAATCGTTAAAGTAATTGTTCCATCGCCATTATCGGTTGTTCTTGCACCGGTTAACTCGGCAACTTGATTAACCAGCTGTCCGCGTTGATCTTTTAAATTATCAGCTTCGCCGCCCGAATTTATCACATTTTTGATTTGACTGTTTAGTTCGGCAATCTGTTGCGAAAGAGCGTTTACTTCGTTTGCGGCTGTTCGGAGTTGTCCGTCAGTTCCGCTTCTAATATTGTCTAATTTGGCATAAGTTGATTGAAATGTTGAGGCAAGTGCCGAACCTTTTTGGGCGGCAATTGCACGCAACGGAACAGAATTAGGATTAGCATCTAAATCGCGAAATGAACCAAAAAAACTACTTAGAGAGTTTTGCAATCCGCCACCTTCAGTTCCTTGTAATGTTGTTTCTATTTGCGAAACCGTATCGCGTTGAGCACTTAACCGACCCGCAATTCCGAGTTCTGATTGAATTCTTGTTTCGATAAATCTGTCGCGAAAGGCTTGCACGCCTTGCACTGAAACACCGCTTCCAACTGCGTTTCGACCAAAATCAAGTGGTGCAGTTTCAGCCAACAAAACGTGTCTTCGGGAGTAGCCAGGAGTATTTACGTTCGCAATATTTTGTCCGGTAACGCCAATGCCAAATTGATTAGCTCGCAACGCCCGACGACCAATTTCAAATGCTGAAAAATTTAAACTCATCGCAATCCTCCGTCATAATACTTCAAAACCGGTGCCCGATATGTCATCGGTGGAACGCCACACATTTGCACGCAAGCAGATGTAAAAGATGAACCGCCGAGAGCGAGATTTGCTGCTTTTGAAGAAAGTTTTTGAAAACTTTTAGCAACTTCAATTAATCTTTTCGCTGCTATTTCAAATTGCTCGCGAGCTTCGGCATTGAGCGGAGATTTTTCAGTTTCTTGCATTCTCAATTCCGCAAAAGTAGTAAGTGTCGAAGTAATATCTAAAAGCCTCGAACGCATCCGCATAAGTTCAGTTTCGCCAGCTCTTGTCAATGCTTCAACCGTGTTTGCTTCACCGTGGATTAGAGCTGTTGAAAGTTGACTGACGGCAGATTCTAAACGCTCATAGGCAGAAGATTCTTCGCTCATCAAATCAGCAACTTTTCGGATTAATTCGTCGTGCATAAATTTATTATTCTTCTCTTAAAATAGATTCGGCAATTATGTCGCTCGAAGGATTAAACTCATTATTTGCAATTTTTTCCCTCAATTCGTTGACTTTTGCTTGTCTGATATCAGGCAATTCTTTTATTTGATCAACCAATTTTCCAACCTCAGAAAGCCTTTCCGAAAATTGTAATTTATCTTCGGCAGACTTAATTTTGTTGTCAGTTGAATCAACTTTACTTTTGTTTGCTCTGTTTACTTCTGCTTGACGCAAATTTTGAAGTGCGTCTAAGTTATTGTTTTTATTAATGTTTATCTTACTCATATCAATTCTCCACCCGTTAAAAGAGTAGTATCCATTTTACACATCGGCTTATTTTCGTAAAACATTAGACAAAAATTTTCTCGGATTAACTGATTGTCCATTTTCGCGAACCTCAAAGTGAACGTGCGGTCCGGTTGATTTTCCGGTTGAACCGACAGTCGCAATTGATTCTCCAACCTTAACCTGATCGCCTTCTTTCGCCAAAATTTTATCAGCGTGTCCGTAACGAGTTTCTTTGCCGTCAGCGTGTTTTATAATTACCAAATTGCCATAACCTTTTCGCGGTCCGGCAAAAGTTACAATTCCATCAGCCGCAGCCGTGACGGCAGCTCCTTTTGGAGCGGCAATATCAATTCCATCGTGAAATTTAACTACTTTATCAATTGGATGAAATCTGTTGCCGAAGTTTGAAGAAATTCTGCCACTTACCGGCATTTGAAGATTGCTGTTTTCAACGCTTTTTGCAATTTCAACAGCTCTTGGCGGAGCCACATCGTAAATAACTTCAGAAGAATTCGAATTTAAATCAGGCATAAATTGCGAAAGCGGTTGTTCGACAATCTTGCCGTTAATTTGCAGTGTTTGCTTCACATTAGATGTTTGATATTTATCCGCGAAGGTTGAAACAACTTCTACATCATTGATATTTCCCGAGATTTTGCCGGAAAATCGATCGCTGAGCGGTTTAATTTTTTCAGTTTTATTAACTAGCGGAACTGATTTTTTATCTAATGAAATTCCGTTGTTTTTTATTTCGCCGACGGCAGCCATTGCTTTCGGAAAGGCTTCATTCGCATTAGAAATACTTGGTGCTTTGACATTTTTCGCTCCTATCTGTTGCATAATTATTTGTGAAAGACCAATTCCACCTGATTCTGCCATTGTAGTCGCGAGTTGTTCAGAAAACATCTGCTTCGCCAAACCCGATCCGCCTTCGTTTCCAAAAAGTGCATCTTCGTCGTTTTCATCTTTCGTGCCATTTAAAAGCGACGTTAATTGCATCAGCAAAACTGCTTCAAATTGTTTCGCAGTTCGCAACATAGCTTCCTGCGACTGCCCACTTTTTGGCGTTTGGCTCGAAGTTCCTATATTTGCTGAATTGTCTGTAACGTTGATATTCATTGGTTTAGCCTTTTAAAATTATTGCATTTCTAAATCTGCATTCATTGCACCGGCACTTTTTATCGCTTGTAAAATGCTGATAATATCGCGTGCGGAAACGCCTAAAGTTCGAAGTCCGCGAACAACCTCATCGACCGTTGCACCATCTGGCAAAACAACCGATTCCGGCTTTTTCTCTTGAACCTCAACCGTTGTTTTAGGAATAATTTTAGTGTCACCGCCTCTGCTTAATGGATTTGGCTGCGAAACTTCAAATTCCGTGCCGATTCTGACAGTAATTCCACCTTGCGAAATTGCGACTGCGGCGAGACGAACTTCGCGTCCCATCACAATTGTTCCAGTTCTTTCATTGATAATTATTTTGGCTATTTTTTCCGGCACAAGACGCAAATTTTCGAGTTCGGCAATAAATCCAACGCGGTTTTCGAAATAAATTGCAGGCAAACTGACTTCGACATTTCTTCCATCGAGTGCTTTTGCCGTTGCCGCTCCAAATTTGGCATTTATTACTTGATGTAGTTTCGATGCGGTCGAAAAATCTTCGTTGCGTAAGACTAAAGTTAATTTGTTATTTGCGGCTAACTCGGCTGAAACGGTTCTTTCGACCGTTGCACCATTTGGCAACCGACCAACTGTCGGATGATTTATTTCTACTGAATTTCCGCCGCCGCCAGCAGAAATTCCGCCAATTGAAACTGAACCTTGGGCAATTGCATAAACTTGTCCATCAATTCCTTTGAGCGGCGTAAGAATCAAAGTTCCGCCTTGGAGCGATTTTGCATCGCCAATTGAAGAAGCTGTAACGTCAATCTTTGAACCTTGCCTAACAAATGGCGGAAGTGTGGCAGTTACTAAAACCGTGGCTATATTTTCCGGTTTCAAACCAGCACCGGTTGTCGAAATTCCCATTCGCTCGAGAAGATTTTGCAAAGTTTGGCGAGCGTAAATATTTTGTTGAACCTTATCGCCGGTTTTATTTAATCCGACAACCAAGCCATAGCCAATAAGTTGATTTGATCGAACACCTTCAATGTCTGCCAAATCTTTGACGCGAACACTAAAGCCAGTGTCCGTTTGTTGGCAGTAAAAAGTAGCTGGAAATATAAAAAGTATAATGACAAAAAGAGGCAAAAGGGCTTTCGCCGATTTGCCGTAAGTCGAATATTCGCTGTTATTTATGTGGAAGTTAAGCATTTTATTCTTTTAGTTAGTTGCCTCTTTAGCTCACTAATTCAGTTTAAGTGTGTGATTAGAACGGGCTAATTTTTTCAAATAATTTGAATAACCAACCAGGTCCATTATCTGCTGATGCAATTCCCTTGCCATTAAATTCCACACGCAAATCGCCGATAGCAACAGTCTCAATAGAATTATCAGCCGCAAGGTCGTTTTGGCGAACAATGCCAGTAACTGCAAGCTGTTCTGTCTCTTTATTTATCTTGACAAGTTTTAAGGCTTCAACCCGCAAATCGCCATTTGGCAAAACTTCAATTACTCGTGCCGTTATTCTTGCACGCACATTACTGCTTCTTTGCGTTGTGCCTTTTCCTTCAAATTTTCGTTTACCAAGTCCGCTCACAACTGTTTCAGCGGCGGCGGCTCCGGCAATTGGCAATGCACCAATAAGTGACCCAATTCCGGCGAGCGAACCGGAATCTCGAGTGCGATTTGCACTTGAAGTAACCGTTGCAGTATTTGTTTCGACAACATCCACAAAAACCAAATCACCAACGCGACGTGCTTTGAAATCGTTTAATAAATTTCCGTTTGTTGCCGTGTCAGTAAATAAAGATCCGTTTGCAGGTTTTGCCTGAACAACCAACGGCTCAAAAACTTGCGGTCCGGGTTTCATTTCAACAACCGTTAATTGCGGCTGATCTTTGGTTTTGTTTTCAAGTTCTTTTTTGGCTTGTTTTTCTAATTTTTCCTGAGCTTTTCTGGCTTTTTTATCTTGAGCTGCAGTTTGTGAAAATGCACCTGCGAAAACGGAAAAAATTAACGATGTAACTAAAATAATTTTGATTTTCATAAGTTTAAAAAATGATTTTAACCAAGCCTTCGTCAATAACAACTGCTTGTAAAACCGCTCCTGATTGTAAATTTTTTACAGAAATCCGACCGCCAATTCTGCCTGAAGCCTTCGCTTCGCCATTTATACTAATTTGCAATTTGCCTGATTCAGCAATGATGCGAACCAAATCGCCGCTTCTAATAACATAACCGGAAGCAAACGAATCAGTCGTTATTTCCGTTCCGGCAGAAACGTTTTTTACCAAAATCATTCCACGCAAATTTTCAACATCGCGAAGATAATTTGCTAATGGTTTTTCCAAGCGTCGCGTTTCTTTTATCAAGTCAGCAACGTTTACTTTTTCGCCCGCAACCAAATCTTTTGCTGCAATTAAAACTTCAGCCGTTGCTTCAAGTTGAACAGTTACAGAAATGTGACGGACAGTTTTTTCAGCCACGCGAATTTCGATAGAGACCGAAAAAGGTGCGAATAAATTAGCAATATTTACTGGTTTTACGCGAACTTCGATATTGCCAGCCGGAACTTGTAAATTGGTCGGTAAGTCTAAACGAACAATTTGTGCCGTCACATTATTTCTTTGAAAATCTGCCAAAAGTGCTTTCTCTATTGATTCACGAAGCAATTCTTGACCAACATTATGTGCCGAACGGCGAACAAATATTTTTGGTGGAGCATCAATCGAAAAATCTTTTTTTGAAATTCCGACAGCCGCAATCGAAATTAGAATTTTTTCTTGAAAAAGCTCACGAATCATCCCGACATTTGGTGCATAACCAAGCGAAATTGATTTCAAACGGTTGAGTTTTGTCTCGTCCAGTCCTGAAATTTTTGCAATATCAGAAAGACTTATGAGATCGTTTTCGATTGTAGTTTCGGGTGCAATTTTGATAATAAATTTGCTTTGTGCGAAAGCTGAAAAGCTACCAAGCAAAAATAAAATCAAAAAAATAAATATTTTGCGACGTTTGAATTTCATAATTTTTCTCACTAAATTTTTAAGAAACAGCTTGATTTATTGTGCCGAGCATTCTGTCTGCCGCCGAAATAACTTTCGAATTTGTTTCATACATTCTTTGAGCCGAAATCATATTTACAAGTTCTTCGACGACATTTACGTTTGAACCTTCAACATACCCTTGACCAATTCGTCCAATTCCGCTTGAATCCGGCGAACTGACAGTTGCTTGCCCGGAAGCTCCAGTTTCTTTAAATAAATTTCTTCCTAATGCTTCTAAACCTGCCGGATTTGCAAAAATTGCAAGTTGAATTTGCCCAACGTTTTGCGAGTTTGCTTGTCCCGGAGTTGTGGTCGAAATTGTGCCGTCTGGAGCGATTGTAACTGAGGTTGCATCTGTCGGAATTGTAATTGCCGGCTCGAGCGATTCGCCTGTTGCCGTGACAACTTGACCTTGATTATTGAGATGAAATTGTCCGGAACGAGTGTAAGCCAAATCGCCATTTGATTGTCGAACTTGAAAAAAACCACTACCTTCAATCACCATATCAAGCGGATTTTCAGTTTGTTTAAAATCACCTTGAATAAAAATCTTTTCGCTTGCAACTGATCTCGCACCTAATCCAATTTGCAAACCAACCGGAAGCGATGACGAAGCATTTGCTGCTCCGCCAGCAGTTCGCATATTTTGATAAAGCAAATCTTGAAACTCCAGCCGCGTTCTTTTAAACCCAACGGTTGAAGCATTTGCCAAGTTATTGGCGATGTTATCGACGTTTTGTTGTTGCACCCGCATTCCGGTTGCTGCTGTTAATAAAGCTCTGTTTGGCATAATTTTCTCCTTCTAAAAACTAGAATTTTCCAATCTCACCTGAGATTTTTCGTCCTAAATCGTTCATCAAAAGCGTCATTGATTTTTGCATCGAATCAAATTCGCGATTGTTGTTAATCATCGCAACCATTTCAGACAGTGAACTAACATTGGAAGATTCCAAAGCACCTTGAGTCAGGCGTGAATTAACATTGTCTTGCGGATTTTCCGCACCAGTCGCAATAAAAAGTGAATCACCTTCTTTCGTCAACGCATTTGCCGGATTGTCGAATCTGGCAAGTTTTAACTTGTCAAATACCTTTCCGCCAGCGGCTAAACTTCCATCAGAACCGATAGTTATTTCACCTTTCGGAACAGTAATCGGACCACGTTCGCCAACAACTAAATCACCGTTTTTTGTGACAAGTTGTCCGTTTGAATTCAAATTAAAATTTCCGGCTCGTGTATATCTCGCACCTCTCGGAGTTTGAATTTGCAAAAAAGCGTCGCCTTCAATTGCCACATCTAAACTGCGTCCGGTTTGCTGAATTGCACCTTCAGAAAAATCGGTTGAGCTTGTTGTGGTAACACCTGTAACCAAAAGCTGAGTCGAATTTGTGCCTTTTCTGTCTGCTTCAAATGAACTGTAAATCATTCGTTCGGCTTTAAATCCGCCGGTCGAAGCATTTGCAATATTGTTAGCTTGTGCGTCCAAGGTTCTTTGCCGCGAACGCATTCCTAAAAACGCTGAGTAAAGTCCGTTATTCATAATTTTCTATTAGGCAAATTTCATAAAATTTGCACGACTGAGATTAATAATTAGTTCAACTTCGCCGGGAAGCATTCCGAGAGTTTCCGCAATTGTTTCAGCATTTTGACCAATATTGGCTAATGATAAAACGCGATGCCGACGTTCGGTAATATTTGATTTCGCCGAAACATTTGATTTTTCGTTGAGCAATTCTTCATCCAAAATATCTTTTTTTGCCAAATTCGGCTGGCGAATTCGTGTCTCTAGCCAAGCAACGCGACACGATTGATCGGTCGCACGCTGAACAACTGCTTCGAGTTCTTCTTTGCTCGCCGCCAGCGAAGTTTCTAAGTCGTCAACTTGTTTAAATGCAAACTCAATCAAGGCGAAATTTTTTCGTTGTTTGTAAAAACAAAATGCGGCGGCGGCAAGACTTGCGGTGCATAATAAAATTGTTGTGATTAAAATATTCAGTTCCATATTGTTTTCCTCTTTATTTTATGGTTTTGGAGCTTCTTGATTTGGTGCGGCGGTTGGCAAAGCTGGCGTTGCCGGAGCTGCTGTTGGATTTGGATTAACTGCTTGAGTTTGCTGTTGGGTTACTGGCGAAGTTGCTGTCGGAGTTGGAGTTACAGCTGGAACTTGAGTTGGAGCCGGACTTGCGATTGGACTTGCAATTGGATTTGCTGTTTGATTTGCTACCGGAGAAGAAAGCAATTTTTGCGAGCGTTCTTCAGGTGAGCCGATTTCAGTAACTCTAACGCCGTAATAACCATCAATAACAACAACTTCGCCCTTGGCAAATGGATAATTATTGACGAGTAATTCGACCGGATCATCAATCGTTCGATCAAGTTCGACCATTGTGCCGATACCAAAACGAACAACTTCGCGAAGCGGAATTTCCGCTGTTCCAAACCGAACTGTGACGTTCATTTCAACATCATAAAGACGTTCAATATTATTTGTAGATGTATTTTCCATAAAAATTTTATGCCGTTGCAGGTGCAGATTTTTGATCCTTTTTGTCGTTGATTTGAACAATTTTTTTACCATCAAGCGTTGCAAGTTTTGCAGCGTATTTAACCGAACCGCCAACGCTAACTTTCACAGATTTTTCAATCCGATGATTTGTTCGCAAAACATCGCCGATTGATAAATTCATTAAATCTGAAACTACAGTTGAAACTTCGTCAAGATGTGCTGAAACTGGCAAACGAACGCCTGAAAGAGTTTTCAAAAGTGCCATTGTCGCTTCCGGCGGCGTTATCTTTGTCGAAGCATAAGAAGATTGATTAAATTTGCCAATTACTGTTTCGAGCATTCCAACCGGCAAGCAAATACTCATCGTGCCTTTCACTTCGCCGATTTGCATTTGATACATTACTGTTACGATAACTTCATTTGGTGCAACAATTTGCAACATTTGCGGACGAGTTTCGCGACCAACCGAATCGGTTTTAAATTCGACAATCGGCTTCCACGCTTCGCTATAATTACTCGTTACAACAACTAAAAACCCTTCGAGAATTTTTAATTCAAGTTCGGTTGCCGGACGTTTTTCGGTTGAAATTTTTCCTTCGCCGCCGAGCATCCGATCAATTATCGGAAAAGCAATTGATGAGCTAAATTCAATAGCAAAAACACCTTTTAGACTTTCAACTGCGAAGGAAAAAATCGTTGTCGGATCAGCCAAACCTCGAATATATTCGCTATAAGGTTGTTGTTCGACCGAAATTAAATTAACTTCAGAAATTGTCCGCAAAAAAAGCGGCAAGTTTGACGATAAACTTTGGGCAAAAGTGTCGTGTAAAAGATATAAACCCCGAACTTGCTCTTTTGATAAACGATCAGGACGGCGAAAATTATAAGGCACGGCTTGATGTCGCCGTTCACGTGTTTCGTCGTTTGTTTTGACCGGCAAAAGTGCAGACATTTCTTCGTTTGTTAGTAAATTTTCGCTCATTTTATTTATTTAAAATATTTCGCAAGTGAATAATTGCTTGAGTTCGCAGTTGTGAAACGCGAGATTCGGTAACTTCTAAAACTTCGCCAATTTCTTTCATCGTTAATTCCTCAACATAATAAAGAGCAATAACTTGACGTTCACGCTTTGGGAGATTTTCAATCGCTTGGGCGAGCTGGCGTTTGCGTTGATTGTTTTCTAAACATTCGTGTTGAGATATTTTTGTATCAGAAACCATTTCTGCCAGACTTAAACCGGTAACTTCATCGCGTTCATCAAGATTAGTGATAGTTAAACCGCTAATATCACGAAAATTTTCTTGTAATTCTGAGAGTGGAATCTGCATTTTTTTTGCAATTTCATCATCAGTTGCGGTGTGTCCGAGTTCTTGTTCAACTTCGGCGTAAGCAGTTTGAATATCTCTCGCTCGTCGCCTAATTGACCTCGAAGCCCAATCAATAGAACGTAAATTGTCAAGAATTGCACCGCGAACTCGCATTTCGGCAAAAGTTGTAAAAGCAATTCCGCGAGATGCGTCAAATCGTTCAACGGCATCAATTAACCCAACAACGCCGGCACCATAAAGATCATCGTGTTCGACGGAAGGCGGAAGTTTTGCCGCTAATCTATCGGCAATATATTTCACTTTTCCGAGATGTGAAGTAATCAAAGCATCACGATCACTCACGGAATATGTCTGAGTTGCGTAGCCTTTTTGCTTCATAAAAGTTGTTTGAGTTGAATATTGATACATTGTTTGGAATGCAGAAACTGATAGAAAAAAAATTTGCAGAGAGTTAGTTTTGAGCCATATTTTCCCAAAACGATTGCACTTGGTTTGTGACCTCGGTGTTTTTTGGTTTGTCGTTGTTGAGTTGTTTGGCAATTAAGCGAATTGCTCTGCTTGACGGAGAATTAGGAGCATATTGCACAACCGGAACTTGCTTGCGAACAGCTTCGCTCAACTGCGAATCGTGCGGAATCATTCCAAGAAATTCAACTTCGTGTCCGAGAAATCCGTGAGCCGCTAAATGAATTTGCTGAAAAACTTTCTCGGCATCACCAACACCGACAACAGAATTAACCACAACCATAATTCGTTTTCCGGGTGCGTATCTCAAAATCAATTTGATGGTTGCATAAGCGTCAACAATTGAAGTTGGTTCAGGAGTAACGACAACCACAACCTCTCGCACAGAAATCACAACACCGGCAACATTTTCGGCAATTCCAGCCGCGGTGTCGATAATCATAAAATCGAGATCCTCTTCCATCGCCCGAAGTTTTGCAAAAAGATAAGAATGAGTTGCGAGAGATAAATTTGCCAAATCTTCAATGCCGCTTCCGCTCGGAATTAAGTTAACATTTGGTCCAATTTGAACCTGAATATCGCTCAAATCTTTTAAGCCTTTGATAACGTGTCCGAGATGGAATTTTGGTGTTACGCCGCATAATAAATCAGCGTTTGCTAATCCAAAATCGGCATCGAGAAGTGCAACTTTTTTGTCGAGCAAACCAAGTTCTATGGCAAGATTTACAGATAAATTTGATTTACCAACTCCGCCTTTTCCGCCCGTAATTGCTATATAACAAGGCTGTTTGCCGGAGGTTGTGGGTTGTTCGGCTTCAGCTAGAGCAGCTGTCGCTTTGCCGTCTAATGTTGGTGCGTTTGAAACAATAAATCGTAGTGTTGATGCTTGATCGTTCATGGGATTTTATTTAAGAAAGAAGGTTAAAAATTTGTCGAAAATTGGTAAAACTTTTAGTGTCCGGCAATAATTTTTTTATCACCAAGAAGCCGCGAAACAAGATTTTCAGTAGTTGCCGTTTGTAAATCTTCCGGCACACGCTGACCGTTGCAGAGATAAATCATCGGGAGCGAACTTTCAGAAATTGTTTCGATTAAGGCTCCGGGATAAGAAGTTTCATCGAGTTTTGTCAGAACCAAACAATCGGCTCCATACATCTGAAATTTTTTCATTACAGCCGCAGCATCAAAGCAATGAGTTGTCGCCTGAATTGCTAAACACTTGCGGATATTTTGATTGAGTCGCAGATATTCAGAAAGCTCATATTGATCTGCTAAATCGTGCGGACTTCTGCCAGCTGTGTCGATTAAAACTGTTGCTTCCGGCGGCAAGCGACGTAATAAAACATCGAGTTCCAAAACAGTGCGAACAACGTGACAACCGGCACCGATGATTTCGGCGTAAGTTCTTAATTGGTCAACAGCTGCAATGCGATAAGTATCAAGAGTCACGAGTTCAACACGACGATTTTCGTGTAACGCGAAACGAGCAGCGAGTTTAGCAATTGTCGTTGTTTTGCCAACTCCGGTTGCACCAATAAACGCCATTACTTTTGAATCTGTTTGAGTTAGCGAATCAGATTCAAACTTAACTGAAGTTGCGAGAAAATTTTGCAAAGCAACTTGCGGTATTTGATCAGCTTTGACAAAACCGGCTTCGAAATGCGGAATAATATCGGCAATCATTCGTCTTGCTAAATTGCCCGAAATTCCAGTTTCAGTTAAGTCGATATACGCTTCGTAAAAAGGTGCGTCAAATACTTGGAGAAACCTTTCAGCTTCTGCATCAGTTTGCAAAGGCTGAATTTTTTTGCGAGCCGTAAATGCTCCGAGCGAGAATTTTACTTCTCGCAACTCGGCACGTAGGAGTTCAAACTCGCGATTAGAGATTGTTGCCGCCGACTTTTCGCCTGTTGAAACAGTTGAAGGGGAAGATGTGCCGGCAGCAACAGTGGAAGAATTTTTTTGATTTAAAGAAAGTGATTTACTCGTTTCTCTTTTAGGATGAACAACTTTCGGAGCGTCCGGCGAAAGTTCAATTCCTTCGTGTTTTGCAGAAAAATTAAGCAGTGCATTTATTTTTTCAAATTGATCTGCTGATTTTTTTGTGTTTGCCAAACTATTTGGAGTGGCAGATGTGTCGTCAGTTAAATTGAGTTTTGAAACTTCAGGTTGAGATTTGGCAGCATAAGAAGGTGCGGCTGCACTAATTTCAATCTGTTGATGTGATTTTAAACCAAAAAGACTGCGACTTTTTACTCGCTTGGTTTCTAAGACAAATGCGTCTTCGCCCAATTCTTGTTTAATTTGTTCGAGTGCTGCACGAGTTGTTGCGGCTCTGTATTTTTTCACTTCCATCATATTGATTTTATTTCCTGAAAAAAATTTAGTTAATTACCCAACCATTCCCATCGAAACCAGACGCACATTTGAAGCGACTTCGCCGTGGGCGATTACTACAAGCTCTGGCAAGAACCGTTCCGTTAATTTTCTGAGGTGCGGTCTGATCAATGAAGAGCATAAAACTACCGGTTTTGACATCACCGCCGCACGACAAGAAGTCTCAATTTTTTCTAACAACTGTTTACCGAATTCTGGCTCAATCGCTAGTTGTGACGCACCTCCGAGCAATCCGAGACGTTCGGCAATTTGTGTTTCAAGTCGCGGATCCAATGTCAAAACTGAAAGCTCGCCACTTTCGTTTGCAAGGTTTGCAGAGATTGTTCGAGCAAGCGAACCGCGAGCCGCTTCCGTCAGAGCATTGACATCGCGTGTCACAACTCCGACATCTGTTATCGCCTCAAGAATGGTTGCCAAATCGCGAATCGGCACATGTTCGCTCAAAAGATTTTGCAAAACTCTTTGCGTTTCGCCGAGTGACAAAACTTTTGGCGTAGCTTCTTCAACAGTTTTCGGATGAGTTTCTGCCAATGAATCAAGCAATGCACGTGTTTCCTGCCTTCCGAGCAACTCGTGTGCGTATTGCTTAATAATTTCAGAAAGATGCGTACAAACCACAGTTGTCGGGTCAACAACTGTATATCCGGCAGCAACGGCACGATCTCGATCTTCATTTCGACGAATCCAAACTGCAGGCATTCCAAACGCCGGATCGGTTGTTTCAATACCTTGAATTTTCTCGCGAACAACGCCCGGATCTATCGCCAAAAATCCTTCTGCGTGAAGCTCGCCACCGGCAATTTTTTCTCCTTTGAGTAAGAGAGAATATTCACGCGGAGCCAGTTGCAGATTGTCCGTTACGTGAACTGAAGGCACAATAATACCAAGTTCAATAGCGGCTTGACGGCGAATTTCGCGAATCCGATTAAGAAAAGAATCGTCTGCACTTACAAGTCCAACTAAGCCGTATCCAACTTCTAAAGCCAAGACATCAACCTTTAATAATTTCTCAATTTTCTCAGGTTCTTTCGCGTTTTCTAATTGAGTTTCTGCACGTTTTTCATCTTCACTATTTTGAATCTTATTTTTTGCTTGTTGCTGAGATAAATAACCAACTCCTGCGGCTCCAACTGCAAGCGAAAGAAAGGCGACATGTGGCATTCCGGGCAAAATTCCCAGAAATGCTAAGACGCAAGCAGTTATGTAAAGCGGTTTTGGGTTTGTCAAAAGCTGTCCGCTCATTTCTGCTCCAATGCTTGATTCTGTTGATGTCCGCGTTGTAATAATCGCCGCTGCAACTGAGACAAACAATGAAGGAACTGCTGCCGCTACACCGTCACCAATAGTTAATACCGTATAATTTTTGAGTGCATCAGCCAGCGTTAAGTTGTGCTGAAAAACTCCAACCGCAAAACCCGCAAAAATATTAACCGCAACGATGATTATTGAAGCCACAGCATCACGTTGAGTAAAGCGAATTGCACCGTCCATTGCACCGTGAAATTCGGCTGCTTGAGTAATATCGTGTCGCCGTTGTTTAGCTTCGTGTTCGTCAATAATTCCGGCAGCTAAATCAGCATCAACTGCCATCTGCTTTCCGGGCATTGCATCTAACGTAAACCTTGCAGTTACCTCACTTGCACGAACAGCACCGTGATTAACAACCAGAAATTGAATTGCCAAAAGTATCATAAAGATCACAACGCCAACTGCGTAATTTCCGCCAATTACAAATTCACCAAACGCTTTAATAACCACACCCGCAGCCGCTTCGCCATTATTTCCGTGAGTTAAAATTAAACGCGAAGTTGCAACGTTTAAAGCGAGCCGATAAAGAGTTGTTAAAAGTAATAAATTGGGAAAAGATGTGAACTTTACAGGATCTAAAATATACATTGAAACCAGCAAAACCATCACCGATATGAGTAAGTTGAAACTGATTAAAATATCAAGCAAAAACGACGGCAACGGCACGAGTAAAACTAATAAAATAGTCACCGCAGCGAGAGGCACTGTGAGATGTGAAAACTTGTCTGTTTGAACTAAAAAGCGGGAAACTAATAAATTTGGCATCGTTGTTGTTTTGAAATCTAGCGTTTTTAATTTCGGAAAATTGCTTTCCAAAACACTTGACTGCAATTGTGGTGCCAAAGTAAAAAAGTAAAAATAGCCAGCCAATCTTTCAATTTAAGATTTGGCTGACTATTTTTATGTTTCTTTGTTGCTTAAACTATCTAAATCCTTCGGCGATTTTTTCGAGCTGTTGCAAAGATTTTTCTTTTTCGATAAAACTTAGTTTCGAGATAATCGCCCGAAGTTCAGAAATTACTTTGTTAAATTCTGCTCTGTCGCTAACATCGCTCGGTCCATTATAAACTGCTTTATCTGTCAAATCAGCAACAATCGGCTCAAGCATATTCGTGATATTGGTCAAGGCTTCAGGCGAATGTTTGCCTTCCGGATAAAGGTTTAAATATTCGCCGTCTGTTTGCCGAATATAAAAAAGATGGCAATTTATATAACCTTCGCATTCGCCAGCGAGCGGATTTTTCGCCGCTTCCCAAGCAATTTCATCTGATTTATTTTTGTTATGCAAGTCCCAAAATTTTTCGCTTCTGACATACCATTCGCCTGATGGTTCGCTGTAAATTATCTGATCATCGTAAGTCTTTAAAAAATCACGTTGATCCTTATTTTGCGATTGCGGCAAGGCTTTCAGGGCTTGACGCAAAGAAAGCAACCGTTTCAAACCAAGATTTGCTGAGGTAGTTTTTGACTTTGAAAGAAATTCAAAAAGTTCAGAAGCCGTTTCAAAACTCATTCCTTCTGGTGCAAAATATCGCTCAACAATTTGCGAATTCATTTCTTCAACCGCATTCGCATCGAAATCTGAAACCGCAGTTGCCGGAATCCAACCACTCAAATTTTTTCCGCCAACCACATATTGAACCCGATACCACGAACCTTTCTTCTCTGAAACTCCTAAAACTGTTCCAAGTTTTGCACGTCGCAACTCAGCCGAACTTGAACTTGCTTGAGTTCTAATCCGCGAGGCTGTTGTGTTGACAATAACTTTTGGCAAATCAGCTTTTGGCGTAATAGTTGCAACATTTGAATTCGTTTTTTTGCTCGAATTTGAATTTGTTGATTTGTTTGAGTTTGATTTCGAATTAGTTTTTGACGAATTTACATTAGTTTTCGTGTTTGCTTTCGAATTTGTCTTAGATGAATTTGTATTAGCCTTTTTGTTCGAATTCGAATTAGTTTTCGCTTTCGAATTTGAGCTGGTTTTTGAGTTGGTTTTGGAATTAGTCTTCGCTTTGCTGTTAGAGTTTGACTTATTTGCAACCGCTTTTGAATTCGAATTGGTTTTTGAATTCGTTACTTTTTTGGTGTTTGAATTCGACTTAGAATTCGTTGAAGTCGTTTTTTTTGGTGTTGGAGTTGGTGTTTTTTTGACTACTTTTTTTGGAGTTGGCGTGGCTGAAACTTCTGCTCCGGCAGTTTTTACACTTTCTGCGACTGTCCCAAAACTAATTGCAAAAAAAACGAGTGAGATTAATAACAACACAGCATTTTGACGTTTATTTTTCATTTTCTTCTCCGAGTTCAATCTTGATATTTTTTAAGGCTTGAGCATTTCGCTGTAAACCTTTTAATTTTGTTCTTTTAATCGCACTTTTGCGAAATTTTTGGGTATATTCTAAATCACTGAGTTTTAAAATTTGATCTAAATCAGGCGAAACAAGTCCATCTCTTGGCTCGAAACGACTCTCGCTTGAAGGCTTTTCAAACCGATTCCAAGGGCAAACATCTTGACAAATGTCGCAACCATAAAGCCAACCGTTGAGGTTTTTATTAATTTCTTGTGGTAACTCAGGGGAACGAAGTTCAATAGTAGCGTAAGATATACAAGCATTTGAGTCAACTGTGTAAGGTTCAACAATCGCTTTTGTCGGACAAGCATCAATACACATTGTGCAAGTTCCGCAATGATCGGCTTCTGGAAAATCTTCATATTCGAGTTCCAAATTTAAAATTATTTCGCCTATAAAAAACCATGAACCAAATTCTTTGCTTATAACATTTGAATGTTTTCCGAGCCAACCAATTCCGGCTTTTACCGCCCAAGCCTTGTCCATAATCGGCTGAATGTCACAACAAATTTTACCGTCAGCTTCGGCGTTTTCTGCTTTTATCCAACTTAATAAGTCTCGAAGTTTTTCGCTCACAACATCGTGATAATCGTCGCCCCAAGCGTATCGCGAGATTTTACCTTTTTCGGACGAACTTTCATGTTCGTGCGGCGTGTAATAATTAAGTGCGACAACGATAATAGACTTTGCGGCAGGAAAAATAAGTGTTGGGGTTGAACGCTTTTCAGGTTCACGCTCAAGCCATTTCATCTCACCATGAAAACCTCGGTTTAACCAATTTTCAAAATTTGCAGCTTCAATTTCTAAAGCATCAGAACGAACAATTCCGATTTTATCGAAACCAATTTCGTGTGCTTTTTGTTTGATTCTTTGGGTAAAGATTTTCACAGTTGAAGATTAACAAAAAAGGCTGATTAACCGAAGTTAACCAACCTTTTTTAAGTTTAACTAAACAAAAGTTTAGAAGTTAAGTTTAACGCCAAATTGAAACTGACGCGGATCAAAAGCAGCAGTTGGACGACTGTAATATCTACCGTTTTTAGCTCTCTGACCAAAAGTGTTAACCGCACTGAATGATGGGGCAGCAGCTCCTTCATTAAAGCGATTGAACATATTATATCCTTCTGCAATCAGATTAAGCCGTACTTTTTCACCAATACGAATCGTTCTTGTAATACCAAGGTCAAACGAGAAGAATCCGTGTGTGGTCCCGAAGTTTCGTGCAAGATTACCACTTGAGAATCTGCCATTTGTAATTAATGGATTACAACCATTTGTTCCCGGAATACAAAGCGTTCCATCTGCTCGCACACTTGGTCTATCGGTAGATTGCGATTGGTCAACGTTTGCATCAAAGTTTGTGATGATGTTAAACGGACGACCAGACGCAAACTCGATAATCGGCGAAATAGTAAAATCTGCCATAAACTTCTGGAAGTTATTTCCACTTCTCCATTCTGTTGGCGAATTTATAGAACCACTAAAAACAAATCGGTGGCGTTGATCGAATAAAGAATCTGATCTTTCCAAACGACTATTTGTCACATCTTGCGGCAATAGTAATGTTTGTAAATCAGAAGAATCATCAATCGAACGTGCCCAAGTGTATCTAGCAGAAAAATAAAAATTGTTTGCATAGCGTCTGGTAAATTCAAGATTCATAGCATTGTAGTTTGAATTACCATCAGAAGCCTGTGCATTAACTGAACCAAATGGCGTTAAAGCACCCGGAGTTCTGAGCGTTCCGGCAAGTTGCGAATCTAAAACCGCTTTTGTGACAGCACCGCCAGAAAGTGATTGTGCCAAAAAGTAGTTAGGTGCATTTGTTCGGAAGAAGTTAGCAACAGCTGGAACAATCACACGCCCTGTTGGACATTGTGCAATCATTCCTGGAATAACAACACCACAAGTAACTCCAAAACCATTCGTGAATGTAGATCCAGGTGCAGTGGTAGCAATCGAAATTCCACCAAGTGCTAAATCTGAATTAGCTGGTAGAATTCCACCCGAAAACCTTTGAAAATTCTGGATAATCAAAGCCGAATTTTGCGGATTCAAATCAGTTGGTCGTGGCAAATGATGTGCTCCAACAAAAAGATACGATGCCGAAATTGCCATATCTTTTCCAATTTTACGTTCAACCGTGAAATTGGCTTGGGTTGCCGAAGCGTATTGGAAGTTTTTAGTTATCGGAAGCGAAAACGGTAAAACTGAACCAAACCCAGTAAATGTTTGTGTGTTAAATCTTTGTTGTCCAAAAAGATATTGCGAACTTGAAGCGAGTCCAGGTGTCGTAAATCCAGTTGGGCAAAGCGGATTAAATGTAGAAGTTGAACAAACAGTTCCTTGAAACACTTGTGCAGCATTTAAAAGAGCAGTCGGTGCAGGACTTCCAGCAGTCAAAATCGCTTGTTGTTGTTGCGATTGATCTGCAACGTCAGAGTTAAAAGCAAGAGCCAAAAGCGGATGGTCGTAATAATATCCAAGCGAACCACTTAGTTTTGTTTTTCCATCGCCCATAACATCCCACGCGAAACCAAATCTTGGTGCAAAGTTGTTAGTATCTCTCGGAATTCCTTGTTGAACTCCAACCGCATCTTGAGCAGTAAGAAAATCATTAGCCGAAAAATTAATTCCTGTTAATGGATCTCTGTATTGGACTGGAGCAATCGTGTCAGTAAATTCTACGTCATAACGAATACCATAATTTATGGTTAAGTTTCTGCGAATTTTCCATGAATCTTGCACAAAGAAAGCGAGCGGTTTGTTGTTAATTTTACTAATCGGATTTCCAAAACCTTGAACAAATGTTGAAGGCAATCCAAGTCCATAAGATTGAACTGGAGTGAAATCAGGAGGTGTTAGAGTTCCCAATGTTGGAAACGCACCTAAACGAGTTGCCGCAAAGTTTCCGAAGTTATAAAGACCGCCGTAGTTTAATTCAAATCTAGCTTCCGGAATTCTCACAAAAGCAACATCACCACCAAACTTTATGGTGTGACTTCCAACAACCCAATTAAAATTATTGATAAATTGAAATCTGTCTTCTACACGATCAACCGGAGCAAAAACTTCTTGCCCAAAAAACGCTGTGTCAGACAAGTTAATTGCAACAGCTTCGCCATTTTGCGATCTGAAACTTGTTTTACGTTTTCCGAAACTAAAACGGAAAGTGTTGGCAGTTGTTCCACTTAGAGTTGAATCTAAACTGACCGAAGCGGAATAATCGCGAAGTGTTGTTATTCCGGTTCTCGAGAAATCGTTTTGTCCAAGTGATTGGTTTTGTGATTCTACTTGAATTCCGGTTAAGTTACCTACGTTGTAACCAAGCCGAACATTCAACTGATTGTTGTCGTTGACATATTGGTCAAATCGAACCGAAGAAAGATGATTTCTGTCAGTTACAGGAAAGATTTTTTCTAAACTGTTCAAGGCACGAAACGCATTTGGTAAACCATTTGTTCCTCGTGAACCAACCGGCACAGGTGCACCAGTTGCCAAAAATCTAGCACCAATTACTTGTCCAGCTGGAATTGCACCGCCAGCACTAATTAATTGATTCGTTCCGTTCAATGCAGTATTTCCACCGCTTGAAGCTAAATACAAATAGTTAATCGCACCCGAAACGCCAGCATTTGCAGGCAATGCAAGCAATGCATTCACGTATGTGACTTGTGCAGATGTTAAACGATTAAATGTTTGAGTAAATGGTAAAAACGGCGGACCTAAAGTAACTGAGCTTGTTAGAGCATTTGCACCTTCGCCATTTACATTACTAGTAAAAAATCCTGATTCATTACGGCGTTTGCCTTCATAAGAACCAAAAAAGTAAGTTTTTGATGCTCGGGAAATCGGACCACCTACTGCAGCTCCAAATACTTTACGATTATATGCCGGATTTGAAACAGGTGCGAAAGCATTTCTAGCTTGAATGCTTTTATCTCGCAAATATCCAAAAACACTTCCGTGAAAGTCATTTTCGCCACGTTTTGTGACAACGTTAATAACTCCGCCAGTCGCACGTCCGAATTCTGCTGTATAAGAATTTGTCGAAATTTGATATTCCTGAACGGCTTCTTGCGAAACGGTCGAGCGAGAAGCGTTTGTCGAGTTGTCAGTAAAATCTGCTCCGTCAACGTTTACTTGAGTCGAACGTCCGCGTTGTCCGCCGATGTTCAAGCCTGAAGTTGGTGCTGGTCCAATAACACGTCCGTTATCTCGTCCAACTGTCGAAAGTGTTAAGGCAAAACCAGTTGCACTTCGTTCGTTGATTGGCAAACTAGCAATTTTTTGTTGGTCGATTGTTGACCCAACCGATGTTTTGCCGATTTCAACAAGCTCAACATCGCTGCCGGAAACGTCAACTGTTACGCCAACTTCACCTGTTTCGAGTTTAATTGTTAATTCAACTGCTTGTCCGATTGTTACGGTAACAGGCGAAATAACTGTCTTCTTAAAACCTTTTGATTCTGCCGTAATTCTGTATGCTCCAGGCGGTAAGCCGAGCAGTTTATATTCGCCATTATCATTGGCGACCGATGTTCTGACGATACTTGTGGCATCGCTTTTAGCCGTTACTGTCGCACCTGGAACGATCGCTCCGTTGGCGTCAGTTACTGTTCCGGTTAAATCTGCAGCAGTTGATTGTGCTTGTGCAAAAATAGCTCCGATAGTAAGCAATGAAACTAATGCAACTGCTAAAAAGCGAGTCGCGAAAGCTGTAAATCGCAAAGGAAATACCTTCATTTTTAATTCTCCTTGAACTTTAATATGTTTCCGAAATTTTAGAGTTGCTGTCAATATCAAACGCCTTCACTTTCGTCTCGCGACTTTTGTAAAAGAAAATTTTAAAACAAACAGATTATTTCAGATAATTTGATAACTACTAGGTTTTTAACGTAAAAATGACAATAAGGCAAGCAAATAACGTCAATTTTCTTAAGGTTTTTAAGTAATTTTATTACTTAAGTTTGTGAATTTTTTCCCTTTATGTAAGTGAGTAATTACTTCACAAAAAAATTTTTAATAATTTTACAATAATCTTCAATATTTAAAGCGATAATAGTAAAAAAGTATTATCTATTTAACATTCAGTGAACATTTAGTAAAAAAAATCGTTAAAAATTCTGGAGTCATTCCCAGAAATTATTTATTGGAGATATTTATGAAAAAAATAGGTTTATTAATTTTCGCATTCGCATTAATTATTGGCGTTGTTGCATCTTTTTCAACATCTTTAGGACGTTTTAGTTTTTTCACCCCGAAAGTTGTCGGTTCCGGAATTTTGAAAACTGAGGTCCGCGACGTTTCAGATTTTACAATTGTCGAAACTAGCGGAGCAATGAACGTTGAAATAATTGCTGCAAAGGAATTTAGCGTAGAAGTTGATGCTGACGATAATTTGCTCGAATATGTCAAAACAGAATTAGACGGCTCAACATTAAAAATCTACACCGAAAAATGGTTTACATCGAAATCAAAAATGAATGTTCGTATTTCAATGCCTGAACTTTCAAGTGCAAAAGTTTCTGGAGCTTCAAATCTCACAATTACAGATATTAAAAATGACGATTTTACACTTAAAGCAAGCGGTGCAAGTAAAATAAAAGTTGCTGGCGAAACTAAATCGTTCGATTTTAAATTAAGCGGTGCCAGCGAGCTTAATGCTGAGAATTTAACTTCAGAAATTGCTGATGCTAAGGTTAGCGGTGCAAGCAATGCGGTCTTAAATGTTACTGAATCGCTTGATGCAGACGCTTCAGGTGCAAGTCGAATTTCATACATTGGCGAAGTAAAAAGTCTCAAAAAACACTCAAGTGATTCAAGTTCAATTAAACAACGAAATTAAATCTTGATTAAATTCTACACAGATAACTTTCCCCCAAAACGGCTCTTAACTGAGTCATTTTTTTGTTAATTGAGGATATTTTTAAAGTTTAACTGAATAGTCTTCACATTTTTGATCGAGGTTTTGATTAAAATAAGGATCTTTTTCTATAACTTTTGCCCATTTTAATTTAAAAAAATCCGCTTCTTTTGAGTTAGGTAAAATATTTTCAGTTGCCGATTTTTTTAATTGTAAAAATTCTGCGTATGGCGTGAAAACAATTCGATAGTTTTTTTCACGCAAACGAAGGCAAAAATCTATCTCAAAAAGTCCGTTTTCGAAGTTAATTTCATCAAATCCGCCTAACTCTTCAAACAACTCACGGCGAACCGCTAAAACACCCGAAACTGCGGAAAAATTCTGTATAACTTGATTTCTGGCAAATTTCCCGCCAAATTCTTTTGGCAAGCCGCGATTCGAAAATCCAAACAAACCATTGACACCAATCAAAATTCCGTTGTTTCTCACTGTTGAATCTGAATTACAAATTCTTCCACCAACTGCACCAATTTCGTTGCGAAGAGCATGACTCGCAAGTTCTAAAAGCGATTCCTCAGATTTAAATTTAATGCTTGAATCAATAAAAATTAAGACATCAGCTTTTGATTTCGCCGCTTCTAAATTCAATTTGCTTGCCAAATCAGGTTCGCTTGAAACAACATCAAATGTTGCATCTTTCGGAAAAGGATATTTAACGCGATGAAGTTCCCAAACACCATTTGAAACTTCAACATCGACATTTTTTCTCGCCAAATGTCGGCGAATTGCTTCACGTGCACGTTCGTGAGCGTAAGATTTTTCGCTCGCCGCAAATGCTACAGAACCCGGAATTGCCCGCCAATGATATAAAATTCGCGGAATGTGTCTAATTTGATGTTCGCTAATTTCTTCAGTTACACGCAACGCCAAATCGTAATCTTGGCTTCCTTCAGCTCCAATTTCAAAGCCACCTATTTTACGCAAAATGCTGGTTTTATAAGCCGAAAGATGCGTAATCATATTAAGCGACAAAAATAAATCAGGACTCCAATCAGGCTTAAATTTTGGGTCAAAACGGTTTCCGCGTTGGTCAATCATATCTTCGTCAGAATAAATCATCGCGGTTTGCGGAAAATCGTTTAGCTCTTTTGCAACGTAAAAAAGTGCGTCTTCCGACAGCTCATCATCATGGTCGAGCAAAACAGAAAATTCGCCAGTTGCTAGTTCTAAAGCCGAATTTGAAGCTGCAGAAATATGTCCGTTTTTTTCGCGAAAAACTACTTTTATCCGCGAATCTTGAGTTAAATATTCTTCTAAAACTTTTCGAATATGAGGTTTTGGGGAACAATCATCAGCAATGCACAATTCCCAATTTTGATAAATTTGATTAATTACAGATTCAATACAAAGTTTAAGCCATTTTTCGTCAACATTATAAACCGGCATCAAAATTGAAATCAGCGGTTGTTGCTTTAAGTTATTGATTTCATTGGAGATTTCATTTCGATTATCTTGGGTTAAGATGTTTTTTTTTATCCATTTTTGATAATCTTTTCTGCTCTTAATATTATATTTGAGAAAGCGAATATGATTTTTTATGCCATTCAATCCAGCTGATTTATAGATTTTCAAAGCACTGTTTACTTTCTTTTTTACCTGACTTATAAACATTCGGTTTGCGTTTTTCTCCTAACGAACTAAACTACATATTACATTAATTTTTTTGCGAATATTTAATCGAAACTCTAAATTGTGAAAAATTGCTACGTTTGCGAAAACTCAAAAAATAATAAAATCCACGTTGCACGCGAGATGATGTTTGGCACTCGCGACGAATTTGAATATCTCGAATGTGGTAGTTGCAGCACACTTCAACTTACAAATATTCCAGATTTATCGCTTTATTATCCGGAAAACTATTATTCATTTGAAACACCAAAAGAAACATTTCCAGGCAGTTTTAAAGAAAGATTTTTTGCCCGCAGCGTTGCCAAATATTTCGGAAACCGAAAAAACATAATCGGTAAACTTCTCTCAAAAAAAACTACTTGGAGTTCCGATTTTTTCTCGCCTTCGCTCACTTTTATAAATCTAAACATAAATTTAAATTCTAAAATTTTAGACTTTGGATGCGGAAATGGTTCGCTCTTACTGCGTTTGCAATGGTTTGGATTTAAACAACTTACAGGAATTGACGCTTTCATCGAGAAAGATATTATTTATTCGGAAAACGTTAAAATATTAAAAAAAGATTTAGCAGAAATTGAGCCGGAGTTTGAACTTATAATGGCTCATCATTCGCTCGAACATTTAACTGATCCGCGAAAAACATTAAGCGAGTTTTATCGTTTATTAAAGCCAAATAAATTTGCACTAATCAGAATTCCTTTGGTTTCAAAAGCGTGGGAAATTTATGGAGTTAATTGGGTTCAACTTGATTCGCCGCGACATATTTTTCTGTTTACGGAAAATTCTTTTCGCAAATTAGCAGAAGAAATTGGGTTTAAAGTTGAAAAAGTTATTTATGATTCAATCGATTTTCAGTTTTATGCCAGCGAGCAATATCGCCAAGATATTCCGCTGAACGATGAGCGGGCTTTTAACGGAAATGTTGAACAAAGTATTTTTTCTGAATCGGAAATTGAAAATTGGAGAAGCGAAGCACAAAAGCTAAACGGTGAAAACAAAGGCGATCAAGCCTGTTTTTATCTAAAAAGACCTATACTTTAGTCGTTTTCCAATCAAGAATTGGTCGCACAATTCCTGGCATTTGCCCAACATAATCACCGCGAGCGGTATCGCTCTCAAGAGAATCAGTTATCATAAAACTTATAATTTCGCGTTCGTAAAAGTGAACTTCAAATGGATTGTAAGTTGTTAAAGCAACGCCGACAAAAAACTTTCCTTCCGCCAAAAAGTTTGCCGGAACAACTGCTCGACTTGTATAAATTCCACAGTCACGTGGCTTATTTCGCCATTCATTTTCAAGATTATGCGTCACAAAAACGCAAATTCCTTCTTCGTTATAAAAATGCAGATTTGGAACCAAAACTTGTCCGGCTTTGATAACTTCATAAATCATTTCTACAAAAACCGGTTCGTTAATTTTCAAAACTTCGGCGTTTTGAAGAGCTTGGTTACAAATTCTTGCAGATTTTAGTTTCGCAAATTCGCTCGCCGGCTCATTTTCATTCCAAACCTTCTCAGCCGCAGTTTCTGAAAGCGTATTTAAATATTTATTGACAACTTCGCCGGAAGTTCCGTCAGCAATAATTTTTCCGTTTTCAAGCCAAAGAGCTCTTTGGCAAAGTCTAGAAATAGCTTGCATACTATGAGAAACAAACAAGATAGTGCGTCCATGCTGGCTAACATCTTGCATTTTGCCGAGACATTTTTTCTGAAAAGCTGAATCGCCGACAGCCAAAACTTCATCAACAATTAAAATTTCAGGCTCAAGATGTGCGGCAATCGCAAACGCCAAACGCATATACATTCCGCTCGAATAATGCTTCACGGGCGAATCAAGAAACTGCTCAATTTCAGCAAAATCTACTATTTCGTCAAACTTTTTTGCAATCTCAGATCGCTGCATTCCAAGAATTGCACCGTTTAAAAAAATATTTTCCCGCCCGGAAAGTTCCTGATGAAATCCTGTCCCAACTTCTAAAAGACTTCCAACTCTGCCGCGAAGTTCCACACTTCCGCTCGTCGGTTTTGTCACCCGCGAAAGTATTTTTAAAAGAGTCGATTTCCCTGCTCCGTTTTTTCCAATTATACCAAGAGTTTCGCCGGCTTTTAATTCAAATGAAACATCGTCCAACGCCCAAAATTCTTTTGTTTTTGTTGATAAACTTGGTTTGCGAACAAAACTCATTATCGAATCACGAAGCGAATTGTGCTTCGCTTCGCCGATTTGGTATCGTTTTGTTAAATTTTTTACCGTTATTGAATTCATCAAATTAAATCAGCAAAATCGTCTTCTAAATGCTTAAAAACAAACATTGAAACAACAAATAGAACGAGCGTTACTGAGATTGAAATAACAATCGAACGCCAATCGAACGCATTTCCGAAAATTGAACTTCGAAAACCTTCCAAGATTCCGATTAAAGGATTAAACGAAAGCCAAAACCGCCATTTTTCAGATAAACTGCTGAGCGGAAAAAAGATTGCAGAGCTAAACATCCAAATCTGCAAAGCAAATGGAAGTGCGTGTTTAACATCTCGAAATCTGACATTCAACGCCGAAAAAAGCGTTCCTAAACTCAAGGCAAGAATTGTTGCAAGCAAGATAAATAAAGGTGCAAACACAATTTGACCGGAAATTGGGACACCATAATAAAGCATCAAACCCAAAAGCAAGGCAAGACAAATTATCAAATCAACTAAACCCGCAAACGCCGCCGAAAATGGCACAATGAGACGCGGGAAATAGACTTTCGTGACCAAATTTACATGCCCGATAAGACTGTTACTCGCCGAAGTTATCGCTGTGTTTACAAAAAGCCAAATCAGCAGTCCGCTCAATGCAAAAAGCGGATACGGAATGTCAACAGACTCAAATTTTGCAAAACTTGAAAAAATTACAGTAAAAATTGCGGTCGTCAAAACAGGTTGTAAAATCGCCCAAATAATTCCAATTGCCGTTTGTTTGTATCGAACTTTAATGTCTCGCAAAGTCAAAAAATATAGAAGCTCGCGAAAAGACCAAAGTTCTTTTAAATCAAGGATTAAACTTGAATTCTGTTGACTGATTTTTATTGTTTCCTGCATTATTATTCTTGAAGATTACCAAACCTTCGAAGCATTTTTGCCTTTTGAAACTTTTGACGAAATTTTACTATTCCGAAAGGCAACATCATTCGTAATCCAAATTGTAGAATTTCTTTTATTGAATTTGCTCCTCTTAAGTTTCCCAAAGCAAGTTTCAACGATTCTTTTTTAAAACCTTCTTGCAAAAAATCTCTAGCAAACCTAAATTTCACACGAGTTTGCGTTTTTTCGAGTTTATCTTTATCAAGATTTAAGCATTCAGTATTTCTGTTCTGTGCTTCAATAACTTCATTGAGCATCAGCATTTTATCTTTACTGACGTTATAACTATGTTGTCGCCAACAACTCAAAACTTCCGGATCAAACGCAAAATCGCCATGAGTTGAAAGTTTTAGATACAGTTCATAATCTTCGAGCCGCGAATTTTTGTTCCAACGTTCTTTTTCAAGTGCCGAACGACGATAAAAAACCGTTGAACTTATAGGTGCAATTCCATCGAGCAACATCTCTCGAACGTCACCATCGGGATAAAGCGTCCAATCTTTTGAGCAATGCGTAATGTTATTATTTTCATCAATCAAAAAGCCGTTTCCAAAAGCAAGCAAAGCGTTATCTCGTTTGTTAAGCAACTTTACACGTTTTTCTATAAATTCGGGAAGCCATATATCATCAGAGCCAATATATGCAAAATAATCACCAAAACTCAAGTCAAAACCTTCATTAAGCGTTGCACAAAGACCTCGATTTTCTCGGACAATCAATTCCGAATCGAAAGGACAATCTTTCAAAATCCTTTCAATAATTTTGGGCGATTCATCTTTTGAACCATCATCAATTACCAGCAGTTTGGTTGGCTGTAATGTTTGTTTAATGATAGATTTCAAGCATCGCTCGATAAACGGTGCGTGATTATAAGAAGGAACAAACGTGAAAACTTTCGACATCTGTTTTATTGTAAGGTGAAACTGCAAAAGTCCAAAATTGCCATGAAAATCTTACACATTTTAGATTCATTAAATCGCGGCGGAGCAGAAGTTTTGGCTCTGGATGTCTGCAAGAATGCGTCGAAAAATGATCTGAATTTAACTTTCGTAGCGACAGGCGAAGGAGTTTTATTTGAAGATTTTAATGATTCCGGTGTTGATTTTCATTATTTTAAACGACGCTTTCCGATTGATTTAGGTGTTATCAGAAACTTAAGAAAACTCATTAAAACCAAACATATACAGCTTATTCACGCCCATCAAGCGGTTGAAGGAATGCATGCTTATTTCGCGAGTTTAGGAACAAAAACAAAAGTTGTGCTTTCTCATCACGGATTTATTCCTGATAGAAAAAACCTTTTTTCACTTAAATTTTTACTCAAAAAAGTTGCGGCAAATATTGTAGTTAGTCAAGCACTTTTAAATTGGTATGAAAGCGAAACTAAATTGAAATTTCCAACTAACACAAAAGTAATTCATAATGGAGTTGACCAAAAACGTCTCAAATGGGACGGCGAAAACCTAAAAACCGAACTCGGCTTGAGCCTTGAAACAAAACTTTTTGGAATGGTAGGAAATTTTTACCTCGATCCACGAAAAGACCAATTAACTGTTTGCAAAGCTCTCAAAAAAGTCTTTACCGAAGATGAAACTTTGCATTTTGTCTTCGTTGGCGGTTTTACTAAAGATGCAGAAGCGAAGTTTCTTGAATGCAAGGAGTTTTGTGAGAATAATAATTTATTGGACAGAATTCACTTTCTCGGAGTAAGAACCGATATTCCTAAAATCTTAAATTCGCTTGACTGTTTTGTGCTCTCTTCATTTCACGAAGGTTTGCCGATTTCTGTTTTAGAAGCAATGTTATGCAATTTGCCATGTATTTTGTCTGATATTTTGCCAAATCTTGAAGTTTCAAATAATGGAGAATATGCCGAGATTTTTAAAACGCAAAATGCGGATAATCTCGCAGAAATAATTCTTAAAATGCTGACAAACAATAGCTTACGGGATAACTCAACTGTTATATTTGCTGAAGAAAATTATAGTATTGAAGCACATATTTCCAATCTAAAATCACTTTACGGAAATTACATCAAATGAAAATTCTTTTCGGTATTGCTGAAAAAACTGCTCGCGGCGGTGTAAACGCTTGCGAACCACCTTTTATTGAAGCAGTTCGAAACTTACCAAACTTTGAGATAAACGAAGAAATTTACGTGTTTGATAATCGGGGAAATCCGGGCTTGTTCGTTCGCCTAGCAAGAGTTTTTCGAACCGCTTTTAAATTTCGTAAGTTAATTAAAACTCACAATTTCGATATAGTTCATCTTAATACGGCTTTTGATTTGAAAACGGTTATTCGTGATTTTATTACGCTCACAATAGCCAAAACAGGCAACACAAAATTCTTTTTAAAACTTCACGGATCTGAGTCTAAACTATTACAAACAAATAACTTTATAAAACTTTTTTTAATCAGAAAGTTGTTTACAATGGTTGATTCGATTGGCATTTTATCAACTGAGGAACGCGATAATTTTGTTAGGTTTGGCGTTGATATTAGTAAATTATTTGTTGTAAAAAATACTGTTGTAAAAGTTGATATTGGCGACTCAACTTTTGAGCGAAATTTTGATGATGAAACTCTTAAATTGCTTTTCGTCTCGCGACTTTTGTTTACCAAAGGTTTAATCGAAACAGTAAAAGCAACAATAAATCTGCACGAAAAAAACTCCAAAATAACGCTCGACATTCTCGGCGAAGGCGAAGCATTAGAAGCGGCAAAAAAACTAGCAAATGATGCCAACGCAGATAGTTACATTACATTTCACAGACATATTTCTGAAACTGAGGTAAATGAATTTTATCAAAATTCGGACATTTTAGTTTTCCCAACATTTCACGAAGAAGGTTTTCCGATGGTAATTTTCAACGCTGTAAGTTTTGGTTTGCCGATAATTACGACAAAAATTCGAGCGGCAGCTGATTATTTAAAAGACGGAGAGAATTGTCTTTTTTGTGAAAGCCAAAATCCACAAAGTGTTGCCGAATGTATTTTGAAATTGTCCACAAATCTGAATCTTCGCAAAACAATGAGCGAAAATAATCGGAATCTTGGTAAAGAATTTCAAGCAAAAACAATCGCGGAAGAATATTCGCTTATTTACAAAAAAATCTGTTCAAAATAATAAAAACGGCGTTAAAATAAATTATGAAAACGCTTTACCTTTTTTTTGTCTTAATTTTTTTCTTAGTTAGCTCCAACGCCCAAACGTTTTGGCAAACAAATCTGAATTCAAAAATTCAATTTTATCAAACAACCGATTTCGGCGTTTTGCTTGTTGGAACTGACAAGAATTTGTCGGCAGTTGATGGAAAAACAGGCGAAATTTTGTGGAAGCGAAAGCACGCTGGTTTGGATGAAACCTCGATTTCCACGATTCCTGATACAGATTTGGTTTTGGTAGCAATCGATGAAGGCGATAAATCGCGGCTTGAAGCAATTGATCTGCTTTCGGGCGACACGATTTGGCGAAGCGAAAAGGTGAAAGGCGATGTGATGCAGCTCGCCGTAGATTCGGATAGCGATTTACTTTGCGTAATTTTGGCAAAAAAAGCGAAGGGAAAAGTCGGCGAAAAACTTGAACGAACGCCGCGAATTCACGTTTTGCAACTCTCGAGCGGAAAGGAAATCTGGAAAAGCGATCTCGACAATGATATTGAAATGATGCCAACCGAATTTGCTGAAAACAAAGAAGTTAGCTTTACTTTCGACAATTATCGTCCGCCGATGATTTTGGACGGAAAACTCTATTTATTTTACGAAGGTTCGACAATTTTTGATGCTCGCACAGGTAAACGAATCGAACGCGACAAGTTTAAAGTGAACGAAAGCGGACTTGCTTTGACTGAAGCCGACGCGATTTTCGATGACGAAAATGTTTATCTTTCGGGTCGCGGCAGAATTCGTGCGATTGATCGCCGAAGCGGAAAAACCATTTGGAAAGCTGACGATTTGGGTGTAACGGCAGAGATTTTTTTGGTCAATAATGTTTTGTATGTTCGCACTGGCGGGCAATTTACCAAAATAAAAAACGGCGAAACTGAGGAAAAAGGTTCGTTCGGAATTTCCGCAATTGACATAAAAAACGGCAAAACTCTGTGGCGTTTCAAAGGCGGCGACAAAGGTTTAACGAACTTTATTTTCTCTGACGCAAACACGATAACTGTTGCAGATAATGACGATCTGATTCAACTTGATGCTCGAAACGGCAAGCGAACCAGTAAAATCGACCACAAAATTGACAAAGCACAATTTGTCATTCAAAACGAAAATAATCAATTGGTTGTCGGCGGAAAAGACACAGTTTCAGCATTCCAAACTTCAAATTCCAAATTCCAAAAGGTTTGGACAGCGAAACATAAATCGCCCGGACGCGGAATTTTGCGAATCACAGCCGCAATTGCGTTGCGAGCAACGGCGATTTATTTTCGTTACGGCGGTTTTGTGAGTTCGGGAATTGGAATTGCAAAAGGTGGCACAAGTCTTTATAAATCAATACTTTCGTCGCGTTCGGGCTTTTTGCGAAATCGCGTTTCGTCAATTGATTTAACAGGTTTGGCAACCAATTATGCGAGAAATTATGTAACTGATAAAATTCCGCTTTACGGCGTAGCGTCACGTGTCAAAAGCGTTCAAGGTTTGAATATTTCTCGTCCAAATATTGGCTTTAAACCTAGTTCGCCGAGCTTTGATGTGCAAGAAAAATTACTTGACAAACTCGACCCAATTCGTCAAGCCGAACGCCTTTCAAACTATCTTTTGCAACGAAAACGCCTCGCCGAACTTCGCGGAAATTTTATGTATTTCTACACCGATTTGCCGAAACCTTTTGATAAAAAAGGCTTGGTCGGCGTGAATGTTCACAATGGAAATGACGCGAGATTTATTTTAGCTAACGAACCAGATTCGCGTTTTGTAACCGATGAAGTGAACGGTTTGCTTTATTCGGCAGATGGAAATAAGTTATCAGCTTTCGATGTTTTAGAGAAATAAAAACTTTGAAAATTAGGACTTTAGGCTGATTTAATCGTTAGATTTTCGTGTTATAAATGTTCTCATGACTTTCCCCAAAGCATCAGTAAAACTTGAAAAACCACCATTTTTTCACGGTATGCGGTGGAAGATAATGGTTGGTTTTTTGGTTCCTGCCTTTGGTCTCCTTTTTGTTCTGGGAAGTATCGGCGGAGTGATTGAATATGCGGCTTTACAGGAAGATTTTGCTCAATCGCCGGGAAGCGAAACAAGTTCGGCGTGTTTTTAATGGTTATTAGTTTTCAACAAAAAAAGGCTTGGGCAATATTAACGCCCAAGCCTTCTTCAATTAACCTTCTCGAATCATTTTTTATTTGCATTAAAAACTAAATCTGTGATGTTTTCATTAACGATAATTAATTGAGATTCAAACTGATATTGCTTGGAATAAACGTTGAAAATATACGATTGTCCAGCCGCTACGTCAGTAAAATGAAAATTACCAAATGAGTTTGTTCGAGCTTCACGGATGTTTCCATTTGGGTCTGTCATCACAACTCTAGCTCTCGAAATTCCTCTGAACCCATCTCTAACTTTACCCGAAATTGTTACGGAAGCCGCAGTTGGTCCTAAATTTAAAGCTCCAGGAGTTAGTTGTCCGCCAATCGGAAAATTAGGGCTAAACGGTGCTGCATATTGCGTAGTTTCATCTGGAGATGCTGCCAGCTCACCGAAGTAAAATGCATCTCCATTTGTAAAGTAAGGCGTATTATTATTCCCGAATCTTGTTACTGCATCAGGCTGATCGAGTGAAATCGTGTTGCTAATATTGACCACACCCGCTTCAGCACCATAAACAAACTCTTCTTCCGGATTAACAATTAATCCAAACCCGTCGAGAACCGTAATTCCTAAACCTGCATCAAATAATCCATCATCATCAGTATCTAAATCTTGTCCGGAAAACAAAGTTGTCGTGCTTCTGACGACCAAATAAGTTTCAGAACCAACACCGATTGTTAATGGTGAAGAATAACTAAAGAAGGTTGTTCCCGCACCATAAGTTCTATTAGGACAAGCATTCGTTGCACTATTAAAAAGCGTAATTGTGTTATTAGATCCAACAAGCTGACCACCAAAGTTAATTGCTTGATTGGCAAAACCAAAGTTCGCCCCATCGCTGTTGACCGATAAAAAATAGGTATTGGCTGGAACTGGTCCACTCGGATTTATAACGCGGATTTCTGCATACTGACATGAGTTACTAATTGTTGATGGTGGATCAATCTCAATTTCATTCAAAAGATATTGTTGTGCCGACACGTTAGTTTGAATCGCAAAACTGACGAAAAGAATTAAAAATGGAATTGCTGATATGTATTTTGTTTTGTTCATAATTTTTTCCAACCTAAGTTATTTATTTTTCGCTAAAAGTTTGTTTATCAATGGTTTACTGATTATTCAGTAAAGATATTTGCTATCGGAGAATCAGTTATGAGTCCCCAATTTTGAATAATTTGACTTCCACCAGAAAAAGGTAAAATGTAAAAATTGCCGTCACGCCAAACTGCAAAATCAGATTTTCCATCGCCGTTATAATCGCCCGGAACTAAGGTATCGCTTCCAAGTCCCCAATTTTGAATTACCACATTGCTATTTGAACTTTGTTTGACATACCAAATTCCGCTGCGAAATACGGCTAAATCCGTTTTGTTGTCGCCGTCATAATCTGCGACAACAAATTTATCGGTAGAAAGACCGAAAGAGTCGTAGCGAATTTGTGAATTTGAGCTTTTGAAGATATACCAAGTTGCATTTGATGGTCGTAAAACAGCTAAGTCTTGTTTGTTATCGCCATCAAAATCGCCGCGTTGCGGAATGTCAGCAGTTGTTCCCCAAGGAAGAAATGAAATGTTGCCTGCCGAATTATTTAGAGAACCTCGATAATAGAAAAAGCTCTGTGCACCGTTTCTGTAAACAGCCGGATCAGCTTTTCCATCGCCGTCCCAATCGCCGACAAGTCCCGGCTTGTCACCAGTTTGACCAAACAATTCTCTACGGAAAGTGTTATTTGAACTTTGCAGAATATAAAAAGCTGCAACGTCCGGATTTCCTGATCTCCAAACTGCATAATCATCTTTTCCATCGCCATCGAAGTCTTCCGGCACAGCTACATCGCTTTGAATTCCCCATTGAAAAAATCTCGTTTCGCTACTTCCATTGATTGACGTAAACCAATTTAAAAGTCCGCTAACGTTTCTTGTGACTGCATAATCTGTTCGTCCATCGCCGTTGAAATCGACTACTGCTTTTGTCGGCACAGAAGCACTTGGAAGATTTGTATTTCCCGGTGTCAATTCACCGCCGGAAGGGAAATTTGGACTGAAAGGTGCAGCATAAAGAGTTGCTTCATCAGGCGAAGCGGCGATTTCTCCGTAGTAAAATCCATTAATTAAAAAAGGTGTATTGTTATTTGAAAAACGAGTAACAGCATCAGGTTGGTTTAATGAAATTGTGTTACTGATATTTACTACGCCAGCCGCTGCACCGTAAACGTATTCTTCTTTTGGATTAACGATTAGCCCAAAACCATCGAGAACTGTAATTCCAAGAGCTGGATCAAATAATCCATCGTCATCGGTGTCTAAATCTTGTCCTGAAAACAAATTAGCTGTGCTTCTGACAACCAAATATGTTTCAGAACCGACACCGATTGTCAGTGGCGAGGAATAACTTAAAAATGTTGTTCCTGACCCGTAAGCTCTGTTTGGGCAAGCGTTTGTAGCGTTATTGAATAATGTAATTGTTCCGTTTGAGCCAACGGTTTGTCCACCAAAATTTATTGCTTGATTGGCAAAACCGAAGTTTGCTCCATCGCTATTGACTGATAAAAAATAAGTATTTGCCGGAACTGCTCCGCTTGGATTAACAACTTTAATCTCGGCATATTGACACGAATTACTGATCTCAGAAGGCGGATCAATCTCGACTTCATTTAATAAATATTGCTGTGCAAGCAAACTAACTTGCATCATCAAAATAATGGCAGTTAGCAAACTGATAGTTGTAATTTTTTTTGTATTTCTGTTCATTTTATTTTTGTGATTTTTATAAATTTTTTGTTTCAGTCGCGAACTCTTCAGGCAAACTTATTTCGTTTGCTTTTATTATTTTCGAAACTAAAGCGTTTCGTTTTTCGCGTTCGATAACGCCTTTTGCAATCTCGACAGGCAGCATAAAAGGTGGAGGAACTTCAGGATTTGCATTTCCAGGTTCTTCAAATGCCTTTTGCAACAAAATATGACGAACGCTAAAAACGGATTTCTCGCTTCCATCTGCTTCTTTTGTTACTTTCTTATTTTCTAGACGAACGATGTGATAGCCTGTGTTGGTTTCGACTAAATTTTCGGCAATCTTTCCTTTTTCGAGAGCTAAAGCGGCTGTTTCAACTTCTTTCCAGATAAAATCTGTGCTGATGTTTTCATAAAGTCCGCCTTTCTTTTTTGTCGGGCGATCTTCACTATTTTCAGTAGCCAATTTTGCAAAATCTTCTCCAGATTGCACTCGTTTTAAAAGACTTTTGGCTTTTTCGAGTTTAGCTTCCAGATTATATTCGGGGTGAGCGGCGAGGTAATTTGTAATTTCTTCAGGAGTTGCTTTAACGCTCTCCGACCAATGTTTTCTGAGATAATCTGCTGATAGAATTCCAGCTTCGAGTATTTTAATTCGTAACGAAACTTCGGGTTTTGTGATAAATGTTTGATCATTTTTAGCCATATCGGACAAAACTTTTGCTGATGCCCAATTGCTTCTGGCTTTTTCAAGACTTCCGCCTTGAAGTTTTGAAATATTCGTTTCATCGCCGCGTTCTTTGGCAACGGCAATTTGAATGGAACGTAAGGTTTCCATATCTTTTTCAAATCGAGATTCGTTTTCTTTATTTTTCCAAACTTGATCGGTTTGTTCTTTGGTCAGCGAGTAAGTTTTACCATGCTCGCTGCTAAGTTTTGCTCGATATAAATCGCCTAAAAGGATATTTTTCTTATGCTCAAAATTTATCTTAAATAATTCGTTGCTTGTCATTCCGTCGCGGCGTGCTTGTGCTGCCAAAGCCAAATATTCTCGCAAACCAGTTAGAAATAGTTTGCGTGTTTCAGGTGTTTGATTTATTGCAGATGCACTTTTGCCATCGCTGCCCAGAATTATGTTGATGTCTTCCGTAGATAAAGATTTAAGAATTTCAGATTCGGTTTTTTCGACTCTGGCACGTGCATCTTGAACTCGCCAAACTAAAAATCCCGCAATAGTAATTCCAAAAATCAGTGCAATTATAGAAATTTTCTTAATCATAATTTTAAAACCTCAACTTCATTCCGAATTGCATAACTCGCGGTGCACCGACAGTTCTGGTAATTTGCCCAAAATCTGTTTCATCACTCAAATCGGAGTTTGGATTGGCAAAATTAACAAAATTGAAAACATTGAAGACATCCCATTTAAGTTCGAGCGAAAGCCTTTCGTTTATTTTTGTTGTTTTTTGAAAACTTAAATCGATACGTTTTTGTGAAGGTCCACGCAGAACATTGCGTCCGAGATTTCCGAAGCCGCCGAATGGTGAAAGCAAAGCACAATCAGGATTTGTAACATCTTGGCAGGTGTTAAAATATTGACGAAGTTTGTCTGCCCCGCCACGTCTTAAAAGTTCTAAACTTCTGACACTCGGACGACCGAAAGCTGCGTTGTAATATGTTCCGCTGGCTCCGCCGACATTGATTATTTGCTCAAAGAAATTTGCGGCTCCGGTTGGAGTTGAGCGTTGCGAACCGGTATTAAACAAACCGAAAAATTGACTTTCAATATCGCCGCTGGTGCCGAGTGCTTCAAAACCCGCATTTGATGCAAAAATTGAAAACGGCGAACCTGTTTGCCATTGACCAAAGCCGGTAAGTTGCCAACCGTTTAAAAATTTAGATTTTGAGCCGAAGTTTGGAATTTGCCAAACAAAACTGGAACTGAATCGATGCGGACGGTCAAAATCAGACAATGCTCGATTTGCATTCAAGTTTCTTTGATCGCCTTGAACGACGAGTCCAAGATTTGGCGTGTCCGGTCTGCCCGAAGCGGTTGTGCTGCCCGGATCGGTTGAGCCAATGTCGATTGATTTTGAAAATGTGTATGAAGCGTTGAAAGCTATGTTGTTTTTTAAATTTTTAGATACGTTGAGTTGACCGGAATGATAAATTGAATAACCTCTCGATTGAAGAATCACAGCATCAGTCGGATCAAAACCTAAAAACGGTGTTCTGACATCAGCCGAAATAATTGCGAAAATCGTTCCAAATTGATCACTACTGCCATTGAGGTCGATTCCGCCAAAACCATTGTTACAAGGAATATAACCTGCAACTCCGGCGAAAGCTCGATTGCAAGCACCAAATGCTCTTCTGCCATTGCCTTCTTCGGACGTGGTTGTTCCTCGATTGCGTTCACTCAGTCCACCGCCCCGAGGCGGCAACAAACCGCCCGTGCTTTGATAAGCATCGTTTAATCTTCCGTAAATATAGTCAGGCGTGTTTGGATCATTGAGGTCATAAGGTTGATTAAATCCGACTGCAAGAAGAAGATTTTGTCCTCTGGTTCCCACATATTTGGCTTCAATTGTCCAATCGCCAAATTGGTGCTGAATACCAACATTCCATTGTTGAATAAGTGGTGTTTTCAAATCACGGTCAATTGCTCTAAATTCGAGCGGTTCAACTCCGGCAACTGCATCTGCATTAGGCGAGCCATCGAGTAAAACATATGGCGTGAAACGATCTGCTGTTCTTGGGGCAACACTAAAAGGAAAATAACTGCTAAATGGTAAATTCGGTTGTTGTCCAACAAAAGCAGTTGTTCCTTGAATTGTTGCAGGGCTGAACTCTCTTGAGCGTTCAATTTCTCTGAAAAACGGATAATTACTGTAAATTGTGTTGATAAAAGCAGCAGACGGACGATCGTAAAAAATACCATAGCCACCACGAATTACAGTTGATTGATTTTTAAATGGTTTCAATGCGAATCCGATTCGAGGTGCAAAATTATTTAGGTCTTGTCCGTTGAGAGTGTGTTTATTACCAGCACTCGCTATTGATGACAAACTCGCATCTATTGCGTTGAATCCGGTCGGTTTAATATTAGTTGGAAGAATAAAACCAGGTCGAATATCGTTGGGGTTTGTGACTTTAGTAAAATCAAAATTAGCAAATCTTCCGTTTTTTTCAATCGGCAATCCAAACCAATCCCAACGTAATCCGAGATTTAATGTCAAACGTTCAGTTACTTTCCAATCGTCAGAAATATAAAAACTCAAATCATTGAAGCGAAATTGTTTGTCTGTAATACCGAAAGCGGTGTCTGCTTCCGGAACGAATCCAGTAAATAATTGAGCAAAGTTAGAAATTCCTTCAAATTCAACTCCTTGTTCTTCGGGCAAATTTGTATCAAAGGAATTGCGTTTGTGTTCAACACCGAAACGAAATGTATGAGCTTTTCTGTTGTAAGTGAAATTATTTGCAAATGTAAGCGTTAATTGTTTACGCCGATTATAAACATCATTTGGAGCATTTAACGAAAAATCGCTTAAATTTCCCTGACCTGCAAATCTTGCCGCACGCTGAGTTGGTGCACCGGGTTCAAAAGCTGTTGCAGGATTAAATATTCCCAATCCGTTATTTGATAATTCTTCGGTTAAAAATCTTTCATCAAGCGTTCTCGAATTATCGAGCGAAAAATAACCGAAGCGTGCTTCATTAGTAAGATTAGCGTTAAAATAATGAGTATCGGTAATTGCAACTGTGCGGTTGCGGTCGTTACGAATTAAAGGAGTTGGCGAAACTGTTGTGTCATCTGAAAAAGGATCAACTGCCGGAAAATTTGCAAAGAAGAAAGTCCCATTTATTGTGTTGATGTTATTTCCCGCTGAATCTCCTTTTAACAAATTATAATCTAATCGCGTAGTGAATTGATCTTGTGCAAATTCTGCCGGAAAGATATTGCGGAATCTGACTAAAGGTGTTCCGCTTGAAACTCTCGATTGGCTGATACTGTCTGTAATCGGCAAACCATTCGGCAAACCAAACGCAGTGAAATCCGTGATTCTTTGACCAACGCCGCTTGTTCTGACGATTGAATTATTCGTGCTGTAAAATAAACGCTCGAATCTGCCCGGTACTAATGTAGGTATAAAAAAATCTCCGGTTACAGGATTACGGCGGCTTAGTAATCTGAATCCGGGACTGCGAGGATCGATGCAAGAGCCACCGATTACGCCAGAAAAATCATTTGGAAACAAGATTCTGACACAGGTTGGAGAACCCCAGTTTCCGCCGGTGAGTCCGCCTTGAAGTTGTGAACGACGAAATGCTTGACGAACATTTTCAGGATTTGTGCGATCTGAAATATATAAAAGAGCTTCGGGCAAAATCACAAAACTTTGAGCGGTTGGAACATAAGCAGTAATCGCATCCGTCTTTTGATAGCCACCAAAAAACCAAAGTTTATCTTTGATAATCGGTCCGCCTAAAGTAAAACCGCCTTCCAAACGACGAGCTTTTTGTCTGTCAATACTTTCGCGATTAAAGAAAAAATCGTTAGCGTTGAATTTTTCGTTTTGAGCATAAAGATATGCGTTTCCGTTAAAGCGATTTTCACCACGTTTTGTAACTAATTGAATACTTCCGCCACCATTTCTTCCGAGAGAAGCATCATACAAACTCGACAATAATTTGACTTCTTGAATAGTTTCGGGTGAAGGCGAAATACTTTCTGTTGTTGAACCCGTTCCGGAAAAATTGGTCGCATCGACACCGTTTAATTGAACGCCTTGGCTTGTTGAACGTTGTCCGTTGACAGAAACGTCTTGGTTACCTGTTCCATTACCGAGAGGATCTGTTAAATCAGAAGCAACAGAACTATCACCAGCTAGAACACCAAACGCACTTCGATTTGCCACAGGTAATTCTTCGAGACGTTTTCCAGTAATTTGTGAGGTTGCAGTCGCCGAATCTGAAACAATTAATGTAGATCCATCTGATGTATCGACAACGTCAACAACTCCTGAAACTTCCGCGACACCTAGTTTTACGTCAATCGAAGTAGTTTGACTTGTCACAACAGTCGCGTTTTTTTTGACTTCCGCGAATCCATCAGCAACAACTGCAATTTCATAATTTCCTAGAGTTGCGACTGAAAGCGTCCAACGACCATCAGAATCCGTTATCAAAGTTCGTTTGCTGTTTGTGCCTAAATTTTTAATTGTGATTGTTGCGTCTGGTATAACTTCACCGTTTGAATCGGTAACAATTCCGGTTAAACCGCCATTGTCAGTTTGTTGGGCAAAAGTAGCTGAAACAAAAAAGACAGCTATCACCAAAATATGTTTGATGTAAAAAAAATTGTTTCTCATAGATGTTTTGTATTATTGCTGATTGATGTGACGAAACTATTAATGAAGTGTTTCTCAAATATTAAGTTTATGTAAATTTGTTCTAAATGGTTTTCTTGATTGTTATTAATAAAAAATAAAAAAGTCAGCAGCAAGTTGCAACACCGCTGCTGACGAGTGGTTAATTAATTTACACCTGTGTAATTATGCAAACACAGATTAAGTTGTATGTTTTAGCGAAGTGCTGGTGAAGGAATATCAAAACCTTCAAAATCTCCACAGAAAGGTTGTCCCGGAACTGTTATACGAAGACAACCAGGAGTTGACAAGAAGTTAGAACCAGCTGGATTACCGGCAGGAAATACGGCAGGTGTTACAGCAGAAGTTGCATCAGGACCTGTTGTGTAAACGCGAGCGTCTTCAAGCAACAAGTAAAGAGTTCCGTTTGCAGTATGTGCTAATCCGGTGTCGCGGTTGACATCGCTAGGCAATAAATATTTAACGAATGTTGCACGACCGGCATTTGGACCGGTTAAGAAAATTCGATAAAGACCGCCATTATCAGCTACTGCTGGATCAGAAGATTGGGTAGGATTATTGTCAAAACGAGCTTCAGTTCCAAAAGCACGTCCATCAGGTAAAACTGTCATTCCATCAAAATACGGATTTTGATCGCCTGCACTTCCGGTTGTCAAAGTCATTCCGGCAGCGGCACCAACTTGTGTTGCTAATCCGGTGCTTGGACTAACGCGATACAAACGACTTCGCGGTGCAGTATTTGGAAGCAAATCATCGCTGGCAATCGCATAAATAAATCCATCAACGGCATTGTAACCTGCTGCTGACTCAGTAAATCCGGCAACGAAACAAGTTTCTCCGATTTGTGGACCGATAGCAGAACTAACTCCGTTTGTTGACGGATATGTTCCGGGAATACGAAATGTTCTAAGATCGCCCGACAATCCGGTTATAGGATCAGAACCTGTATTACAAAGTTCTGTATCAAATTCTGTAATACCGAAAAGCACCGAACCGCTTGAAGCCAAACCTTCATACTCACGACGGATAACTTGTCCATTAACTGTAAGTGGTGCGATTAAAGTTCCTTGTCCTGTTGAAAGGTCAAAAGAGTAATATTGTTGATCGAGGTTAAGAACATCACGGTTATTGTCTGTGATTGAGTAACCTGTTTGACCGAATGTTGAAGCTGTTAAAGCAACAAGTGTGATAACTACAACTAAAAATTTATACATGTGTCTCATTTTATTCTCCTGAATTATCTTTTCTTTATTAAATCTAAAACCAAGTAAAAGACCTTGGATTTGAGATGTGATTTTCCAACTAAAACTTTAAGTTTTCGTATTGGATTAAACTGTTTAAGGCTTAGAATTTTTTCTTGAGCCCGCTTCAAAGCGAAACAGAAAGTGCAATTCCCTTTCGAGAATTACACTTTCCGAATTGTTTTCTATGGAACGTTTGGTGCACCAGGTGTTAGAACTCCGCCAACCGGGAAGTTCGGACTTAATGGAGCTGCGTAAGTCGTTGTTGAATCAGGCGATGCCGCTAATTCACCAAAGAAGAACGCATTTGAATCGAATGCTACTGAGTTGAATGAAGATCTTGTAATTGCATCAGGTTGGTCAAGCGATATTGTGTTGCTGATGTTGACTACGCCAACTTCTGCACCATAAACAAACTCTTCTTCCGGATTAACAATTAATGCTGCACCATCGAGAATTGTGATTCCTAAGTTTGCATCTAAAAGTCCATCATCGTCAGTATCTAAGTCTTGTCCTGAGAACAAATTAGTTGTTGAAGACACAACTAAATATGTTTCCGAACCGACACCAATTGTTAGCGGCGAGAAGTAACTAAAGAAAGTTGTTCCCACACCATAAGTTCGAGTTGGGCAACCCAAACTCGCGTTGTTAAATAGTGTGATTGTTCCGTTTGCACCAACTACTTGTCCGCCGAAGTTAATAGCTTGATTAGCAAAACCGAAGTTTGCTCCATCGCTGTTGACTGATAAGAAGTATGTGTTTGCCGGAACTGTTCCACCTGCATTTGCACCACGGATCTCAGCATATTGACATGCATTGCTGATTGCTGATGGCGGATCAATCTCTAACTCATTGAGCAAAAGTTGTCCGGCACCTGTTGCGACTGGCGTTACCGTAACGCTGACAGTTGCTGTATCAGTTCCACCGTTGCCATCTGAAATGGTGTATGTGAATGAATCTGAACCGCTAAAGCTGGCGTTTGGTGTGTATGAAACTCCTGTTGCTGTAAATGTTACAGTTCCGTTTGTTCCGTTAGTTGCTGCTGTGATTGTTATTACATTTCCATCAATATCAGTATCATTTCCCAATACGTTGATCGCATTGTTTGATGTACCTTGATTGACGGTTGCCGAATCATTAACTGCATCAGGTGCATCGTTTACACTTGAAACGGTTACCGCAACGGTTGCTGTATCAGTTCCGCCGTTACCATCCGAGATGGTGTAGGTGAACGAATTTGAACCGTTGAAGTTTGCGTTTGGTGTGTAGCTAACGCCTGTTGCGGTGAATGTTACCGTGCCATTAGCAGGTTGTGTAACTGCTGTAACTGTCAGGGCATCGCCATTCGGATCAGTATCGTTTGCCAATACATTGATAACGCTGGCACCACTATCTTCAGCAACTGTTGCTGAATCATTTACTGCATCAGGTGGTGAATTTGGAACTACACCAAGTGTGTTTTGATCACCAGGTGTAAGTTGTCCACCAGCTGGGAAGTTTGGACTTAACGGAGCAACATACGATGTTGTTGAATCCGGTGAAGCCGCTAACTCACCAAAGTAGAATGCTGTTCCAAAGAAAGGACTTGTGTCTCCGATGAATCTTGTAATTGCATCTGGTTGGTCGAGTGAGATTGTGTTGCTGATGTTGACTACGCCAACTTCTGCTCCATAAACATACTCTTCTTCTGGATTAACAATTAAAGCTGTTCCATCAAGAATCGTGATTCCTAGAATTGGATCAAGTAAACCGTCATCGTCAGTATCTAAATCTTGTCCTGAGAACAATGTAGTTGTTGATGAAACAACCAAATATGTTTCTGAACCGACACCGATTGTTAATGGTGATGAATAACTAAAGAACGTTGTTCCGGCACCATAAGTTCGAGTTGGGCAACCTAATGTTGCATTGTTGAATAGTGTTATTGTTCCGTTTGCACCAACTACTTGTCCGCCGAAGTTAATAGCTTGGTTTGCGAAACCGAAGTTTGCTCCATCGCTATTGACTGACAAGAAGTATGTGTTTGCCGGAACAGTTCCACCTGCGTTTGCACCTCGGATTTCAGCATATTGACATGAATTGCTGATTGCCGATGGCGGATCAATTTCTAACTCGTTGAGAAGAAGTTGTCCGGCTGGATTAACAATTGGCTCAACAGTTACGTTTACTGTTGCAGTATCAGTTCCACCATTACCATCTGAGATAGTGTATGTGAATGAATCTGAACCACTGAAACCGTTATTTGGTGTGTATGAAACTCCTGTTGCTGTAAAGGTTACAGTTCCGTTTGCTCCATTTGTTGCTGCTGTTACAACGAGTGTGTTTCCTTCGACATCAGTGTCATTTGCAAGCACGTTGATTGCATTTGCACTGCTGTTTCCGGCTACTGTGGCAGAATCATTAACTGCATCTGGTGCGTCGTTTACGCTAGTTACTGTTACGTTTACCGTCGCAGTATCAGTTCCACCGTTGCCATCTGAAATGGTGTATGTGAATGAATCTGAACCGCTGAAGTTTGCGTTTGGTGCGTAGCTAACGCCTGTTGCTGTAAATGTTACAGTTCCATTTGCTCCGTTTGTTGCTGCTGTTACTGATAATGTGTTGCCATCAGCATCAGTATCGTTTGCAAGAACGTTGATCGCATTTGCACTGCTGTCTTCAACAACTGTAGCTGAATCATTTACTGCATCCGGAGCATCGTTGCCCGCTGTTACCGTTACGTTTACTGTCGCTGTATCAGTTCCGCCGTTACCATCTGAAATGGTGTATGTGAATGAATCTGATCCATTGAAGTTTGCGTTTGGTGTGTAGCTAACGCCCGTTGCTGTGAATGTTACAGTTCCGTTTGCTCCGTTTGTTGCGGCAGTTACTGATAATGTGTTTCCATCACCATCTGTATCGTTAGCTAAAACGTTGATTGCATTTGCACCACTGTCTTCTGCAACTGTTGCTGAATCATTTACTGCATCTGGTGCATCGTTAACTGCCGTTACTGTTACGCTTACTGTCGCAGTATCAGTTCCACCGTTGCCATCAGAGATAGTGTAAGTGAATGAATCTGAACCGCTAAAGTTTGCGTTTGGTGTGTAAGTTACGCCTGTTGCTGTGAATGTTACAGTTCCGTTTGCACCATTCGTTGCTGCTGTTACTGATAATGTGTTTCCATCAACATCAGTATCATTTGCAAGAACGTTGATTGCATTTGCACTGCTATCTTCAGCTACTGTTGCTGAATCATTTACTGCATCCGGTGCATCGTTAACCGATGTAACCGTTACGTTTACTGTTGCCGAAGCAGTTCCGCCGTTACCATCACTGATTGTGTAGGTAAACGAATCTGTTCCATTGAAGTTAGCATTTGGTGTGTATGAAACGCCGGTTGCTGTGAATGTAACGCTGCCGTTTGCACCTTGAGTTACTGCTGTAACGCTCAAAGTATCGCCGTCTGCGTCAGTATCATTTGCAAGAACGCTGATTGCTGTTGCACCACTATCTTCAGCTACTGTTGCTGAATCATTTACTGCAACTGGAGCATCGTTTGTTCCGCCAACTGTTACTGAAACGGTTGCTGTATCAGTTCCGCCGTTACCATCTGAAATGGTGTAGGTGAACGAATCTGATCCGACAAAGTTTGCAGCAGGTGAATATGAAACTCCCGTTGCTGTGAATGTGACAGTTCCGTTTGCACCTTGAGTTACTGCTGTAACTGAAAGTGTGTTTCCGTCAACGTCTGTATCATTTACAAGAACGTTGATTGGATTGTTCGAACTATCTTCAGCTACGGTCGCTGAATCATTTACTGCATCAGGTGCATCGTTAACTCCTGTTACTGTTACCCTTACTGTCGCTGTATCAGTTCCACCGTTGCCATCACTGATGGTGTATGTGAATGAATCTGAACCACTAAAGTTTGCGTTTGGTGTGTATGAAACTCCTGTTGCTGTAAAGGTTACAGTTCCATTTGCTCCGTTAGTTGCTGCTGTCACAACGAGTGTGTCGCCATCGCCGTCTGTGTCATTTGCCAAGACGTTGATTGCATTTGCACTGCTGTCTTCTACAACTGTTGCTGAATCATTAACTGCGTCAGGTGCATCATTTGCTCCACCAACCGTTACGCTTACTGTTGCAGTATCAGTTCCACCGTTGCCATCGCTGATGGTGTATGTGAATGAATCTGAACCGTTGAAGTTTGCGTTTGGTGTGTAGCTGACGCCCGTTGCTGTGAATGTTACAGTTCCGTTTGCTCCGTTTGTCGCTGCTGTTACTGATAATGTGTTTCCATCAACATCAGTATCGTTGGCTAAAACGTTGATTGCGTTGTTTAAACTGTCTTCTGTTACAGAAGCAGAATCATTAACTGCATCCGGTGCGTCGTTAACTGCTGTTACCGTTACGCTTACTGTTGCCGAAGCAGTTCCACCGTTACCATCTGAGATGGTATATGTGAATGAATCTGTTCCGTTAAAGTTTGCGTTTGGTGTGTAGCTAACGCCTGTTGCTGTAAATGTTACAGTTCCGTTCGCACCATTTGTTGCTGCTGTCACTGTTAGCGTGTCGCCATCGCCATCAGTATCATTTGCAAGAACATTGATTGCCGTTGCACCGCTGTCTTCAGCAACTGTTGCTGCATCATTTACTGCAACCGGAGCATCGTTTGTTCCGCCAACCGTCACTGAAACTGTTGCTGTGTCAATTCCACCGTTACCATCAGAAATGGTGTATGTGAAAGAATCTGATCCAACAAAGTTTGCAGCTGGTGTGTATGTAACTCCTGTCGCTGTAAAGGTTACAGTTCCGTTCGTTCCATTTGTTGCTGCTGTTATAACAAGTGTGTCACCATCAACATCCGTGTCATTTACAAGAACGTTGATTGGGTTATTCGAACTATCTTCAGCAACTGTTGCTGAATCATTAACTGCATCTGGTGCATCATTAACTGCAGTTACCGTTACGCTTACTGTCGCTGTATCAGTTCCACCGTTGCCATCTGAAATGGTGTATGTGAATGAATCTGAACCGTTAAAGTTAGCGTTTGGTGTGTATGAAACACCGGTTGCTGTAAATGTTACAGTTCCGTTTGTTCCATTGGTTGCAGCTGTTACAACAAGTGTGTCACCATCGCCGTCTGTGTCATTTGCCAAGACGTTGATTGCATTTGCACTGCTGTCTTCCGTTACAGAAGCCGAATCATTAACTGCATCCGGAGCATCGTTTACACCGCCAACGTTTACTGAAACTGTTGCTGTATCAGTTCCACCGTTACCATCAGAAATGGTGTATGTGAATGAATCTGATCCAACAAAGTTAGCATTTGGTGTGTATGAAACTCCTGTTGCTGTAAAGGTTACAGTTCCATTTGTTCCGTTTGTTGCTGCTGTGATTGTCAACGTATCGCCGTCTGCATCTGTATCATTTGCAAGAACGTTGATTGCGTTTCCAACACTATCTTCAGCAACTGTCGCCGAATCATTAACTGCATCTGGTGCAGTATTTACAGCACCTAATGCATTTTGATTTCCTGGTGTAAGTTGTCCACCAGCCGGGAAGTTTGCACTTTTCGGAGCGGCATACATATTTGTTTCATCAGGAGTTTCTGACAATTCACCGTAGTAGAATGCACTTCCGGCAAATGGTGTTGTATCTCCGATGAATCTTGTGATTGCATCTGGTTGGTCAAGCGAGATTGTGTTGCTGATGTTGACTACGCCAACTTCTGCTCCATAAACATACTCTTCTTCCGGATTAACAATTAACGCTGTTCCATCAAGAACTGTGATTCCTAAATTTGCATCAAGGATTCCGTCATCGTTTAAGTCAAGGTCTTGTCCGTTGAACAATGTAGTTGTTGATGAAACAACCAAATATGTTTCAGAACCTGTTCCAATCGTTAATGGTGAACCATAAGAAACAAATGTTGTTCCTGGACCATATACACGGTTTGGACAATTTGAACTTGCGTTGTTGTAAAGTGTGATTGTTCCGTTTGCACCAACTACTTGTCCGCCGAAGTTAATAGCTTGGTTTGCGAAACCGAAGTTTGCTCCATCGCTATTGACTGACAAGAAGTATGTGTTTGCCGGAACAGTTCCATCTGCGTTTGCACCTCGGATTTCAGCATATTGACATGAATTGCTGATTGCCGATGGCGGATCAATTTCTAACTCGTTGAGAAGAAGTTGTCCGGCTGGATTAGCAATCGGCTCAACAGTTACGTTTACGGTAGCCGTATCAGTTCCACCATTTCCATCACTGATGGTGTATGTGAATGAATCTGAACCACTGAATCCGTTGTTTGGTGTGTATGAAACGACCGTTCCTGTAAATGTTACAGTTCCGTTTGCTCCATTTGTTGCTGCTGTGATTGTTAAAACATCACCATCAATATCAGAATCATTTGCAAGAACTGCAATTGCATTTGCACTGCTATTTCCGGCAACTGTTGCTGCATCATTTACTGCATCCGGTGCATCGTTTACACCCGAAACAGTTACGTTTACGGTCGCTGTATCAGTTCCGCCTTGTCCATCTGAAATGGTGTAAGTGAACGAATCCGATCCGTTAAAGTTTGCGTTTGGTGAATATGTAACGCCTGTTGCGGTGAATGTTACGCTTCCGTTTGCTCCGTTTGTCGCAGCTGTAATCGAAAGTGTTCCACCATCAGCATCAGTATCGTTAGCTAAAACGTTGATTGCATTTGCACTGCTGTCTTCAGCAACTGTAGCTGAATCGTTTACTGCATCTGGTGCATCATTTGCTCCGGTTACAGTTACATTTACCGTTGCAGTATCTGTTCCGCCGTTGCCATCGCTGATGGTGTAAGTGAACGAATCTGTGCCGAAGTAATTTGCATTCGGTGTGTAAGAAACGCCTGTCGAGGTGAAAGTTACAGTTCCGTTTGTGCCATTTGTTGCGGCTGTTACGGATAAAGTATCACCATCAACATCGGTGTCGTTTGCTAATACATTGATTGCATTTGCACTACTGTTTCTGGCAACTGTTGCCGAATCATTTACTGCGTCAGGTCCATCATTAACTGATGTTACAGTTACAGTTACTGTCGCTGTATCAGTTCCACCATTACCATCTGAAATGGTGTATGTGAACGATGTTGTGCCGTTGAAGTTTGCGTTTGGCGTAAAGCTAACGTTAGTTCCGGCGTTGATTACAACTGTTCCGTTTGCAGGTTGTGTTACTGCTGTGATTGTAAGTGTGTTGCTTTCAGGATCAGTATCGTTTGCACGAACATTAATAACTGTTGCAGCACTGTCTTCAGCAACTGTTACAGCATCATTTACTGCATCAGGTGCATCGTTCACACCGTTTACTGTAATTGTGACAGTTGCAATATTTGAAGAAGCTAAACCATCATTTGCTCTGTAAGTAAACGATGTGGTTCCGCTAAAGTTGGCAGCTGGCGTAAAGCTAAATGAACCGTTTGCGTTAAGAGCAAGTGTTCCGTTAGCAGTTGTTGTAACAAGAGCGGCTGTTAGTGCGTTTCCGTCAGCATCAAGGTCATTACCTAAAACGCCCGGAGGGGCAACGTTAAGAACTGTATCTTCATTCGTTGAAAACGCATTATTGACAGCAACCGGAGCATCATTAACACCTGTAACTGTAACGTTTACAGTTGCCGTGTCAGTTCCGCCTTGTCCATCAGAAATCGTATATGTGAATGATATAGTTCCAAAGAAATTCGCATTTGGTGTGTAGGTTACATTTGAACCGCTGATAGCAACCGTGCCATTTGCAGGTTGAGTTACAGCAGTGATTGTGAGTGGATTTCCGTTTGCGTCAGTATCATTCGCAAGAACGTTGATTACGTTTGCAGAACTATCTTCTAATACTGTTGCTGAATCATTAACTGCATCTGGTGGAGTATTTACTGGTCCACTTTGGCAGAGGAAATCTAAGAAAGTTGCTTTAAATTCATCATTTGTTCCATTCGGACGTGCAGCAATTACTAAAATGTTGCCGACTTCCGAACTTGCATTGATGTCTGCAACTCTCGCTACCTGCGTTCCATCGTTATCTTCTTGACCAAATCCTGTAAGAATTGAATCAGTCAGTAAAGCTAAGTGATTGCTAAATGGATTTGTTCTAGAACCAATCCAGAATGAAGCATCTTTATCATTTCCAATTCCTTGCAGTCTTACTTTATCTGCAATAATCGGATTTGAAAATTCTAATAATATGTAGTCAACTCTTTGACCTATATTATCAAGTCTTGGGTTCGCGTTTGGTGCAGTCTCGTTACGGTTTGATACACCTAAACCGTTTACGTTTGAAACAAGATATGAAGTTTCCCAAACACCGGTTGCTTTTACGCGGCTGAACGCACTTGCTCTAACTTGGTTGCCGCCGGTTGCCGTAAAAGTTCTGATATTTCCTAAAGGACCCATATTTGATGAGTTTCCAACGAAATTGAATCTTCCCGGAGCACAAACCGGAGTTGGTGTCGGTGAAGGACTTGGGCTTGGTGAAGGAGTTGGGCTCGGAGTCGGAGTCGGCGTTGGTGCCGGACACAGAGCCGAACTTGATGAAGCCGTTGCGGTTCTCGTTTGATTATCCGGTCCTTTTATTGACCAAACCAAACTACTTCCATTAAATGGAACTTGAAAAGCATTTACTTTTCGTCCCGGCAGGAAAGATGTGGTTTGTCCGCGACCTTGTGGACTTGGGCTAAATTTATTGTTGTTTCCAACTGAAATATTTATCGTCGCCGAATTGTCGTTTTGATAACCAAAACGAGCGACATAACTTGTGCTACTTATTCTCTCAACGCATTCCAAAACTGGTCTCACCGCATTGTAATATGTGAATGTTGAAGCAGATTGACTGCTTGAACTTCCCAATGCGAGAGCCGGAACAACGTTGGTCAAAGTAAGTGCGTATAAAGTGATTAACGCCATTAATTTTTTCATTATTATCTTTGCTCCCAATTAAGTTTGTGTGTTTTGACTATTGTTTTTCGAAATCAATAGACAAACTTACAGCCTCACGTGTTCACAACTCTGTGTGACACGCGATATAATTTTGTTTAAATTTTTAAACCTTAAATAGTTTTCAAAACCTGAAAACTTCTGCCAATTCTGAAAGGTGACTTATTTTTCCAACACCATTTCAGATGACTATTTCGCTAAAACTTTTTTATAAATTTAAGTTCAAATTGTGTTTTGAAATTTAAATTTGCTACTTAAAAAAACTGTATTTAATTTTTAAATTCTGCCTATTTTTTTAATATTCAATTTCAAATACATTTCTGTGTTCAAAAGTTAATCGCTCCGTAAAGCTCAAAACCGACAAAATTAAAATTATTGCTTTAAACATATATTCATCTCCAAAAGTGTTAAAAAAAATGTTTCATATTTCTAAGTAACCAAAAGTTACTTTCGAAAAATACATAAATTTACTTGCGTAAAGAGAACTATAATGTTGCAAAATTACATTTGAGTTATCGCATTGTTAATTAATGCTGAACTTAAAAATTTTATTTTTTTCCGCATAACTAAAAATTATTTTGGAAAATTACATAAATCTAATTGTGTAAAAAGGAGATTATCTTTGTTAGATTACATTCGAGTTATCGGGTTGTTAAATAAAAAAGAAATTTCAGTTACAAAACAATTTAATTCGTTTATTCATAACCCAAAAACTTCCGCATAATCTTCTTTAATCCCTTTAAAAACAAAGGTTTAGTTAGCTGATTTTTACAGTCAGCACAACGTTTATTCTCTTTTGAATTTTTATATCCACACCTGAGACAGATTTTATATTTGGTAATTTTCATCAAAATCCTTTAGTTTCAACTTAATCTGTTCCGTGAATTTTTAGTTTGAGAAAATTAATTCGTTCGTTAAGCATTGAAATCGGTAGCTGTTCAGAAACTGTAAGTGCTTTTGCAATCAACTTTCTGGCTTGTTTTATTTCGTAAATTGTTGGAAGCACTCGTTTTTGTTTTTTCAATTCATTTTCTTCAAAATTTAACTGAATAAATATCGGAAAATGATCTGAACCACACGTGTTTTTTATTCTTTTAAATTCAACAATTCGGAAATGATCTGTGTGAAAAATGTGATCTAAAGGAAATCTAAAAAGCAAGTTCTTTGCGTGAAAAGAATTAAAAAAGCCGCGTCCAACTCTCGGATCAAGCAAACCGCTGATTTTTTTGAAAAGTCTTGTTGTTTCAGACCAAGTTACGTCGTTTAAATCGCCCGCAACAATAGTGGGTTTGTTGGTTTCTGCAACTGCTTTTGCAACCAACAAAAGTTCGCCATCGCGTTCGGTCGAATATCCTTTATCAATTGGTGATGGCGGTCGCGGATGCAAACCGTGAAACCTAACTTTTTTGCCGGAATGAAGTCTAATTTTGGTATGAATAGATGGAATATCTGGCTGAATTAAAAATTGCAGATTTGCATCAACTAATTCTAGTTTCGAAAACAACATCATTCCATAACAGTTCTCGAGCGGATGTGAAACAACAAACGGATGCGTTTCAGTTAATGATGTAAGTTTTTCTGCCCACCAATTATTTGGTTCAGCAAACAATATAATATCCGGATCAATTTCTCGCACACATTTCAAAACCTCTTCCGAATTTCGGTTGTGCATTAAAATATTAAAAATTAAAACGCTAAATCCGTTTATGGTTATATTTTGCGAATCTTGAACTTCTTTCGGATAAATAGTTGTTAAGGGTAAAATCCAAATAATTTGATAAACCAAGCAACTCAAGAGACCAAAAGTAAAAAGCCAATCATAAATGCTGATTGGCTTAAGTATAAAAATATTTAATAAGTTTGCTAGTAACAGCAGACAAATAATTTGCAATCGCGGAAAGTCGCCAAACCTAATCAGCCAATGCGAGTGCCGGCTAAATGAACTCATCGTGAAAAACAAAATGATGCAACTAAATATAACTATCCAAATATTCACATTAACCCTTTTACTTCAAATAATATTTTGAACTTTTACTGTCTTAGAATATTTGAGGATTGTGACTTTGGTATGAACAGATGCTTAACTCTTTGTTATTTTTTGTGTGTTTGTATTATCAAGATTTATTGTTTAACCCAGATTACGAAATAGTGATTTTTTCGGATGTTTTCGAAAGCTATCTTTTACCGCCAAAAATCTAAGAACGTCTAGAAAGAGTTATAAATTAAAAAGATTTTCTTGGAGTTCTATACGTCTTGGCGGTAAAACTTTCTAATGCGTAATTTGGGTTAAACAGAATAAAACTAACAATTATTTTGCACAATTTATTTCTATTTATTTTATGCCAACAAGCAAAAACATTAGATTAAATTTCAACCATTTTCGTGTTATCTTTTAAGTTATGAAAACTAAACTATTCTTGTGCATATCCTTGTGTCTTTGTGCCTTTGTGTTCCCTTCTTTCGCCCAAAAGAAAGAAAAACCAAACGCTGAAATCGTCAAAATGTTGAAAGAAGTTTCGGCTAAAAGAATCGAAGCTGATATTCGCAAGCTCGTTTCATTCGGAACTCGCAACACACTTTCAGAACAAGATAATCCGACCCGCGGAATTGGTGCGGCACGCGATTGGTTGTTTGACGAATTTACGCGAATCTCCAAAGATTGCGGCGGTTGTTTAGACGTTCAAAAGCAGACTTTTCTCCAACCAAAAGCAAATCGAATTCCTGAACCTACCAATCTAACTAATGTGTTTGCAATACTTAAAGGCACAACGAATCCGGAAAGAATATATGTTGTGAGCGGACATTACGATTCAATGTGCACTTCGCCGACTGATGCGAAATGCGACGCTCCGGGAGCGAATGACGATGCTTCGGGAACAGCCGCGAGCCTCGAACTCGCAAGAGTTATGTCGAAGCAAAAATTTGACGCGACCATCGTTTTTATGACCGTTTCGGGCGAAGAGCAAGGACTTCTCGGTGCGGCATATTACGCCGAGCAAGCGAAAATAAACAAACAAAATATCGAAGCGATGTTTACGAATGACATTATTGGCGGCGTTTTGACGTTTAAGAAGGCAGCGAATAGAAATACTGTTCGCGTTTTTAGCGAAGGCGTGCCATCGGACGAAACCGAGCAGCAAGCCGGAACTCGACGGAGCGTTGGCGGAGAAAACGATTCTGCTTCGCGACAACTTGCACGATTTATCAAGGAGACTGCGGACAAATATCTATCTAAGTTCTCTGTTCAAATGATTTATCGCAGAGATCGCTACGGACGCGGCGGCGATCATATTCCGTTTTTGGAGCGAGGTTTTACGGCAGTTCGCATCACGGAAACTAATGAAGATTACGATCATCAGCATCAAAATGTCCGCACAGAAAACGAGAAGTTTTTTGGCGACACGCCCGAATTTGTCGATTTTGAATATGTGGCAAATGTGACACGTGTGAATTTGGCGAGTTTGGCTAGTCTTGCAATCGCACCAGCGAAACCGAAAAACGTTGGAATGGTAACGACACGGCTCGGAAATGACACCGAATTGAAGTGGGAAGCAAACACGGATTCTGACATTGCAAGCTACGAAATAGTTTGGCGAGATACGACTTCGGCGGTTTGGACAAATTCGCTAAACGTAGGTAATGTAACGAATTATGTAATGAAAGCGATGTCGAAAGATAATTTCTTTTTCGGCGTTCGGGCAATTGATAAAGACGGAAATAGAAGTCCGGTGAGCTATCCGCGACCGGTCAGGTAAGCCGATATTTCAAGAAGAAGAAACTGCAGAAACGCGACTATTAACGGTCGCTTTTCTGCATTTAATCATCTGGATTAAAAGAAATTGTCGTTAGCCATCGGTCGCACGAAAAGCTGATTTTCTTTGTTATTATTTTGCAAAACATCGGTTGATACATTCTTGTATAAAATCAAATCGGTAAGGCTAACAATTTTTTTCAAACACCAAAACTGACATACCAAGAAACCTTTTACTTTGAAACGAAAATTTCATCGTATCCAAACAAGCAAAATGATCTATTTCGACTAAAAAATACGTTTAATGAAGTAGAATCAAAGACAAATCGCAACCGGCATTTTGAATTGTCTAAGCCGCCTTGGAAAATAACGTCAATGGAAAGAGCTGTTTTAATTGAAGATTTCTGTAAAGCATCAGGACCAATTCTCGATGTTCGCAGCCCTGCGGAATTCGAACTCGGACATATTCCGGGTGCAATCAGTTTCCCTTTGTTTTCCGATGGTGAGCGAGCCGAGATTGGTATTTGTTTTAAAGAAAAAGGAAAGGAAGCGGCAATTCAAATTGGATTCGATCTCGTGGGTCCAAGATTGGGCGAAATTGCCCGGCAAGCATCGGCTCTTGCACCAAAGAATGTTTTGCGAGTTCACTGTTGGCGTGGCGGCATGCGAAGCCAGAGTCTTGCCTGGTTGTTTAGAACTTTGGGAATGAAGGTGATCGTTCTGGAAGGTGGATATAAATCTTATCGTCGTTGGGTTCGCGAAGTCGTAAGTTTTCCGCGAAGAATCAATATTTTGGGCGGACTGACCGGAACAGGAAAAACGCGAATCCTAAAAAGCTTGCGAGAGCTTGGCGATCAAGTTCTCGATCTCGAAGGTCTTGCAAATAATCGAGGCAGCAGTTTTGGCGGTCTCGGTATGCCGCCGCAGCCGAGCACTCAGCAATTTGAAAACCTGATCGCCGAAGAACTCGTGTTGATGGACACTTCGAAGCCTCTATGGATCGAGGCGGAAAGCTTACGAATCGGTAGCTGCACGATTCCTGAAGAACTTTTTCGTCTGATGAAATCAGCATCGTTTTTTGAAATTACGCGACCGATTGAGGTCAGATTAGACATTCTAACCGAAATGTATGGTCAAACTGATCCAATAGACTTAATCAAAGCGACAAAACGAATCGCCCAAAGACTCGGCGGTTTACGAGCAACGGCTGCAATCGACCTGATCAATAAAAATGAAATACGTGATGCGTGCAGATTGATACTCGACTATTATGACCGCAGTTACGCCGAATATAGCAAAAATCGGCTGTTATCGATTCCGCATTTGGATGTAGGAAAACTTTCAGCGAGGAATGCCGCGTTGCTTTTGATTGAGATGACACGAAACTTCGGAAACGAACTAGTGCAAACAGCTTAATTAGCGAAAAAGCGAAACCGTAAGATTTTTAAAGTTGGAGAAACCAATTGGAACCCCAAATGAAAATAGAAACTGGAATAACAATCAATCAATACAAGATCATCTCCGCCATCGGTAAAGGCGGAATGGGCGAAGTGTTTTTGGCACAAGATACGAAACTTGATAGAAAAGTCGCGATTAAATTCTTGAACGAAGAATTTAGCAAGGATTCCGATAAGCTGAATCGTTTCATACAGGAAGCGAAAGCGGTTTCGGCGTTGAATCATCCGAATATTTTGACCGTTTATGAAATTGGCGAAAATGATGAGGCAAACTTCATTGTCACCGAATTTATCGAAGGCAAAACTTTGCGTGAACAACTTTCGCCGAAGAAGACAAACTCGCTTAATTCAATTCTCAAAATCGGTGTTCAAGTCGCCGAAGCACTTTCCGCGGCACATCAGGCAAGAATTATTCACCGCGACATTAAGCCCGAAAATATTATGATTCGGCAGGATGGTTATGCGAAAGTGTTGGATTTTGGACTCGCCAAACTAACCGAACAGAAGCCGAAAGATGATGTTTTGTCGGAAGATACGACCAAAGGTTTAGTCAAAACCAACCCCGGAATGGTGATGGGAACAGTTTCGTATATGTCGCCCGAACAAGCTCGCGGAAAGGAAACTGATGCGAGAACCGATATTTGGAGTTTGGGCGTGGTGCTGTATGAAATGTTGGCGGGCAAAGTTCCGTTCACAGGCGAAACCATCAATCACACCATCGTTTCGATTTTGGAAAAAGAGCCGAAATTGCTCGAGAATATTCCCGATGAATTGCAGCGGATCGTCCGCAAAACTCTGACGAAAGATGCAGATATGCGGTATCAGTCGTCGAAAGATTTGCTGATTGATTTGAAAAACTTGAGACGCACGTTAGACATTCAAGGCGAATTGGAGCGTTCAATCGTTCCAAATCGGGAAATAACAACGAACCAAGTTCAAGAGAACGAAACGGCGATTTACAATTCGAAGTCAATCGAAGAAACGAAAGCCGAATCGGGTGCACTGGCTACCCAAAACGTCTCAAACTCATCTAGCCTCGAATACGCAGTAACGAAAGCCAAGAGCAATAAATTGGCGACTGCAATTATCGGAATCATTCTACTTGGAGCAATTTCAGCGATTGCCTATTTCGGTTTCTTCGCCAATCGTTCAGGCAAACAAATCAATTCCATCGCAGTGATGCCGTTTGAAAATAAAAATTCCGATGCCGACACGGAGTATTTGTCCGACGGTTTGGCGGAATCGGTGATTTTTCGGCTGACGCAGATTCCTGATCTGCGGGTAAGCCCGACGAGTTCGGTGATGCGTTACAAGGGGAAGGAGACTGATATTGCCAAGATTGCCAACGAACTTGGCGTAGATGCGGTGATGACCGGACGCCTTACCAAGCGGGGCGACAATCTGAACATCACGGTCGAGTTGGTGGATGCCCGCACCAACAAGTCGTTGTGGGGCGAGCAGTATGAACGGAAACTTTCGGAATTATTGACCACCCAACGCGAGATCGTCGCCGAGATCGTTGGCAAACTGCAACTAAAACTGTCGGGCGAGAGCGAGCAAAAGCTTGCGAAGAAATACACCGTCAACCCGGAGGCCTATCAAGCGTATTTGAAAGGACGTTATTACTGGAATCGGCGGACGGCGGACGGCATGCGACGAGCGATCGAGCAGTTCGATCTCGCGGTGCAAAAAGACCCTAATTATGCTTTGGCGTATGTCGGTCTCGCCGATAGTTATGGAATCGCCAGCACTTTGCTCGGAATGTCCGTCAAAGAATCCCTTCCGCAAGCAAAAGCCTACGCCAACAAAGCACTTGAAATTGATAATTCACTCGGAGAGGCACACGCTACCTTGGGGCTGATCAATTCCCATTTATGGAACTGGGCGGAGGCGGAAAATGCTTTTAAACGGTCAATCGAGCTAAACCCGAATTATGCGTCCGCACAGCATTGGTATGCACGATTACTCAATACCCTTGGGCGAAAAGATGAAGCCTTGGCAGAGATCAAGCGGGCGAATGAGATCGACCCGTTATCAATGGTTATCATCAGTAATGTCGCCGGGTTTTATCGGGAAATGGGCGATTATAAATCGGCGATCGAGCAATGCAATAAGATCATTGAAATTGATCCGAGTTATATCGTAGTATATGCGGGTTTAGCAGAAATATATCTCGACCAGAAGCGATCAGCCGAGGCTCTGGCAGAGGTGGAAAAAGCCCGTGACATCCCAAGCATCAGCATCGAACTATCGGGTAGGGCATACGCTCAGTTGGGTAGGCGAAATGAAGCTCTCGCGGTGATCAAGCAACTGGAAGAAGGGTTCGCTAAGGGCAATAACGGTGCCGCAACCGGCGTTGCCCGTGTTTATGTTGTGCTTGGTGACAAAGAAAAAACTTTTGAATGGCTGGAAAAAGCATTTCAGGCCCGCGATACGGACTTGCCCAGGTCTAGACTCGGAGCGACCTTTGACCCGGTCCGCGATGATCCTCGATTTAAGGATCTGCTGAAACGGATGAATCTGCCGGAATAGAAGTCTAAGAAAACGTCTTGGGCAAAGACAAAGATAAGGCGATAGAATATCTGAACAAAGCGTATGACGAACGTGACCGGCAGTTGCTCGAACTAAAGGTCAATAAAACATGGGACTTCGTGCGAGACGACCCGCGATTTAAGGAATTGGTCAAACGAGTCGGGATCCCGGAATAGAAGCTTATGAAACGATGCCCGGAATGCGTACTAAATCTGCCGAAATAGACAATGTTGAGTTTAACCGATGACTATTGAGTCCGGACTGGAGATCGGAAATTACAGGATCGTCTCGAAGATCGGTTCGGGCGGTATGGGCGAGGTGTTTCTGGCTGAGGATACTCGCCTCAACCGTCGAGTGGCGATCAAATTTCTCAACGAAGATGTAGGGAACGATACGGAAAAACTAAGCAGATTTATTCAAGAAGCCAAGACTGCCTCGGCGCTCAATCATCCGAACATCCTAACCGTATTCGAGATCGGCGATTTTAACGGGATACCGTTTATTGCAACTGAATTCATCGACGGCGAAACGCTGCGCCAGCGACTCGAGAAAGAGCCGATCGATCTCGATTCCGCAATGGCCATTACGCTCCAGATAACCGCCGCCCTTGCTGCCTCGCACGATGCGGGTGTTATACACCGCGACCTAAAGCCCGAGAACATCATGATCAGGAATGACGGGGTCGTAAAGGTTTTGGATTTTGGCCTTGCAAAGCTTGCGCCGGTTTCGGCCGAGAGTGTTCAGACAACGGTTCCGCAATTGATCACGCGATCAGGCACAATTGTCGGCACTGTAGCTTATATGTCGCCCGAACAGGCAAAGGGCAAGAAGCTTGATGTGCGGAGCGACATTTTCAGCCTCGGCATTCTGATGTTTGAGATGTTCGCTGGGAAACGTCCATTTGACGGTGAAAGCCACCTCGAACTCATCAGCTCGATCCTCAAGGACGACCCTCCCGCATTGTTAACTGTACAACCTGAACTGCCCCGGCAACTCGGACGGATCGTCGATAAAACGCTCCGAAAAGATCGGAACCATCGATACCAGCATGTAAGAGATCTGCACATCGACATCGAAGATCTGCGCGAAGAAATTAAATTCGAGGCAAAGCTCACAAATAGTACGAAATCGACCGTCATCGGTCCGCAGGCCACAAACCGGAGCGGTTTTGGAAGCACACTTCGATCCGCATTTACAACAAACATTACTGAAACCCGGCGGTTTACTCTTCTTCATGCTTTTGTTTTCGTTGTACTTGCCGCAGTTATTGGCGGGGCCATTTGGTTTCTCCGCCCCGAGGCCGTTGGAGTCCAGCCGACAGCATTCAAGTCGATAGAGGTCGCCATCTGGAGTTCGTCACCGGGCGAGTTGTCGCCAACGGCACGTTTTTCGCCGGACGGCAAGTTGATCGCGTTTGCCTCGACAAAATCGGGGACCAAGGGAATCTGGGTTACTCAGGCAACATCCACCGACGCGATCCCGGTTACCAGTGACGCCTACGCAAATACAAGCCCTATCTGGTCGCCGACGGGTGACGAAATAGCCTACATGTCGCTTCGTCCCAATCAGACCGGAGGAACCTCGGCCGAGCTGTGGCGAGTTTCAGCGCTTGGCGGAGTGCCGAGATCGATCGCGACGCTGCCGAATGCGGGCACCGAATTGCTTTCATGGGGACAGTCGGGCCGGGTATATTACCAAGTCGGCGAGAAAGAGCTTTTTGTTGTCGATCTTTCAAACGGTACATCGCAGAAGATCATCTCCTTTGAAGGTGTACGGACGATATGGCTCCATGTCTCGTCCGACGAGAAATCGATCTTCTACGCTTTGCAGACCGATGATAAATGGCAAATTCTGACCGCCGGACTTGATGGAAAAAACCCGGTCGCGATCGCGGAGGGGGTAGGAGAAATCTCGTCCGGAGCGGCGTCGTCATCTGCGGTTCAACGGCTATTCTACTCCGTTACGATTGATGGCGCTGTGCGAAAATATTTGTTGAAAACCGACTCCGGTCGGACAGCCCTAATCGCCAACTCTGAGACAGGAAACCGTATCGTCGCGGCCGCACCTGATGGCCGCTCGGTCCTGTTGAGTTCAGCACGCGAGGAATCGAACATCTGGCGGGCCGGGGT
>JANORS010000015.1:0-512638 GCA_031415455.1 Acidobacteriota bacterium | reverse complement strand
AATCTATCACGACGAGCCAAATAATTATTGGGTCAAGTCGCGGACGCAGATTGACGGGACGAACTGGGCGGAAAGCATCACCTATTCCGATGGTTTGGGGCGTGCGTTTAAGTCTGAAAAGCTAGATTCACAAGGAAGTATTTTCACCGAAACGGAGTTTGACTCAGTCGGCAGACCTTGGAGATCAACGAATCCGTATCGGGCGAATGAAGCAAAAGTTTGGACAACAACAAACTACGATTCACAAAGCAGACCGTTTGAAGTTGTCACGTCTGATGGTGCAAAAGTCACGACAGCTTTCGGGCTTTCGACAACCGGAAACGCAATCGGGACAACAGTTACAGTCACCGATCAAGCGAACAAACAACGCCGAAGTATCACCAATGCACTCGGACAATTGACCAGAGTTGACGAGCCGAACGATACTGGACAACTTGATGTAAATAACGTCGCTGTTCAATCTACAAATTACAGTTATGATTCAATTGGAAATCTTGTTAAAGTTTCGCAAGGTTCGCAGAATCGCTTCTTCAAATATGATTCGCTTGGGCGTTTAATTCGAGTTCGTCAACCTGAACAAGCGACTAATCCAAGTTTGGCTTTGAACGATTCAATCACAGGAAACAATGATTGGTCATCTGCCTCAAGCTACGATTTAAGCGGAAATATATTAGCAAATACTGATTCAAAAAATGTTATTACAAGTTATGTTTACGACAACTTAAATCGTCCGTTGACAAGAGTTTATAATGATGGAACTCCAAATGTAAGTTATCAATACGACAACACAAATGCCACTTTTTCAAAAGGTAAATTAACCAAAGTTTCAAGTTCAATCTCGAGTACCGAATACACCGGATTTGACACTTTCGGCAAGATTCTAAGCCATAAACAAACGACTGATGGAAACACTTACGCAACGGCTTACGGTTACAATTTATCGGGAGCGTTGATTTCTGAAACTTATCCGTCTGGAAGAACGGTTAAAAACACTTTGGATAATGACGGGAATTTGGCGATTGTCGAAAGCCAAAAGTTGAATCAAATTTCAAAAACTTATGCCAATGGTTTCAAGTATACAAGTGCAGGTGCTTTAAGTTCGTTGAGATTAGGAAACGGACGCTTTGAATCAACACAATTTAATGCAAGACTTCAGCCAATTCAAATCGGACTCGGAACATCTGCGGCAACTCAGAATTTATTGAAATTAAACTATGATTTTGGCGGAAGTGACAATAACGGAAATGTGAAATCTCAAATCATAAACACCGGAATCGCAAGATTTACACAGACTTATCAATACGATTCACTCAACCGATTAACGGAAGCGAAAGAAGTTTCTAACGGAAATCAGACTTGGAAGCAAAACTTCGGTTATGACAGGTTCGGAAACCGAACAAACATCAATGAATATACGGGAACATCGTTGACAAACAGTCAAACGCCACAAGTTGACACGACCAATAACCGATTTACAACCGCAAGCGGATTCGTTTACGATTTGAACGGAAACTTAATCCAAGACAATCAAAATCGACAATTTACATACAATGGCGATAACAGGCAAACGCTTGTCAAAGATACGACAAACCACGTTGTCGGGCAATATTATTACAACGGCGATGGCTTGCGTGTCAAAAAGGTTACAGACACGGAAACAACGATTTTCGTCTATGATGCGTCAAACAGATTGGTCGCAGAGTATTCAACGCTGGTTGAACAAAACCCGCAAACAAGCTATTTGACAACTGATAATCTTGGCTCAACTAGGATAATTACAAATCAACTTGGACAAGTTATCAGCAGAAAAGATTATCAGCCTTTTGGCGAAAATATCGTCAGAGCAAACTATGGAAGCAGTTCAGTAAAACAAGGCTTTACAGGCTACCAAAAAGATACCGAAACAGATTTAGACTTTGCCCAAGCGAGAATGTATGCCAACAAGTTAGGGAAATTTACGGCGGTTGACCCGATTTTAAGTTCGGGACGACTTGCTTCTCCACAAACTTGGAACAGGTTTGCTTATGTGTTGAATAATCCTTTAAATTCTATTGACCCGACAGGATTATATGAGTGTAGTGGCACAACAAAAGACTGCGGAAAGTTTGCTGACGGACTTAAAAAAGCGAACGAACAACTCGCTAAAATTGAAAAGTTTTACGGTAAAGGTTCGGGCGAATACAAAGATGCCGTAAGAGCGTTAAACTCTTATGGCACACTTGGAGATAAAAATGGTGTTACGGTTGGTTTTGGCAAACTGAGCGGAAAAATTTTAGGTGAAACTGGAAGCACAATGCTAAGTCGAACAGTCGATGGTAAGAAAATTGACGGCACAGGTTCAAACACCATTAATGTAACAATTGATCTTGAGAAGAATAAGAATGATAGTGATTTACTAACAACTATTGCTCACGAAGGTTCACACGTTCAGGATTATTCTGATTATCAAAGCTCTTTGCTATCAGCTTCAAATGTTTCAGAGGAAGCAACGCTTGGAGTTATGAGTGGGTCACTTCGCGTAACACACGGGCAATCTGAAACTAGAGCGTATGGTGTTTCGTCAGTATTCGCCCAGTTTTTGATGGGAGGTGGGGATGGAAAACCCGCATTCGAGAGTTCTGGCGGAAATGCAACATTTAGGTTTGACCAAGAACCAGTGAAAGCAACAAATGTTGGTGGTGAATCAGTGTGGAATTCTTCGTGGCAGAAAAAAGATGCCCCTGAAATTAGGAAGTTAAGGTCTGAAGCAATCGCAAAAGGATTGCCGAAATCTGATTACTCTCCAGTTCTGAAAAAACCAATTAATTAATAGAGAGGTAATACAAATATGAAAACAGTGCTGTTTATTTTAATGTTATTTGCTACGGAAACTACTTTTTCACAACATAAGGACGCTCCTATGAGTGAGAAAATAGACCCAAATAAGCCAACAATATACTTAGAATATGTTTGCCAAGATGAAAAAAATATAAAACTACGATTGGAAAATAATTCAATATGGTATATCACTATTTGGACTGTAAAATCATATTTCCCAACAAGTAAACCTTTTACGTTAAGAAACGGAGCTAAAGGATATGCGATTCCAAATGATGAAAAAGTGGATATGTTTTATTATGTTGAGAAAGATAAATTATGGGATAACAAAAAAATAAAAATTCCTAAGAAGGAACTACCCAGAGAAGGTGGAGGTGGAGAAGTTATTTCTCAAGACTCTGTAATATTTCCAGTTGAAATTAGTCATTTACAAAAGGGTTTAAAAGTATATGTAGAATTTTCGTATGAGTGGGATGGGCAAGGAGATATTAGTAATGAGCCATCACATCGAGTTTATTTCAGAGGTGGCGACATTGGCTCAGCTAACACCGGAATTGAGCCAACTCTCTGTAAAAAATGAGTCTGAAAAACTGGATTCGCAAGGAAGCATTTTTACCGAGACCGAGTTTGACAGCGTCGGCAGACCGAAGCGATCAACGAATCCGTATCGGGCGAATGAAGCAAAAGTTTGGACAACAACAAACTAGGATTCACAAAGCAGACCGTTTGAAATTGTCACCTCTGACGGTGCAAAAGTGACGACAGCTTTCGGGCTTTCGACCACAGGTACAAACATCGGAACAACCGTAACCGTTACAGACCAAGCGAACAAACAACGGCGAAGTATCACAAATGCGTTAGGGCAATTGACGCGAGTTGATGAGCCGAATGACGCAGGTTTGCTTGATGTAAATGGCGTTCCTGCACAATCCACGAATTACAGCTACGATACTTTGAATAATCTCGTAACAGTCGTGCAAGGTCAGCAAACACGGACTTTTACATACGATTCGTTATCAAGATTGAAGTCTGCAAATAATCCCGAAAGCGGAATAATCAATTATGTTTATGACAATAATTCGAACTTGACGAGCAAAACTGATGCGAGACAAATCACGACAAACTACGTCTATGATAATCTCAATCGAGTTAAGAATCGTAATTATTCGGATAATATAACTCCAAATGTCGCATACACTTACGACAATTTACCGAATGCCAAAGGCAAGCTCATAAAAGTAAATTCGAGCGTTTCGACAACCGAATACACGAATTTTGACATCTTAGGAAGAGTGCAAAATCATAAACAACGAACCGATAATAACGATTACACAACCTCTTACACGTATAACTTGAGCGGTGCGTTGATTGAAGAAACTTACCCATCTGGAAGAGTTGTGAAAAACACGCTTGACCAAGATGGAGATTTGCAACAAGTTCAAAGCAAAAAGTTGAACGGAACATTTCAGAACTACGCGAATGCCTTCACATATACAAGTGCGGGAGCAGTTTCGAGTATGCGGCTAGGAAACGGAAAGTTTGAGAACACGACGTTTAATTCAAGATTGCAAGCGATTCAGATTGGACTTGGAAGTTCGGCGACGAGTCAGAATTTGCTGAAATTAAACTTTGATTATGGAGCTATCGCCACGGAAAATAACGGCAATGTGACGAAACAAACGGTTACAGTTCCAACCGAAATTCGCAATAATGTCACTTATAACGGTTTTACAGCAACGCAGAATTATACTTACGATTCGTTAAACCGTTTGAAGTCTGCCGAAGAAACAATTCCGAATCAACTCGGATGGAAGCAAACGTTCATTTTTGATAGATACGGAAATCGGACTTTTGACACGACAAATAACAACACGACAACTTTAGCAAACGGCTGTCCGGTAGCAATTTGTAATCCGTCGGCGAATCCACAAGATAACAAATTAGTCGGCACGAATTACGATTCAGTCGGCAATATTAAGATAGATGCAAACGGACAAGTTTTCACCTTAGACGCTGAAAATAAACAGACGAAAGTCGTTAATGCACAAGGAGTTACGCTCGGTGAATATTTCTATGACGGTGATGGAAAACGAGTTAAAAAAATTGCTCCTTTAACAAACGAAACAACGATTTTCGTCTATGACGCAAGCGGAAAAACAGTCGCTGAATATTCGACAATCTCTGCGAATCAAGCCGATGCAAAGATAAATTACACCACAACCGATCATCTTGGCAGTCCAAGAGTAATCACAGACGCAACCGGGAATGTAATCGCCAGACACGACACAATGCCTTTCGGCGAAGAAATCCAACGTGCGAATTATGGAAGTGATAACCTGAGAAATCGGTTTACTTCTTACGAGCGTGACGGCGAAACAAACCTTGATTACGCAAAAGCAAGGATGTTTGGAAGTGGTGTTGGTCGTTTTACAAGTCCTGATGATTTTCTTAATGATACAAAAACAATTGAACCATCAAGTTGGAATTTATATGTTTATGCAAGAAACAGTCCTCTAAAGTATATTGACCCAAATGGTGAGACTGTTGACGGAACTGGCTTATCAGAAGAAGAAAGAACGAGTTTAATTTCTGGTTTTGCAAGTGTAACTGGATACCGAATAGAAGATTTATCATTTGGTTCAAACGGACTACTCTCAGTCGCTTCAGGTGCAAGATCAAACGGAGGTTCTGCACGAGCCAGGACTTTACTGAATGAGGCTATTAACTCAAACTGGGAATTTGTGCTTGTTGGAGTAAATACACCAGATGTCGCATTCGCAGAACACGCTCCAGTTCCGGGTTCCCCAAGATACACTGCAAGCGGAGCAAGGCAATCACATTTGATAGGACAGGTAAGAATTGATTTTGCTGATTTTAACAATGCCGTATTTGAAAACGAGTCAGCTAAGCAGTCTTTCTCGCTTGGAATTACAATATTGCACGAATTTGTTCACGGTTTATATCCTAATTTATCTGATAGACAAGGTGGCGGTGCTGGAGAGATCGAAAATAATTGGATAAATCCAATACGAGAAGAGTTAGGTTTATCTACAAGAGATGCATATTCGGCAATATTCATAAATCAACAGGAAGCCGATACAAATTCTTTGCAAAAAGAACAAGGAGTGAAATTATCCTTTACCAAATTTTACGATTTTACTCCTGAACCAACATTTAAAAACGCATTTCCTGAACCAAATATAATGCCAGTCACAACCCATGTTTACTGGCAGTTAAATACAGTTGGAGGAAAGAAGAAGTCAAACTAAAATTGGAGTTATATGAATAAAAAGACAAATTTAAAAACAAAAACGATGCTAATCATATTTTTTATATTCTTAATTGCTTCATTGGCACAAAGTCAACCATCTAAATGTGTTTGTAACGAACTTGAGTCGCAACTTTTGATTATGAGCAAGAGGGCTGGCGGGGAAAATAAAGCAATATCAAAACTATTTCAAAATGGGGACGAATGTATTGATTATTTGATTTCTACTTTGAATGGCTCTGAGTTTCAAATTAGTATTGCAGCACAAGAATCAATAAGGTATTTGGGTAATGAAAAAGGACTAAAGGCATTGGACGCTTGGAATACCAACAATAAAAAGTATTATCCAGTTTGGGGACCTGTTCCAGTTCCGATAATGGAGTTTGATTATGACATGATTGACTTATATTTACTTGGTGAAAATAATCAGAACCTAGGATTGATATTATCGCCATATATTTATGCACTCGCAATTGATAAAGAGTCAACAAAATCTAAAATACTTTTTCAAAAAGTGATGAAAAAACTTGAATTATTTGAAACAGGTTCAGCTACGAAACTAATAGCTAACCGCTTGAAAAACAAATATCCACTGAAGTCTTTCTCAAGCACTAAAAGTATTGAAAATACAGTTTTGAAAAATTCATTTTTTGTTAGTGAAGAAGATATGGAATTTACAACTGCTGTTTTGTTGAGTTTTAACGGAAAGAAAGATAAAGCATTAGTTGAAATAAATATTTCTCGTGGAATTCTTGCAGAAGAGTGGTATCACGTTGTAGTTAAAAAGGTAGGAAATGATTGGGAGTTATTTTCAATAAAATTTATTAGACAATCCTAAAAACAGAATAATCAATTATGTTTATGACAATAATTCGAACTTGACGAGCAAAACGGATGCGAGACAAATCACGACAAACTACGTCTATGATAATCTCAATCGAGTCAAGAATCGCAACTATTCAGACAATGTAACTCCAAACGTCGCCTACACTTACGATAATTTGACGAACGCCAAAGGCAAACTGACAAAGGTTGCAAACGGAATTTCAGAAACAAGATATTTGGCATTTGATATTCTTGGACGAGTTACAAGCAGTCAGCAAAAAACTGATGGAGTAGAATATAATCCGCAAAGTTACGTTTATAATCTAAGCGGTGCGTTGATTGAAGAAACTTATCCATCGGGACGAGTTGTTAAAAACACTTTGGATATTGATGTAGATTTGGCACAAGTCCAAAGTAAAAAATCAAATGACACTTTCAGAAACAAAGCGAACGCTTTCACATACACGAGTGCAGGTGCGGTGAGTTCGTTGAGATTGGGCAATGGAAAGTTTGAAAACACGACATTTAATTCACGTCTGAGGCGATTTAGATTGGAGTCGGAACTGATTTGCCTGTGCCGAGTTATTATTTGGCTTAGAGATGATTCTAAGTGATTGATAAAAATTAAAAGTCCTTAATGTTTTAGAAAAAATAATTAAGCATTAAGGACTTTTTAATTTATTTGAAATACTTCACATTGCACATTTTCAAGGTTTCTCTAGTTTGTTTTAAAAATCATATTTCGACAACAATCGGTGGTTGGGTTGGCAGATATTGTTCATCGCAAGTTGATGCGTTGACAAACTTTACGCCGAATTCTTCCTTCATTCCGTAACCACAATGAATATGCCCAAAAACGTGAAGTTTTGGTTTGATAATTTCCACACGTTTTCGCAATTCCTCACAGCCGGTATTTTCAGTCCAGTATTGTCGCTCTACTTCGTCCAAAATTCCGTTTGGCGGTCCGTGTGTGATTAAAATATCGGTATCGTTTGGAATTAATTTCCATTTTTCAGCGAGTTCTGCACCGCGATTTAGATTAAATGCCCAATCGAAAAATCTTGGTTGCCAAGGCGAACCGTAGATTTTCAAACCTTCTATTTCAATTGCAGAATCTTGTAAATAAGTTATTTTTGAATCAAGCAAAGTTCTCGCAAAGCTATTGTTTGTTTCAAAAAGCCAGTCGTGATTTCCGGCGATAAAGATTTTGTGTTTATGCGGAAGCGACTCAAACCAACTGCCAAACTCCTTAATTTGTTCAAAATTTCCGACGGTTGTTGCATCGCCCGCATGGATCAAAATATCGCCATCAGGAACGGCGATTTTCTCGTTGCAATTATGCGTGTCAGAAATACAAACGATTTTCATTGAGTAAATAGTAAACCAAAAACGCTAAAAACGCTCCAACGCTTTAACGCTTTCTCGTAAAATCGTTGTAAAATTAACAAATATGAAAGCAGAGATTTTGAGTGGCAATGTTGTTGCCGAAAGTATCAAACAAGGAGTTGCGGAAGAGGTTTTGAAGCTCAAGGAAACTCACGGATTTTCACCTTGTTTGGTCGTTGTAAGAATTGGCGAAGATGCGGCTTCTAATGTTTATGTTAGCAATAAAGTCAAGACTTCCAATGAGTTAGGGTTTCTTTCAGAACATATTCACTTACCTGCGGACACGACAAATGAGCAACTAATTGAGATTGTTGAAACTCTAAATAGTCGCGAAGATGTTGACGGAATTTTGGTGCAACTTCCTTTGCCAAAACACATTGATGAAAAAGAAATTCTTGAAAAAATCTCGCCCGAAAAAGATGTCGATGGCTTTCATCCGATAAATGTTGGGCGAATTGCACAAGGAAATAACGCTCTCGCACCTTGCACACCTGCGGGCGTTATGGAAATGCTGAAGTTTTTTAATTTCGAGACTAAGGGAAAACACGCAGTTGTTGTCGGGCGAAGTAATATTGTCGGTAAACCTATGGCACAATTGCTTTTAGAGGCAAATGCAACGGTAACAATTTGCCATCGTTTTACTGAAAATTTAGCAGAAATTACGTCGCAAGCTGATATTTTAGTTGTTGCTGTCGGAAAAATCGGACTTATTGGAAGCGAGCATATTAAAGAAGGTGCAGTTGTCATAGATGTTGGGATGAATAATCTTACTGACGAAAAAACTGCGAGAGAGATGTTTGAAGAAAGCGAACTCGACAAAAGACTAAGTATTATATCTAAGCGTGGCTCGACACTTGTTGGCGATGTAAACCAGAAAGAAGCGATGCAAAAAGCCGGATTTCTCTCGCCGGTTCCGGGCGGAGTTGGGCTTTTGACAGTAGCAATGTTGATGAGAAACACGCTTGATGCGTCGAAAGCGAGAAGACTATAAAAAGTGAAAAGTGAAAAGTGAAAAAGATGACTATTTAGTGAAGTTATACTTTTAAGTTTATGCAAACTTTTTCACTTTTTACCTTTTCCACATTATAAATATTATGAAATTTGAAGATTATCAAAATGAAGCGAAGCAAACGGCTCTTTATCCGAATCGTTTGCAAAATTTGGGTTATCCAACTCTCGGATTGTGCGGCGAAGCGGGCGAAGTTGCTAACGTTGTTAAGAAAATTCAACGTGATTTTGGTGGCGTTGTGACTGATGAAACTCGTCTGAAATTAAAAGACGAACTCGGTGATGTGCTTTGGTATATTTCTGCTTGTGCCGATGAACTCGGAATGACGCTGACGGAAATTGCCGAATTCAACGTTGAAAAATTGGCGAAAAGACACAATAGAAAGTAGATTTAAGATTGCTGGAGCAGATTAGATTGCTCACGCAATCTTGCGGACAGAGTGTCCGCGTTCCAATCTAAATGTTAAAAGTTGGACTTACAGGCTCAATTGCGGTTGGCAAATCTTTTGTTTGCGATATTTTTCGTGAGCTTGGTGTTCCTGTTTTAGATGCAGACAAAACCGCGAGAGAAGTTGTTGAGCCAAATACAATTGGTTGGAATGCAATTATTGAACATTTTGGAACTTCAATATTGCGGTCAAATAAAGAAATTGATCGTGTAAAACTCGGCTCGATAGTTTTTGCTGATTCTGCGAAACGCGAACTTTTAAATTCAATTATTCATCCGCTAGTTTTTAAATCACAAGATGCTTGGCTGAAAAAATTAGAACTTCAAAACATTGATAAATTTGCTATAATTGATGCAGCATTGATGCTTGAATCAAATGGCTATCAGCGTTTTGACAAAATAATTGTTGTTTGGTGCGAGGCAGAAATTCAGCTTGAAAGATTGATGAGGCGAAACAATTTAACTCGCGATGATGCTTTAAAAAGAATAAACGCTCAGTTTTCACAGGATAAAAAAAAGAGTTTTGCTGATTATTTGATTAACACGAGTGAAGGTTTTGAAGCAACAAAACAACAAGTTAATGAACTTTACAAGCAATTGAGCGTTTTATAAATTACATGAAAAATAAAGCAGTAAAAAGGAATATGCTCGCATATAAAGTGAAATTTTTAATTTTTACTTTTACCTTTTTACTTTTTTTTGCTTCTTGTAACGAAATTCAATCACCAAAATCTGAGCCGTTTTATGGAGAGATTAAAACTCCCGAAAAGCAGGAATTTCGCTGGAGTAACGGAACATTGCCAAAAACTCTCGATCCGGCATTTGCGGTCGGTTCGCCTGAAACAGATATTGTTCGTGCAATTTATGAAGGTTTAACTGAATCAGATTCAAAAACTCTCAAACCAATTCCGGCAATTGCCACAAAATGGACAGCTTCGCCTGATAAAAAAACTTGGACATTTCAACTCAGAAAAGACGCAAAATGGTCAAACGATAAATCGATTGTCGCATCTGATTTTGTAAATTCCTGGAAACGCCTTGTCGAACTTGGAAACAAAGTCTCACATCCAAATTTATTAAGAAATATTTCCGGCATTTATCTTCCGGAAACTTCAGCAGAACGCGACGTTTTTTTAAATGATGAAGTTTTAGAAAACGTTATTACTTCAAAATCTCCGCAAACTATTAAATCGAATGATGAAGCTAAAAAAACAACAATTGATCAAAAAAAATCAAAATTTGGGGTTGAAGCAATTGGTGATTTCGTCTTAAAAGTCACTTTAAATCAGGCTGATGAAGATTTTCCGAGCCTTGTTTCACATCCAATGTTTTCGCCAATTCAAAACGCCAAAGAGTTTGAATCTGGAACTTTAAACGCAGCAATTACAACAAGCGGTGCGTTTAGAATAACTTCAATCGGTAAAGACGGCGTTACTTTAGACAGAGCCGCCAACTATTGGAATAAGGAAAAAATTTCGTTAAATCGAGTAAAATTTGTGCCGATTGAATCAGCCGAAGCAGCTTTGCAAGCGTATCGTGCCGGCGATGTTGATGTTTTGACCAATTTTAGTTTCGAGCCGTTGGCTTTAAAACTCCTCAAACCATTCGAAGATTTCAGAAAAGATAAGTTTGCAGCTGTTAATCTTTACGAATTTAATAAAAATCACGAGCCTTTTAATGATGTTAGAGTTCGTGAGGCGTTTGCAATTTCGTTTGATAGAAAACGCTTGAGCGAAGACGAAATGGACGGCGTCACGCAACCCGCAATGAGTTATTTGCCGTTCAATGACGATACAAATTTTGCAGAAAATCTCGTTAAAGCAAAGCAACTGCTAACTGATGCTGGTTTTCCAAATGGTGAAAATTTTCCGCAATTTAGGCTTGTTGTTAATAGAAATGATTTGCAAAAAAGAATTGCAAACTCAGTCGCAAAAATGTGGTTGCAAAACTTAGGCATCAAAGTTGAAGTCGTTGTTAAAAGTCGTGAAGACTTTGAAACTGCACAAAAAACAGGCGATTTTGATTTAATTCGCCGCGGTATAGTTTTGCCAACTGCTAATGAACACAACAACTTAGCAGCTATGTTTCCGCCAACAGAAATTGTCGATAAAAAAGCTGGCAGTGAAAAACACGATGGAATTTTTAACAGCAATGTTGGACATTTGTCAGATTTAACAAATGCTACGTCGAATATGTCGTCTAATACTGCTGTTAATTCTAATACGAATACAGGCTCAAATACGCAGTTAAATTCCGAATTGGTAAACGATTTTCAAGTTGAAAAGAAACTTATAGACGAACAGGCTGTTGAGCAAAAACTCATTCTTTCAAATGAAGAAGCGATTGCAGAAATTCCGGCAATTCCGCTCTATTTTCCTGAAACATATTCATTAGTAAAGCCTTATATTCAAGGATTTGAGACAAATATTTTGGACGCACCTTCGCTAAAAACTGTAAAAATTAACAGCGAATGGAAACGTTAAATGCGACATTTTTTCTTGCTTAAAAACACAAACTCGTGTTAATTTAGCGTATTAGAAGTTCTCTCCAAACAAGTTTTCTTTGTTCAAATTTTATTTTAGGAGCGTAGTTAATGCGATGTAGTCTCGGCAAAGTTCGTTTAGGCGTTTTTTTCCTTGTTTTATCTTTGCTCGTCACGAGTTGCGGAACATCGGCGAAAGGAAAGTATTATGGGAAAACTGTCGCACCAAGCGATGGAATCGTCCGGTATGTTACTGGTTCTGAACCCCGAAGCCTTGATCCTGCAATTGGAACCGGACAGCCCGAAGCCAGAATATATATGGCTTTGTATGATGGCTTGGTCGAGTATCATCCAAAAGATATGAGCCCGATTCCTTCGCTCGCAGAAAGCTGGGAAATTAGCAGCGATGGAACTGAATACCTCTTTAATCTGCGAAAGAATGCAAAATTTTCTGACGGAACTCCAATCACTGCGAAGGATTTTGTCTATTCATTCCGGCGAGCATTATCGCCCGAATTAGCAGCAGAGAATGCGGTTCTCGCTTTTTTTATTAAGTATTCTCAGGCTTATAATTCAGGAGACGCTTTTGTAAAAGATTCGACTGGAAAGTTTCTCCTCAAAGAAGAATCCGTGAAAAAGGAAGAGGCTGTCAGTCCGGTTGTTGATTTAGCGAAAACCAGTGTTGGGACACAAACTGAATTCGATAGATTCATAAATGAACCCGAACGATTAACCGTTCCGGGATCCGAAAAAGATCGTGCGAAACTATTTGAAAAAGATACAAAGTTAAAAGACAAACTCGCAGGAATGGAGTTTGTTCCGGTAGTTGCTGAAAACGTTGGAGTTGAAGCTGTAGATGACTATAAGTTTCGTATAAAACTTAACCAACCTGCACCTTATTTTCTCGGTTTGCTCGCTCATCAGTTTTTTAAAGTTGTTCCGCCACACACGATCGAGAAATTTGGCAAGAATTGGATTCGCCCTGAAAATATCGTAACAAGCGGAACATTCAAAGTTCTTCAATATAGACCTTACGATACGTTGAATGTTACAAAAGATGAAAATAATTGGGATGCGGCTAATGTAAAAATAAAAGGAATCGAGTTTTATCCATTAGAAGATCAAACAACAATGATGAACCTTTACAAAGCAGGTTCGATTGACGCGATCTATAATCACACAGTTCCGCCGCCGTGGATTCGTGAAATTATGGCTGCTTATCCTGATGAGTATATGAATCATCCGGAAGCTGCGACCGAATTTTACGTGATTAGCGTTAAGAAACCGCCGATGGATAATTTGAAAGTCAGACAGGCATTTGCTTTGGCGGTCGATCGAAAAGCACTTGCGAAACTTCTCGTTGTGAAAAAACCTTTGGTTGATTTCACGCCAGAAGGAATTTTTCCGCAGTATGAAGAAGCGAGAAAAAAGGTTCAAGATGTGAAATTGAAAGAACTGAATATCAGCGAAGAACAATGGAAAAATCGAATATTTGATCCTGAGCGAGCGAGAAAGTTGTTGGGTGAAGCAGGTTTTGCGGTTGAAGGCTCCGATGGGAATTTCCAGAGTCCAAAATTTCCAATTGAAAATGTGAGTATTTTATACAACACATCTGAATCAAATAAAATAACTGCTGAATTTATGCAGGATCAATGGAAAAAGAATCTTGGAATTACCATTCCGCTCAAGAATATGGAATTCAAAACCTTTCTGCCAACCCTCACAAAGGTTGAATATCAAGGTTTTGGGCGACGCGGTTGGGTTGCCGATTATATGGATCCGTTTACTTATCTCGGACTTTTTTATACGGAAGCAAACGATGGTGCGACCGGCTGGTTTGATAAAAAATACGACGCACTTTTGTCGGAAGCCAATAAAACGATTGATACTGAAAAAAGATTTACGTTGTTAGCAGAAGCTGAGTTTTATATGATGCAGCAGCAGTTGGTGGTTCCGCTCAGCACTGCTGCGACAAATTGGATGAAAAAGCCTTATCTAAAAGGTTTTTATCCAAATCCCGGAACTTTGCACGCTTGGAAATTCGCCTACATCGAATCAGATCCGGCGAAATGGGATAAAGATGTTGATAATATAATGAAGGAAAAAGATCCTGCGGTTGAGGAACAGTTAACGAAATTGATGTCAACTCAGACTCAATTTGAAGAAAAAGCGAAAGCTGAAATGACGAAAACGGCAACACCATAGAGGTTTAACAAATGTTACTTTTCATACTTCGCAGACTTTTAGTAATTATCCCGATGGCACTGATTGTGGTTTCAATCACTTGGGGATTGGTTCGCCTTGCTCCCGGAAATTTTTATTCCGGTGAGAAAAAACTTCCCGCTTCGATTGAAGCAAATATTCGCGAAAAATACGGACTCGATAAACCTTGGTATCAGCAATATGGCATGATGATTAGGAATGTTCTAAAAGGTGATTTTGGCGATTCGTTGAAATACGAAGGGCAATCGGTAAACGAAATCATCCGCAGACATCTGCCTTATTCCGCGATTCTCGGTTTCTGTGCGTATTTGCTCGCATTGTTTATCGGTCTAACAGCCGGATTGATTGCATCATTAAAGCAAAATTCTAAGTTCGATTATGGTGCGATGTCGATTTCGATGACGGGGCAATCTGTGCCGAATTTCGTAATTGGACCAATTTTAGTCTTGATATTTTCGTTTGGATTATATTTGTTACCACCAGCGAGATACAACGGAGTTCTGAGTTTGATAATGCCCGTTATCACCTTGTCGGCGATATACGCGGCATATATTGCGAGACTAACGCGAGCCGGAATGCTTGAGGTTTTGCGTTCTGATTATATTCGCACAGCTCGTGCGAAAGGCTTGAGCGAATGGACAGTTTTGCTGCGTCACGCACTTAAAGGCGGTTTGATTCCGGTAGTTTCTTACACTGGTCCGGCACTTGCAGGTTTGCTTGCGGGAACTGTTGTCGTAGAAAAAGTTTTCGCATATCCCGGACTCGGCAGCGTTTTTATTCAAGCTTTACTTAATCGCGACGAACCTCTGATACTTGGAATCGTAGCTTTTTTGTCGATTATGATTATGATTTTCAATCTTTTGGTTGATATTTCTTATGCCTTTTTAGACCCAAGAATTCGATACGAATAGATTTATGGAAAATGAAACAGTAAAAGGAACATCGCTTTGGAAAGACGCTTGGAAGCGTTTGAAAAAGAACAAGCTGTCTGTTTTTGGGCTATATACGGTAGCGGCAATCGCCTTGCTGGTATTTTTAGGACCGGTAATTCTTAGCTACGGATTTGGAATTACTCCAGATCAAATGCCAGGCAACAGCGATTTGTTGAGATCAATGCCGCCTTCAATGAAGCATTGGATGGGAACCGATGATTCCGGACGCGATATTTTAGCGAGAGTTTTACAAGGCGGACGAATCTCTTTGATGGTTGGCTTGATTTCTACCTTTGTTTCGCTGCTTGTAGGTGTAAGCTATGGTGCAATTGCCGGCTATTTCGGCGGAAGAATCGACAGCATTATGATGCGAATTGTAGATGCGATTTATTCTATTCCATACATTCTAATCGTTATCGTTTTGCTAAAAGTTTTTGAAGGAAAGAATACGCCGGAATTTATTAAATCGATTTCAAATGCATTTGGCGGTGGCGAAGCTCTTAATCAAATTTTCCTTTTGTTTCTAGCACTTGGGCTAGTTTCGTGGCTGACAATGGCTCGTGTTGTTCGCGGACAGATATTGTCGCTCAAAAATCAGGAATTCGTTTTGGCGGCGAAAGCTACGGGCGTTTCTACCGTTGGAATTATTTTCAGACATTTAGTTCCAAACGTCTTTGGTCCGGTTATTGTCTACGCAACTCTAACTATTCCTTCAGTTATGCTTACGGAAGCGTTTCTTTCGTATCTCGGAATCGGCGTTCAGGCACCTTACGCATCTTGGGGAAGTATGGCGGCTGATGGAATTAAAAATATTTCAATTTTCCCTTGGCAATTGATTTTTCCGAGCGTGACGATGGCGTTGACGCTTTTTTCACTCAATTTTTTAGGCGATGGCTTGCGTGACGCACTCGATCCGCAAACTCGCAAATTTTAGGACAAGCTTATGAAAAAAATCCTCTTTTTACTTATTTTAATGCTCGCAAGCTCTGCGTTTGCTCAAACGAAAGATGTAAAAGAAGGCTACGGAGTTGAAGGTGTTGTTGTCGGGCGTTCTACAAAAAAAGACGTTGAAGGCAAACTTGGAAAAGCATATACATGGACGAAAAATAAGAAATATTCCTATCAAATGACCTATAAAGACAAAGGTCTCGCGTTTTATTTTTGCCAATCAGACAAGAAACCAAAGGTTTTCGTAATCGAAATCAAACGTCCTTTTATGGGACAAACCACACGCGGCGTTCGTCTTGGAACAACCACACGGAAAGAAGTTGAAAAACTTTACGGCAGCGGAAACAGCAAATATCGCGGCAGAGAATATAAAGGTATCGAGTTTTATTATACGCCGACCAAGAAAGCCGAGGTCGTGACCGGAATCGATATCTATGAGAAAGCGGGAATTAGGCAGTGTAAGGTGAGTAAATAATCTAGGTTGGTGTACGGATGATTCGTTTAGTTTTAATAATAATATTTTTTGGTCTTTTTTCGGTTTACGGTCAAAGTAAAAACGAAGCAAAACTGAACCAATATGCTAAGGAGGTTGAAGTTTATTCTAAACTCAGTGAATTTGAGAAAGCTTTAGAGTCGGCGGAGAAATATTTAGCGGTTAACATAAAGATGTTTGGAATCAAAAGTCAACAAACCGCAGCTAGCTATTCGTTAATTGGTGATGTAAACAAACAACGACGTGAATTCCAAGGTGCTGCCAAAAGCTACAAAAGTGCCATTGAAATTTATGAATATTTGGTGTCTTTTGATAGAGAATCAATACTAAAGGAATATAAGAATTTGATTCTTGTAAACTCCTTGGGTTTGAATAGAGAAGAACGAGAGGCAAATTATTCTAAAGCGATTCTTAGTCTAGACAAACGAGCCGCTGACAACACAAACAAGGAGATACTCTCATTCACGTTAGCTATTGCAAGGCTTTTTTTAGAAAATAGCCTTTATGAAGTTGCGGACGAATATTTTCTAAAGTGTTTTGCGATTTTGCCAAAGGCTTATGAAAAAGCAGACGTAAGAGCCGAATCACGGAAACTATCAATTGTAAGAACCTGTTCATTAGCGGATGGTAATTACAAGCAATCGAGAGATACCTCGGAGATTTTTCGAAAAAAGGCTGACGAGTTAGCTGGAATTGAAACTTTTAAAAATATTGTAAACGGCACAGCAGTTTTGTTGCCAAAACCGAAATTTCCGTCCTCAATGAGAGGATTTTCCAAAGACAAAATAGTTCCAATCGACGTTACGATCGATGAACTAGGAAATGTCAAAAAGGCAAATGCAATATGTGGTTTTGGACCATTTGAATCATCGGCTGAACGAGCGGCGATGGAAGCGAAATTTTCACCGACATTTCTTGACGGGAAGCCAGTCAACGTAACCGGAATCATCACGTACAATTTCGTTAGATAACAATCATGAACAACGGTAACATACTTACAGTCAACAACTTAAAAACGTATTTCTCGACCGAAGATGGTGTCGTGAAAGCCGTGGACGGGATTTCGTTTACGCTAAAAAAGGGTGAAACTCTTGGAATTGTAGGCGAATCGGGAAGTGGGAAATCGGTAACGAATTTGTCGATTATGCGTCTTATTCCTGAGCCTCCGGGGAAAATCGTTGAAGGCGAAATCAATTTCGATGGAATCGACGTTCGTGCGATTCCGATCGATGAAGTGCGAAAAATTCGTGGCAAACGCATCGCTATGATTTTCCAAGATCCGATGACATCGCTCAATCCATTTTTGCGAATTTCTAAGCAATTGATGGAAGTTACCCAGCTTCATCTCGGTCATACAAAAGATCAGGCTTATAAACACGCGATAAAGATGCTTGAGATTGTTGGGATTCCTGACGCGAAAAGTCGTGTTGATGGTTATCCGCATGAATTTTCAGGCGGAATGCGGCAGCGTGTAATGATCGCGATGGCTTTGAGCTGCGAACCCGAAGTTCTTATTGCGGATGAACCGACGACCGCACTCGACGTTACGATTCAGGCACAAATTCTCGAGTTAATTAAAGATTTACGAACGCGGCTCGGAACTTCCGTTATTTTGATTACACACGATCTTGGTGTTGTCGCGGGGATGACTGACAAAATTATTGTGATGTATGCCGGAAAAGTTTTCGAGCAAGCCCCAACTGGCGAACTTTTCAAAACTCCTGCAAATCCATACACAAAGGGATTACTAAAATCTGTTCCTGATCCGGCACACGAAGATGGAACCGAGCTTTATCAAATTCCCGGCTTGCCGCCCGATGTCGCTCATCTTCCGCCCGGTTGCCCATTCGCACCGCGGTGTGAAAAAGCACAGGATATTTGCCGAAGCGACTTTCCGCCTTTTGTTCAGATAAACGAAAATCACAGTTCGCTATGCCATTTTGCGACACAGACTTACGAACAATCTTTGAAGGAGAACGAAGCAAAAAATGTCTGAAAATCTAATTTCATTGGAAAACTTCAAAGTTCATTATAAAACCGGCGGCGGATTATTTAAGTCCACAAAGGTTGTAAAAGCCGTTGATGGTGTTGATCTAACTATCAAAAAAGGCGAAACGCTCGGGCTCGTAGGTGAAAGCGGTTGCGGGAAATCTACGCTTGGGAAAGCAATTTTGCGTCTGACAAAAGTCACAAGCGGAAAGGCTTTTTACAACGGCAAAGACCTTGCAAATCTATCTGAGAAAGAAATGCGTGACCAACGCAAAAACTTGCAGATGATTTTTCAAGATCCTTATGCGAGTTTGAATCCGCGGATGACGGTTGGGCAAATAATCGGCGAACCGATGCGAACATTTGGCATTGATAAAGGCAATCTCGAAAAGAATTTGCAAGATTTGATGGAAACTGTCGGTCTTAGCCGCAGGTTCGTAAATCGTTATCCACACGAGTTTTCTGGCGGTCAACGCCAGCGAATCGGAATCGCGAGAGCCTTGGCAGTCGATCCCGAATTTATTGTTGCAGACGAACCAATTTCGGCATTAGACGTTTCAATTCAGGCTCAGATAATGAACTTGATGAACAAATTGCAAGACGAACGAAAGCTCACATATCTTTTTATTTCACATGACTTACGTGCGATTCGTCACGTTTCAGATCGCGTTGCGGTGATGTATCTTGGCAAAATTGTTGAACTTGGCGATGCGAGAGAAGTTTATAAATCGCCGCTTCATCCATACTCGAAAGCTCTGATTTCGGCTGTTCCTGTTCCAGATCCGGAAATTGAAGCGAAAAGAAATAGAATTATTTTAAAAGGCGATGTTCCGTCGCCGATTAATCCGCCAAAAGGTTGTCATTTTCACACACGTTGCCAATATGCAACCGCAGAATGCACTCAGCAAGAGCCGCAATTAGTTGAAATTAAACCTAATCACTTTGCTTCTTGTTTAAAAATTAGTGTTGAAAGACCTGAAATTGATTCTCTTTAAAACTTAAAAAAATGGTTAAAACAAGGCGTTGAGGTTGAAAAACTTCAACGTTTTTTTGTTTAACAAAAAGCGTTTGTTTATCATTGTAAAATAGTTTTGAAAACGATAAAATTTTTATTGAAATTAGACCTCAATTGGACGTATCTAGTTGGAGTAAATTAGTTTTTTAAACTTCAAGACGGATAAAAATGCAGACGAAACAACTCAGTAAAAATTCTTCATGGAAAGTTTTAGAAGAAACTTTGGCAAACGAGAGCGGATTAGCTGTTGTTATTGTTGAAGGTGAAGAATCGACTGTTGTTTCTGAATCAAACAACAACTCGATATGTAAAAGTTTGCAAAATTCCGAAAGATTTTCGCCGCTTTGCCAATCGTTTTGCGGCGAAGCGTTTAATCACGTAAAAAGTGCAAAAAAATCTGTCTCTTTTCAGTGCTACGCAGGTTTAAACTACACAGCTGTTCAACTTCCAAGCGAAAATTTTGTCGCAATTATTGGCAGAACATTTCGTAAATCAGAAGATTATAAAACAGCAACAAACAGAGCGATTTCCGGCGATTGGCAACAATTTTCGCCAGAAACTTTTTTTGATAACGCATTACTTTCCGGCTCGTCAAATGAAGAAACAAAACTCTCGCAACGACTTGAAAAACTAGACGACGATGAGTTGCAAGAACTTTTGTGGTTGAAAGAACCACAAACAAAAAATGGTTTAATTGTCAGCGAAAAACTGGACGAAGTGTTAAATGCAACAAACACAGAGGATGCAGACGAGTTTGCGGCTTATCGTTCATTTTTTGGCTCGCTTCTTAGCAAAAACTACCGCGATGCCTGCACTTCTTCGTTACAGTTTTTAGCAAAATATCATCGTTTTTCTTCGCTGGCGTGGCTTGAAAGAAAGGTAAATAAACTAGAAATTGCAATTGCTGCGGGGAAATTCCGTGAAGATTTGTCACAAAACGAGTTTGATTTAAATACTCAAATGTTTTCAGAAGCATCAAGACTTAAAACATCATTTGAAGTGAAATTTAAGTCTGAAAATGATGCAGAAGATAAAACTTTTCAATTATTTTCAATTTTTATCGGCGATGAAATTAGAGCTGCAATTGCGATTGGCGAAAAAGTTGATGAAAAACAAAAGCGTCAAATTTTACAGTTTTGTAAAAATTTGGCATCGCCACTTGAGATTTTGCGACTTCGCGAACAGGTTGAAAAACAGTCGTGGTTATCAAACGCCGTCCAAAAATTTAGTCGCGGTTTGGAGAGAATAGACAATGAAGACTTTTGGTCTTTACTCGCTCAAACTTGTGCCGAATTGTTACGTGCAGAAAGAAGTTCTTTGTTAGTTTTGGATGAATCCGGAGAAAACCTAGAAGTCAAAGTTGCGATTGGAAGTGACTCAGAATCCTGGCGTGGTAGTGTCGGGAAACGAATTGCTCATACAGTTTTAGAAAGCGGTAAACCATTGTTAGTAAAAGATATAAGAAGCATTGAGATTGAGCCGGCACCAAGCGATTGGCTTTATAAATCGAAATCTTTTATCAGTTATCCAATAACAATTGGAGCAAGAAAAGTTGGCGTTTTAAACGTTACTGACAAAATTGGCGGTGGAATTTATGACGAACTCGATCTCGAGTTACTCGATACAATTGTTCCGCAACTAGCAGTCGCACTTGACCGAACGGCATTAAAAAACAAAGCAGGCGAATATCAACAGCTTTCCATTACGGACGCTTTAACCGGTTTGGTGAATCGTCGTTATCTCGAAATACGTCTCAATGAAGAAATTATTCGCTCACAAAGACACGGATTTCCGATGGCTTTTTTGATGGTTGATGTCGATAAATTTAAGTCTTACAACGATTCTTTTGGACACACAGAAGGTGACAAAGCACTTAAATTAGTTGCTCAATGTTTGAAAGAAACGCTTCGTGGAGCGGATATTGCGGCAAGATTTGGTGGCGAAGAATTTTCTATTCTTCTTCCTCAGACAACATTTGTTGAGGCTCAAATTATTGCAGAAAGAATAAGGTTAAGAGTCGAAAATACTGTTTTTCCAAATCGACAAGTTACTATAAGCATTGGAGTTGCAGTTTGTACAGCAACTTTGCGAACTCCGCAAGATTTGATTGTTGCGGCAGATAAAGCACTATATCAAGCCAAAGGAAACGGACGCAATATGGTGATGATTTTCGAAGATGTTGACGAATTAGTTGTGAAATAAAGTGCGAATTAGTTGTTTGTATTAAATTCAATGAAATTGGAACAAAAAAAAATATTGTCGAGAGTTTCTGCTGAACAATTTATTGGTCGGGGTATAGAACTTGAGCAAATTTTAAATCACGCGAAATTAGATAAAGAAACTCGTGGTTTACTTGTTTTATCTGCGGTAGGAGAAGGTTGCAGCGAACTCTTGCAGCAGGCTTATGACAAAATATTTCAAGCTCAAGACGATGTAATCCCATTTTATTTTGCCTTTAATCCTAATCATAAAACTGCTGTTCAAGCTGCTCGAAGTTTTCTGCAAACCTTTCTATTGCAAGTAGTTGCGTTTAGACGAAATGATGCTTCGCTTATAAGTTCTTCGCCTGAAATATGCGAAATTTCACAAAAAGCAATTCCGGCAGACGCACAATGGATTGATCGTCTTGTAGATTCTTGCGAGACCGAAAGTAAACTTGAAGACGAGCGTTCATTTGTCCGAAATTGTTTGAGTTCGCCGCTTCGTGCGGCTGCTCAAGGTGCAAAATCTATTGTGATAATTGATAATCTGCATCTTGCCGAAAATCTTATTGGCGAAGTTTCATTTATTGAGGAACTTAAAGAAATTCTTTCTCGAGCAGATATTCAGTTTATTCTTTCAGGCAAAAGACGGTTTGTTTTAAACGCTACGCAAAGTGGAAACACTAAACTTACAAATATTGAAGTGCTTAGATTAGAACGACTTACGGTTTCTGATTCAGCATTTTTGATTGAAGGTTTAGCTAAAGAATTTGATGTTAAAATTAACGACCAAACCCGAGATTTAATTGTTCAGCAGTTTGCCGGAAATTCACTTTTTATTAATTCGATTTTAACCTCGGCGAGAGATACGAAAGAAAACTTGGATTCATTTCAGAAACTTGAAAAAATTTACATCAATGAATTATTTGGTGGAAAAATTGGTAAAATTTTTGACACAATTTTTGATGAAATTTCAGCAAATCAGCAAACCCAAAGACAAATAATCGGCTTGCTCTATGATTCTTTGACAACATCAATTGGAAAATCTGAAATTGAAGTCTGGCGACGTCGTTTAAATGTCTCAGATAATGAGTTTTCAAGAATTATTCGAGCGTTGAACACATTTGAAATTATTCTTCTAAATAAGACAATCATTGAAGTTAAAGATAAATCTGATGTAGTTTCTGATTATATAAAATTGCGTTTTCGGCTCGAAATTCTTTCGGAACCGAGAGCCTTGGTCGTTGCCGAATTTCTTTCAGAAAGTTTGAAAAAAGCACCATTAACGATGGCAAGTTTTTATCGCAAAACTTCTGCACTTGGTTTGCGTGAGCTTTTAGCCATATTTAATTGTCAGGAATTGCCAAAAGATTTGTTCGATTATGCAAATTTTAAAGCTAATTTGAAAGGTTATGAAGACGCAGAAATCGTTCAAATGCTTAAAGATAGCGACAAATTGAAATTGCCGCAGATTGTTTACACTGCAAATTGTGTGGCTTTTTATCCACAAATTCAGCAAATATCTGATAACGAACGTTGTTCTGTTGCCCTCGGGTTTGATTACGGAACATATTTGGATGAAAACGAAGTAGTTTGGCTAGTTGCTGAAGTTGATTCGAAACTCGAAGCAACGAAAGAATTGACAGAGTTTTGGTGCGATCGTTTGGAAATTGCGGCAATAATGTGTAACTTTTCTAACTACAAAATTTGGTTAATTACACCCGAAGGTTTTTCTGAAGATGCGAGCGATGTTCTGAATGAACGAAACGCTTACGGTTCGAGTCGCAAGCAAATTGAACTTTTGGTGACGATTCTCGATGCGGAAAGTGTTGTAAAACCACGGCTTAAGCCAAATGAATATGAAATGATTGTGCCGATGGGCGATGATACAGAATTAATTGCAGCTCACGCGATTGAAGAAATTGCGAAGCGACATAACTTTTCGTCTAAGGCAATAAATCAAATAAAAACGGCTTTGGTTGAAGCCTGCATCAATGCAACCGAACATTCGTTTAGTCCAGACCGTAAAATTCACCAAAAATTTACTTTTGAAGACGATAAAATAATAATCACAGTTTCTAACCGTGGCGTGAAAATGCCAAGTTTAAAAACGAAAAAAATTGAACCAACCATTCCAACCGATGGTCGTCGAGGTTGGGGTTTAAAACTGATGAAATCTTTGATGGATGAAGTAGTTTTCGAACAAGTTGACGATGGAACAAGCATCTCAATGACCAAATATCTAAACAAACCGGTTTTAAGTGTTATTAATAATTAAAAAAACTTGACACCGTAAAATATTAGGAGTAGATTTTGATTCATCGGATAATTTTATTTTCAGAAGTATCGAAAAATATGAAAAACGGTTTTCCCAACCAGTTTATCGAGCCGCAGTTTTAAACCATTTGGTTTGAGATTAGCGGTTTTTGTGTTTTTGAACAGTATTGCGAATCAAAATTATTTCAGTCCGTTAGCGGACGAGAGAGTTTAGCTACAGATGGAGTTTTACGGAATCTGTAGTTTTGATAGTCAGAAAATTTCAGTCCGTTTGCGGACGGCAGAAGGTTTTTGTGTCGCCTGCAAACAGGCTGAAATCAGGAATTCGGGTTTAATAAAAACAAAAATGGAGAACCTCATGAAAAAAATCGTCACCAATATTGAATCACTAATTCATTATGCTCTTAACTTACTCGGATTAAACGACTTACTGCCAAGATTTACCGCTTTGATGACGATTTTTGCAATCTTGATTCCGACACTTTTTATTATTCCATTTCCAAAAGTTTCGGCGGCGAAAATAGTCCAAAGTCCGATGTCTGAAGTCCAAAGTCCTGAAGCGTTTACGGTCGAAAGTTATCAGCAGATTTCAGATTTCAGAAGTAGTTTGATGGAGTTTATGAAAAGTCAAGTGCTTGCGTTTAATGATTTTAAGCCCCTAAACTCTTTACCTTCCGAAACTTCTCTTAACGCTACAAACGCCACAAACTCTACAAACGCATTCGATTTTGATGGCGATGGAAAGGCAGATTTGGGACGATTTCAGAAGAGCTCGGGTGAGTGGAAGGTTAGAAATAGTTCGAATAACGCGATAACTTTAGAGACTTTGGGGAATGCAACCTCGTTGATTGCACCGGGAAAGTTTGACAGCGATTCAATCACGGATTATGCAGTTTTTAGCAATTCTGCAAGCGGAACGTGGACGATTAAACGCAGTTCTGACAGCACAACTCAGACGATTACAGGCTTTGGACAAGCTGGCGACAAGCCCACAATCGGCGATTTCGATGGTGATAGTTTAGCCGATTTGGCAGTTTATCGACCAAGTAATGCAACTTGGTATATCAAACAAAGCTCAACAAACACGGTAGTTTCCACACAATTTGGAGCTTCGGGCGATATTCCTGTTCAAGGGAATTATGACGGCGATAGCCAAACGGACATCGCAGTTTTTCGACCGACAACCGGCGACTGGCATGTTCTCAAAAGTAGTAGCGGTTACGTCGGATTTCATTGGGGAATTTCCACAGATGTTCCTGTTCCGGCAGATTTCGATGGCGATGGAAAGACTGATTTTGCGGTTTTTCGAGGCACGACCGGGACTTGGTATGCGACCAAGAGTTCGACAAATAATGTAGATTATTTCGCTCAAAGTTGGGGAAATTACGGCGATCAGCCCGCACCTGCTGACTTTGATGGCGATGGAAAAGCCGATTTTACAGTTTGGCGACCGACGACTGGAGTTTGGCATTCGGTCAAAAGTTCTGATTTAACATACACTTACAAGACGCTGGGAATTGCTGGCGACATCGCGGTCGAATCTGCATACATCAAACAAATCGGCTCGACAGTTTCGGCTTACGAACTCTCAAAAGCGAGACTTTTGCCGATCAATGAAAGTGGCGGCACAAGTTTATATTCGAGAAATGTCGGTTGGGGAACAGGACTCGCAGGATTATCAGGACGCGGTTTAAGTGCAGGTTTTGGAATAAGTTACAACTCTCTGATTTGGACAAAACAGGCGAATTCCAATGGCTCGTCTCTTGTTTTTGATGCGGATAATTCAAATGTTTCGCCCGGATTTCGTTTCGGATTTCCGGTAATTGAACCGAGTTATTTTGATGCGACAACCGGAAAATTCGCGTTTTTGATGGTCAGTCCAAATGGTAGTCGGACAGAATTTCGACAAATCGGAGCGACAAACACTTACGAAACCGCCGATTCGAGCTACACACAGCTGACTTTCAAAGGCTCGAACACGCCAAATAATGTCGAAAATCTTAACATAACTGTAATTGGAACTGACGGCACGACATCGAAATATTCGTGGAACTCGGGAGCGTATCGGTGCAAAGAAGTGAAGGACGCGAACGGCAATTTCATCACCATAAATCACGACGAAACTGGTCTGTTGCGGACCGTTACCGACACTCTAAGCCGTGTCATTACAGTCAATTACGATTCGCAATTTTATCCGACAACAATCACTCAAAACTGGCAAAACGGACTTCACACATACGCGACTCTGAGTTATAAAAACGAAACAATCAACACAAATTTTGATCCAAATCTGGCAGTTTTTGGACCGCCAAATGGGACGAGTCTTAAGGTTTTGGATAAAATCCAGTTTGCAGATAATAGTTCTGTCAGGTTTGATTACAATAACTACGGACAAGTCCAGCAAGTAAATAATCACGCCGCAGACCAACACAAACTCAACCACACACGAACAAATCTCGATGCAATCAGCGGAGTTCAGACGGATTGCCCAAGATTCACGGAGACAAAAAACTACGTTGAGAATTTCAATAATGGAGCCGAAACCACAGTCGCGAATTCATTCACAACAAATCAAACATACACGCTTCCAGACGGTGGAACAGCAACCGGAAACCTAATAGAAGTCGCGTTTACAGGCGATCCGCACAATCGAATTTCGAAAACATTCACGGGAAATTCTGGCTGGAAAGAAGGTCTGCCGATTAAGACTGAAGATTTTGTCAATAATGTCCAAAAACGTTGGACGTGGACGGATTATGGGAACTCGGACACTCTTGTCCGTCTTAATCCGCGAGTCATCGAATCAAAAGTCGGCGACACCGAAAACGGAAATATCCGCAAAACAACTCTTTCATATTCAACGATTTACAATCTCCCGAGCGAGACAAAAGTCTTCGATAATGACCAGACAACAGTCTTAAAACGAAGCGTCAACTATTACAATCTTGATCCGGTTTATACGAATCGAAGAATCATCGGTTTGCCGAGCAAAACTGAGCAATACGGTCTGTCGAGTCAATCGAGTCTGTTGAGTCTCGTGTCGAAAACGACTTACGCCTACGATGAAGGTAATTTCTCAGACACAAGTCTCGAGCAAAACATCGCACCAATCCAACACGACAGCACAAATTTCGCCGCGAATTTCATCATCGGACGCGGAAATGTAACATCAGTCACTCGTTGGAATACGGAGTTTCCAGACGACACAACCCAAGCCCAAAAATCGAGTGTCAAATACAACACCGCAGGTTCGCCAGTCGCGAGTATCGATGTCATGGGCAGAACGATAAAGACAAGTTACGCAGACAATTGGAACGCGGGCGGCTCGCCTGCGAATACATACGCCTATCCAACAAAATTAACCGACCCATCCGGAAACTTCTCGCAAGTAAAATACCGCTACGACATCGGTGCAAATGTTTGGGCGAAGTCACCGACAATAGACGGAAACGCGGCGGATTCGGGAAAGGAAACAACGAGAGAATTTGACATAATCGGACGACCGATAAAGGAAACGCTGGTCAATACTGGTGCGTATTCACGTTACGAATATCTCACAAACCAAATCCAATCAATGGTTTACACGACAATTACTGACGCTGATAATAATGGAATCATCGACACCTCGGATGAAGTTTTGTCCGAAAGTTGGTCAGATGGAGCAGGCAGAACTCGGATGCAACGCAGCGAACACCCAAATTCAATCGGCGGATTTTCGGGAACAATCACCGAATATGACATCCTCGGGCAAGTAAAACGGACAACCGTCCCGACCGAATTGAATGCCAATTGGGAAGCGACAGGAGACGACGCGGGACACCCAAACTTCCTCTGGACAAGCCAAGAATTCGACTGGAAAGGCAGAGTAACGAAAGAAATCAACACCGATAACACGTTTAAAACAATCACTTACAACGGTTGCGGCTGTGCTGGCGGACAAGTGACGACAATCGAAGGCGAGCAATTAGCCGAAGGCAGACGAACTCAGAAAATTTATCAAGACATTCTCGGCAGAACATTCAAATCAGAAACGCTCAATTGGAATGGTTCGGTTTATTCAACAAATCTGACAACTTTCAACGGTAGCGATCAAGCATTGAGTGTTATTCAGCAAGATAATTCCGTCAGCCCAGTTGTAAGTCAAACAACTACAATGACTTACGATGGTTTGGGTCGGATGAAAACTCAACACGTTCCGCAACAAGATGTCGGGACGAACAAAGTTTACAGCTATAATATTGATGATAGTATTGCAACCATAAGTGATGCACGTGGTGCGATAACAAATAATGCTTACAACAACCTCGGGTTATTGGAACAAGTGACACATTCAATCCCAAATGGTTCTGACATGCCCGAAACCCCAACAGCTACATTTAATTACAATAATCTTGGAATGAGAACATTGATGACGGACGGACTAGGAAGTGTGAATTACTCATATAATAATCTCGGACAATTAACGAGCGAAACACGTGGATTCAATTCGAGTTTGACTGATGCACCGCAGTCGCCAAATGGGTTTACGATGTCTTATTCGTATAATTTAGGCGGAAGTTTGAAAAATATTACATACCCAAATCAATTGGTTATAAATTATGGATTAGACAAAGCTGGCAAATTGGAAACAGTTTCAGGGATAAATGAAGGACAACCAATTTCAATAATTACGAATGCTGATTATCGTGCGTGGGGTGGTCTCAAAAAGGTTGAATTTGGAAGTGTAGCTTTAGAAACCAATACGATTGCGGAAATAACTTACAACAATCGCTTATTTCCAGATACTGAAAAATATACTGGAAGAACTATGTCGGATGGGGTTTTACATCGACAAGTTGCTGTCAACAATAAATATAATTATTATGCCGATGGAAGACTAAATTTGATTGAAGATAAAAGTAATGTTTCGACAATTCCAGTTTATGATAGGTCTCATCAATACGATCAAACTGGACGTTTAATCGCTGAAAGAAATGGAAAGGAAGCACTCGGAACGGCAGTAAGTGGCGTTGACTTAATTAAATATCGATATGATTTTACTTTTGATGCTTTCAATAATAAAAAAACTGAACAAGTAGTAAAATTATCACTAGGAGGCTCTGGTTTAATCAGACATTATAATTACGTGAACAATCGTTTCGTGAGTGGTTTTACAGGAACTTCTCAAGATCCTTTACCACTTTGGGAATATGACAGTGATGGTCGTCCAATAGTTTCACACGAAAATAAAAAGTTTAACTCGACATATAATGCGGCTGGTTTGTTAGTCAAACAAGAAGTCAATAAAGCTGCATTAACGAATAAAACAACTCAAAATTCGTGGTACGACGGCGATGGTAAACTAATAAAATCGAAAGATGTTGGAATTTATCATGAAGATGGAGGCGATCATTCTGAAAGTACTACGAGATATGTAATAAACTCAACGGTTTTAGGAAAGGCTTTGGTTTTTCAAAATAACCAAGACGATCGGTATCCAACTGCCATAAATAAAGATATTGAAAGTTATATTTACGGCTTAGGTGATGAAATTGCGGTTCAAACCAAGCAAGAATATGTTGCCAATGTTCCGAATAATACGCTAACGGCAATTGTTTTTAAATATAAAACCGTCTTTGAAGCAAATAGAATAGAAAGTGAGCAATCAACTCAGCCGCATAATGGCGAAACGAAAATTAGTAGCATCAGCACGCGAGGGCTAGATCTGCAATCTACCCGACCAAATAATACAAATAGTCGCGGAGATGGTGATTTGAAATCTTTATTCGTTGCGGGCTTTAATGAGTTTTTGGTCGGCGGTTGCACACTTGATGGCGTGTTTGCTAATTGTCGCGGTTCGGCTGGCAATTATGGAATGAAACTTAACGGTGGAAATGAATCTACTGTCAGATGCCCAGCTGATGATTGCGGACCAAGAACCGTTAGAGACAAACACGGAAACTACTCACTAACCAGTCCATTTAGAGCTAACGGAGATGGAACAAGTGGGTTTTATGTTTACTCAAAATACACATTTGATGCGACTTTAGCCCCAGGATACAAGCCAGGTGATGACCCAATTGGAATTGGAAGTTCGACAACTTTGGTTCAAGGTGATGGTGATGGATTTTTTTCAGCAATCTGTTATGAGTTTTTGTTAAAGGTAGAAAGTAATAAATCTAACCCAATCGCACAAGGCAATCGTGACGCTGCAATACGAGCAATCTTGTGGACATCGCAATCAAGTGAACTTTCACTCAATCAAGCAGCCTACGCATTTGCAACAGCAGAACATGAAACCAATTCTTATACACAGCTTCGTGAGGAAAAAGAATCTTCTAGCTTGTCACCTAAACCTAAGACCGGGTTTCTTTCTAATTACAATGGATGGGTTGCTTGGCGAAAAGATCAGCGTGAGTATTATTCGAATGAATACAACGGTCGACTAGGTAATGTTGATGGCACTAATGATGGTTATACTTTTCGTGGAGGTGGTTATGTTCAACTTACGGGGCGAGGGAATTATGCGAAATTCGGATTAGATGAAAATAATATAGACGAAGTAGTTGACCCTCTAAGAGCAGCAGGAATTCTTGTTTCAGGATTAATGAACGGGACATTTGCAGGACCAAAACTTTCTAGTTTTGTTAACTCCAATAAGACAGATTTTGCAGGGGCTAGAGCAGTTGTCAACAGTAAAGATCCCCAAACTAGAATTGTGGATTTTGCTAATAAATATCTAAAGGCTTTAAGAGCCTGTACAAAGTAGAAAATTGATACGAAGGAGTTTTATGATACTAAAATTTTTACAATTTTATTTGATTTTTTTGTTTTTCGTTGTCTGCTTTTCAGTTTGTGGATGTAACTTGAACTCTAATCCTGTAAAATCAAAAAAAAATGAGCAGTCGAACATAGTTAGTAACATTGCACAATCTAACATTTACAACAACAACAAAGAAACTATTGAAGGTAACATTTGGGAACTAACTAGCGAAAATTTTCACTATATTTGGAATTCCGGCGGATTTTTTGTCGTTATAAATGGTAAACCAAAAATAAATATTTTTTCAGAATATGCAAGAAAATATGTAAAGAAATATAAGCCACAATTTGGAGAGAAAGCCAAATGCGAAAGAATTTTTAACTTTAAAATTTTATCAATAGTTGGAACATTTGCTTCAATTGAAGAGAGTTCTTTTAGTGACTGTGAATCAAAACAAGTGTCGCATGCAAATAGTAAATCTAGATTGTTTATAGTTGATCTTAGCGAGAATGAGAATATGTTTTTTTTTGATAAAAACAAGTTGAAGACAAATATCAAATTAACTGACTTTTTCTCAATTGAAGATATATTCAAAGCTCTAATTGAACTACCTGAAATAAAGCGAACTCTGGAATATTCAGAAATTAAAAATAGTCCGCTTAATTATAAGGAACTTATTGAGGTTATTGATACTGTGGGTGCAGATGGAATTGACGGGACAGCTCATAAACTAACTGACGAGTCTTTTTATAGCTTTTGTTTTTATGAAAAAAACAATAAATATGTAGATGTGTTGGTTGAGTTAAAATCTGAAGCAGGATCATCGCAGCCAACTCTAAAATTAAGACTACCTAGCACAGAAAAACTTGACGAAATGTTGGATTTAGCAGACAAAGAAAAAAGCGGATTTTTGACAAATAAATATCTTGAGAAGTTTAAAGTTAAATCTAGTAGAATTTCATTATATTATTGATGTTTGCTAGTTTTTTATCATCAAACTTTAATATTATGCATCTACTCTAGCCAGACAATTAAAGTCGCTCAAATACCCGTATGGTCAGCAGATAAATTACTGATTTGATAAAGTTGGGCGGTTGAATAATGTGACTGGAAGCACGGCGTTTGCTGGGATTACTAGCTACGCAATCACACCGACATACAACGCACGCGGTTTTTGACGCATCTCAATTATGGAAAAGGAGTAGAGATGAACATCACAAATTTCAAAAAGAATTACTAATTTTATTATATTTCAGATCTTAAATGGACGTAGATTTTTTTGATATGAGGTTTAACACGATTTACAAATTTTGCTAACTTTATTCATAGCTCAATGCTTCAACAGCATCTAATCTGGCTGCTCTAAGAGCTGGATATAATGCTCCAATCGCTCCGCCGAGTAAGCCGACAAGTAGTGTGATTGCAACAACATGCGTTTCAATTGCGACTTCTAGGGTTGTAAAGGTTGTTAAGATTAGCTTTAATAATATCGCAAAAAGTACGCCTGTAATTACGCCGCAAAAGCTAATTAAAAGTGCTTCTTGGGCAATAATCCAAGCGATGCCGACGTTTGACATTCCTAAGGCTTTTAAAATTCCGATTTGTCGCGTTCTTTCGGTGACTGTTGTATACATTGTGAGCAAGATTACCAACGCGGAAATTATTGCGGCAATGCCGATTATGACATCGAGAAATGTGTTGAGAAACGGAATTCCGTTAGAGTAAACTTCCTCTAAATCTTTTGTGCGGATAATTTGATTGTCAGGAAATTTCTGTTCGATATTTTTGCCGACTTCTTCTTCTAAAAATCCTTCTTTAATTTTTACTAAAATTGCCGAACATTTATCTTCACTGCCAAGTTGTTCCTGCATTGTTGCGAGCGGAATTTTCACGCGACCGCCGGCTGCAGGTTCATACGTTCCGACAACAGTAAAGTCTCGTTCCCAAATACTTATTTTATCGCCGATTTCTATGTTTTTTTGATTTTGCCAGCCAGTATCAATAATTGCTTCATCGCCTTTTTCAGCAAAAGTTCTGCCACTAATAATTGCCAAATTAGCAATTTTCGCATAATCCGCAAAGATAATGCCGTCAACAATACGAACTCCGGTTAGACTGTCGCTTGCAGAAACTGCAGTTTGTCCAACAACAACAGCCGATGAAACGCCATCAATTTTTGCTAAATCTTGAGCCATGGAAGTTGGCACACGAAAAGACTCAGACCCAGACATTCCAAGTGTGCCAGACGCTCGAAACATCAGTTCGGCACCAACATTCGCCTCTCGGTTTGCACGTTCGCGGAGTGAACCATTTGCTAATCCGATAGTAAAAACAATGAGTAAAACACCAATTGCGATGCCGATTATACTAACAAAAGTCCGAGCCGGACGATGCATCATATTTGAAAAAACGAGATTATCCATGATTTATATTTTACTTATTTTTTTCAGCGATTGCGGTATTAGTGTTTGAATTGGTTGCGGCAACTTGAATTTGTTTTTGCTGATCTTCCAAAATCTCTTCGGCAGATTTCCATCCGGCTCGCCGCAAAACTTCAATTGCATAACGAATTGGCACAGCCATATTTGCTGCGTTGCTGTCAGCAAAAACTCCAAAATTTACGCCGATAACTTTGCCTGATTGTCCAAAAAGTGGAGCACCAGAGCCACCTTCAGCAGTTTTTGCATCGTGAACAATGCGTCTTGAGTCGAGATCAGTAATAGCTCCTTGGGTTGTTAAAGGTTGAATTTTACGGGATTGAGCGAGAAAATTAATAAGGTTTAGTCGCGAATTTCCAAAACGTGCATTGATTGATTTTGCTTCAGAATCGTCAACCATTGCCAAAAGTCTGTCCGGTCCATTTGGGTAACCCATTGAAACGACTGTCTTTCCAACTGCAACTGTTTCATCATTTGAATCAAGCGGCAAAACCGGAATGTCCGGCGAAACTGTGTTTGGGTCAATTGTCGCAACTGCAACATCTTCTTTATTAGAAATTTGTTGAACTTTTAACGGAAAAGGTTGTGGAAAATTTGGAAAATAAACCGAAAGGCGTTTTATTCTCGCTCTTCCGGCAGATTGCTTAATCATTTGTTTGACATAAGCATCTTCTTCCCAAGGCTGAACAACGTGACGATTTGTAATAATATAACCGTTTCCAACGTGAAAACCAGTTCCAACAAAGTCATATTCGACAGGCGTTCCATTTCCGACCGTTGTTAAATTTGCAGTTTCTTGTGCTTCTGGCGGCGGAAATCCTTCTTCCATCGGCGGCTCGTAAGGATCGTTTTGAATCGCGTTTGGGTCAGGATAACGCAAGGTTTTACCAGTTTTTCGGTCAGCTAAATCATAAGTTCCAAAAATTAAACAAACGCCATTACCGTAATCTACACGCAGATTAGGAACAAGCGAAAATGTTTTGAGCATATCTTTGTTGCTTTTATCAATTTCGCCAATCGTGTCGCTGGTTTGAGAAAGTTTTCCTTCGAGATTTTTGATTATCTCGTTTTGCTGTTCAGTAGTTTGCCGGTTAATTTTTATTTCACGAAAAACTGAAAATCCGAGATAAAAAATACCGCTTACTAAGCCGATAAGTATTGTTGCGACGATGAGTTTGCTGATAACACTAATCTCACGATAAAGCTCGAGAAAAAACTCTCGTAAAAAAACTTTCGCGTCATTTCGTTTAGTAGAACTGCCAGATTCTAACGCGGCATGTTCGATAAAAGGAACAATATGTGGCTCGCGTTTGGTTGTGATGAGCGAAGATTTTGATTCTAGTGAGAAAAAAGAAAAAGAAATGCTCGTGCCGGAAACTGAAATAATGTCGCCGTCTTTGATACCAACAAAACGATTTAAAGGAACTCGGTTGAGCAAAAAAGAAAGCTCTTTTTTGAAATTCACAACTCGGTAAATTCCTTCAGTAAATTCGAGTTCAATCCAAGTTCCTTCAATGTCTGTCTGTGTTGTACGAATTTGAAGATCGCAAATTTCATCAACGCCGATGCGAATTCGCTCTTCCGCAAAAAACTCTGTGCGTTTTTCGGCTCCAACACTAACGTGAATAATAATGTTCATAAAAAAGAAGCTGCCAACTCGAAAAATCTTATTGCATATAGCTTGGCAACATTCAGCAAACTCGCAGTATAATAGCACATAAGTATGACCAAATTCATTGAGGATATTGACCAAATTCATAAACTTGCACCAGTCGCAAAAGCACCAATCGAGCGGCAAGTATTTGTTTGCAACGGAAAATCTTGTTTATCAGTTGGGAGTGCAGATGTTAAAAAGGCTTTTGAACAGCAACTGGAAGCAAAAAACTTGCGTTACGGCAAAGAGTCAAAAGGCAGAAACCCAAAAGGCTCAGTTTTATTAACTGATTGTGGCTCAATCGGATTTTGTGCATTAGGAACAGCAGTTTTAATATATCCGGAAGGTGTTTGGTATGGACAAGTCCGCGAAAACGACGTGTCCGAAATCATCGAAAAACACATAGAAAATGGCGAAATCGTCAAACGACTCGCCATTGTAGATATGCAAAATCACGAAAAATTGGATTAGCTAATCTTAACAACCACAGATTTTTCTTTTGCCTCGGCAGGGAAAACTGAAAGTGCTGACTTTGCGGGTCCAGAAACATTCGTTCCATCTAGTTCGAAAACTGAATCGTGCCAACCACATGTCACTCTGTTGCTCTTTGAGTCAAATTTAATTGGTCCGCCGCTGTGCGTGCATTTCGCCGAAATCGCTTTGAATTCGGTTTCTCCTGTGCGTATCACGAGGATTTTGTTGCCAGCTTTTGTTTTTACTGTGTCCGAACCACCAACTTTATTCAATTTACTTTTTTCGTCTATCACAATTGTGATTTCTTCTGTATCAATCGCGAAAATATTTCCTGCATTCGAAAGTGTCAAGACGACACCACCAGCGATCATAGCTGTTTTAATCAAAAACTCTCGGCGATTGCCACAGACTTCTTTTTCGTTACAATTTTCCATAATTCTCCTCAATTTTAGCTCAAACTTTTTTGTTTCCATGTTCGTCGAAAAATCTCCGGCGAAATTTTCCTTTACTGTTATTAAAAGGAACTCCTTCGCTCGGATTTCCTTTACGGCGTAATATTTGTTCGTCTTCTGGGAGGTTTTTTATTTCTTTGCATTCGATGCTGCAACAACCGTCAAAAGTTGTAAGACAAGCTTCGCATTGAATAAATAAAAGATGACAGCCGAAATTTCCGCAATTTGTGTGGCGATCAGATGGTTCGCCGCATTGATGACAATTTGAAACAACATCGTCAGAAATTCGCTCACCAAAACGATTATCGAAAACGAAATTTTTGCCTTTAAATTTATTTTCGAGACCTTTTTCGTTCACATTTTTTACGTAATTGATTATTCCACCTTCGAGATGAAATACGTTTCTAAAGCCTTTATGTTTCAAATAAGCACTTGCTTTTTCACAACGAATTCCGCCAGTGCAATACATTACAATCGGCGTATCTTGTTTATTATCAAGTATTTCTGCTGCCATTGGCAGTTGTTCGCGAAATGTATCTGAAGGAATTTCGATTGCATTTTCGAAATGCCCAACCTCAAATTCGTAATAGTTTCGCATATCAACGACAACAGTCTCAGGCTTTTTCGTTAATTCATTAAACTCTTCAGCAGAAACGTAATCGCCGCGATTTTGCATATCAAAGGTTTCGTCATCAATTCCATCAGCGACAATTTTTTCTTTTACTTTGATCTTCAAAACCCAAAACGATTTTCCGTCATCTTCGAGTGCGATATTCAAGCGAATTTCTTTTAGGAAATCAATCGAAAACAAATATTCGCGGAAGTTTTCGAGGTTGGAAGTTGGAACAGAAAGCTGGGCATTGATGCCTTCATGAGCTACGTAAATGCGACCCAAAACTCCAAGATGAGAAAATTGGACAAACAATTCGTCGCGAAATTCACTCGGATTTCCGATGAAATGATATTGATAAAACGAAATAGTCGTTCGCGGTGTTTCGTCTTCGAGAAGACGTTTTTTTAGTTCTTCCTGACAAGTTTGATTGCGTAATTCGTGCATATAAACGATGAGTTTTGTTCAAACCTCAATTCTAAACAAGTTTCACAAAATTTACTATCATCTTTCAAAAAATAGACGAACTTTTATTGATTTACCTTATCGGCGATTGCCGGATAGATCCAAGAATGAACTAAACCATTGTGTCGCTTACCGTATCGATCCGGAATATCGCGGGTTGCGTCGCTTGGAATTACAAGCGGAATAATCAGAAGAGCTGCAAACGCTATTTTTCTCCAACCGATTTTTTCATTATCCGGGACAAACGTCTTAGGTTCTTGCCGAATAGGATGCTTTTTTGTGTAGCTCACTATCAACAAAATTGCACCTAATACAACCATGGTGAAATTGAGAGTTTGTCCCGTAGGAAATCCCCACATTGTGATTGGATATTCGCGAAGCATATCGATTGGAATGCGAAACGCAGCGTAGAAAAAAACGAAAAATGCAGCAATTCTGCCATCTGGAACGCCGCGGCTTCTCACCCAAAGCAGAAAGGGTATCAGCAAAAAGTTTTTCAAACCGTCGTATAAAATCGCCGCGTGGCGAAATCCTTCAACCTCTGGAAATTTCACCGCAAGCGGAAAATCCGTAATACTTCCGTAAATTTGTCCATCGATAAAATTGCCGATTCGACCGAATCCTAAAACGATGCAAGCTGATATTGCGAGAACGTCGAGTATCGGTCGAAACGGTTTTTTCTTTATCAAGCAGAAAATAATTACGCCTGTCGCACCGCCAAAAATCAATCCGTGCGATGCAAATCCACCGACCCAAATGCTTGGAATCAACAGCAAATGTTCGCGATAGAATTCCCATTCGTTATTAACAACTACGAGAGTTCGACCGCCGATCAACACACCAACTGCGAAAAACAGCGTCAATTCATAAATCGATTTCAAAGAAAGTCCAAGTTTCTCACGGTTTCGCCGAAGAAAAAGATGCGTGCTGAAAAATCCTAAAACGAAACTCAGTCCATACCACCAGATGTGTATTCCGCCCACGGAAAAAATTATTGGATCGATGTTGTGAACAAATGGCATATCTATTTCTGATCCCAACGATTATTCGTTTCATCTGAATCAACGTATATTCCGCCATCAAGCAAAATCGCCTTCGCCTTCTTCGGACTCGCAATATTCAGAGTGGTCGTTTTTTGGTTCTTGCTCCAAATCTCAGGTGTTTGATGCAGTTTTCCGGCAGTTCCATCTTCGAAAATCACAACCAAATCGACTGGAACGGCAAAACCGCCGAGATTATTTATTGTTACCGAATATCCTTTGTCAGTGTTCGTTACATTTCCCAGAGCTAAATCGACGTAGCCATTTGAAAAAAACCAACTTTGGAAAAACCAATTTAGATCATTGCCGGAAGCATTGTTGAATGAATTAAACATATCCCAAGGCAGCGGATGTTTTCCATTCCAACGAGCCATAAATTCATGGAGCGATTTTTTGAAAAGCTCATCGCCAAGCAAATCCTTTAACGCGAGATATGCGACTGCCGCTTTTCCATACTGATTATGCCCAACCGCCGCTCCGGTCAATGAATCTCCGGGCGTGATAATTGGTAAATCTGAAGAACCAGAAGTATCTCGAGACCAGCCATTTACACGAAATTGTTTGAATAATTCATTTGCCGTGTCTTCGCCTAAATCTCCTTTGCCGATAAGATTCTCGAAAGCGGTCGTCCAACCTTCATCCATAAATCCATATCGCTGTTCGTTGACTCCCATATAAAATGGAAACCAAGAATGCAAAATCTCATGTTCCGCAACGAATCTAGTGAAATTCGGATCCTCAAATGTGCTATCGTTCGCCATCATCGGATATTCCATATCGGCAACGCCACGGAAAACCGTCATTTTGCTAAATGGATAAGGCACGCCCGGATAATTATTCGAAGCCCAGCCAAGTGCGTGTTTCCCGTATTCCACCATCTTTTGATAGTCTTTTGCTTCTTTATTGTAAGCAGCTTGCATGCTCGCTCGCCTGCCAGTCGATTTATCAACGATCACACTTCCGGCATCCCAAATGTAATGGTCGCTCAATGAAAGTGCAAAGTCTGTGATGTTATTTGCTTTCCATTTCCACGTAACGATATCTTTCTGAACCGTAACTGTGTTGTTTTTCAATTCATCTAGTGAGGCAATATTTATGATTTTGTCGCTCGTGAAAGATTCTTTCAAACGTGCCGCGAATTTGGGTTGCAGAGTTTCGTCGATATTAAGCAAATCGCCCGTCGCCCAAACGACAAAATTCTTCGGAACGCTAACATCGAGCGTGTAATTATTGAAATCATTGTAAAATTCGTGACCTTCGGTGAATGGAGTGTAATCCCAGCCATCAACATCATCGTAAACCGCTACTCTCGGATAAAAATATGCCAAGAAAAACGAGGATGCATCGGTTGCACCTTCGCGTCCGCTTTCTTTTGATAGTTCGTAATGCCAAGTAAATGAGAGCTTTATCGATTCACCGGACTTTAGAGGTTTGCCGAGTTTTACATTTTGCAGCGTATCGCGTCCAGCTTTCCATTCTCGAGTTTTACCATTTTCTTTATATTCGTCGATTATGATTCCGGTAGAAAGATAATCTGGCGAAACTGTTCCTTCGCGAGCTGCTCCGGGAAGATGTGTATTCATTGTCAGCCGAATTACGATATTTTCCAAAACATCAGGACTATTGTTTTTGTAGGTAATTTCTTCCGAACCTGTGACCAATCTCGTTGCGGGATCTATGCTGAGTTTAATCGCATAATCAGCCGAATTTTGCCAATATTTTGCACCCGGTTTTCCATCAGCAGAGCGTGTTCCATTTTTAAAAGCGGCACGAACGCTCCTCGGCATATATAAATCTTGCGAGAATAAATTTACACAACTAAGCGAGATAATTACGAACAATAGCAATTTTTTCATTATTTTTAGTTCAAACTGAGAAATTTTCTGATCTGAATTTAAACGGACGAAAAACAAATTTGTTTCAGTTTTCAATATTTCATAGAATCGCCGGAAGTTGGGAATATGAAAATATGTAAATCGAACAAATAGTGAGTTCTCCAATTCCAACTGCGATGATAAATCGAGCGAAGTTCATTCGCAATACTCCCGCAACATAACAAACCGCATCGGTCGGCACAAATGGTGCCAATGCCCAAAGCATAACGAATATTGCTCCAGTAGGTTTTTGAAGTTGATTGTGAATTTTTGCAATTTTCGTAGGATGCTTTCGCTCAAGATATTTGCCGAATCCGAGATAATCGGAGAAAAAATATAGCATAGACGATGAAAAAAGAATTCCTACAATCGAGATAAGCAGAACGAGAAACGGTTCAGTCGGAAACAAAATCGTTCCCGCTAATACAACTGGTGTGCTTGGAACGAGTGTAAAACCGCGAAGCAGGCTAATCGCAAGGTAAACAACTAAGAGCGTATTTTTAAATTCGCTCAAGAATTCGGCAATTTTTTGCGGAGTGAATAAAGCAGGGCGAGCGACAACTATTCCAATACAAGCGATTAGAAATAACACCCAAACTGCAATGATTAGTTTTCTTATCGTCAAAAAAACTCCAAAAAATCGAGCCGCGAGATTTCTCCCACGACTTCTGATTCTAAACAGATTTGTGATTTCTACAAGTTCGTTGTCAAATCTTCGGTTTCCAGCGATACAAAAATCCAGTTTCGCCGGTTGATTCGGCGATGTATTTTGTTTTTAGCAATTCAAAGGTTTCCGTTGATACTGTCCTTCCATTTACAATCAATTCGCGGTTACTCAATTTAAACGAGAGATTTTTCGGATCTTTTATCACGCCAACCGATTTCAAATCGACAATCACCTGATTCAAAACCTTATCCATTTCACTTATCATGTCGATAGAATTTAGCTCTCGATTAATTACGCTCTGCCTTGTTTCGATTGGTTCGCGTTGTCGGTTGATATTTTCGCGAAGTTTATTGAGGCGTTCTCGCTGCGTTCGAAGGTTTTCGCGTTCTTTTGATACAGCAACTAGGCGTTCATCCGAAAGTTTATCGAGCTTTTCTTCGGCTCTATCTATTCTTTCTTCACTCTTATCAATTTCCTCAGATTGTGAATCAATTTCTTCCGATTTTGCGTCATTTTTTTCGGATTTAGCTTCGAGCTCCTTTTGTTTCCAAACCATTTCTAAATAAGGCTTAAACTCCACCGTTCGTTTCCAAATTTCACCATCCGGAATTCGTTTTCCATCAACAAATAGTTCACCGACGCTCTTATCGATCAATGACAATTTATAAATGCTGCCATTTTCCCCAACAAAAACACACCACGTTTTCTTATCGCCTTCAACCGCATTTTTCATAAAGAAACCGGTTTTCCCTGTGTTTGTATCGAATGTCCCAAACATGTAGATCGCATCATCCAATCCACGAATCTGAGCATCCGCAACATTCTGATGCGAAACACACGCCGCAAAAAACAAAAACGCAAAAATTGAGATAGTAAAATATGTTCGCTTTTTCATAAAACCTCTTTCGGAAAAGTTAGTACAAAAGGAAAACACCGCTGGGAAAAGATTTGTGACAAAAAAGGCAGAAACGCGACTGTTAAGAAGCGTGTCACAACTTTGGCGTTTGGGGCGTTATTTCAGGCTTTTATTTTTGGCTGCTTCATCTGCGGCGATGATTTCGCGGTACTTTTCTAAAACAACGGAAGTTCTTTTTGGAAATTCAACTAAACTCGGTCTCTCGAACACCAAATATAAAACAAAACACGCAATAACAAATGGAATTTCTCGGATATATTTATGGTTATGAATTTCGAATTCAATTTTGGGCAGATATTTTTCTGTTCTCCTATACAAATTAAAAAACGTACTAAGGCTTAATCCCAACTCATCGAGATGTTTCAATAATTCTGAAGTGTATTCAGTATTTCTTCCTCTATCTGTGAAGTGCTTATCAAGAAACGCTTGTAGGGTGTCAAGATTCAACTCAACCCCAATGTATTCATTATTTTCAAATTTTTCAATAATTTCTGCTTTATAGTTTGTAATATCTTTTAACAATTCCTCAAATTGCTCATCAGATTCCTCCAACTTTGCACTAATCCGCGATAATTTTCGTCGGAACTGACTTGGAACTTGATTTTCATTTTTATACACAAGTTTATGCTCAATTTCCGCCCACGCGTGCATTAAAACTGTGCGGATTTGGATTTCGGCTTTCAAATTCTCGAGTCCGCGATAATTCGGAGCTTTGTTCCATTCCTTTTTTATCTTGACGATGAAATGAGTTGAACGATAGCCGAATTGATCCGCTTTGAGCAAGGTTTCCTTGTCTTGATTTTCGATTACGGTAAATTCGTCACGCAAAACTTCGCTAATTTTCTCGACATCGCTTTGGTAATAGCAAATAATGCGGATTCCACAAATATCTTCTATTTCGTCAAACGGTTTCGCATAATGTTTGCGATCAATCTTCTCGACAAAGCTCAAATCGTCTTTAACGCGATGATTAATCGAAAGAACTTTGATCTCTCGCTCATTCAAAAATAATTCCAACGCTTGGACAAGATTTACGCCAAGCTTTTCATAATTACTTTTAGCTTTCGAATATTGTTCGGATATTTCAGCGACGTTTGGATTTTCGTGAGATTTATTTTTCATAGAATTTAGAGAAACTTTTAACTGAAAATGATTTTTGAGAATTATAACAAAAAAGTCGCGAAATAATTCACGACTTCTAATCTTAGTTCAAATTTTCAAAACTCTAAGCAGTTTTACTCAAAGTCTCCATATCTTTTTTCCAACGTAAAACCGGTTTTCTTGCCGCTGTCGCTTCGTCTAATCTTCCGATTCGCGTAGTATGCGGAGCGTCGATCACAAGTTGTGGATTGTCGATTGTCTCTTGGGCAATTGATTTCATTGCGTCAATAAACGAATCTAAATCTTGCCTGCCGACTGATTCGGTTGGTTCAATAAGCATTGCACCTTCAACAATCAAAGGAAAATAAACCGTCATCGGATGAAAGCCGTAGTCAATCAAACGTTTGCCAATATCGAGTGTGTGAACGCCTTTTCGAGTCTGTTTTTTGTGCGAAAAGATTGCTTCGTGCATACAATCAGCTTCAAATGGTTTGTCGAAATCATCAGCCAAAGCGTGTGAAACGTATCTGGCATTTAACACGGCAGATTGAGTTGCCTCAACCAAACCAGTGTTTCCGTGCGTTTGAATATAAGCCAAGGCACGAACGAACATTCCGAAGTTGCCGAAAAACGCTTTGACGCGACCAATTGAATCAGGGCGATTGTAGTTTAATTTGTAGGAAATACCAGTCGCTACCGCTTCCTGTTCTGATAATTTGACGATTCTCGGAGTCGGTAAAAACGGCTCAAGTTCAGCCGTGCAACAACACGGACCGCAACCTGGACCGCCGCCGCCGTGCGGAGTCGAAAAGGTTTTGTGCAAATTCAAATGGATAACGTCAACGCCCATATCGCCTGGGCGAGCAACGCCGACAAGTGCGTTCATATTTGCACCGTCCATATAAACTAAACCGCCGGCTGTATGAATTAAATCGCAAATTTCTTTTATATTTATCTCAAAAAGCCCGACCGTGCTTGGATTCGTCAACATCAATCCGGCAATTCCGCCTTCTGCACAAAGTTCTTTCAAATGATCTAAGTCGGTAAAACCTTCGGGTGTTGAACGAATCGTTTTGACTGTAAAACCAGCCATATTCGCCGATGCAGGATTTGTGCCATGAGCCGAATCAGGAACTAACATGACGCGGCGTTCTTTTGACGCTTCGCCATCGCGTTTATCCAAAAACGCACGAATCAACATTACGCCTGTCATTTCGCCGTGAGCTCCGGCAGCAGGTTGCAAAGTAACGCCTTTCAAACCTGTAATTTCCGATAAATCTTCTTGCAATTGATAAGCCAACTCCAACGCACCTTGCGATTCTGATTCAGGTGTCAGAGGATGAAGGTTGGTAAAACCGGGGATTCTGGCGACCTTTTCGTTAAGCCGTGAATTATATTTCATCGTGCAACTGCCAAGCGGATACATTCCCAAATCGATCGAAAAATTCCACGTGGACATCCGCGTAAAGTGTCGGATAATATCAACTTCGGAGACTTCAGGAACGCCTTCAAGATCGTCAGAACGGCGAAGTTCTGCTGGTAAAAAGTCGTCAAGATTGGTTTCTTCAACATCCAATTTCGGCAACATATAGCCGACTCGTCCAGCTTGCGAACGTTCGAAAATTAACCCTTCATTCTGCGTCGGATGCGATGTAACTTGTTTAATACTCATTTATTTCGAAACCTCTTTAAGACTGCTGACCAAACCGTCAATTTGTTTTTTCGTATTAGTTTCCGTTACGCAAACCAAGAATTCGTTTTCGCGAGTTTGGTAATACCTTTTTAAAGCTAATCCGCCGATGATGCCGTTTTCTTTCAACAATTTCGCTAATATTTCAGTTGCATTTTTCGGACAGCGAACAACGAATTCGTTGAATGTTGGCGTTGAAAATGGAATTGAAAAACCTTCGAGTTTGGCAATCTGCGTTTTTGCGTAATTGGCTTTTTGGGCGTTTTGGGTTGCAACTTCTTGCAGACCTTTTTTGCCCATTGTTTCCATATAAATCGTTGCAGCTAAAGCAATTAAGCCTTGATTCGTGCAAATATTTGATGTCGCTTTTTCGCGGCGGATATGTTGTTCGCGAGTTGCAAGCGTCAATACGAAACCACGATTTCCTTTTTTATCGTAAGCAACTCCAGCCAATCTTCCCGGCATATTGCGGACATATTTTTCCTTGCAAGCAAACAGACCAACGTGTGGTCCACCGAAGCTCATCGGAATTCCGAAAGATTGTCCTTCGGCAACGACAATATCAGCTCCGCATTCGCCCGGCGTTTTCAGCAATCCAAATGATATTGCCTCTGTCACAACCACGATAAATAACGCTCCAACTGCGTGTGCTTTATCTGCAAGTGACTGCAAATCTTCAACGCAACCGAAGAAATTCGGCGATTGGACGACCAATGCCGCAACCTTATTGTCCAATTTGCTCAAATCGCCGACTCGTCCTGTTTCGTTGTCGAATCCAAACGTATCAAGTTCAATTCCGCAATGCTGAACGTAAGTTTTCGCAACCTCTAAATATTCAGGATGAACAGTTTCCGCGACTAAAACCTTTTCACGTTTTGTTACGCGTTGAGCCATTAAAAACGCTTCAGCCATTGAAGTTGAGCCGTCATACATCGACGCATTCGCAACTTCCATACCAGTTAATTGGCAGACTAAAGTTTGAAATTCAAAGATGTATTGCAACGTTCCTTGCGTAACTTCGGGCTGATACGGCGTGTAACTCGTGAAAAATTCGCTTCGTTGAATCAAATAATCAACAACTGTTGGCGAAAAGTGCGAGTAAACTCCGGCTCCGAGAAAACTTGGCTTTGTTGCACCAGGATTTTTGGCGGCATAACTTTCCATTGCCAAAATCACTTCCGGTTCAGAAAGCGGATCGGTAACGTTTAAAGCACGATTAAGTTGAACATCTTTCGGAATCGAGCGGAATAATTCGTCAGGCGTTTTCAAGCCGACAACATTTAACATTTCCGCAACTTCTTGCGGAGAATTAGGTATATATCTCATAATGAAAGTATAAATTAAAAAACAAATGGAGAAAAATTATTTACTATTAATTTTTCAATGTTCATTAGTAAGGAATTCTTCATATTCAACGCTCGAAAGCATTGCATCTACTTCGCCGGCATTATCTAGTTTAATTTTAAACATCCAACCTTCGCCGTAGCAATCATTATTTACATTTTCCGGAGTATCATTAACGCTTTCATTAACTTCAACAATTTCTCCGCCGATAGGCGTGAAAATTTCTGAAACAGCTTTTACAGATTCGACTGACCCGACCGCTTCATGAGCAGCAAAGGTGTCGCCATCTTTTGGCAATTCCACATAAACAACGTCGCCGAGCGAACCTTGTGCATAATCCGTAATGCCGACCGTTGCGACATCTCCATCAACAGAAACCCATTCGTGGTCTTTGCTGTATTTCAAATTTTCTAAAATGTTTGACATATTTTTTTCTTAAATCTCTTTTATTTTAATAAATATCTATTTTTCTCTCTTATAAAATGGAGTCGGCACAACAATCGCCGATAAAAATCTTCCTCTCACATCAATTTTAATTTCTTGCCCGATTTTTGCAAATTCAATTGGAAGAAAAGCTAAACCAATATTCTTTTTCAAAAAAGGTGCAGGCGAACCAGACGTTACAAAACCAACCTTTTTGTCGTTTAAGTAAACATCAAAACCATCGCGGGCAATTCCTTTATCAATCATTTCAAAACCGACAAGTTTTTTCTTTAAACCTTCAGCTTTTTGTTTTACCAAAGCGTCTTTGCCGATAAAAGTATCTTTGTCGAGCTTACAAATCCAGCCTAAATTTGCTTCAAGTGGCGTGAATTCATCGCTGATTTCGTGACCATAAAGCGACATTGCTGATTCGAGTCGAAGTGTATTTCTCGCGGCTAATCCGCAAGGTAGAATTCCGTCTTCGCTGCCGTAATTACCAATTTCAAGCATTTTGTTCCAAAGTTGCTCGGCTTTTGCGGCATCAGCATAAATTTCAAAACCATCTTCGCCGGTGTAACCTGTTCGCGAAATAATCGAAGGAACTCCATCAACTTCGCCAGTCGTGAAATGATAATATTTGATTGCACTTAAATCAGTTTCGGTAATGGTTTGCAACATTTCAGTCGCTTCCGGTCCTTGAATCGCGATTTGGCAATATTCGATACTTGCGTGCCGTAAATCGATATCAAAATTTCCACGATGTTCGTTAATCCAAGCCCAATCTTTATCTTGCGTTCCGGCATTTACTACTAAAAAAAGTTTATCTTCAGCAAACCGATAAACTAGCAAATCGTCAACAACAGTACCATTTTCATAAAGCAAAGCTGAATAATGTGCTTGTCCATCGACTAATTTTGTAACATCATTTGTGGTAATCGAATTAACAAAAGCAATCGCATCTTTACCGTCAACGTGAATTTCGCCCATGTGCGAAACGTCAAAAAGTCCGGCATAAGTTCGGGTGCGAAGATGTTCAGTTAAAACGCCAGCGGTGTATTGAACGGGCATATCCCAACCGCCGAATTCGACCATTTTCCCGCCAAGTAATCGGTGTGCATCGTTCAAAGGAGTTTTCTTTAATATTTCAGTTTCCATTAAGAAAAAACTAACATTCACGCCTTGTCAGCGTCAAGCCAAAGACAAGAATCAATGAAACAAATATCTTACTCGAAAAGAACTTTTGACATTTCACCAATTGCAAACAATAATTTTGTATATCGCAGTTTATCTCTAATTTGAAAAGAGGAATATTTGGCTCTAGATATCGTACAAAAAACAGACGAACAACTTCTCCAAGCAATTGTTGCTCGGGATGAAGACTCGTTGGCGTTTTTATACGATAGATACAGGGTAATCCTTTTTAGCGTTGTCTTGCGTATATTAAATAACCGCGAAGAAGCGGAAGATGTTTTGCAAGAAATTTTCTTGCAAGTTTGGCAAAAAGCGAAAGATTTTGACGAAACACGCGGTCGTGGTTTTACGTGGTTAGTGACACTTTCCCGGAGTCGTGCTATTGATAGACTTAGAGCTTTAGCTTCGAGACAGCGAACAGCGGATGAATCATTAATTGATAAATCAAATGAAGTCGCGAGTTTTGAAGATGAAACTATAGTTAAACAGCAACGAATAAAAATCGCCAAAGTTTTAGCAGAATTACCCGAAGAACAGCAAAAAGTTTTACAACTTGCTTATTTTGAAGGTTTAAGCCAAACGGAAATATCAGAAAAACTGGCAGTTCCGCTGGGAACTATCAAGACGCGAATGAGAAACGCAACTATAAAATTGCGAGAAAGTTTTAGTGACAGGTTACGAGCATTACTTTGATGAAGAACGAAGAACAAAATCAGGAATTGTTGATTGCAAAAGCGTTAGATGCACTAAGTGTGGCTGACGAACAAACCTTGCAACAACTTTTGGAAGCTCATCCGGAGCTTCACGCCGATCTTGATGATTGGCGTGAAACTGTCGGATTGCTTGCACTTTCTGCACCTGTGGCTGAACCTTCGGCAAAAGTTCGCGAAAATATCTTGGCGATGATTAAGCAGGATAATGAAGTTGATGGATTGTTTGACAAAATAGTTGAGCAAAAAGTTGAAATTAACAAAGAAGCTCAACCTATTGAATTTAAGGCAGATGTCAACTATAAATCAGAAACTGAGACTAATTTAATTAGCTTAAAAAGATCTTCGTGGTCAATTTTGCAAAAAATGGTTGCGGTTGCAGCTTGTGTTTCTGTTGCGTTTCTTGGATTTTCGCTCTGGAAAGTGAGCCAAGAAGTTGAAAAATCAAACATAGAAATTACCCAACTTAAGCAAAAATTAGAATCTACTCAAATTGAATTGGCTAAAACGAGCGAGCTTCTCACTCCGGAGACTGTTAGTGCATCGCTTACCGGGTTAGAAGATGCTCCAAACGCAAAGGCTAAGTTAATTTACGATAAAGCTAGTGGAAAATCATATTTAGTTGTTGAAGGTTTACCGGTTGCTCCACAAGGTAAGGCTTATCAACTTTGGTTTATTGCCAGCAAAACTCCTGTTTCTGGTGGTGTTTTCAAAGCAAATGCTCAAGGCAAAGGCGAACTACGTGGTGAAATTCCTCTCAATGAAAGACAACCTTCGACAATTTTTGCTGTAACTCTCGAACAAGAACAAGGCGTTCCGGCTCCAACAGGCAAAATGTTCCTCAAAACTGCTCTTTAGAAATCTTAGAGCATATTGTCCAGCTTATTCGAGCAGTTTCATTAATTTGAGCATGTTCATAAATCGAGGCTCGGAACGGAAATCGTCAAGCTCAGGACTAGCTGCATATAAGACGATGGTTGGTGAACGATCGTTGACTACTTTTTCGAGCCAATTCAATGCCTCTTCTTTTTCGTTAAGACCAATGTAAATAAGTGCAATAGAATAGCCTGGAACATAACCATTGGTAGATTCCTGCTTCAATTTATCGAGCAGATTCAATGCCTCTTTGCGACCGCCAGATTTCGCAAGCCAAAGTCCTAAATATCCATTTGCTATCGGGTCATCGTTCAACTCAACCGCTTTCCGCGTTTCGGCAATAGCTTCAGGATACATTCCTTTTGAGCCGTAAGCCCAGCCCAATGCGTAATGGGCAAAGGCAAAGTTAGGGTCGAGAGCGAGAGTGCGTTTGTATTGTTCGATTGCCTCATCATACCTTCGAGCGTATACCAATGTGTCGCCATAATTCGTAGCGATAACGGGCGAAAGCGGGTCAAGTTCTTGGGCAAGACTCAGTTCTACGAGGGCTTCATCAAATCGTCTTGACGAAGCCAATATGTCGAGTGCAAACCATTGACGAGCGGTTGCATAGTTTGGATTTAGTTCGATGGAACGCCGATATTCCTTTTCGCCACCAACGCGATCATATTTATACTGGGTAAGATACGCTCCAAGTGCAGCGTGTGCTTCCGCCAGCGAATCGTCCAGTTCCAAAGCCCGAAGAGCTGCAGCTTTTGCCATGGGCATACTTTCTTTTGACGATGCAACGCCCCAACTCGGAAAGAGGACGTATGTTTCAGCTAAACCCGAATAAGCCAAAGCGTAGTTCGGGTCTTTCTCAATTGCCTGTTTGAAAAAATCCACTGCCTGTTTGAGCAATACATTTGTGCCTCTATTCCAGTTAAAACGACCTTTTAGATAAAGTTGGTAGGCTTCGGGGTTTGTCGTGTAACTTTTTGCGACTTGGGCTGCCTCCGCACCCGAAAGTTTTGATTTAAGATTGCTCGAAACATCACCGGCGATCTCGCTTTGCAGTGAAATAAGGTCAGTCTGCTTGCGAGTATATTGCTGACTCCATATCGCATTTTCGGTTGAAACATCAACGAGTTCGAGCGTTAGCGTCAATTGGTCGCCTCGTTGCACAACCCGCCCGTTCAAAATCGACTGCACATTCAATTCTTTCCCGATCGATTGCGTTGATGCGTCTTTGCCTTTGTAGCGAAAGACCGATGAACGAGCCTTAACGCTTAATTTAGGAATTCGCGACAAACTGCTTATAAGTGTTTCGGTCATTCCGTCCGAAAGAAATTCGATATCCGGGTTACCGCTGTCGTTGACGAAAGGCATTACGGCTATCGAATTGATTTGACCTGAGTTATTCGCATTTGATAAGAAGCCGAAGTAACCAACGGTAGAGATCACAGCAACAAGTAAAACGGCAGCAATCGCGATTGCAAACTTATGTTTTTTTGCCTGGGTAACTGCATATTCAAGGCTGGAAGATGAGGTCGTTATCTCGTGAGTTACAACTGTCTGCCCACTTAGAGTATCTTCAAGTTCGTGCTCGTGCGTTTCAATTTCCGTTTCGCCCCGAATCTCGATTTCACGCCGTAAATTCTTAAGATCAATCAGCAAATCGCTTGCAGATTGATATCGCTTTTCGATGTTTTTTGTCAGCAATTTGCGGACGATTCGTTTTAATTCATCGGGCACATTATCAATTAAAGGTGGTTCTTTTTCGAGAATTGAGACTATCGTGTCGCTGACAGTTTCGCCTGAGAATGGCAATATGCCGGCGAGCATCTCATACAGAATCACTCCCAAACTCCAAAGATCGCTTCGTGAATCAACCTGCTGACCGCGAACATGCTCGGGCGACATATGACTGACAGTTCCTAGAATCATTCCCGGTTGGCTAAGCATTGACTTCAAACTTGAATCAGGTTCATTCGAATCAAAAACAATTCGTTTTGCGAGTCCAAAATCCAGAACGATTGCCAGATTCTGTGGTGAAACGATAATGTTTGCGGGTTTAATATCGCGGTGAACAATACCTCGTTCGTGGGCTTCAGAAAGAGCGTCGGCGACCTGAACTGCAATGTTTATAGAATCAGCGAGTTTCAAAACTCCGACTTTGAGTTTCTGTGAAAGAGTTTCGCCTTTGACATATTGCATAACAATAAAATCGCGTCCGTCTTCGTGACCAATTTCGTGAATCGAGCAAATATTCGGATGTTCTAGTGAAGCGGCAGCTTGTGCTTCACGCAAAAAACGCCGATTTGAATTCTCGTCATTTAGCGATGGGAATTTTAACGCGACCTGACGATTCAGACGCAAATCTTTGGCTAAATAAACTTCACCCATACCGCCGATTCCAAGCAATTCAATAATCTGAAACGCTCCAATCTTTTCGTTTTTCTTGAGATTTAATTTTGTAATTTGGGAAGCAAAACCGATCTTCGGAGAATCTATAAAACTATCCTCCTGATCATTTGAGTCAAGCAAAGTCTCGATTTCGAGGCGAAGTTCATTATCATCACCGCAAGCTTGATTTAAGTATTCAAATCTTTCGCTTGGTTCTTTCTCAAGGGCAATGTGGAATATTTTACTAATCTCATTCCATTTGTCTGGGGACATAAATAGATTTTGAAACAAAATTTAAGAATTCTGCAATTTTGTTTTGAGCCAAGCTCTTGCCAAATTCCAGTCTCGCAAAACCGTATTCGAGTGAATTCCAAGAACTTCACCAATTTCTTCATTATTCAAACCGCCGAAAAATCTCATTTCGACAACCTTTGAGCGGCGTTCGTCAATTTTCGCAAGCTCTTCCAAAGCGTCGTTAAGTGCAATCATCTCGTCAGGTTTATCTTTCACGAAGATAAAAGCGTCTTCGAGGGATATATTTTCAATCTCACCACCGCGTTTTGCCGCTTTATGATTGCGTGCGTAATCTACCAAAATCCGTCTCATCAAATTCGCAGCGATCGCAAAAAAATGATTGCGGTTTTGCCATTCCGTTTCTTGTCCGATGAGTTTTAAAAATGCCTCGTGAACGATTGCGGTCGGCTGCAATGTGTGACCCTTCCTCTCGCTTTTCAAATAATGTGCAGCCAATTTTCGCAGTTCGTCATATACATGCGGAACTAAGGCATCAATGGTTTCCCGATTTCCGGCACTCAATTCTCGCAAAAGAGTAGTAATTTCCTGCGTTTTATCTCTCTGCAAAATCTTTTTCTATTCGATGGTGGTCTTCTCTAAAAAAAATCGCGTTATGGTTCAGAACAAATAAAATTTAAACACCTTTCGAGGTAAAAAACAATGAAATGGTATCTCTTGAAATTCAAGAACAATCTTACCCAAAATCGTCAATACAGAAATGATGGTGATTCTACTCATACTATTTACAAGAAGACATCCGAAAGCTAGATTACGAAATAAGGGAAATAACGGAATTGAAACAAGGATTATATGGAACTTACACTATTTAATGAGACTGACGAGCAACTGATTAAAGCGATTGCTGCTCGAGACGAAGATGCGTTGGCATTTTTATACGACCGCTACAAAATTATCCTTTTCAGTATTATCCTGCGTCTTTTAAACAATCGCGAAGAAGCCGAAGATGTTTTGCAGGAAATATTTTTGCAAATCTGGCAAAAGGCAAAGAATTTTGACGAAAACCGTGGGCGACCGTTTACATGGTTAGTAACTATTTCGAGAGGTCGTGCAATCGATCGGATTCGGGCTTTGGCTGTAAGACAACGCACAGCGATTGAATCTTTGATAGAAAAATCTGAGGTTGTTGAAAGTGTTGAAGCCGAAACAATCGTTAAACACCAACGCCTAGCGATTGCGAATATTTTGAAGGAACTGCCGAAAGATCAGCGAACAGTTTTGCTGCTCGCCTATTTCGAAGGTTTTAGCCAAACGGAAATTGCAGCCAAACTAGACGCTCCACTCGGAACGGTGAAAACCAGAATGCGAAAAGCGACAATCAAACTGCGGAAAAATTTTGGCGAAAGCCTAAGAATGCTGCTTTGATGAAAAATGAAGAACAAAAACAAGAAGATTTGAATGCAAATAGTTTTGCCCAAATAACCGAGAATGAAGGTAAAACGCTGCACCAATTTCTTCTTGAAAATCCCGAAATAATCGCCGAAATAAATGATTGGCGGGAAACTGTCGGCTCGCTTGCTCTTCTTGCTCTGGTTTCAGTGCCACTCGAAAAAGTTCGTGAAAGGATTTTGGCGATGATTAAAGAAAGCAACGAGTAATAGATTAGTTGAAAACTCAAACCTCAAACATTTTTCCCGTCAATAAATCCGTTATCGAATTAGCTTCCGTATATCTTTATGAATCTCGAATTCAAAGATAATTTAAAAGGAAGAAATTTTGAAAATGAAAAAAGTATTAATAACAATGTTTGCGGTATTCGCATTTGGAATGAGCGTTTCAGCTCAAACGGTAATGGTTGGTGGAGAAGCGATGTTTCCGCTCAAAAACATCGTAGAAAATGCAGTAAATTCTAAAGATCACACAACTTTGGTAGCGGCTGTAAAAGCTGCAGGTTTGGTTGATACATTGATGAGCAAAGGACCTTTCACGGTTTTTGCACCAACAAATGACGCTTTTGAGAACTTACCAGAAGGAACTGTTGCAACTTTGGTAAAGCCTGAAAATAAAGCAACTTTGACCAAAATCTTAACTTACCACGTTGTTTCAGGTAAGGTAACAGCAAAAAGTTTGATGAAAATGATTAAGTCTGGCGGCGGAAAAGCTATGTTGAAAACTGTTTCAGGCGGAACATTAACTGCCATGATGAACGGACCAATGAACGTAGTAATTATGGACGAAAAAGGCGGAACAGCAAATGTTTCAACTTACGATGTAATGCAATCAAACGGAGTAATTCACGTAATTGACCATGTTCTTTTACCAAACTAAATTAAATTTTTAGTTTTGGTCGGGTATTCAGTGTTTTGCACCTGACCACTCTGCGGACTTTCTCTGGGGATAGGGAAGTCCGCTTTTTTTGGAATAAAAACAACTGAAATTGTTATAATAAATTTATGAAAACTCTGAAATTATTTTTTTTAATAAGCGTCATAATTATTTCTAGCTTCTCGGCATTTGCTCAAGAAAAAAAACAGGCAGCTGAACTAACTCCAACCGGCGGATGGTTGAATACTGACAAACCATTATCACTTAAATCATTGAAAGGAAAAGTAGTTATGTTAGATTTCTGGACTTATGGATGTATAAATTGTCTTCATATTATTCCAGATTTAAAACGACTCGAGGCAAAATTTTCGAAGGAATTAGTTGTAATAGGAGTTCACTCAGCAAAATTTGAAAATGAAAAACAAACTGAGAACATTCGGAAGATAATTTTGCGTTATGAAATTGAACATCCAGTTGCAAATGACTTCGATTTTAAGATTTGGCGTTCATACAATGTTCAAGCGTGGCCAACCCGAATTTTGATTGATACAGAAGGAAATATCCGTGAAAGAATTAGCGGTGAAGGAAGCTACGACAAAATCGTTAAATTGATTGAGCAATATGCTGATGAAGCTCGAAAGGTTGGGAAATTGAATGAAGAGCCTTTAAAATTAGCACTAGAAAATGCGAAAGCTACTCAAACTCCTTTATCTTTTCCAGGGAAAGTTTTAGCTGATGAAAAAAGCGAACGACTTTTTATTGCCGATTCAAATAATAATCGGATAGTTGTCGCAAAATTAGACGGAACTTTGGTAGAAACTATCGGAAGCGGAAAATCCGGTATGTTAGATGGCAATTTTTCAAACGCAACATTCAATCGACCGCAAGGAATGGCAATTAGTGGTGAAAAACTATACGTTGCGGATACCGGAAATCATCTTATTCGTGAAATAAATTTGAACACGAAATTAGTGACAACAATTGCCGGAACAGGAAAGCAAAATCGTTTTGAATCTGAAGGCGGAATCGCTATAAAAACACCTTTGAGTTCGCCTTGGGACTTGCAACTGATTGGAAATAGATTGTTTATTGCAATCTCCGGGCAACATCAAATTTGGAGTATGGATTTGTCTAAAAAAACAGTTTCAGTGTTTGCAGGTTCAGGAAATGAAGCCAGAGAAGATGGAGAATTACTCGAATCTGCGTTTTCGCAACCTTCGGGTTTACTTGCATTTGATAATCAAATTTTTGTTGCGGACAGCGAAGCAAATATAATTCGTTTAATTGATTTGAAAAAAAATGAAGTGGAAACGATTGTTGGTGGTGATTTATTCGATTTTGGCGACAAAGACGGAAGCGGCGATGATGTTAGATTGCAACATCCGCTTGGGCTGGCGAAACTTGGCGATAATATTTTGATTGCAGATACTTACAACCATAAAATTAAAATTCTTAACCCCAAAAACAGAACTGTAAAAACTTTTCTTGGGAACGGAAAATCAGGAAATCAAGACGGTAACAAACCTACATTTTGGGAAATTGGCGGATTAAGCGTGGCGAAAGGAAAAATCTTTATTGCTGACACTAATAATAATTCAATTAGAGTTGCCGATGTTGAAACAAAAGAAGTTATAACATTAGAAATAAAAGGTTTAAACGCACTTGAAAAAAATATTCAAGCAATAAAGCCGGTAACAAAAACGATAAAGAAAAGTTAGTTTTTCCCTTTTTTGTTCGGTTTTTCTTCTTCTGGAATTTTAGTTTGGGCGTTGATTATTTCTCTGCAATATTCTGCAGAGTTGATAATTGCGTCTTTTTCAGCTTTATCAGTTAATTTTTCGTCGAGAGAAGTTAGAAGAGGCAAAGATTTTTTACAGCTTTCGACCAAAATTTTCATTGCTTTTGGAAGAAGTTTATTTTTTATATCACGAGCCGCAACATCGTCAATGTTATTTATTGCTTCATTAAGAATTCGCTCAATATCTTTGAGAAGCTGAGCGTTTGTACCTTTCGGAAGTTCGCCCCAAGTTTCTAAATCCTTTCTTATTTGTTTTTCATTAGAAACTTCTGATTTGTTTAGGACAATAAATCGTCGGTCGATTGCTTTAACAAAAACCGCCATTCTAAAATCAATTTCTTGCATTTCGCGAATTAGCTCTGATTCTTGCTCGCTAAAGTGGTCACGTTTTTGTGCATTAATCACCGTTAATGAAAAAATAAAAATGAGTGTGAAGAGAGCTAGAAATAATGATTTTTGATACATACTAATTTATTTGCCCGAATAAAGGTTCTATCGCTTTCGAGCGAATTTGTCTTACTAATTTCATTAACTTCCCAACGTGCCAGCCAAATCTGAAAGGCATTTCGCGACGAATTAATTCAAGTCGCGTTGTATGTTTTTTTAAAGTAATTTCAAGTTTTTTGATATTGCTTAGAACCTTTTCATTTTTTAAATCGTTCATTTCCAAAAACTTAAACGAATCTTCAAGTAAGGCTTGATAACTTCCTAGTTCTGACAAAACTTCTTTAAATTTCGGTTGTCCATTAAATATTTCCGCATTTTTCAGACGAGTTTCCATTATTTCAAGCGACAATTGGGTTCTTTTTTTTATGTTTTTTTCAGAGTCTAAATCATTACTTTCTGTCTTAGAAAGCAAAACTTCAGGTGCCGGAACAACGTCAATTGGTGGTTCTTCTTGTGCAAAAGCTACGAAAATAAAAAGCAAAAAGTAAAAAATTAAAAGTGCTAGAAACATTATTCGATGTTGCAATTTCTCTTTAAATTTTAAGCTTAGCGTTTTCATTTCTTTTTCTTTCCTTCACCGTTTTTTATTTGCTTTTGTAAAACCGGAAGTCTTAGATTCACTTTGTCAATCTCAAGTTGATTTTGTTTAGGATCAACTCGCGACAAGAATCGCTGATAATTTGCCATTGCATCAATATATTCTTGCAAATTATCATAACAAATTGCAAGAAAAAAATACGTCACAGCAATGTCGGATTTTGCCTCAATTAACCAAAGATATTCGATTTTGGCTTCTTGAAAAAGTTTTAATTGAAATAATGATAACGCAAGGTTCGCATGAGCTGTGTAATTATCAGGCGAAATCTGAATTATCCGGCGGGAAACTGCAACAGCATTTTCGTATTGTTTCGCTTTGAGCAAAGCACCTGAAAAACCAACTGCATGATTAATATTTGTCGGTTCAAGTTCTAACGCACGACTACAATAGTCGATTGATTTTATTGCGTCAAGAGTTCTCGTCAACTTACATAAACGCACTAAAACAGTAGTATTTTTCGGTTCTTGGATAAGACTTTTTTCAAGTGCGGCGGTGTCAGTTGTTGTTGCAGCATTGATCGCCGATTTTAAAGAAATAACGTCTGAGTCTTTAGAATCAAGTGTTTCGAGAATTTTTATCGCCTCGTCAGTCTTTCCGCTTTCTGCATAAGTTCGAGCGAGAAGATATTTATTTTGCTGATTTGGTGCGGTTGCAACAAGAAGTTTCGCGTCTTCAATTGCTCTCGAATAATCGCTTTCAGCAAGAGAAAGTTCAATAATTTCAGCTAACGCAAACTGATTTAAAGAATCAATTTCAAACGCCTTACGGAAACTCATTTTTGCAGATTTTACATCGCCCAATTTTCTTTCAATTGCTCCGCGAGCAGCCCAAATTGCGGCTGATGGGCGTTGTTTTGATGTCAATTTTGAAAGTTTTACTAATAATTCGTTTAAAATATTTGCTTGAGCGTTTGTTTTTAGACGAAGTTCAGTTAAGCCAACATAAGCAATAAAATTAAGTTCATCCAACAAAATAGATTGTGTTAAAAGTTTTTCCGCTTCTTCAAACTGGCTTTTTCTGACCAGAATTAAGCCAAGATTTGCCATCGGTAAAGTCCAATCAGGACGAAGTTCTATTGCTTTACGAAATGATTGTTCGGCTTCGTTAAGTTTTTTTAATGACAAATATATTGTGGCTTTTTGATATTCGGCTTCGGGAAATTCGGGAATAATTTTCAAAGCCTGATCGTATAATTTTAGGGCGGTTTCATATTCGCCTTTTTCTTGTGCGTCTTGACCTTGATTAAAAATTACGATCGGATCTTCTTGAGCAATAACTGTCGAGAAAAAACATCCGAATAAAATTATTAAAGATAAAAAAAACTTGAACATAAACTAAGATTCTAAATTGTAAAACTAATTATAAAAGTTTCCAAACTGTTTGATGCTTATAACCTTATTGATTTTCCTTATAAAAGTTAATTTTTGAAGGTTGCGTCTAATAAATTACTGCGATAACATCGACACACTAAAGCGTTTGTGATTAACGCTAATTCCAAAAGCTCGCCCATACAAAATGGCACAATCAAGTTTTGCAAAAATGGCGTTTTCGCCAGTCGCCACAACAATAACTGAAAAAGAAGAACAATTACGTTTTTTGATGCGTGAAATGCAATCGGTGTTGGTTGCTTTTTCTGGTGGAGTTGATAGTTCTTATTTGGCTTTAATTGCAACGCAAGAACTTGGTGAAAATGCTCTCTGTGTGACTGGAATTTCACCAAGCGTTGCCCAAAAAGAACGCGATATGGCAAATCAGATAGCCGAATCGTTCAGCTTCAATCATCAAACTCTTGAAACGGACGAACTTAGCAATCCAGATTATCAATCAAATCCAACAAATCGCTGTTATTTTTGCAAAACTGAACTTTACGGAAAACTTTCAAGCATTGCTAGCGGAAAAATTGTGATAGATGGTTCAACGATTGATGATATGGGCGATTTTCGACCCGGAAGAGAAGCCGCAAAAGAAAAAAATGTTAGAAGTCCGATGGTTGAAGTCGGGTTAAGTAAAGCTGAAATCCGGATACTTAGTAAAAGTTATAATTTACCAACTTGGGATAAACCCGCGAGTCCTTGTTTATCATCGAGAATTGCTTATGGAATTCCGGTTTCAGTTGAAAGATTAAATAAGATTGAGCTTGGTGAAAAAATTTTAAAAGAACTTGGTTTTATAGAATTTAGAGTTCGTCATCATGACGAATTGGTGCGTTTAGAAATCGCTCCGAAAGAAATGGAACGTGCATTGCATAAAGAAATGACGAAAGAGTTTGCCGATAGATTCCGCAAACTCGGTTTTCGTTACGTTACACTTGATTTGCATGGCTTTCGAACCGGATCGATGAACGAAATTTTGGATAAAAATCGTAAATCGTAGATAAAATTGGAGAAAAGAAAGATGGCAACAGCAAATCCGATGGCAGATGAAATGCGACGTTTCAAGGGGAGCGACGAAAAAAATCCTTTCGAAGCAATGAGTGAACGTTTCGATCGTGCGGCAAAATTATTAGATTTAGACACAGACTTATACGCTGTTTTACGTGTCCCAAATCGCGAAATTAAAGTTTATGTTCCGGTAAGAATGGATTCAGGACATATTCAGGTCTTTGAAGGTTATAGGGTTCAACACAATTTTGCACGTGGACCGGCAAAAGGTGGAATTCGTTACGCACCTGATGTTACGTTAGACGAAGTCAAGGCACTTGCTGCTTGGATGACTTGGAAATGTGCGGTAGTGAATGTTCCTTTTGGTGGCGGAAAAGGCGGAGTGATTTGTGATCCGAGACAAATGTCTTTAGGTGAATTAGAGAGATTAACAAGGCGTTACACATCTGAGTTGATTGATTTTATTGGTCCTGACAAAGATGTTCCGGCTCCTGATATGAACACTAATGAGCAAACAATGGCATGGATTATGGATACATACTCAATGCACGCTCGACATACTGTAAACGCAGTTGTTACCGGAAAGCCAGTCGCATTAGGCGGATCGCTCGGAAGAAGAGAAGCCACAGGTCGCGGTGTTTTGTTTTGTATAAATGAAGCAATCAAACGATATAGTTTGACTCCAGAAAAAACATCCATTGTTGTTCAAGGGTCGGGAAATGTTGGTGGAATTGGTGCAACACTGATGCACGAGGCAGGTTATAAAGTTGTAGCCATCTCAGAAGTGAATGGTGGCATCTATAATCAGAATGGGATTGATATTCCCAAAGCACTCGACTATCTGCAAAAAACAAAATCATTTGATGGATATGGCGGCGTTGAGTTTGTTAGTAATTCTGATCTTTTAGAAATCAAATGTGACGTTTTAGCTCCATGTGCAACTGAAAATCAAATTACTTCAGAAAATGCCGGAAGAATTAAATGTAAAATTTTAGCGGAAGGTGCAAATGGTCCAACGACACCAAAAGCTGATAAAGTTTTACACGAAAATGGAGTTTTTATTATTCCAGATATTCTTGCAAATGCAGGTGGTGTGACTGTTTCTTACTTCGAATGGGTTCAAGACAGAATGGGCTATTTCTGGCGTGAAGATGAAGTAAATCAGCGTCTCGAAGAAAAAATGGTTGATAGCTTCAACGAAGTTGCACATTATGCTGACACTCATAATGTTGACATGAGAACAGCTGCTTATATGTTAGCAATTGACAGAGTTGCATATCATACAAGAATGAGAGGTATTTACGCATAATAGTATGAGCACTCAACAATCGCGTGGTTGGTTGAGAAAAGACTTGCTTTTATCGCAAGTCTAGGTTAGTATCTCACGAGAAACTATATGAAATATGGTTAATATGAGCGTTGACTTTTGACGCAGATTGACTTATACATATTGTAACAATTGAGATCTTATTGTTTCGTTTGGAGTTCATTTCATGCGGAACAAAACATATAACGTTTTACGCATCATTACAATTAAATGTGCTTAAAACGTAATAAATAGAATTTAAACTTTAGATATATTATCTTTCGCCGGAGGAATGTGATGAAACTCGCGAAATCAGCTTTATTAGCTTCGCTTACAATGTTGGCATTATTTTTTACAATGTCAGCCCAAACACTAAGACTTGATAGTGACCCAAGAAACACTGCACCAACGGTAGGCACCGGCGGTCCAGTTGGTGGTCCTACTGGGCTTTTTACGGTTTATGATGGACAAACCTTGAGAAAAGGTGAGTACACTTTCAGTGCCGCATACAGTAACTTTGACCGTGATCCGGGCAATGCCGACTTTACTGAAGTGCCGGTCAGTTTTCAAATTGGTGTAAATGACTACTTAGAATTATTCTTCAACACAGACGCTTACAGAGGAATTAAAGTAAACTCACCAAGAAATCTCTCTTCTTTTTATTTGCCAAATTCGCAATTAAGAAATGGTGCCACTTTTAGCAGTGGTGGTGCGATTGTTTTAGGTAACACAACACAATTTGCTAACGCTGCTGTTTTCCGTCCTATTGGAGCACAGCCATTCGTTCAGTTTCCTTATGTTGGAGGCTCAGCTGGAACATATAACCCGTTTTCACCAACACTTGGAACGCCAAGGGCTGGTGGCGGTGCTGATTTATTTCCTGGAATTGGTTCAACCTTTGGTGGTATTTTGCCAGGAATAGTTTTACAAGTTGCCTGTGCACAACCAAATAATGTATGCACTAACAACAATCAATTTTCGCCAGCTACATCCACTATTGCTCCAACCTATCTACCAGACGCTCCATTTCTCAACAGACAATATGGACAGTCGGCTTTCAGCACTTTTTCAGCTGGAGCAAAATGGAGATGGACTGCACCGACAAATGCAATTGGTGTTGGTGTAATTGCATATTACAAATGGTATGCAGACACAGCGTCTGATGCTAGTGGTTTTAATCAAATGCAACGCGGAGCAAGTCCTGGTGGAAACCGAGGTGATGTAGGTGTTGTTATGTTTGCCGATGCTCGTGTTCGTCAGTGGATGAACCTTTCAGCTAATATTGGATATAACTACAACAGCAGTGTAAAAGGTGAATTCCCAAGTGGAACATTCACATTACTTGATCGCCCTGACGAAGTTATTGCTGCTATTGCTGCAGATTTTCCTGTAAACAAATACTTTCAACCAATTTTGGAATTTAGAACTACACAATATGTAGGTGGAAGAACTCCAAATGCTTTTGAAAATAGTCCTGTCGAAGCTCTTGCAGGAGCTCGTTGGTTTCCAACACGTTGGATGAGTCTTGGTGCTTCTTATCGCTACCATGCTAACCAACAAGACCGCGGAAGTTTGAAAGATGACACTTTTAGGTCAACAACTGTTATAGGTGGTCGTCAAGTTTCAGTTGTAAATGGTGGGATTCCTGTAGGATTTCAAACGTCAACTGACCCACACGGATTTTTGGGTCAAATCACAATTGGACGTCGTAACAGTCGCGATACTGCTGCTCCTAGCACAGTTAAAGCTAACTCCGATGTTACAGAATTAAATATTGACAGCAAAGTTGTTTATTTGCCTTGTCCAGCTGGAACTAAATCAAATTCACGCGAGTGTTCTGATGACAATTCAGTTGCGGTCAGCACAAAAGCAACAAACCCTGACAACGATACACTTCTTTACAACTACACCGTTTCTGGCGGACGTATTGTTGGGAGTGGTTCAAGTGTTAATTGGGATTTAACTGGTGCAAAAGCCGGAACATACACAATTACATCAGCAGTTGATAATGGTTGTGGATTTTGCGGAAAAACAAAAACTGAAACTATTGAAGTTAAAGAATGCACTGGATGTTCAATTCCTTGTAATTGTCCAACACTTTCAGTTTCAGGTCCTGGAGCTGAGGTTTCAGCTAGTGACATGATGACATTCACAGCTAACACAAGCGGCGGAAGCGTTGATGGTGTTACTTACAATTGGACAGTTTCTTCAGGTTCAATTGCTGAAGGTCAAGGAACTCCTGTAATTAAAGTTTCTGGTGCAGCTGGAACAAATGTTACCGCGACTGTCGAAATCGGCGGAAACGGACTTTGTCCAGATTGTGTCAAAACAGCTTCTGATTCAGGTAGTTTTGGTAGCATTCCAACATATCGTAAAGTTGATGAACTTGGTAAAGCTCCTGACGATGATTTAAAAGCTCGTTTGCAAAACATCAGAGATAGTGAATTGCAAAATGATCCTACAGCTACGTTGTATATCATTAATCGTGGTAGTGCGAAAGATAAAGCATTTAGAGTTAAACAACTCAATAAAGCTATCGCCTTCCTCGGAATGGATGCAACACGAATTAAAATCGTTGATGGTGGAGCAGCTCCTGCTTTAAACACTGAATTTTACATTGTTCCTGCAGGTGCAGCTGATCCGATGTAATCAAGCTCACATTTTTAATGTGACATAAATTTGAGCGGAATGAATTCTTTCGAGAATTTCATTCCGCTCTTTTCTTTGTAAAGATAAAAGTTTAATATAAATGCTGGTTATGCAAAATCAAATACTCTCAGTTACCTGCATATCACAATAAACCCAAAACAAAGCAACAAACAGTGCGTTGCGTTCATCAAAGTTAAGTAAGATTGGGGCAAAATATAATGAACATATACAAAAACAGACTTTTAACCTTAATATTAATAGCATTTTCAGCAATACAAATATTTGCTAACACGAGTTCAGATATAATTAAGTTTGATGCATGGAAAGTTGTTGGACCAAATGGCGGCGACATTCGTGCTGTTGCTATTGATCCGAAAGATAAAAATAAGCTCTTTGCCACAACTGTCGATAGTCAAGTTTATCGCTCTGTCGATGCTGGAAAAAGTTGGAAGTATCTCGTCACATTTAATCGTCCTCAAATAACGCTCGATAATTTGATGATTGATTCGCAAGATTCAAATAGAATTTACGTTTCAGGTCACAGACATAAAGAACCAGGTGGTTTTTTCCGCAGTGAAGATGGTGGCGAAACTTGGAAAGAATCAAAAGATTTAAGAAATCAAGCGATTCACGCACTAACGCAATCAGATAAAAATCCGAAAATGTTAGTCGCCGGTGGTTTTGGGAAAGTATTTTTATCGTTTGATTCGGGCGAAAACTGGAAAGAAACAAAAGATGAGAAGCCATTTTCGGCGTTAATTGTTGATTCTGTTGCAGTTGACCCGCGAAATGTAGATATTCTTTTTGCCGGAACTTCTTGGCGAGCCTATAAATCAATTGATGGTGGAAAAACTTGGGTTCTAAAAAAAGATGGAATGATTGACGATTCCGATGTTTTTGCAATAGATATTAACAAACAAAATCCTGATCATATTGTCGCGTCAGCCTGTAGTGGCATTTACGAATCATACAACAACGGCGAAGTATGGAAAAAAATTCAAGGAATTCCTTCGCAATCGCGACGAACGCGAGCAATACTGCAAAATCCTAGTGGAAATGGCGGAGTTTATGCCGGAACAACTGAAGGGTTTTGGATGTCAGCTGACTCAGGAAAAACTTGGTCGTTGACAACCCAAAGAGAACTCGAAGTAAATTCAATCGCTGTTAACGCTGACGAGCCAAATAAAATTTTTATCGCTACTAATAATTATGGTTTGATGGTTTCAAATGATGGCGGAAAAAACTTTACAATTAGTAATGGAAATCTTACAAGTCGTTTCATTTTAGAAATTACACCAGATATTCAAAAGCCAAACCGTTTTTACGCAACAAGTAAAAACACTGCAACTGGTGGAGGTTTTTTCTTTATCAGCGATGATAATGGTCAAACTTGGAAGCCATCAACGCAAAATTTATCAATCATCAGAACCGTGCCTTTTTCATTTCTGCAAGATGCAATAAACCCAAACACTTTGTTTCTTGGCACAAATATCGGTATGTATCGTTCGATAGATCGTGGAGTTACGTGGAGCCAATTACCAGTTCCGAAAATTGTTCCTGTAAAGAAACCGATTGTTAAAAAGAAAGTTGTTGCTAAAAAAGGCGTAAAAACTCCAGTTGTGCCGGCAGTTGTTGCTCCAACAATTAAAAGAGTTGGCGGATTTGCTGAAACTGTAAACCATCTCGCATACGCAAATGACGGAAAAAATAGTATTTTTGCCGCAACAAACAAAGGTTTATTTCGCACCAATAATATTTCAGCAGGTTGGGACAAATTTTCTTTTGGAACCGGAATCGACGAACGTATTTTTTCAGTTGCAAGCTCAAGTAAAATGCCGAATAGAATCTTTGCAGGAACAACAGTTTCTGGCGTTGTTTCATCTATCGATAATGGTTTAAACTGGCAAAAAATCGGCGGTATTCCGACAATTGCTCCAGTTGTTGCTATTCAAATCGACCCTGAAAATGCTGATGTAGTTTATGTTGGCACAACTCAAGCACTTTTTATTTCGCGTGATGGCGGTGCAAGTTGGTCACGACGAAGCAATTTGCCAGCAGGAAGTTTTTCAGCAATTTTAATAAACCCAACTAACACAAATGAAGTTTTTGTTGGAAGTTCGCTTGAAGGCACAGGTGGAATTTATCAATCAGTTGATGCCGGAAAAAATTGGAAAAGGATAGATGACAAAGACTTAAATTTGCCAACACGAAGAGTTTGGGCATTATCATTTGATCCAAAAAATAACAACCGTATTTTTGTTGGAACTCATTCATCAGGAATTTACATAATTGAAAGACCTGTTGCATCTGCAAATATCGAAGGTGAAACTCGCCCTAGAATTTCCGGCAATGAATAAATCTTTAATATTGTAATTTATATTGGACGATGTTTCGGCATCGTCCTTTTTGTTTTGATAGTTTGGCATCGGTTGTCTATAATCAGAAATGAGGAGATTTTTGTGAGTAGTATTGCCGCCTGTCCGTGTCCCAATGATAAGTTATTACGAACTGAAACTCTTTCGTTCGCTAATGTCCCGCACCAGTCAAGACTTTTTCTTGAATACCAACAGAAACCTCTTTCGTTGTTGAAATATTATCCAAATATTGTCGAATCGCATACTGAAATATCTTTAAAAATTCCAAATGTCTTGGCTAACTACAAAACTGATAGAAATGTTTTATGTAACGTTTTGGAAGAAGCAAATCGCGGAAACTGTGCAACCGAAAAAACACTCGAAAATATTAAACTATTACGAGATGACGATTGTGTCGCGGTTGTTTCCGGTCAACAAGCTGGACTTTTCACCGGACCGCTTTACACAATTTACAAAGCCCTTTCTGCTGTAAAACTAACCGAATGTCTGCGTGGACGTGGTTTCAAGGCTGTTCCTGTATTTTGGATTGCGACAGAAGATCACGATTTTCTTGAGGTTTCAAACACTTTTTTTATTAATAAAGAAGGCAATTTAAACGAACTTCGCAACGAGCCGAAGCTTTGTTACGAAAATTTACCGGTTGGATATGTCAAAAACGATGCTTCAATAAAAGGAACAATTGACGAACTTTTCGATGGTTTGCCGCATACAGAATTTACAGATGAATTACGGGAAATGATAGAAAAAACGTGGTCGGAAGGTGTTGATTACGGCGATGCGTTTGCCAGAATGTTGACTAAAATTCTCGGCAAATTTGGCTTGATTGTGCTGTGTCCGCTTGATGTACGTCTAAAAAAACTTGCCACACCGATTTATGTCAGAGCAATAAAAAAATCTGAAGAAATAGTTTCTGCCTTACGCATAAGAAGCGAAAAACTTGTTGAAGAAGGTTATCACGCTCAAGTTTTAATAAACGAAGATTATTTTCCGCTTTTTTATCAAGCGAATGACAAAACTCGACACGCCTTGAAAAAAACTCCGCAAGGAACTTTCAAAACAAAAGATATTGACAGGGAATTTACTCTTAATGAATTAGCAGATTTAGCCGAAGTTTCGCCCGAAAAATTTTCGCCAAGTGTAGTTTTACGCTCGGTTGTTCAAGATTATTTGTTGCCGACAATTTGTTATTTCGGCGGTGCGGCAGAAATCGCGTATTTTGCCCAATCAGGCGAAGTTTATCGAATTCTAGAACGTCCAATTACGACAATTTTTCATCGTCAAAGTTTTACAATTATTGAGCCAAAACAAGCGAAAACACTTGATAAATATGATTTGAACTTGGAAGATTTGTTAATTGGAGAAGAACTGCTTAAAACACAAATAGTTGAGAGATTTTTAAACAAAGAAACAACTCAAATTTTCGCCGAAGTTGAAGAAACAATTAACGTTCAACTGAGTAATTTAGAAAAAAGTCTGCGAGAAATTGAACCGACTTTAGCTGATAATTCGATTCGTCGCCGTCAAAAAATTCTTTACCACATTTCCGCGATGCGTAAAAAGTTTTATCTTGCCCAAATCCGTAAAGATGACACGATTAAGCGACAGCTAGAAACGATGTTTGCATCACTTTTGCCCAACAAACACTTGCAAGAACGCACTTTAAACATCTCGACTGTTTTGAATAAACATGGCAATTACGCGATTGATTGGATTTATGAAGCGATTGATTTAGACGATAAAGGTCACCGAATTATTTATCTATAATCGATATTTCAATAAACATTTTACAAATAAAGTTATAACGATTTTAACGTTCGAGTAAAAACTTATTTATAATCTTCCATTTCTTGCCATTAACTTGCTCAATCAAGCAAATTTCATTAAAGCTGAATTGTTTTGGCAGCTCAATGACATTAATTCGTTCAAAAATTTCATCAGTGCAAATCGAGTTTCTTGGGTGCATTAAGGTTATATGCGGTTGATGATTTCTAATTAAGTTTCCGCCTAAAATATTTTTTCGTAGTTCGTTAAACTCAATGTTGTCAGCACTTGCAGGAATCATTAAACCTTTTCCATCCGCAAATCTTGCAACTTGACTGAAATTAATTACAAGAGGTTTACTCAATTGAATATTATTTTTTAATAATTCAATTGGCTCAATTTCATCTTCACAACACAAAGTAACGTGTGCAAAAATCAAACTATACTGAATCGGATTAAATTCAGCTCTGATCTTTTCTATAATTTCGCGTTGCTCTTCGGGAACAAATAAAGTTAGTTGTCGTCTGATTTCTATCATATTTTCAATATATTTTTTGATTTTTCTAATAATTTATTCAAAATTAAAACATTCAATTGCATAAAAAAACAAGAGATTAGAATATATCGATTTGATAAAAAATATATAAACATCTCATTTCGTCTTCAAAGTGTTAATTTTGTTCTGCAAACTATTCTGATAGAATCATAATAATGAGTAAAATTCGAATTTTATCCGATAATCTGGCGAATCAAATCGCGGCTGGAGAAGTTGTTGAGCGTCCGGCTTCGGTGATTAAAGAATTGCTCGAAAACTCAATCGATGCTGGAGCAACGCGGATTGAAGTCAACATTGAACTTGGCGGCAGACGTTTGATGCGAATTTCTGACGATGGCGAAGGAATGAGTCGCGATGATTCTGTATTGGCTTTCGAACGCCATGCAACCTCTAAAATCAACAAATTAGAAGACTTATCAACAATTAAAACTCTCGGATTTCGTGGTGAAGCTCTGGCTTCAATCGCTTCGGTCGCCAAAGTTGAACTCGTCACAAAAACTCTCGAAGCCAAGATTGCGACTCGCGTAAATATTGATGGCGGCAAGATTATTGACGTTAAAGATGCTGCACGAAACACCGGAACCACGATTTCTGTCCGTGATTTATTTTTTAACACGCCAGCTCGCCGTAAATTTATGCGAAGTGAAGCGACAGAAAATTATCATCTTACAAATATAATTACGCATTACGCTCTCGCACATCACGAAATTGCTTTTACTTTGACCAATAATGGACGCGAAAGTTTGCGTGTTTCTCAGGCTAAAGACTTGAAAGAAAGAGCTTACCAGATTTTTGGACGCGATTTGATTGAAAGTTTTCTGCCCGTAAATGGTGGTCGCGAGTATATTGCAAATATCAGTGGATTTGTTTCCGCACCTCGCGAAAGGCGTTCGACGCGAGATTCGCAATATTTTTTTATCAACGGCAGATTTGTTCGCGATAAGTTGATTTCAAAAGGCTTGCAAGAAGGATTTCGTGCAGTTTTGCCGCACGGCGTTTATCCTGTGGCGTTACTTTTTTTAGAAATTCCACTCGAAGAAGTTGATGTCAATGTTCATCCGGCGAAAACGGAAGTTCGATTTAGAAGAGCCGAAGCTGTCAAAGAAGTTATTGCTGAAGCGGTTCGTAATTCATTGAGAAATAATGGGTTGATAAATCCACAGTCCGTTGTCATTAGTCCTTTGTCATTTGAACAAAAGTCGTTCGAACCCGAAACGCAAAGTTTTGAACAGCAAAAAATTGAATTTGCGATTGAAACACCGCATTTTGAAACTTCACTTCCAAAGTCTTTTGAAGAACAAGTTTTTGAAATAAATTTGGATTCTCACGATTTTGAGAATGCAGCCGAAAACCGTTTAGAAACAATTGTTAACGAAAGTTCAAACCTCGAAATTCAAATAGAAAACCGTAAATCTGAAATTTCAAATTACAAAGAACTTCCTCCGGTCGATTCGGCTTTAAAAGCGACTAAAGTTATAGAAGTAAAAGACTTATCTCCAACTAAAATTCGTCCGATTGGTCAACTTCACGATAGTTACATAATTGCAGTTGATGACGAAGGTTTGCTTTTAGTCGATCAGCACGTTGCTCACGAGCGAATTTTATTTGATAAGTTTCGCCAAAAAGAGGGTGAAAGATTGGTTGAAACACAAAGTTTGTTATTACCCGAAACGCTCGATTTATCGCCAGCACAAGCCGTTGCGTTTCAAACTGTTGAACCCGAATTAGAAAAGCTAGGATTTTCTTTGATGAAACTCTCCGGGCGAACTATTGCAATTAAAGGAGTTCCGTCTGATTTAGCAGGAAATGACGCAAGAAATCTTTTATCAGAAATTCTCGAAACAATCGACCGCGAAAAACGTGGAAATGCAATTGAAACAATTCGTGATGAAATTGCGGCATCAATGGCTTGTAAAGCTGCTGTCAAAATAAATATGAAACTCACGCCCGAAAAAATGCAATGGATGATTGATAAATTGGTTTTAACTGCAAACGCAATTACATGCCCGCACGGTCGCCCGATTGTTTTGCGACTAACAATGAAAGACATAGAACGCTCATTTCACAGAACTTGACAATTTTTTGCATTAAATTCAAATAATCAAACCTTTTTTATTTCCAACACGTAACATAAAATGTTATCTTTTTGTAACATTCCCAAATTAAAAATTTTGTTTTTTCAATAAGCAAAGGAGAAAAGGTTTTATGCGAAACATGTTCAGAATTTCACTTATTTCTATTCTGATAGCTGGTTTAGCGGTTGTTGGTTTTTCACAATCACAAGCCATAAACGGACAAATTGAAGGCGTTGTGAGTGATTCAAATGGTGCTACAGTTCCTAACGCAATGATTGTTGCTACAAACACCGGAACCGGCACATCGCGGTCTGTAAAGTCCGATGAAAACGGAGGTTATCGAATTCCTCTGCTTCCGCTTGGTGCATATCGAGTAACTTTTGAAGCTCCTAATTTTAAAAAACTAGTTCGAGATGGAATCACACTTTCAACCGGACAAGTTGCAACTATTGATGTGCAATTACAAGCAGGCTCGGTCTCTGAAATAGTAACCATCGATTCAGACGCTCCAATCGCTGATCCTGGAAAAATTGACGTTGGACGGGTTATGACTTCAGCTGAAGTGCAAAATCTTCCGCTTGTTTCTCGAAACCCTTATAATTATGCTTTACTTCAGGCTAATGTAACCGGAAGAACTAATTCAGAATTTGGTGTTCCGCGTATTAACGCAAACGGATATACGAGAAGAACAAATTATCAACTTGATGGAAATAATAATACTCAAGCTGACCGTGCAGGAATACGTTTAATGCCTATTTCTGACACGTTTGTAAGTGAAGTTCAGCTTGTAACTAATGGCTTTTCTGCCGAGTTTGGCAACACTCCTGGCTTGATTATGAACACAGTTACTCCAAGTGGAACTAATGATGTTCACGGTTCTGCAAGCTATCGAATGCGTCGGACAGCATTTTCTTCGCGACCATTTAACACTTCGCCAACATCAATTAAACCTGCAACAAAAGTTGACAACGTTACAGGAGCGATTGGTGGTCCGATTTATCGAGATCGTGTTCATTTCTTTGGTGGATATGAATGGGTAAACCGCGATTTAGGTGGTGAAGCGGCTAGGTCTTTGACAATATCAGCTGCTGATAGAGCAACATTAATTGCCTCTGGCGTTTCCGCTGCAGCCTTTCCTACAGCAATTCCCACTAAACAAAAAGTTAATTTTTTTATTTTTAAAGTTGATTCACAAATCGATGCAGCCAATAGGTTAAGTATTCGTTTTAACCGATTCACTAACTTATCACCAGACAATATTGCTGGCGGAACAAACACGCTCGAGAGAAGTATTGACTTTGATGACAAATCGTCTTCATTAGCTATTCAATTAGCATCAGTTGCTTCTCAAAATATTTTAAATGAATTTCGTTTTCAATTCGCTAAGAGAGATTCAAGGAATATTGCGAACGCTAATTCTGGGATTGGTCCTTCGATTGTAATTAGCGATATAGACGGAATCCTTACAAACGGTGCCGCTGGTGCAAATTTTGGTGCACCTGAGAATGATGACACTATTGCTCCATTGCAAAAATCAACCCAATTTTTAAATAATTTAACTTGGACAATTGGTAGTCATGCGGTCAAAGTTGGAGTTGGAGTCAATTTTATAGATGATATTCGACGAACAAATTCATTTACTAGATACACTTTTCAAAGTGCTGCCACTTACAATCAAGCAAGAACTGGTGTAAACCAAAGATCATACACTAGCTTCCAACAAATTTTTGGCGATACGGGTGCTACTTTTGATTCAACTTATTACAGTTTTTTTGCACAAGACGATTGGAAAGCTAGTAACAAATTAAAAGTAAATTATGGAGTTAGATATGATCAATATCGAATTCCGAACGCAGATATAAATTCTCCATTTGTGCCTTCACAGAAGTTCAAAGTTGATAAAAACAATTTTGCTCCTCGTTTGGGTATAGTTTATGGCTTGAGTGAAAAGACAGTTTTAAGAGCAAGTGCTGGAATTTACTACGACACCGTTTATTCGGATTTTTACTTGAGAGCTATTCAAGCTAACGGCAGACCTTCTTTTTTCACCGTTTCATTTAATAGCCCACTTTCGGCGTTAGCACCAAATTTTCCAAATCAGACTTCGACTGCAACCGTTCCGTTACAAGACATAACTTCTATTGCGTCAGATTTAGAAAATATGTATGCAATTCATTATAACGTTCAGCTTGAGCGAATTTTGGCAAAAGATATTTCTGTTACAGCCGGACTTATTCGATCAAATGGCAAACATATACCGATTTATAGAAGTATTAATAGAGTAAGAACTGGTTTTACTTTAGCAGACGGAAGACCTACTTTCATTGGTGGGACTACTGTCAATGCTTCAACTAGAATTGACCCAAGATTTAACAACATTTTACTCGCTGAGGGTAGCGGAAGTTCAACATATAACGCTTTTACCCTGCAACTGAACAAGAGATTATCGAAAGGTTACCAGTTCAGTTTAAATTACACACTTTCAAAATCTGAAGATGATGCACCAGAGCAAAATCTGGTAGCAACTCAAGTAGGGAATTTGGTTTTGCAAGATCCTACGAATAGAAATCGTGATTTTGGTCCATCATTGGCTGATCAACGGCATACGTTTGTTGCGAGTTTTGTGGGAAGACCAACATTTGATTTTGAATCAAAAGGTTTAAATTATTTGCTTAATAATAACCAAGTGGGAATTATTGCAACGGTTAATAATGGTGAAAGATTTAATATTGTGTCATCAACAGACATCAACGGCGATGGTTTTATAGGTTCTGATAATCCAGTTGGTATTGGGAGAAATTCAGGAAAAACACCTAAACAAACTAATGTAGACTTAAGATATTCGCGGTTTTTCAACTTTACAGAAAGGCTTAAACTGGAATTTTTTGGGGAATTTACGAATATTTTCAATATCAATAGTATTTTTCAATTTAATAGTTTGACTGTTACGACGGACTTGGCTACAGGTAACCCGACATCTGCATTACCCAATCTCCAAAATCGACGTGCTGCTAATCAAATTGTATCGCTCGATAGTCGCCAATTTCAATTGGGTTTCAAATTCAAATTCTAATGGACGAAAACGAACAAAAGTTACCAAAAAAAAATGAAGTACCAGATTCGTGGTGGTATCGCGTCTATTTTGGCGTAATTGTCTCCACGATTCTGGTAATTTTTGCACTTTGGGCATTCTCGCAGTATTTCAAATAATTTATGTCATGGATTGATTGGGCAATAGTCGGCGGATATTTGGCGTTTATGATTTTCGACGGAATCAGAATGACCAAACACACGAGCGGAGTTGACGGCTATTTTTTGGCGAATCGGAGTCTGCCGTGGTGGGCGGTCGGGTTATCTGTGATGGCGACGCAGCTTTCCGCGATAACGCTTGTTGGGGCAACCGGGCAAGGTTATATGGACGGAATGCGTTTCATTCAGTTCTATTATGGTTTGCCAATCGCGATGGTCATTTTGTGCGTGACAGCAGTTCCGTTTTTTTATCGGGCAAATGTTTTCACGGCGTATGAATATCTCGAAAAACGGTTTGATGTTCGTGTCAGAACTTTAACCAGCTTCTTTTTTCTAATCTCACGCGGTCTTGGTGTCGGTGTCGTAATCGCCGCACCATCGGTTATTTTATCAATCGTTTTAGGTTGGAATGAACTCACAACAATCTTCGTAATGGGGCTATCTACAACACTTTACACGATGATTGGCGGTGTGCAAGCCGTCACGTGGACAGACGTAAAACAGATGTTCGTGATATTTTTCGGACTCTTTGTTTGTTTGTTTGTAATTGTCGGCAAGTTTCCTGAAGGCGTTTCGATGGGCGATGGTCTGCATCTCGCCGGAGCAGTCGGGAAGCTTGAAACGGTTAATTGGAGCTTTGATTTAACTGAGAAGTATACGATTTGGTCAGGCGTGATTGCGGCTCTGTTTTTGTTCCTTTCGTATTTCGGTTGCGATCAAAGCCAAGTTCAAAGATTCTTGACGGCGAAATCGGTTTCTGAAGGTAGAACGTCTCTTTTGATGTCGGCATTTTTCAAAATTCCGATGCAGTTTATGATTTTGCTGATTGGAGTTTTGGTCTTTGTTTTCTATCAATTCCAACAACCGCCGATGATTTTTAACGCCAATGAAAACGCAAAATACGCGAATTCGGCGGAATATAAATCGTTGCAAGCTGATTATGAAAAGGCTTTTGAAAAACGCAAATTAGTCGCGACAGAATACAGCACAACCAACAGCGATTCCGCAAAACAATCTTATATAGAGGCAAATCAAGAGTTTTTAGCTGCAAGAAAAAAAGGCGTTGATTTCGTCAAAAAAGATAACGCATCTTTTAATGACATAAATTATGTTTTCCCGAATTTCGTTGTCCAAAATATGCCGATTGGCGTAATCGGCTTGATTATAGCGGCAATTTTTGCGGCAGCAATGTCGTCAATTTCAGCCGAGTTAAACGCTCTTGCGACCGCGACAACGCTAGATTTTTATCGGCGATTAGTTAACGCAGATGCGACCGATAAACAATACGTTTTTGTCGGCAGAATCGCGACGCTGATTTGGGGAATCTTCGCCTGTCTTGTCGCCACGCAAGCAACCAATCTCGGCTCGCTAATTGAAGTAGTTAATAAGTTTGGCTCATTTTTTTACGGCTCGTTATTAGGCGTTTTCGTGCTCGCGTTTGCGGTAAAAAAAGCTAATTCCAACGGGGCTTTTTTCGGACTATTATTCGGAATCGCATCAGTTTGGGTTGCGAGCAATTATACAAAGATCGAATTTTTATGGTTCAACGTTGTCGGTTGTCTAGTAACAGTTTTAGCAGGTTATTTAATTAGTTTGATATTTCCAACAAAATCTATTGATATTTCTAACAAAATCTAAATGAAACATTCAAAGTTTAAGTTTTTTGTAGCATTTCTAGTGCTGTTTTCAATTTTCCGCTTTCCATTTACTTCGGATGCACAAGTTCGGGCAATTTACGACCGCGGTTCAGCTGGACTTGGACAACAACTCAAACGCTTACAAACGACAGCGAGTGCAATGCACACAGGAGCTCATCCTGACGATGAAGATTCGGGACTATTAGCTTACCTTGCACGTAAAGAAATGGCTAAAACTTCGTATTTATCGCTCAATCGAGGCGATGGCGGACAAAACGTTATCGGAACGGAACTATTTGAAAACCTTGGAGTTATCCGCACCGAAGAACTTCTGCAAGCTCGCAGATTAGATGGTGGACAGCAATTTTTTACAAGCGTGATGGATTATGGATTTTCCAAAACCCGCAAGGAAGCAGGCACGATATGGGGCGAAGAAAAAACGCTCGGCGATATGGTTCGGGCGATTCGTTTGTTTCGACCATTGGTAATAATGTCGCGGTTTTCCGGCACGCCTGCAGACGGACACGGACATCATCAACTTGCCGGATATTTAACGCCGATTGCCTTCAAAGCCGCTGGCGATCCGAGCAAATTTCCCGAACAATTTGCCGAAGGTTTAGAACCTTGGCAAGCTCAAAAACTTTATGTCGGACAAGGTTTTGGAGCAAATGCGACACCTGCAAGTTTGGTTTTGAACACTGGCGAATATGATTCGCTCATCGGGCGTTCGTATTTTGAAATTGCGATGGAAGGCAGGAGTCAACACAAATCGCAAGAAATGGGCAGTTTGGAATTGCGTGGAAAATTTACTTCGGGCTTGCGTCTGGTTGAAAATTTGGGTGAAAAAGTTGAAAAAGAAACTAGTGTTTTTGACGGAATTGACACGACAATCACCGGAATTCCGAAACTCGCGGGTTTCAAAGAAGGCGATTCGTTAATCAAAAATGAACTCCAAATTGCACAAGATGCGGCAGAAAAAGCCTTGAAAGATTTCGATGTGTATAAATTCCAAACTATAATTCCACATCTAGTTACGGGTTTGAAATCTATTCGCCAAGCACGAAAAAACATCATCGGGCAAAAACTTCCAAGATTCAAAACAGATAAGTTATTAGAGCAAAAAGAGAAAGAATTTGAAGTTGCAATGCAAATGGCTTCGAGCGTTGTAGTTGATGCTTTGAGCGATACAGAAACGATTGTTGCAGGTGATTCGACTAATGTTGGCGTGCGAATTTTTGCTCCCGAATCTACAAATATCAAGGTTAAAGATATAAAAGTTATTGCTCCAAAAGATTGGAAAGTTGAAAATTCGACGGAACCGAAACAACCCGAAAGTGGTTTTCGTCAACGACGTGACAATCCGACAACGGCTGCGTTTTTCGCTGTTTCGTCCGTGTCAAACGCAAAATATTCTCAGCCTTATTGGCTCGAAAATGAACGAAACAAAGATTTTACGTTTCAATGGAATGACGCAACTTCCTCGAATTTTCCATTTCAAAAATCCTTATTGAGGGCTGAGGCGAAGATAGAAATTGGCGGCGAGGAAATTACGGTATCAAAAGATGTCGAATTTCGCTTTTCAGACGATATTCGCGGGGAAATTCGCCGAGATGTCGCGGTTGTTCCGCAGGTCGCCGTGATGGTTGATTCAAATTTAATAATTGCACCAAAATCTAATAAGCCGAGCGTTCATCGCGTCGTGGTTTCGGTTACAAACAATTCTCCGAAAGAAACTGCGGGAACGCTAAAGCTTAATATTCCAACTGGTTGGAAGGCTTCACCGAGTTCGCAAGATTTTAATTTAAAGCAACGCGGCGAAAAAACCGCAGTCGCTTTTGAGGTGACAATTCTAGCAAATACAACGCCTAATGATTACAAAATCACGGCAAGTGCAACCGTCGGCGGACAAAGTTTTACACAAACACAACAAACAATCGCCTATCCGCATATCCAAACGCACTACCGATATTTCCCGTCTGAAATTTCGGCAAAAGTGTTAGATTTGAAAATTTCGCCTGTCAAAGTCGGTTACATTATGGGTAGCGGCGATAAAGTTCCCGACGCGATTAAACGGCTTGGTTTAGATGTTACATTGTTGGAAGAAAAGGATTTAGCGACAGGCGATTTGTCAAAATTTGATACAATTGTGGTTGGAATTCGTGCTTCGCAAGTTCGACCTGATTATGTTGCGAACAATGGTCGTTTGCTCGATTTTGCTAAAAACGGTGGAACGCTAATCGTCCAATATCAGCAATCTGAAATTTCACGTTTTAATATGCTACCATTCCCTGCAATAAGTTCTAATCAGCGTGTAACTGATGAGAAGGCGAAGGTTACGATTCTTGAACCGAAAAATCCAATCTTTAATGTTCCGAACAAAATTGACGATCAAGATTTTGAAAATTGGATTCAAGAACGCAATTTGTATTGTCTATCCGAATTTTCGACCGATTACACTCCGTTGCTTTCTGCCGCCGACGAAGGCGAAGAGCAAATAAAAGGCGGAATGCTTTATGCAAAACTCGGCAAAGGTAACTACGTTTACACTTCGTATTCGTGGTTCAGACAATTGCCGGTGGGAAATTCCGGTGCATATCGAATTTTCGCGAATATGCTCAGTTTGGGGGCGAAGAAGAAATAAGTTCAAAACTTTGAACCACGTAAAAACATAGAACACATAGCTTTTTCTTGCTTTTGAATTTGAGTAAAACCTATATGTCCTATGTTTTTATGTGGTTAAAAAATTCTTATGATTGAAGAAAAATTTCCGGCTGCTAATTACAAAAAAAATGTTCTCGAAGACTGTTTTGAGGATGCAAAAAAGTATTTTCTTGAAGCGTATATCGAGGTTGACTATGCTCACGCCGTTATGCTCGGCGAGCAAAATATTATTACGAATGATGAACTTGCATCTTTGCTTAAAGCATTGCGTTCGCTTGATTTAGGTGAAATTCGCAAGGCTGAATACGACGGCACATTCGAGGATTTATTTTATTATCTTCAACGCGAAGTTACCAAACATTGCGGCGATGCGGAAACAGCCGGAAAGCTCCATACGGCACGAAGCAGAAACGATATTGATGTGACAATTTATCGGCTTTATCTGCGTCCAAATCTTTTGGAATTGCTTCGCGAAACGATGAATTTACGCGAAGTATTTCTTAATCTTGCCGCCGAACATCACGAAACTTTGATTCCCGCATACACACACACCCAACCCGCACAGCCTTCAACTCTTGCACATTTTTTGCTGGCAATGGCGGAAAATTTAGGTCGCGACATCAAACGTTTGCAGCGTGCTTACGACAATATGAATTTTTGTCCGCTTGGTGCGTGTGCAATTACAACGACCGGTTTTCCGATAAATCGGCAACGTGTTGCGGAACTTCTCGGTTTTATAGCTCCGACCGTAAATGCTTACGGCTCAATCGCTTCCGTTGATTATTTTACGGAAATGCTCGGTGCTATGTCTGCGTTGGTCGTAAATACAGGCAAGTTTGCACAAGAATTTTTGTTGATGGCGATGATGGAATTTAACGTAATTCGCTTACCTGACGGATTCGTGCAAGGCAGTTCGATAATGCCGCAAAAACGAAATCCGGTTGCGTTGGAACATATCAGAGTTTTGTCGAGCAAGGCTTTGGGGCAATCGTTGGGTGTCATGACAGCAATTCACAACACGCCATTTGGTGATATAAATGACGTTGAAGACGATTTGCAGCCGTTGATTTATAACGCTTTGCGAGACGCAACGCGTTCTATCTCGCTCTTTGCCGCAACTCTAAAATCAGCGAAATTTAACCTCGAAACTTTGAGACATCGAGCAGAAGCAAATTTTATCACGGTTACGGAATTAGCTGATTCAATCGTCCGCAGAGAAAATTTATCGTTCCAAATTTCGCATAAAATTGTCGGAATGTGTGTCAAAAATGCCATTGCGGAAAAAGGTGAAGTTACACACAAAATTTTGCAAAATGCGGCGAAAGAAATTCTTGGCAGAGAATTAAGTTTTACGGAAGATGAACTAAAAGAAATACTTACGCCGGAGTATTTTGTTTCGATTCGAACAATTTACGGTGGAACTGCTCCGAGTGAAACGAAGCGTGCCTTGACAGTAGAAGTTGAACATCAAAGTTTTGATGAAATTTGGTTCAAAAATAAAAATAACGGACTACTCAATGCAGTCAGTAATTTGAAAAGTGAAGTTGATCGAATATTAAAATAATATTCACTTTTAATTTTTTTAAATTTGTGTAATATTAATTCGTATCAACTTTCATGGACGACAGACTGACTTCAACAACAAACGATTTTGAATCGTTACTTTCGTGGTTTTCAGAAAACAGAGAACTCGCGGGAGAAATGTATGAAAAAATAAGAGTTGGTTTGATTCGTTACTTTTACTTTAAAGGTTGTAAAAATGGTGAAGATTTAGCCGATGAAACCATAAATCGCGTCACGAAAAAACTTTCAAGTCTTGATTTTTCTGCCCAAAATAAACCTGCAACAATTTTTTACGGATTTGCTCAAAATGTGGCTTTGGAAGAATTGAGAAAAGATAAACTCAAAGTTCCAATTGACCCTAATTTTCGGGAAAAAACTCAAGATAGTAAAGAGCCTAAGTTTAATTGTTTAGATGAATGTTTGAAAAACCTTCCAACTGCTGATGAAACTTTACTTCGGCAATATTACGAAAAAAGTAAAAGTGAAAAGGCTCATCATAGACAGAAACTCGCTAAAGATAATAATTTAAGCGAAGTTAATTTGCATGTAAAATTACATCGGTTGAGAAAAACAATGAGAAATTGCATAGAAATTTGTATGAGGAAAAAAAACTTGTAAGATTTTGCTTAAAAAATCATTATTATTAGAATGCGAAGTAATTACTTCAAAAAATATTTATTAGGTTTGTTGTCGGTTGAAGATGCCGAAACACTCGAAGTGAAAATAATTTCAAACGAAGTTAGCGAGGATGAGTTGATTTCTGCGGAAAATAGTTTGATTGAAGATTACCTTTGTAATAATTTGAACGAAGAAGAAATACTTGCATTTCAAACCAGTTTTTTGATTACAAACGAGAGACTTGAGCGTGTCGAACTTATAAAATCGCTTACTCAAATTTCGGGTCAAAAGGTAGAAAAGCCGCAGAATATTGAAGTTAAACCAATTTTTTTTGAGCGTTTAAAATCCTTTTTTATGTTGCGACCTTTAACAGTTTCACTCGCAACCATCGCTTTAATTTTATCGCTCGGACTTGTTTGGCAAGTTGTTTTTAATACGAATAAAAACCTCGTTGGAGCAGAAATTGTTGCTTTAAATAAGCAAGATTTGTCGAATCTTGAAGAGTTTAAAGGTTTTACAAAATTGAATTTGGCAAAAGGAGTTTTGCGTTCAGCTGGAAATTCTAACAATCTTTTAGAAAATCAATTGACTGAGAAAGTTTTATTGAGTTTAATTTTGCCTGTAAAAATATCTGCAGTTGAGCAATTTATTGTGAAGATTTTTCAAAATGGAAAACAATTGCAGCAACTTACACAGCGATCTTATGAAAATCAAGAAGTGCGTTTGTTGTTGCCTAAATCTTTATTAAAAAAAGGCGAATATCAAATTACGCTTGAAAATAAAGGCGAAGAATATAGTTATTCTTTTGTTGTCCAATAGTTTTTTAACTTGCTTACTCGCCAAACTAAAATTAACCCAACAATTCCCAAAATTCCGAATAAAACGTAGTCAAAATAATTTGTTGAAAGCGAAATTGATTGTTTAAATTCGCCTTGAACTGTAAAGGCTGCCCAGAAGAATGGAGACTTATATTGTGTTGATTTCGACATTTTAATTTGAGCTTGGCGAAGAGCTTCTGATGGCGTAAGTCTCTTATCAATAAGGTTTGAATAAAAACTACTCATCATTTGAGCAGTTGCGTTGTCATCAACTTTCCAGGCACTTGATACTACAGATTTTGCACCAGCTTGCAAAAAAGCATTATTCATAGACATCAAACCTTCGCCCTTAACTTCTTTCCCCACGCCGGATTCGCAAGCACTCAGCACGACTAAATCAGACGCTAGATTAAGTGAATAAATGTCTTGCAAGCGTAAATAACCTTCAATATTATTGCCATTTTCGTCGAGTGTTGAAAGCACAATGCTCGAAACTTCCGGTCTTTTTACATCAATCAGACCATGCGTGGCAAAGTGTAGCATTCGATAATCAGAAATATTTGACTGGATAACTCGTTCACGATTTGCCCCAAAACCAGACGCGATTTCAGTTCGAGAACTTCCAACTGTTTCTGCAATTGATTCTGCCTCTTTTTGCGAAGCGGGAAGTCGCTTAATAACACCATTTGAATCAACAATTCTAAAATCGCGTAGATTTAAACCTAAAACTTCGGAAATATTATTTTTTATTTCGGTATTTTGTTTAAAACGAATGTCAGTATTACTAAAAACCGGATCAGCGAAAACTAATAAATCTTTTGTTGGCAAATGTTTGTTAATTTGAATTTTTGGCAAAATTTTAAGTAAAGAAGCCGATGGTTCGTAAACAATTTCGTTGCTTACAATCATTAATTCATCAGAATTTGGTGAAGGCAAGGCAGAAATCGGCAGCAAAGAAAGTTTCCCGTCTGGAACAATAATAAGGCGTTTATCAGTAAGTTTATCAACAACTTGTCCTAATAAATCATTGCTTAGAAGTTTAGATTCAACAGCAAAAAAATTATCAAGCTCTTCATTTTTTTGGAGATATACTTCCGGCGAATCGACTGATAAACTTTGTTTTGCTTCAAAGGTTTCGTGCAGTTTATCAATACGATTTTCGATAATATCTCGTGCTGGCAAGATATAACTTGAAACCTCATTTTTTGTAATTAACCATAAATAACTTTCTTTTTCGCCCAAAGCAAATTCGAGCAAAACGGTTTTTTCGTCCAAAATATTTTGTTGAAATTCGGCAACATCAAACGGCGGCGGATTTTTTATCGCCGAATAAATTGGACTATTTTGCTTAAACTCAGCTTTGATGGTTTCCAACTCGTGGTCAAGCGTTCGTCTTTCATCATCAACTTTATCAATCTCAGACTTTAGTGCATCGCTACTCAAAAGTTTGGTGAGTTTTGTAGTTTTTAATGACAATAAGTTGCGTATTTCCTTTTCTTTTTGGACAGTTTGCGGATTTGCATCTTTAGTAAAATCAGCTTCAGACAAACGCAAAGTTTCAAGCAACGACCGAGATCGCGATTTCTCAGCAGCCTGCAACGCTTGAATCGCAAAATCTTCGCTCGGCGATTGCTTATGCTTTTGCATTAAAAGGTGAATTAATAGCTCATAGCGTTCGAAAACATTTGAAAAATATGAACGTTTGAGGTTGGAGTTATCAGTTTCAGAATAAAATAGTTCTGTTAGTTTGATTGATTGATTAGTTAATTTTAGTGCAGCCGCAAGATTATTTTCGAGCTGTTCAATTTTGGCAATGTTCAATAAAGTATCAGCTTGAATAGAAATATCAGAAGTTTTTTCACTATAAGCTAGAGATTCGTTAAGTAATTTTTTAGCAACAAATAAATTATTGTTCAATAATAAAACCTTACCAACTTCATTTTTTACTCTAAATGTTTGGGCAGTCGCCTTGTTTTTCTGAAATAATAAAAGTGCTACTTGATAGTTTTCAAGAGCTTTTTGGTATTCTGCTTTTGCTGCATTACAATTTCCTGATTGTTCATAATTTCTTGCCAAATTAAAATCATCCTTTAGAATTTTTGCAAGGTTTTCCCCTTTAATAAGATATTCATCACAACTCTCGAAATCTCGTGTAATTGCCGATAATTCTACAATGTCAAAAATTGTTCCTAATTGTCCGTAACTGTGTTTTTCTTTTACAAAAAGTTCAAGAGCCTTTTTTCGATAACTGAATGTTAGATTATATTCACCAAATAGTTCGTAAGTTTGAGATATTGCATTCAATAAAGCCGCTTTCTCTGCGAAATCTAAATCATCCGGAAAAATAATTTCTGCCTGTTTTAAAGCTTCAAATGCTTTACGATTTTCAGAAAAACTCGTAAAAGTTCTGCCGATTGCCTTAAGTGCAAAAGCATTGCCTCGAACGTCAGATATTTGTAACGATATTAATTGAGACTCTTTAAAACTGAGCATAGCAGAATCAAAAATGTTGTCTTTAAGATATGTGTATCCTAAACTTAGTTTTGAGCGAGCTTCACCTTGAAAATCATTTGCTTGCTTAAAAAAATAAACTGCTCGTTCAAGCGAAGAGGTTGATTTAGGAAGGTTATTTGTAGCATAAAAATATTCTCCGCCACAAAAATTAGCTTCAGCTTTTGCAATTAAATCATTTGATTTATCAGACAGCTCTAATGCCTTTCTATATGTTGTTAAACTTTGGTCAGTGTTACCATCGTAAAGATAGTATAAAGATAATTCGCTTAGAAGTTTTGCTTTTTCAGCCGCTAGGTTTGTATTTTCAATTTCACTTAAACCACTGAGAAAAAATATTTTTGCGGAATCCTTCTCACCAAGTATTAATTTATATTGACCGATTTTTCTCAGGCAATCTGAGGTTTTGGCTTTATTTCCTAACTTTCGCCAAATTTCAACCGCTTTTAAGAGCAAAATTACCGACTGTTGAATTGATTCTTTACGCCAGTTTAAGCCCAAAAGTCTTGCATTCTCTTCGAGTTCAATTGCTGATTCTACAGAGCTTTCGGCTCTAGCAAAATTAGCTAGAGCCAAAAAGCTGATTAGTAAAAAAATTAACTTAAAAAGTATTACTTTAATTTTTGTTTTTCTTTGCTCCATTTGACTTACAAGTTCAAATTAAGTTGCTTGAGTGATGTCATTTTCATCTTCAGAAACTGATGAGCTTTTGATGTTTTCTGAAAGTTTATTTTCTTTCCACAATTTTAATACATTTTCCGATGGCTGCCAAAATCTTGGAGTCCAAGGGAAATTATTAGTTTTAGCGAATTCGCTCATATTATTCTCAGCCCAACGGTCATCTCTTGAAGTCCACTTATCGACTTTAGACCACTTATCGACTTTCGCAGTCCATTTATCAACTTTTGCAGTCCACCTGTCAACCTTTGACCACTTGTCAACTTTTGCAGTCCATTTTTCGTTATTAAACCATTCGTCGTTTGATGATGCCCACTTACTTTCATCTTCTGACCAATTATCTAACCAATTCTCTGCTGAATTAATTTCTACTTTTTTCCATACTCCATCATCAAATTTCCATTTGTCATCTTTTGACGACCATTTATCGACTTTAGACCATCTTTTGTGATCAACAAACCAACTATTACTTTCTGTCCATTTAGACTCATCAACCCAGTTGTCATCGTTCCATTTCTCATCTAACCAGCTAATTTCCTTAGGTTTAATTTCAGGTTTTTCTGATAGTTTATTAAATTCAATTGAAGGTAGTTTATAACTTTTAAAACGAGAATCTTCGTTTTTTAAAAAACTATTCAACATATTTGCTGACTGCGGACTTCGTTTGTCATAATCGTCCCATATTTTATTTAGCGGATTTAATCTAAATCTTGGATCGTTAAGACTGTCAACATGCAACGATTCTCCCTCAGGATTATAAAGGTAATAAGCCTTTTCGGCTCTACTTCTTACATTTCGTAAAGTTGAAAATAAATAGTATTCAAGAAACATTGTCCAGAAATTCGGCGTGAACCTGTGTTCGTGAATTGTTTTCAACTCATTCTTAATCTTATCCTTTTTTTCGTCTTTACCTTTGAGTGGTGTGTTCTTAAAGCGATAAAATTGTCTTTCTAACCACCCAGAATCCATAAAGTCTTGAGCCGCAAATTGGTGTTCAAGATATCTTGGAAGTGTCTTCCGATATGAAAGATAAGACCAAGGAAAGTATAAAGACAGTCCGTTTGAATATTGATATTCTGAACCCAAATAATTAAAATTAGAAGTTACGCCTTTATTATCATCATTGCCATCAATTGATTGAATAATTCCCGAACAATTTGTTGAGATAAAACCAAGAAATTTATTACTTTTTTGCAGACACGTGATTATATTGTCGGTTTGACTTTCATCAATGTTTTCAATTGGTATGCTTGCAATTTTGCTGATTTCGCCTATGTTGGTAGTATTTTCTAAGATAAGTGAATCACATTCAAGTTTCAAATTAAAACAAAAATCTTTCAGGTCAACGCATTGATCAAGAATATGTTTCTGACAAACTTGATGACTTGTAAGAATCGCTCCTAAGATTTTTTTCTTGAGCGGACTATTTATCGCAAAAAGTAGCAATCTGCCCAAACTATGTACAAGACCTGATGTTTCGGGTATTTGCTTTAGATTACAACAGCTTATATCAATTGAACGATCTCCAAAAAAAGCATTTTCATAATTCGATGTTATAAATGAATCAGCAATAATTCTTGAAAGTTCTTCGTTTGTAATTGATTTTTCTGTTGAACTCTTTTCGTTTTCAGCTTCAATTATTTCTTGTTTATTATTAATTTGTTGAACAATATGTTTATAATTCCAACCAGTTGACGGAATTAGTCCTTGTGATGCAATCAATGTTTCGCCTACATCTGATAATTGATTCGCAAATTCAATAGTGCTCATTACACAGCTATCTAGCCCAATAATCGAAAACTTAATGTCTTTTTTTTCATTCTCGTTAAGTATCCACCTGTTTACACGTTTTAGTTTATCTGCCAATCCTTTAGGAGTCATATATGTTCCAGGGTTGCTATCTTGCATAAAAGTATCTTTTTGAAAACCATAGCCGTGACCTGAAAGTATTAAAGCGTAATTTTTTGCTTTATGTCCTTGAGTTTCAACACACCATTTTACAAATCGGTAAATAGACTCCTCATTCGATTCCTCTCCTTCTTCTAGGCTACTACCAAATGTTGTTTGATATGATTCATTATTAACAAATGAATCACCATTGGCATTTAGACTATTTTTATGTGTAAAATCGCAATAAAGGGTTGGATACGAGATTGTTGAAGGATCATAATAAGCCAGCAATGCTATTTTTCTTGAAGTCAAATGAAGTGGATTTGAACTGTTTGATTTTAGACCTTTAATTGCGTCAATGGTGTCTTGGTTGAGGTTGTTATCGCCTGCCAAATAAATCATAATTGTCCAATCTTTTAATTCTTCTGTTTTGGTCTCGCCTAGCGTATTATCATCAGTCATAAAAATAGTTTTCTCCTAAAAATTTAAATTAAACTTCAAGACTCTATTTGTATTTCAGAAACTCTAACACAAAAACGTCTTGTATCTCTTATGTTTTTTTCGGTCGAAACGTTACAAGAAATTTCAAATAATTATGATAAAATTCGTGCATTATGAAACTATCAACTAAGCAGAAATCGACTATTGAAAAGGTAATTAATGTTTTTGAGACTGGCTCGACACTCGGAAATTATTCGGCGATTGCGATATTTAATGATGGTCCGCACGATATTAGGCAAATAACTTATGGGCGTTCGCAGACTACTGAATATGGAAATTTGCGGGAATTAGTGCAGAAATATGTGGCGGCAAATGGCTTATATAGCAGAAAACTTAAGCCTTTTGCCGATAAGGTCGGGAGCGTTTCGTTGACGGATGATGTTGTTTTTAAAGATTTGCTCAAAAAAGCGGGTAAAGAAGATTTGGCGATGAAAAAGGTGCAAGATACTTTTTTTGATGTCAGATATTATCAGCCGGCAATAAAATGGGCTAAAGATAACGGATTTATTTTGCCGCTTTCGGCTCTGATAATTTACGATTCGTTTATTCACAGCGGTTCTATGCTTTGGGTTATTCGCGAAACATTTGCGGAAACTCCGCCAAGTTTAGGCGGCAACGAAATCGATTGGACAACTGCTTATGTCAACGCCAGACATATTTGGCTTGCCAATCATCATCGTGAAGCGGTGAGAAAAACAACTTATCGCACCCAAACCTTTAAAAACGAAATTGCAAAAGGAAATTGGATGCTGACAGATTTGCCGATAAGTGCAAATGGTGTGAAAGTTTTATAAATTTAAATGCAAAAAAAGGAGAAGCCGAAGCATCTCCTTTTTGATTATGTTCTGTTTTCTAATTTATTGAAGAACTGAAGCTGAACCAGCAACTGGTTGACGACTTGGTGCAGTAGGTGCAGTAATAGCAGCGGCTTGAATTGCGTAGTAAACAACACCAGCTTCATTTGTGTAAAACTGTCGTGTTCCTGTTCCGCTCCAGCCTGTTCCCCACGATTGTGGATTTGCAGCTAAGTCATAGTATGGTGCAGCTGTTGGGGTTGCAGCGACAGGTGCCATAGTGAACGCATATCCACTTTTTCCACAAGGTGCTGTTGCACAACCAAGAACGTTGTCAATTAAACCGCCAGTTCCTAAAAGTGCCAATGTAGCGTAGTTGCCTGCACCTAATGACGAAGAATAAGTAGCTTGACTTGATGCAACTGTCTTCATTGAAGCAATAGCTGATGCTTCGTTAGCAGAACGACGTGATGCAAGTAAGTTTGGAATAGCGATAGCAGCGATGATGCCGATAATAACGACAACGATTAAAAGTTCGATAAGCGAGAAACCTTTTTGATTTTTCATTTTGTTCACAATCTCCTAAGAAAGTTTATATTTTTGTTCTTCACCTTATTTCAGGTGTCGTTAATACTAATACAACCCTCGTGCCAAAGACTAAATTTAAACGTGAACTCCTTGTAAACATTAGGTTATGAATAGAATTTGAAATATTAAAGAACTTGAAATGTAGGAACAAAAGGTGTTAAATAACAGTTTTCGGCATAAGGAATGTGACGGAAAATGTAAGTTTTTTAATTGTTAATGATTAATTGTTAATTATTAATGGAAGAAAAGGGAAGGGCTTAATTGTTAATTATCAATTGTTAATTATTAATGGAAGAAAAGGAGAAAAATTTAATTATTAATTGTAAATTATTAATTATTAATGGAAGAAAATTGGAAAAGTTTAAAAGTTAAATACTTTTAAATGTTGAATTTGTTATAAATCCATTCTCCACTGAACTTTAACAATTAACAATTAACAATTAACAATTAACAATTAACTACTCACTTCCTCGCATTTGAGCTGAAACAGAACGAATGTCGTGTTTATCGAGCAAATGTCTGATTGAACGAACTTGCATCTTTAATAAATCGGCGGCTTTGGTTTGGTTGCCACCAGATTTGCGAAGTGCTTCAAGGACATAGGTTTTTTCGAGATGGTCGAGATGTGCAACTAAGTCTAGTCCGGCATCAGTCAATTCGAAATCGGCGTTAATGCGAATTGGATCATAGCGTGTGATGTGTTCTGGAAGGCGTTCAGGTTGAATTTCTGCAGTTCTTTCAAGTGCCACTGCTCGTTCAATTGTATGTTCGAGTTCGCGGACGTTGCCGTGCCAAGCGTAATTTTCCAAAATCTGTGAAGCCTTATCGCTGACAACAACATCGCGTCCGGTTTGGTCGCAGAACTTTTTAATAAAATGTAAGACCAAATCAGAAATATCTTCTTTGCGTTCGCGAAGTGGTGGCAAATGAATCGGAATAACCGAAATTCGATAAAATAAATCTTCGCGAAAAGTTCCTTCTTCAGTCATTGATTTTAAATTGCGGTTAGTTGCGGCGATAACTCTGGTGTCAAAAGGAATTTCTTCGTGTCCTCCAACAGGTCTAACTTTCTTTTCCTGAAGCACACGCAGAAGTTTAACTTGCATCGCAGAAGACATTTCGCCAATTTCATCAAGAAAAATTGAACCGCGATTTCCGGCTTCGAATAAACCTTTGCGGTTTGTGTTTGCACCTGTAAATGCACCTTTAACGTATCCAAAAAGTTCAGATTCGAGCAAGGTTTCGGTAAATGCACCACAATTTATTGAAATAAAAGGTTTTTCAGCTCGCGGCGATAAATCGTGAATTGCTCGTGCGACAAGTTCTTTTCCCGTTCCGCTTTCGCCCGTAATCAAAACAGTTGATTGAACTTCAGCAACGGTTTCAATCATTTGAAAAACCGCTTGCATTTTGTCCGAACGTCCGATGATATTTTTAAGACTTCCACGTTCTCTTTGAGCTCGTTTGAATGCTTTATTTTCGACAACTAATTCTTGTTTTTCGAGTGTTTTCTTAACAATTGCTTTTAATTCGTCAACATCAAAAGGCTTTGTAATAAAATCATCGGCTCCAAGTTTAAACGCTTCGCGTGCAGTTTCGACCGAGGCAAAAGCTGTCATTAAGACAACACCGATGTCCGGAAATTGCTCGCGTGCCGCACGAAGAAGTTCAATGCCGTTCATATCCGGCATTTTTACGTCAGATATAATAATGTCAGCGGCAAAAATTTCGAGAACTTCGAGAGCTTCGCGACCGTTTGATGCAGTGCGAATTGTGTGATTATCACCTTCGAAAACAAGACTCAAAAGCTGTCGGTAACTTTGTTCGTCGTCAACAATTAATAAATTAGGCATATTTGATTTACGAAAAGATAGGTTATGGAGCTAAACCTTAGATTCTATTCTGACTGAAAATTGCAGTCTATTTCAAGTAAAAACTTACTATTCTTCAGATTTTATTGTCAGAAAACTCTCAAGTCGCGAAGGTTGGAAAACAGTTTCTGCCAAATTCTCTACTTCTCCAACATTTTGTAATTTGGCATCAGCCGGAAGTTCGACCGTAATTGTCGTGCCTTTTCCTTCAAGACTTCTGACGTTAATTGTCCCGCCATGATCACGAACTATTTGATAAACAATTGAAAGCCCAAGTCCCGTTCCGCCGGTTGTGGAGTTTGAAAAAGGCTCGAAAAGTTTTTCAACTTGCTCTGGCGTCATTCCTTGTCCCGAATCAGTAAAAAGAATCTGCACACGCCCGTTCAAAAGTTTTTGCAATTTAACTATTAATTTTCCGCCCTTTGGCATTGCCTGAATTGCGTTTCGGGTCAAATTCCAAAAAACTTGCTTAATTTGCGTCGAATCAGCAGAAATTACTAGCGAATCAGTCGGAATATCAATTTCCATTTCGTGATTTTCCAATAAATCAGGACTGTGTTGAAGCAAAATATACGAATCGTTAATTGCCTCGCACAAATCAACTTCGGCAAAATTATTCATTCGCGGACTAGCATAAGTGAGAAAATTTGTAATGATATTGTTCAGTCTGTCAGATTCGCGAAGCACAATATCCATCAAACTCGATTGCGTTGTGTTCTTTACTGTTTGGCTTTGCAAAACCTGAATTGCTCCACGCATTGCACCTAGCGGATTGCGAATTTCGTGTGCAAGTCCGGCTGCAACTCGCCCAACTGCCGCAAGTCTGTCTTTTCGTCTGACGCTTTCTTCCATCGAACGAATTTCTGTTAAGTCTTGAAATGTCAGAATTAAACCTTGCTTTTCGCCAGATTCAGCCAGCAACGGCGAAATTCCATAGCCAAGTCGCAACGCGAAATTTTCCGGCGTGACAAAATCTATTTCAAAACGCGGCGTTGGCTGATTTGCATCGCTGGCATCAAGCGAAACGGCAATTGGCTGTTTAATATCACCTAATAAATCAAAAATTGTCCAACCTTGAATTTCGGTGGTTGCATAACCGGTTATTTCTTCGGCAGCGGCATTAAATGTGTAAATATTTCCATTTAAATCAGTTGTGACAACGCCCGAACGAATTGATTCAACTATTCTTTCGTGTAAAACACGCAAATCTGCCAGTGTTTTGGTTGTTTCGTTGAGCTTTTCGGCAGAATCTCTTCTTTCAGCAAGTTTGGCGGCAAGCAAACCTACAATAAACATCGCAATTCCATGAAATCCGACTAGCTGAACGGCTTTCGAGGTTTCGGTCGGTAACGCAAATGATTGAATAACTGAAGTTACGGCGGAAATTGAAAGAACTGTAAAAAACGCAACGCAAATAACGGTTAATATTAAAGTTCCGCGAAGACCAAGAAAAATACTCGTAACACAAATTAAAACTGTGTAAAGCGTAATGTATGGCGAAGAAACATCGCCTGTTCGCCAAACAAGCCACGTAATCAAAACAGCATCAATAAAAAATTGCAGACGCAATTGGGCTTCAAAATTTTTATTGAATTTCAATAAAAAGAAATAGAAAATTGTAAGCCCAACAGAAATAATAAAAAACGAGAATAAACCACTCGGAATATTTTCTGTGCTTAAACGCAATTGTCCGCTGAACCAAAACCACGTCGCCAAAAGCAGTAAAAATGTCACAAGCAATCTTCCAATTATCAACATTTGGGCTTTCTGCGATATTTTGGAATTGGCTTGAGATATTTTTTCGTCTAAACTGTTCATAATTATTTATGGAAAATTCAACAAAATTTGACCAGCGTCCTTGGGGAAATTACACGATTTTAGACGAAGCCGAAGGTTTTAAAGTTAAACGAATTGAAGTTTTACCGAATAAACGCTTGAGTTATCAGAAACATTCGCGAAGATCGGAACATTGGTTTATCCTCAAAGGTATTGCTAAAGTAACATTAAACGACATCGAAATCTTAGTCAAAACAGGCGAAGCGATTGATATTCCACTTGAAGCAAAACATCGAGTTGAAAATGAAGGAAACGAATTGTTGGTTTTTATCGAAATCCAACGCGGCGATTATCTCGGTGAAGACGATATTGTGCGTTTTGAAGACGACTTTGGGAGAAACTTATAGAATTGAGAATTAAGGTTGAAAAATCTAAACATTTTACTGATTTCTTAATAAATACTGACCACTTTTCTCACGACAGCAATTAAACTTTCCTCAATTAAATCAGGTTTTCGAGTCAGTTTTGCTTCATCTTTTTCACCATAACCTGTTTTAACCATCGCGGTTTTAACATTTGCGTTAAACCCAAGTTCAACGTCTAAAATCTTATCACCAATCATCCAACTATTTTCTAAATCAATTTCAAAATCTTTACACGCAAGTTCAATCATTCCAAGATTTGGTTTTCGACAATTGCAACCTTCGTCCGGCAAATGCGGACAAAAATAAAAAGAATCTATCTTTTCTGACAAATTATTTTGAATTGCATCGTGAATATTATGAACGGCAGATTCAGCGAAAATTCCGCGACCAATGCCGCTTTGATTAGTTATTACAATTACCAGAAAACCATTTTGTTTCAGTAGTTTAACAGCTTCGTCGGTGTAAGAAAAAAAACACAAATCTTCAACCTTATTAAGAAAGTTAACTTCCTCAATAAGCGTTCCGTCTCGATCTAAAAATACTGCTTTCTGCTTCATTCTATTTAAATATTTAACATCTTTTTAATTTTTTCAAAAACCTCGAGTGGCGAAATTTTTGTCATACAGCGATGATCTATCGGACAATCTCGCAACATACAAGGCGAACATTCGACATCTTTGCGAATAATTTCTGAACCAATAGGCTGTGTTGTCTCAAAACGTGTCGGTCCAAAAATAGCCAACGTTTTTGTGCCAACTGCTGGAGCGATATGTGCCAAACCCATATCGTTTGAAACGAGCAAATCAACTTTTGAAAGAATCGAAATTGCTTCAGAAAGCGAAGTTTTTCCGGTTAAAATAAGAGGTTTTAGACGCGATTTTTCAGCAACATTATTCGAAACATCTAACTCATCTTTTGTGCCGACAAGCAAAACATTAGCGTTTAATTCTTTTTGGAGCAAATCGTTAAGTTTTGCATAACTCTCACTTTCCCAACGCTTTGCTCGCGAATTTGTTGAACCAACTCCAAGAGCAATCGTTTTTTTGGACAAATCAACACCGTAGTTTTCTAAAAGTTTTCGTGCATCGAGTTGTCGTTTTTCAGAAATTGGAAGCTCGATTTTTGAGACTTCGTTTGTTGTTGAAGAAGTTCCAAAATAATGTTTTTCAACTTCTGCAACTAAGTTTAAATAATAAAAAACTTCATGACGAGAATCTTTCCAAGAAGGTTTATTTATCGCTTTTGAAAGTAAAAAAGAACGAACTTCATTTTTATATCCAAAGCTTTTTTTTGCACCACCAAGTTTTGTTAACAAAGCACTCTGAAACGAGTTTGTCAGCAAAATTGCTAAATCAAATTTTTCATTTCTCCATATTTTAGCTTGTTTAAAAATAGAATCATTAGTCTCAAAAGTTAAAATATTATCAATAAAATCAGCATTTTGAAAAATTGCTTGTGTCCAACTTCGGGTGTAAAGCGAAATATTTGCGTCCGGAAAAAGACGGCGAATCTCTCGCAACGCCGGAATCTGCATCACCGCATCACCAATCCAATTTGTGCCACGAACGATTATTTTCATTTCAGTTGGCAGTAGCACTTAGCAGTTTGCAGTCTTGGAAAGTTCTTAAACTGCCAACTGCGACTCGCTAACTGCTACTAAAATAATGTTTTTAACCCTTCGTCTAAACTCATCTCAGGTTTCCAATCTAGCTCTTGCATAATTAAACTTAAATCTGTTACATAATTGAGCGGAACAGGTTGCGGCAAAGGGTTTTCAAGATCAATTGTTGCTTGATACCCCGAAATTTCTTCCATTTTTTTGACCAAATCAAGCAAAGTTAAAGTGTTTGTAATTCCGCCGCCAAGATTATAAAGTCCGTGTTGAATTACTGACTCGATAAACGCTTTACAGGCACGCGAAAAATCATCAACGTGTAATAAATCGCGTTTTGGAGTTCCATTTAAAGGTAAACGAATCGGCTCGCCAGTGTTGATTAAGTCTGAATAGTTTCCGACAAAATTTGTTGTGTTTCCAATAGAATTTGGTGCATAAATTGTTGAAAGTCGAAAAATGCACGAGCGAAAATTATTCTGATTTGCGTAAAAATCTACATAATGTTCGGCAATTAGTTTTGACCATTCAAGAGCAGATTGTCCGCTGTAAACTGTCGGGCAAGTTTCCGGCACTAGTGGAAAATTATCAGCAAATCTGCCATAAACATCCTTTGTTGAAGCGTAAATAAACACCGAATTTTCTTTCATTGAACGAAGCAAATTAACAGTTCCTTCAACATTTGTGAGCAAAACTTCTTCGATAGAATCAGGCGATTTATCAAGCAATCCGGCGAGATGAATTACAACGTCATAATTTTCGGCTGTTGAAGCATCTTGGAGATTCAAAATGTCTAAATTTGCCCGCCGCGAAAAGTCATCAGCATCAAAAAAATTACGAATATGTGTTCCTAAAAAACCGCTTCCGCCCGTTACTAAAACTTTCATTTACTTGCCTCAATAAGTTTTTTAATTGATTCAGCCTTGCCGATTGTGATCAATAAATCGCCTTCTTCGATAGTTGCATCACCCGAAGGTTGAAAAATCATTTCACCAGCTTTTCGTCTAATTGCGACAATTACAACATTTAAATCGGAACGAATATTTGTTTCAACGAGTCTCTTTTTAACATATTGAGATGTAGATTCTATCGCCACTTCTTCGAAAACAAGATCGAGAGTTTCTGCCACAATTGAATCCATAAAGTCAGCAATTGCAGGCTTTAACAATGCTCGTGACATTGAATGACTTCCGATTATAATTGGTGAAACAACACGACTTGCTCCGGCACGAATCAGTTTTGGCTCAGCTTCTTCCTCAATAGCTCTCGCCACAATATGGATATGCGGATTCATTCCGCGTGCCGTTAAAACTACATAAACGTTTGAGGCATCGTCTGCTAAACATGTGACCAAGCCTTTAGCCCGTTCAACTCCGGCTTTTTTTAAATTTTCTTCACTTGTTGCATCGCCGATAACAATAAATTCGTCTTGCTCAATAAATTCATCGACTTTTTTTTCGTCCTTTTCTATCAGAACAAATGGAATGTTGTCTTTTTTAAGAGTTCTGATAATTCTTTTGCCAACTCTTCCGGCTCCGCAAACGATAAAATGATTGTTTAATTTTTGCATTTCTTTTATTTTTCGACGCTTACCAAGAATTGTCATTATTTCTGCTTGAACAATAGCTTGAGCAACTGTGGTCAATGCATATAAAACCGAGCCGACACCTGTCAACATAAAGAAAATTGTAAAAAGTCTTCCGGCAGGTGTTTTTGGAGCAAGATCGCCATAGCCAACAGTTGTAACCGTTTCGGTGGCAAAATATACTGCATCGAGTAAGTTCAAACCTTCGAGCAACATAAATCCTAATGCTCCAACGCCGATTGCGAGAAAAATAATACTAATTGCGTAGAGCAAATGCCGCTTGGTTTCGGCAGAAAGTGTTGAAAGAAGACTCATTTAAATTAAATAATACTAGACATTACATCAATAAAAACTATAAGATTTTATAAGGTATTTTAGGCTAAAAACATCTCTCCAACAAATTCGAAATCCAAATTGAAAATGGCTCAAAACGACAAAATTCAAATTAGAAATAAAGGTCAAATTAATAAGTCAGGTGCTAATTTTAAAGGAAAATCGCGGGTAAACTCTTTTCAAGAGCAACGTCCCGGATTTTTTCGTCGTGTTTTTAGAATTATTTTTCATCCATTAGCTTTAATTTCGTATTTTTTTATCGCTGCCGGAATTATTTTTACTCTAGCATATTTTTGGTTCGAATTTTCTGAACGAGTTGATTTGCTTCTCAAAGGCGAAGTTTTTACAAGAACAGCCGGAGTTTATGCTTCACCAAAAAATCTCAAACAAGGCGAAGTTATTTCGCCCGATGAACTTGTAACCTATTTAAAAAGTGCGGGTTATATTGAGAAAAATCAACAAGCGAGCAAAAGTCGAAGTCGCTATTTGCACGAAGATAAAACGGTTGACATTGAACCTGGCGATGCCGCTTTGATTGACGGAAAACGCATATTCCAACCTTTAAAAGTAAAATTTGCTAAAGACGGAAAATCAATCGCTTCGATTACTGATTCAGCGGCTAATCAAGCTGTTGCACAAACTCAGCTTGAACCCAGACTTTTAAGTTCGATTGTTGCTGAAGGCGATGGCAGACGAAAAACTGTGACTTTTCAAGATGTGCCTGAAAGTCTGCAAAAAGCAATTATCGTGACGGAAGATCGCGATTTTTTTTCGCATTATGGTGTTAATTTACGCGGAATTGCCCGTGCTTTATGGCGAAGAGTTGATTCCGAAAACGATGGTTCGCCACTTGCAAGACAAGGTGGTTCGTCAATTACCCAACAATTAGTTAAAAATTTGTTGCTAAGTTCGGATTACAGTATTGAAAGAAAAGTTAAAGAAGCCTATATGTCGCTGATTTTAGAAACGCGACTCAACAAAGAAGAAATTTTCACACTTTATGTAAATCAAATTTATTTAGGACAACAGACAGGCGTTGGAATCTATGGCGTTGGACAAGCTTCAAATGCTTATTTTGGAAAAGATGTTTCTCAACTAAGTCTTGCAGAATCAGCATTTATCGCCGGAATTATTCGCAGTCCAAATCGTTACAATCCATATAAAAACCTCGAAAAAGTGACTGAAAGAAGAAATCAGGTTCTCGATTCGATGTTTGAGACTGAAAATATTACTTCCGCACAGAAAAAAGAAGCCCGAAGTTCTGAGATTAAACTCGCCCAAATCGTGCAAAATTCTGAAATGCTAGGTTTGCCGTATTTTTCTCAATACGCCGAGCAAGAATTACCCAAGATTGTTTCTGACCCAGAGGCACTTCAGCATTTACGTGTTTACACCACAATTGATGTCGATTTACAGAAACTTGCTTATAACGCAGTTCGAAAAAGGCTTGAAAAAATCGAAAAGTTGTTTCCCAAAAAGAAAGATAATTTGAATGCAGCGTTAGTCGCAATTAGACCGAAAACCGGAGAAATTGTTGCAATGATTGGCGGAAAAGATTTTCAACAAAATCAATTTAATCGTGCGACTGATGCCCAACGCCAACCTGGATCAGTTTTCAAACCTTTTGTTTTCGCCGCAGCTATTAACACAGTTTATGAACCGAGCGGTCGCGTTTTGACCGCAGCTTCAATCTTTAAAGACGAAGCAAAAACCTTCACTTTTAATCAAGATTCATATAAACCAAACAATTATGGCGACTTTTTCTCTAATAAAGAGGTGACACTTCGTGATGCACTTGTGAAGAGCAAAAACGTTATTACTGTTGATCTTGCGATGGAATTGAACATCGGAAAAGTGATGAATTTTGCTGCGAAAGCCGGTTTGCCAAAAGTCGCCAAGGCTTATCCTTCAATGGCACTCGGCACTTCTGAAGTTACACCTTTACAGATGGCAACTGCATATACATCATTTGCAAATTTGGGTGAAAAAAGCTCTCCGATTGGAATAAATCGCGTTACAAATGGCGATGGAAAAACTGTAACTTCGCCCGTAACTGAGAAAAAAAGTGTGATGCGTTCAGATGTTGCATACATTATGAACGATATGATGAAAGACGTAATCAATCGCGGAACTGCTGCAGATGCTAAGGCTTGGGGAATTTCAAACACCAAAGGTCGCGGATTTGCCGGAAAAACTGGAACATCGCGTGACGGTTGGTTCGCCGGATTTACGCCAAATTTAGTCTGTGTAGTTTATGTCGGATTCGATGACGGTTCAGATTTGGGAATGAAAGGCGGCGATTCTGCTCTGCCGATTTGGGCAGATTTTATGCAAGATGCTCTAGCACTTCATCCTGAATGGAACGGAGATTGGCAATTGCCTGATGGAATCCGCAAAGGTGAAATAGATATTCGGAATGGAAAATTAATCCGCGAATTAACTTTTGGAGAAGCTGATCTAGTTCAAACCCAAAGAGATATTACAGCACAGAATACAAATTCGAATACAAATTCTAATATCACCGTTAATCCTGAAATCCCGCCGTCGCCAGTTGTCGAAAATCTTTATGTTACTGATGTTCCAAACGAATTTAGACGAATTGAATTGTTTATTTCAGGCACCGTGCCAAATAAAGCATTGACTGTTGAACCAACTCCGACACCGCTTGATGATGAAAGTTGGCGAGATGAATTGCCACAACCAAGCCCGGAAACCACGCCACCGATAGATAAATCGAGTGAGGCAAACACAGCTCCAAAACCGGAAGTAGAAAAAAATGTGACGATGATGATTTGTCCGATTTCAAACAAAAGAGCAACATCTTTTTGCCCAAACAGTCGTCCGCAAAAGTTTACAGACGGAAGCGAACCTGAAGAATTTTGCCAGTTTCACACAAAACCAAAGCTTAAATAATTTTTATAAATTGAATGTGTTTTCAGAAAATTGCGTCGGATTGCCGAAGTAATTTCGTTCTGTAAACGAAATATTGTCAGTTTTATCGACCAGAATTAACGATGAACATCTAGTTCCATAAATCGGCGTTTCAATAAAAATCGGCGATAAAATTCGTTCGCGTTCGACGCCAATGCCGGTGTTTGGCAAATCTTCATCGTTGGCTTGGGTTTTATCAGCTAGTATTTCAAACAAACTATCATTTGATATTTCGTCCAAGTTATTTCCCAGTTTCGACTTTCCTTTTTTTACTTTCTGCCAATCTGTATTCAGCAAATGATTGCTCAATCCGTAGATTCCCGATGATAAATTTAGAATTTTGTCTGAAATGTTTGAATAATACGAAACATTTACATCGCTTAAAGTATCACCAACGAGCAAGTTAAAACCCGTGTAATTATCTTTATCTGCTTTAATTTGTTGAAGATATTGTTGCGGAGAATCTTCATTTAATAAAAAATCTTTAACCAGATTTCCGCGTGAGAGTTTGCCTTTCGGTTGAGCGGGATTTCGAAAATTTGTCACCGCCGCAAAGCGTCCGGTTATTGTAACGCCAAGCCAAGTTCCGCCGTGAACCAAATCTTTTCCAGCTAAAATATTCGGATTTTCCGCCCAAAAATCCGCCTGTGCAGTTGGGCGATCATAAAATTCATCGCGGTTTGCCGCAACGATGAATTTGTATTTCGGATGTTGATTGATCGCAAGAAAAATTACGCACATTTTATAATCGTTTAATGGAATTCAGGTAAATAAACAGTTTATCGCCTTGTCGTTTCACTTCGCCGTTGATTTCGACAGGTTCGGCAACATAATCTAAAAACTTTGATTTTTCGGCGACAATCCAAAGTTCTGAAACATTTCCTTTCGTGTCCTTAACCACAAACAATGGCGGAATTCCGCCACTTAAACAACGAATCGCACATTCTTTATGCGGTTTTGATTGTCCCGGATTCATTACGCCGAGATAGCATTTGCTATCCACAATTTCGCCGTTAAGTGTTTGCAATCCAAGGCTCTCTACAGATTCAAAACTCGTGGCAGATTTGGTTGAATTCGTCTCGATTGACCCCGAAACAACCTCAATCATTTTCAAATCATCGCGGTAAATCAGTTTGCCTTTTAAATTTACAGATTGATTTTTGAACGCTGAAACGTCAACACCGAATTTTCCTTCACCAACCAATGGAAATCTTTCAAACAACGGTAGTCCATTGTTTTTCTCAGCTTTTTCAAATAGCAAAAACGGAATCGGTTCGGCTTGAATTGTTCCTGTAAAATCTTTAGTTTCAGTAAATTCAAAGAAACTATTGGCGAACGGTTTTTGTCCAAACCACAATCCCGCGATCGTAATTATCGCCGCCGCAAAAACGCCAATCACGAAAATTCGTACAACTTTCGCCACAGTTTTCGGCATTTTCGGCAAATATCCGACGTAAAAATCTTCGCTCATTTGACCTCCGTTGCCTTGATGAATGTTCCCGCTTTTTCGGGATTTTTATTGACAAAAACTCTACCGTTTTCGATTTTAGTTCTAAATGTCGGCACTTTTTCAGTAAATGGCGGCGGCGATGCACCTGTTTCGGGTTGATACTGAAATCCGTGCCACGGACAAGTGATACAGCCGTCATCGCCAATTTTACCTTCGCCGAGCGGTCCGTTTTGATGCTGGCAGACGTTTGAAACGGCGGAAATTTTACCGTCATATTTGAAAATAGCAACTCTTTCGCCCGAAATTGTGCGGATGCAAGCACGCTTTTCGGGAATTTCATCAACCGCACAAACATCAACAAAATCAGCTGAATCTGTCGCAGTTTCTTTATCCGATTTTGCTTCACGGAAACCTGTAAATAGATGCAATCCAACAACCAAACACACTCCGATACCGAGCAAAATCGTCAAAATCGGATTAGTTTCCGCTTGCAAAACGCCAAGTAAAATATGTGCAATCAAAAGTGCATAAGCAACATAAACGAGCGTGTGTAAAGTTTTCCAAACAGGTGCAGTCAGATTTTTGAGCCAAAAATCGTGGCTCGTAACCGCCATCAAAAATAAAATTATCAACGCAAAAAATCCAAGCGGCTGAAACGGAAAATCAGCCACGCTTGTAAATCTCGTATTGCTCGTAAGTAAGCTGATAATTGGATTTACATCGCCGAGTGCGTGAAATTGGATGATTGAAAAAACGCCGTGAATTGCTCCGACAAAGAATGTTGTTACGCCCAAATGCCGCCGATTATAAAGCAGAGGTAAAAATTTTGGCGAAATTCGGCAAAGCGGTCCGATTATCAAAACGATGTGTAAAAGAAGAATCGCACAAGTCCCGAAACCGCGAATAATCAAAGTTTCGGCGGTCGCGTTCGGCTGAAGCAAACTTCCGATTCCGACAAAAAGTCCGACATAGAGCAACACGCCGCCGGCAATAATTGCGTCGTAAAGTTTCTTTTGTCTGTTCCAACTGATTGCAACGTATTTTTCGCTCATTTTGTGGTTTTCGTTTGCGGAATGGATTGGTTGAGCGGCTCAGAATGCCGATAAATAATGCTCGCGGCAAAAATAATCGGCAGCAAAATTGCGATAGCCAACCAGATAAATCTGTGTCGTTGACGAGTTTTATGAATCATTTTGCCTCCAAAGATTTACGGCGATGAGCATTATTTTCCGTTGGTAATGTTTCGTGAAACAGCAGTCTTTTTGCGAACAAAACCCAAAATACAACTATGCCGAAAATGATAATGATACGAAAAGCGAAACCTGTCGCTTTCGCAGATTCATCGAGTTTGGTAATTCCGAAAATTACAAACCAAACGGCAAACAAAATACCGACTGTCAAATAAATCCCTATTACAAAAACGATAATCTCGACTATATTCATTGCACTTTCTCAAATCAGATTTACATCTGTCATCACTTCCAAAACCGCTGTTCCATTGTAATTCAAAACCTTTTCCATCGCATCGTGCAGTTCGTTTGTTTGCTCAACGCGAATTCCCAACGCTCCGCAGTTAGTCGCAAAATCGGCGAAATTCGGATTATGCAAACTCGTTGACCAAACATCTAATTCATCCGCACGTTGTTCTTTCGAGATTTTACCGAGTTCGGAATTGTTCAGTAAAATCAACTTTATGTTCATCTCGTATTTTACCGAAGTCGTTAGTTCCGCCAAATACTGTGAAAAACCGCCATCGCCCGCGACTGCCAAAATCGGACGCGAACCTTTAACCGCTGCCCACGCTCCCATTGCGGCAGGAAACGCAAATCCGATTGAGCCGAGATAGCCGGACATCAAAAAACTTTGCTTTTTGCATTCAAAATATCTTCCGAGTGAATAGGCATTATTGCCGACATCAACGCAAACGACCGCGTTTTCAGGTGCAAGGTTGCTTAACATTTCAAAAATCGCAACTGAGCTGACACCATTACCAAAACTGTCTTTGAGCCTTTTGGCTTTCTCTTCACGCCAAATTTGCCAACGCTCGACAATTTCGTTTCGTTGGTCAATCGCGTCGGTTTTTCCCTTCAATTTCGTTTTCAAAAGATCAACCGTAACGCCGATTTCGCCCCAGACGGGAACATCTATCGGATGAAATTTGCCCAGTGCGAGCGGATCAAAATCAACCTGAATAATCGGTAATTTCGAGGTGATTCCCGTGTGATTTGAAAACGATGCTCCAAAAACAATCAACAAATCGCTTTCATTCATAAACCACGAAGCGATTGGAGTTCCGCTTCTGCCTAAAACTCCGCAGCCGAGCGGATGATCGTCGCCGATTAAACCTTTGCCCTTAAACGTCGTTAGAATCGGTGCGTTGAGCATTTCGGCGAATTCCGTAATGCTTTCCATATCAAATCTCGCACCGTGTCCAACCACAATCACTGGTCGTTTTGACTGCTTAATTTTTTCAACTGCTTGATTCAAACTTTCTTTCGGCGGTGAAATTTGTTGCTCAGTAATTCGCCCGATTGAATTTTGAACCGATTCGATTTTGGCGGGAAGTTTTTGAATCTCGTCGGGAAACGTAAGATGCGAAACATCACGTTTCAGAATCGCATGTTTGACTGCCAAACTCGCTAAATCCGCGTGGCGACTGTCGCGTTGAACACGTTGATTAAATTCGGCAACCGTTTGAAACGCCCGAACGAGGTCAACTTCCTGAAAATTTCCCGTGCCGACAACCTGCGTGGCGACTTGTCCCGTCAGAGCCAAAATCGGCGACCGATCAACTTTTGCATCCCAAAGTCCGGTAAACAAATTGGTTGCACCGGGACCGGCAATTGCAAAACACGCGGCAGGTTTACCCGTCAATTTTCCGTAAGCCGAAGCCGCAAACGAAGCTGCACCTTCGTGTCGAATCCCGATGAATTTCAGATTTCCTTTTTCTTCCTGCCTGCGAATTGCATCTGCCAAACCCAGATTTGAATGTCCGACCATTCCGAAAACCGTGTCAATTCCCCAATTTACCAGCGTTGCGACAACGACATCGGAAATTGTCGTGGTATGTTCGCTTTCTGATTCAACCGCAACATAAACGCCGTCTTCACGCACTTCGACCGGAAAAGTTTTGAGATGATCGTCAAAACCGCCGGGCGATTTTCCCGTTGTCGGATGAAAATCCCAACCGTGCCAAGGACACCGCAAATAACCTTTTTCGATGCTTCCTTCGCCGAGCGGTCCGCCCTGATGCGGGCAACGATTATCGAGTGCGGCAAATTTTCCGTCGTGATGCGTTAAGCAAAGTCCTCTGTGTTGAGCAGTTACGCTGACGACTCGACCTTCGGGCAGGTCTTCCGCTTTTTCTAAAACTTTGCACCAAACCTCTTTGTTTTCCTCAATGGTTTCATTTTTCATGCTTTCTACTAAAACGGATTAACGCCCGCATAACTAATTCCCGTTAATTTGTGAATATCAATATCAAACGTGCTTAAATCGTCAAAATTGAACTTTTCAAAACTATCGTGTCCGCAAGAACGTGCGATGACTTGCATCAATTCGTTGGTCGCGTTGAAAAAATTCGCCAGTTGTTTGGCTGAATCGGCGATAATTAAACGCGAACGCAACGACTCTTTTTGTGTCGCAATTCCGACGGGACAATTGTTCGTGTGGCAAGCTCTCATTCCCAAACAACCGATTGCTTGAATCGCCGAATTTGCGACGGCAACCGCATCAGCACCCATCATTAACGCTTTAGCAAAATCTTCGGCAACTCGCAAACCACCTGTAATAATTAGAGTTACGTCTTTTGCACCGCGTTTGTCGAGATGCTTTCTCGCTCGTGCGAGTGCGGGAATCGTCGGAACATTGATATTGTCGCGTAAAATTGTCGGAGCCGCACCTGTTCCGCCGCCGCGTCCGTCCAAAATGATGTAATCCACCCCGACTGCCAAGGCAAAATCAATATCAGCTTCGATTCGGCTTGCCGCGAGTTTGAATCCAATCGGAATTCCGCCGGTTTTTTCACGAACTTCAGCGGCGAAGTTTTGAAAATCCTCCAACGACTTCAAATCAACAAACGTCGCAGGCGAAATTGCCCCTTCACCTTGTTTCAAACCGCGAACTTCGGCGATTTCTGCCGTCACTTTTTCAGCCGGAAGATGTCCGCCGGTTCCGGTTTTCGCACCTTGTCCGCCTTTGAAATGAAATGCTTGCGATTTCATTACTTTTTCCCACGAAAAACCGAATCTGCCTGATGCATATTCGTAAAAATAACGCGAATTATTATCTTTTTCGGCGGGCAGCATTCCGCCTTCGCCCGAGCAAATGCCTGTTCCGGTCATCTCAGCACCTTTCGCCAAAGCGATTTTTGCCTCGCGTGACAATGAACCGAAACTCATATCGGAAACAAATAACGGAATCTCTAATACGAGAGGTTTTTTTGCATTTGCCCCGATAATTGTTTGCGTTTTTACAGTTTCATCGTCAAAAAGCGGACGGCGGGCAACTTGGGCAGGCAAGAACTGAATATTTTCCCAACGCGGTAAAGTACTGCGATCAACTCCCATCGCGGCACTAGGTCCGTGATGCCCGTATTTCGTTAAGCCGTTTTGGGCTAAATCTTTGATGAAGGTTGAATAAGGCTCGGTATTTTCGGGATGTGTGTCAGCAAATTGCCCAAGATATTCGTTTCGTTTGTAGGGTTGCGGATTCTTATCGTGGAAATCACGAATTTCGGCAGCATCAACAAAGACCGAATCTTCCAAAATACACGCAGAAAATTTATGCAAAATTTCGTGATTATTGTATTCGGAAACACCTGTGTCGTAGCGATAATCCCAGCCGTGAACTCCGCAAATCAAATTGATTCCATCAATCGAACCATCGGCGAGCAACGCCCCGCGATGCAAACATCGCCCGTATAAAACAGAGATTTGGTCATCATAACGAACAATTACCAAATCAACATTTTCTACCAAAACGCCAATCGGCTCACGATCCGGCATTTCGCTAAAGGATGCGATTCTGAAAGATTCTTTCAGTTCATTAATTTGATTCATAAATTAAAATTTCAAAAAAGACTATTCGCCTGCTTGATGCAATAATTTTGCAACTAATCCTGTCCACCCGGTTTGATGGCTTGCACCAACTCCCGAACCATTGTCGCCATGAAAATATTCGTGAAACAAAATCAGATCACGCCAGTTTTCATCAGTTTGAAACTTCTCCAAATCTCCGTAAACAGGTCGCAAACCAAATTCGTTTTTCAAGAATATCTGCGACAAACGCCGTGAAAGTTCTTGCGAAACTTCCCACAGATTCAACATATTTCCCGAACCTGTCGGGCATTCAACCTTCAAATCGTCGCCGTAAAAATGGTGGAATTTTTGCAAAGATTCAATTAGCAAATAGTTGACCGGAAACCAAATCGGACCACGCCAATTGGAATTTCCACCAAAAAGCCCGCTCGAAGATTCAGCCGGTTCATAATCAACTCTGTGTTCGGTTCCATTTACAATTAAAACATAAGGATTATCTTTATGAAAACGCGACAACGCACGAATTCCGTAAGGCGATAAAAACTCGTTTTCGTCGAGCATTACTTTCAATACTCTTTCGAGCCGTTCGCGGTAAGCGATTGAAAGTAGCTGTCTATCACCTTTCTTTTCAACATTTGCGGTCAAATTCGGACGATTTTTGATAAACCATTCAAACCGCTGTTTGAAATCGAGTAAGGCGTTTAATGTTTCCGAATCAATTGTTGTAACCGCAAAAAGCGGAATCAGCCCGACCATCGAACGCACCTTGAGCGGCATATTTCGTTCGCCGTGCAAATGCAAAACATCGTAATAGAAGCCGTCGTCTTCGCTCCAAAGCGAGATGCCTTCTTGCCCGAAATTATTCATCGCATCAGCAATATAGACGAAATGTTCCCAGAATTTCGTCGCTACATCTTCATAGCTGTCATCAGTTACGGCAAGTTCGAGAGCGATTGCCAACAAATTCAAACAATACATCGCCATCCAACTCGTGCCATCGGATTGGGCGAGTTTTCCACCTGTCGGAAGCGGCTGACTGCGGTCAAAAACGCCGATATTATCGAGTCCGAGAAATCCACCTTCAAAAACATTCATTCCTTCGGCATCTTTTCGATTGACCCACCAAGTAAAATTCAGCATCAATTTCTGGAAAATTCGTGCCAAAAACTTTTTGTCGCCTTTACCCGTTTGTTTTTTGTCAATTTGATAAACCCGCAACGCCGCCCAAGCGTGAACCGGCGGATTCACGTCGCCATAAGCCCATTCATAAGCGGGAATTTGCCCGTTCGGGTGCATATACCATTCGCGGAGCATCAAAATCAGTTGTTCCTTGGCAAATTCCGCATCAACCAACGCGAGCGGAATGCAATGAAACGCCAAATCCCATGCGGCATACCACGGATATTCCCACTTGTCAGGCATCGAAATCACGTCTGCATTATTCAAATGCCGCCATTCATTATTGCGACCTTTTTTGCGTTCTGCGGGCGGTTTCGGCTGATTTGAATCACCTTCGAGCCATTGATTCACATCGTAATGATAAAACTGCTTTGACCAGAGCATTCCCGCAAATGCTTGACGCATCACGTTTTTAGCGTCTGCCGACAAACTACTCGGAATAATTTCGCCGTAAAAGTCATCGGCTTCTTTTTTACGAAGTTTGAATATTTTGTCGAAATCTTTGAAGGCGTTTTGAGTTCCAACTTTAGTTAGCTTATTACCTGACGATAAACCATCTGCTACCGCAGACGGTTCTGACTTGAGTCTAAACCTAACCGTTCTTTCTTCGCCGCCTTGCAGCTCCAAAAGATAATTTGCCGCCGCTTTTGTGCCTTGCTTCGCAGGATTTACCGACGATTTATCACCGTTCACGATGTAATTATTGATACCGTCTTTCACGAATTCCGTTTCATTTTCGGCACCAAAAAGTTTTTGCTTGTTGGTGTTGTTTTCACAAAAAAGCAGCTCATCGGCATTTTCACAAAACAACCTATAATCACCCGTTTCGATTGTATTTTCGTCGTTCCCAACCAAATTTGGAATCTTAGAATTGGAATCAGCATTTCCCCACGACCAATTATTGCGAAACCAAATTGTCGGTAAACCATTAATTTTTGCCGTTTCGCTACCGCGATTTGCGATTGTGATTTTTATCAGAATATCGTCAGTATCGTCTTTCGCATATTCGATAAAGCAATCGAAATACTCGTTATCATTGAAGATACCTGTATCAAGAAGTTCAAATTCAGCATTTAATTTTCCCGCCGCTTGATTTTTTTCGAGTATTTCTGAATACGGAAATTCTGATTGGCTGTATTTGTAAAGATACTTCATGTAGGAATGCGTCGGCGTAGAATCAACGTAAAAATAGTATTCCTTGACATCTTCGCCATGATTTCCCTCGCTACCTGTCAGCCCGAAAATTCGCTCTTTCAAAATCGGATCGGTGCCATTCCAAAATGAGACGGAGAAACAAAGATGCTGGTTTTTGTCGCAAATTCCCGCGATGCCGTCTTCATTCCAGCGATACGCCCGCGAGCGTGCATGATCGTGCGGGAAAAAATCCCAAGCCGAACCGTGTGCGGAATAATCTTCGCGGACTGTGCCCCAAGCTCTTTCACTTAAATATGGACCCCAATTCTTCCAGTTGGCGTCTGTGTTTCGTTTTTGTTCTGCGTTCATACGTTTCAAGTTTTTCGGTTATGGTTTTTAAACAACTAAAATAAGTACTTATTTATGCTCAGGCTTTTTGGTCTTGAATTCCTGCCAATTTTTCTCGCCCGTTTTAATAAGTTCTTGCTGCTCGGCTTCCCATTTTTTCTTCACTTCGGGGTTGTAATTCAAATAGAGTTTTTTGTCGACGATTTTCCACGCATTAGGATCGCCGTCCGCCGTGTATCCGTGCGAAACTGCCCACGAACAATATCCACCGAATTGAGGTGCATATTGTTCCGGATTTAATTTGAATTTTTCTAGATTTTCAGCGTTAGAAAAAAGCCATTTCGCACCGTTCCAGACAAATTCAAATTGAGGATTTCCTTTTGCTGCACCAACCGCCGTAAAATAAGCTACGGTATCAAATCCCTTAATTGCAACGTTTTCCGTGTTTGTAGCAACTGGATTCATTTTTGTTTCCGGATTATTGCAACCGACAAAAAAGGCAGTTAATGCCATTACCAAACTAAATAAAAGAAATTTCATAATTATTTTTCAACCAAGCGAACGGCATGCCAATCAGTATCTCTGACGGCAAAAGCCTTTCGGAATCCAAGCTCGTTTTGACCAAAATCAATAACTCCGCTCGAAATTAAATTGTATTTATTCTTCAACAAAAGCGTTGATAAATCAGATGTATTTGCGGCGGCAAAACTCGTCTGCCAATTCCACAGATCGTTGCTTTTGCTATCGCGGGGATAAGGTTTGCCGTCTCGCGGTGCAACGTATTCTAAAAACTCTACGGCGATTCCGTCTTCTTTCGTCCGCAAGCCGGTAATGTGCAGTTTTGCACCGAAAACGTTGTTCAGATGTTCTTGTTCTGTGCCGAAATTATCACTTGTTCCGGCAACGCTCAAACCGAGCGAATCGCGATAAAATCTCAGACTTTCGTCTGAATCGCCGACAACAATTGCGGTGTGGTCAATTCCTAAAAACAACTTGTTTGTTTTCGCTAAATCGTGCCACTTTTTTGCACCTTTATCTTCGGGAAACTGTACGATTTCAAGAATGTGATTATCAAAATCGCGAAAGTAAAACGCACTGATTCCGGCGGCATTTGGAATTGTTTTCGGCAATGTTTGCGGAGCCGTTGATGCAAAACGAACTTTATTTTTTCGTAAAACTTCAAATGCTTTACCCATATCCGAAACGATGATGGCGATATGCTGAAACCATTTGTCGTTGCTTTGGGAATCTACCGGAACCGGTCGTCCGCCGCCGGTCAAATATTCGGTAAGCTCAAGAATTTCGTTTCCTAATTTCAACCGTACAATGCGAACTCTGGCACCGAAAACTCCCGAAAGATGTTCGAATTCCGTGCCGAAAGTTTCGACATCAGAAATCTTTTCAAACGACAAAACATTGGTGTAAAAATCAATTGCTTTTTCCATATCTGAAACCGTAAAACCAACAGATTCAACTTTTGAAACCTGACCTTGTGCAAACGCCGGGAAAAAAGCCAGCAATGCAAAAAAAACAATTACGAAACTGCTGATTTGGTAACGATTAGTCAAATTCTTTCCTTTCATTTTTCTGTGTCCTTTGTGGTGAAAATCCCTACGAAACTCGTTCCAACAAATGTTCACCTATCCGCAAAGCATTCGCCATAATCGTCAACGCAGGATTAACCGCCGAACTTGACGGGAAAAACGAGCCGTCCACTACATACAAATTATCTACGTCGTGTGCCTTGCAATTCCTATCCAAAACAGATGTTTTCGGATCGTTGCCAAAGCGGATCGTGCCGTTTTGATGAGCCACGCCGGCAAGCGGAATTTGTTCTGCCAAATATAAATTTCTGGCAAAAATTCCTTGATGACATTCGCCGCCGTGGATGCCGCACTTGCGTTGTTTGTTCATCAAATCTTTCAGCTTCTTTTGCAGTTGTTTATGTGCTTCGACATTATTCGGCGTGTAGCTTAAAACAATATCGTTATTTTTATTCAGCGTCACGCGATTTTCTGGACGCGGGAGATCTTCCGTCGTCAACCAAAAATCGAGCGAATGTTTCGCCATAATATCGAGCGTAAAACCGGGAGCAATCGCCGGAGCTCCGGCTGAAAGCGTAACGCCATCGAGTTTGCCAACAAACGAAATATGTCCCATCGGATACGGAAAATCGTCTGAGCCGAAATAAAAATCATTGATTCCAAGAGTTTTCTGAAAAATTGTCGGATTCGGACATTTTGAAACGGCGAGCATCACGGAGTTAACGTGTCCCATATAATTTCTACCAACTTGGTCGGAACTATTTCCAAGTCCGTTCGGATGTTTTTCGCCAACAGAGCGAAGCAGCAAAACGGCGGAATTTATCGCACCGGCGGCAACGACAACGACATCACTCGAATAGTTTTCCTCAATTCCGCTCCGCATCACGCGAACTTTTGAGATAGTTTTCCCTGACTCGTCGGTCTCAAGTTTTGTAACCATCGCATTGGTCAAAAGCGTCACATTTTCATAGTCAAGCGAAGGCTTAATTCCACAAATGTGCGAATCGGCTTTGGCATTTACGAGACACGGAAATCCATCGCAAGTGCCGCAACGAATACATACACTGTGTGGATCGTTTTCCTTGAGCATAATGCCGAGCGGGACGTGAAATGGCTTGCAGCCAAGAGCTTCAAAATCTTCGGCTAAATGCTGAATTCGAGGTTCGTGCGAAACGGATTCGTGCGGAAACGGCGAACTTGCCCAAGGTTCGGTCGGATCTTCGCCGCGTGTGCCGTGGACGTGATACATTTCTTCGGCTTGTGCGTAATAAGGCTCTAATTCATCGTAATCAATTGCCCACGCCGGCGATATTCCGTCGTGATGCTTTAGTTCGCCAAAGTCTTCTTTTCGCATTCGAAAAAGTGCGGCACCGTAAAACTTTGTGTTTCCGCCAACATTATAATTTGTATGCGGATGAAGCGGTTTTCCTTTGCTGTCAAACCAGGTTTCCTTGGTGTTGTAATGTCCTTCAACGTTTACTTTCTTGGAATCCCAGTTGTCCAGATCGCGTTTCAGAAAACCGCCGCGTTCCAAAACTAAAATCTTTTTGCCAGACGACGCTAGTTTGTGAACCAGCGTTCCGCCGCCGGCTCCTGTTCCGATGATGATAAAATCGTAATGTGCCATAAAATTCTTTATTGTTCCTCGTAAAACCAAGTAAGTCCGCCATCCACAAAAAAGGTCGAACCGGTTACATAATCCGCTTCGTCCGACGACAAAAATACCGCTAAACCTGCAACGTCCTCGGGTTGTCCGAGGCGTTTCAGAGGAATTTGTCCGAGCAAATAATTCAATTTATTCGGATCGTTAAGCAGATTTTTGTTAATCGGCGTTTCGATTGCTCCGGGTGCGATGTTGTTCACGTTGATCCCAAATTGTCCGAGTTCCACGCCCAAATTCCGCGTCAACATCTTTATTCCGCCTTTACTTACGCAATAAGCCGTAAAATTTGGAAACGGCAGATCTTCGTGAACTGAACTGATATTGACGATTTTTCCGCGTCGTTTCGTTTCAATCAAATGCTTCGCCATCGCTTGCGAACAGAAAAAAGTGCCTTTCGTATTGACGTTCATCACAAAGTCGTAATCTTTTTCCGTAACTTCCCAAAAAGGTGCGTGGCGTTCAACTCCGGCGTTGTTTACCAAAATATCAACTTGCCCGAATTCTTTGATCGCGGCATCGAATAAACTGTTGATGTCATCAATTTTAGAAACATCGCCTTGCAAGGTTATTGCCGTTCCGCCCTTTGATTCAATTACTTTTTTAACGTCATTTGCCATGTCCATATTGCCGATGTAATTAATGACGACATTGGCACCTTCGCGGGCAAAACGTTCGGCGACACCTCGCCCAATGCCTTAACTGCTGCCTGTTACGATTGCTGTTTTATCTTTTAATCTCATAAATTTATTGATCTAAAACTCTGAATTTTGTAATTCTCCGTAGTTGCAGTTAAAAATACACGGCTGCGAATTTGCATGGTGAAACTTGGCACAATAGACCGCTTTCAAACCCTTAACTCTCACGAAAACCTCCGCCGCAGAAAGCATCGCAATTGGCGGTGCGATAAAATAAATCCACCAATTTGTCCAATTATCTGCGACAATCGCCGAGCTAAAAGTTCTCGCGGGATTCATACTCATTCCCGAAATCGGCGATTCAAATGTAATAAACAAGGCGACAAATGAGCCTGCAATAAATGGTGTAAAACGCGATAACCTTTTTGAATTTGTCGTAACCAAAACCATCGACATCATCAAAAACGAAATAGTAAATTCCGCAATAAATGAAACGCTTGCTCCTAAATTGTTCGGCACAGTAACCACAAAATTCACGGTTGGATGTGAAAGTGCGTTTCCTAAAATTAGCCACGAAAGCAAAACGCCAATTGTTCCGCCGATAAACTGAAAAGTCACATAAAATGTCGCGTCCCAAGTCTTAATTTTTCCTAACCGCCAAAATGTCAAAGTAACTGCCGGATTGATATGCGAACCTGAACGCTTTCCCCACGGCGACAGGAAAATTCCGATAGCCGTTGAGCCCATCGCCAAACCCATCAAGACATTGCGTAGATTGGAATTCAGCGAAATTAACGGCGAATTAGAATGAAATAAAAAAACTCCGAAAACGCACGCCGAGACCATAAAAATTCCTAATCCCCAAGCTTCAATCAGATATTCTCTCCAATGATTTTTTATCGCGTCCGGCATCATTTTTTCTCTTGCTTTGTAAATCGCGTGGTGTGGATTTTTTATTCCAAGAAATTTCACCACAGAGACAAATCAGAAGTCCTAATCAGTTTCATAAAAACTCCGTGTCTTCTGTTTCTCTGTGGTGAATAAACTAACCAATCATCAAAATCGAATTAAACCCGCCATAACCATCATCTTCCTTCATTCCGTTGAGGTGATCTTCGATCCAATTGTTGCCATTGACAACGAATTTGTAGCGATATTTTCCGGCTTCAAGCATCGGAATTTCCGCCCGCCTGATTCCGTTTCTGTCGAGCTTGAAGGGAATTTCGCTTGCATTCCAATCGTTGAAATCACCTGCGAGGAAAACAATTTGAGCCGAATCGTTGTGGTGTCGGAAGATGATTCTGTCGTTGATAATAAAAGGCGAAGTCAGCGTTCCGTGTTCGAAAAAATGGACTTCGGTGATCGCTTCTTTCACTGCCAGATTCGCGTTTAATACGCCAAATCCTTGCCGAATCGCCGGGAAATTTGCTAATCGAGATGCGGTTGCAACCAAAATTCCTTTAACATCTGCCGAATTCAATTTCGGATTCGCTTCAAGCATTTGAGCGACCACCGAAGCCGCAATCGGTGCGGCAAAACTCGTGCCGTCAACGTGTTTGTAATGGGTCGCGACTATGTTTGATCGTTTCAATTCCTGACCGACCAAATGCATCGCCGTATCAATATCGGTTGAGAGAAAAAACTCAGGCAGTTTCGCTTCTTGCCAGTTAGCCAAGAAATTTTTGCGGAAAGCGTAATATGGCGAGTTTGCAATCAGCGAAAGTTTCTCGGCAATAATATAGTCTTTCGTTTCGGGTAAAATTGGTGCGGCAACAAACATCGCCGGAGCGACAATTTCGGGCTTTACAATACCGTCAATCGTTTCGCCAAAAGTTGAATGATAGAGATCGAAGCCGTTGTTTTCAAACTGATTTTCATCCGAATAACCGCCGACCGTAATTACTGACGGACAATTCGCGGGCGGAATCGGACGCACGTCTTCGGAATTGCCTGCGGCGACTGTCAAAACAACTCCGAGTTTTATTAATTCTTCCGCTAACTTATTGATTCTACTTTTATTAAGCGGAATGTCGTCATCACCGCCAAGCGACATATTTAGGATTTGGATATTGAATTTTTGACGATTTTCGATCACCCAAAGAAGACCTTTTTCGATGGAATCATCAGAAATTCGTCCGCTTTCAGAAACCTTGACCAAAACGAGATTGGCATCCGAAGCGAGTCCGCGATAAATACCGTCCGATAAACTTCCATCGCCCGCACAAACCGTCACAGTTTGTGTGCCGTGCCAGTGATGCGATTCGGGTTTGACGTTGTTGAGCATTGATTCTTCACCCGAAACATCGTGAAATTTCAGAATTCGCGATTCAAAATCGGGATGCGGATAAAAGCCGGAATCAAGAAATGCGATTGTTACGCCTTTGCCCGTAAATTCGGTATTGGCGTTCAATTTCTCAGCGGTCGGTATTACCGCAAAATTATTTTGTCCGTGTAAATGATTATGTGTGTCCATTATAATTCCAAATAAAAAATGCCTTGAAAAATTAACTTCAAGACATTCATTCCACTCGCGACTTCGATTATTCCAGCTATTTATGCGATTCGATGGCTCTTTTCAACCTTTCTTTAGCGTCAAAACTGAGCGATATTTTAAATTCATCAATCTCCGGTTTCTCTCTCTGGGTTTGAAAAATATCGTGCATAAAACTCAGGTTTGAAACATATCGTCTGCAAGGACCGCACGTCCAAACGTGAAGTTTGACGCGGATTCTTTCTGAAAATCGAAGTTTGCGTTCCAATTGGTCGGAAAAAAGCGGAGAAATGTCTTTACACTGCTCTGTTCGCCTTGCAACCCAAAGTTTAAATTTCTGCAAGAGTTTTGTTGTCATTAATTCTCCCTCCTAAACCAATTCATATCGATACAACGCCGAAGGTGCAGCCTCGCACGATGCATCATCACCCAATAATTATTTGGTGAAATCATCAAGAAATCACAGATTTCTGCGGCGGCATAACCATCAACTTCTCGTAATGTAAAAGCATTCGCCACTCTTTCAGGCAGTTCCATCAGGCAACCAACAAAAGTATTACGAAACTCTGATTTTTCCAAGATGCCGTGCGGATTTTCGTTCCAAACCATCGGACTGTTTTCTGCGGTCCAATGTCCTTCCCAAATACCTTCGTCCCGAAACAAATAGTCATATGAAGACATATCTGCTTCTTCGGTCGTCAATTCAACCTCGCGGCTTGATTTGCGATAAAAATCTATAATTTTGTGTTTAAGAATCCCGCATAGCCAAGTTTTTTCGGAAGAATCCTCACGAAAGCTCTTGATAGATTGTATCGCGGAAAGCAGCGTTTCTTGAACTAAGTCCTCGGCGGTAGATTCATTTCTAACGCGGGAATAGGCGAAACCATAAAGGTAATCGCCAAAATTATCAACCCACGAAACAGGATCAAAAGTTATTTTGTTTTCGGAATTCATTTTTACGGATTAATTTCCCCAATGTTTCTTTCAGATTCTTTGGGATTTGTTCGGAATTGACAGCACGTTTCAAAATTGATTTGAGTTTTTCGGTTTCACTGCCCTGCTTAATTGGTTCAAATTTACCAAAATTAATTGTTTCAGCCATAAAGGTTTTTACCTCAACTTTTTTCAGACTTTAAAGTCTAGACACCCTTAATCACACTAACATCAATAAATATTCCAACAAATGTCGGAAAAATGAAAAAAAATGCTGCCTGAAATTACCGTGTTTACACGGATTTTTCTAGCACCGGCGATTTTATGGAATTGTTTTTGAAAATTGTGTAAGGATTTTGGGTTTCAAACGACAAATGGGTGTAAGCAGCTATTTTTTTTATAAGAAAACAGGAGTCGCCAAGTGAATATGAATATTACCCCGGAAATTTTTGAATCCGAAGCATTTTTATATATTGATGAATTATTTCGAACCGCAAAACGATTGACGATGAACACGGTTGATGCAGAAGACCTGATACAGGAAACCTTCATGCAAGCGTGGAAGTCGTTCGACAAGTATGAAATGGGAACTAACTGCCGTGCGTGGCTTTATAAAATCATGTTTCATAAATTTGAACACCAACGCCGCACGAAATATACGCGAGCAAAATACATTCAGGAAGTTGATGATTTGGTTTTGAATGCTGCGGTCTGTTCTGAGCCGATTTCTGAAAATTTAACTGATAAGCAAGTAATTGCAGCCTTAGACAAACTGCCTGAACATTATCGGAGCGTGGTTTTATTAGCAGACGTTCATGAATTTGACTACAAAGAAGTCGCGTCAGTTTTGGATATTCCGATTGGAACCGTGATGTCGCGTCTAAGCCGTGCAAGAACTCAGTTAAGAAAATCTCTTGCCGGTGTTGCGAGTGAGTATCGGATTAAAACTGCTGCATAATTGCCGCAGTCGAAAAAAAGCGTTGAGAACAATCAATTCTCAACGCTTTATCAGAATGCCATTTGTTTTACGCAAAAAACGAACCCAAAACAGGAACTTCTTTTTTATGAATCCACAAGGTTAAAGCACTTAAAACAAAAACTATACACGCGAGGATGAAAAGTGTTCCGCCATCATCTTTGACCACGATTCCGAGTTTTGTTAAATGGCTGAAAATTGCCCCGCTGATTGTTCCAAGTGCGAGCAAAGCACCAAGCCAAGCGGTTTTTGGAATTAAAAGCAAAACTAACGCAATCAGTTCTACAACACCTGATCCAACTCGCCCGATTGCTTCATTTTCGCCCATCAAAGTTGAAAAAATATACTTTGATTCTTCGGCACCGGTAAACTTAAAAAACAAAGTTTGAAATAAAATAATCGCCACTACGATGCGGCAAATCCAACTTAAAATAATCATATATGTATCAAGAAAACCCGATAGAGTTTTGTGTCCTATATTTTAATGTGGAATCCGTTACACCGAAGTTTTCGTCAACTCTAATATTCAAAGCAGAAAGTTTTAAGCCAATAATCGCGTAATGATGAACCGTATGACTTTGCAAAAACTCAACCTCGCGGGCAAGGCTTGAACGGCACCACGAATTTTCATCTGAAATGTCTTTCGCTCGTTCGTGTCTGACCATAATATTTTGGTTAAAGTCTTGTAACTCAATTGCTTGCAGCTTTTGAATGATTTCGTCAATCTTTGCGATTGCAGTAGCTAAATCAGTTTCTACGAGTAAGTTTCTCTCGCGTTTGTTGTAATCAATCTTTCCTGCGATTATGCCGGCAGTCAAGCAATCTATAAAGTCGAAACAATGCCGAAAATGTCCGCCAATATTGGCGTAAACTTCATTATTTTCAAGGCTTTGCAGCAACTTGCCGCCTTGCTTGAAAATAGAAACACAATCGTTGATTAATTGATTCTTCATAAACTCGAATTCCACTATTGTATTACAGCCTGCCACTAAATTATTCCCGATTTCGCAACAATTTTATTAAATCTACAATTTTAGTTGGTTTGACACCTTTAGCACGATTTTGCAAACCGATTTCAAACGCTATTCGCCATTGTTCAAACAACGTTTTATAAGCCGAAAACAAACTATTCTTTCGGTCGTAAATATTTGTTGCTTCTGATGTTACGCCGTTTAACTCAATTATCTTAAAGTTTTTGCCAAGTTTAAAATCTTCGATTGACGGAGTGCGAATGTCGAAACGTCCGAAATAAAAACCTTTGTAACCTTGGCAAATTTCGTCGATTTTAGCTTCAAGTTCTGGCGAGTTTATCCACATGCCGTCGAGGAAAATCGCTCCACGTGAATGCGTTCCGATGTCAACAATACGAAAATTTTCGTCCTTTTTTGGAACAAAATCAAGTTTATTACGATTCTGTTCAAAGTATTTCTCTGCCATGCATACCGCCCGTTCGTCTCGCAAAATTAAGGTTTCAAGCGTTGATATTCCATCACCATTGACGCTAGGAAATTGTTTTTCGGTAATTGCAAAAATCTTTCCTTTTTCTTTATTCGGGTAGCGATAATAGAAAACACCAAACTCATCACCGTCTGCAAACTCCTGTAAAATCACATCTTGCGTAGTTTCTGAAAGTCGTTTTTCAAGTTCAGGGAAACTTTTGACAATAAAAACATCTGCACCTCGTTCGCCAACATCGGGTTTTAACGCAATCGGAAAGGTTAAATTGTTTTCGTCAATAAATTGTCTCGCTGGTTCAATGTTTTCAACAGTTTTCGGCAAAAAAAGATGTTTCAAAATGTATGGTTTCGATGCTTGGGATTGATATAAACCTTGATAGATTTCTTCTTTTGATTCGCTGACAAAACCGCTCGCGTAAATTGCCGGATTTGCACAAGTGAAAGTATTCAGACCGCGAAACTTAATCGCCAACCAAGCAATGTAAATCAAAATCGGTGGATAAAACATCTGCATCGACCAAAATTCCCAGTGTCGCCAGTGTCCGATTTTTCCAATAAATAAACGCCTTCCTCGCCAAGTTGAAAGTTGCAAAATCAAACGCACCATCAAGTAAAACGCGACAACAAAAATCGCGATTTGCCACCACGAATTGATTAGCGAACTTTGCACAAATTGGGCACCGAGTTTATATGAAAGCCAAACTAAAATTGGTGTCCAGACGCAAACAGCGATTAGAAAATATAATGCAAATAGCCAGAAATTAGTTTTTGCCACACCCGCGACAAAATATGTCGGTAAACGCAATCCGGGAATAAATCGACTAAGAAAAATTGCCCAAATACCTTTTTTCTGAAACCAAACTGAAGCCCGTTCAACCGAATTTTCACTGATAAACCATTTCAATGGGGCATATTTCAACGCCTTTCGCCCGAAAATTCTCCCAGATAAAAATAACAAAATATCGCCAAGATAGATTCCAAAAATACACGCAAAAATCGCCAAAGTTAGCGACATTCTGCCTTGTCCAGCCAAAACACCGGCTGTAATGCAGGTCAAATCTTCGCTAACCATTGTTGAAAGCACGATGAGTAAAAAGAAGACAAAAGCTGTCGCACCTTTCGCTTCAGACATCTCAAATGAGAAAGGTATGTTGGCTTTCTCGATTCGTGAAATATCTGCGTTTGAACGAGTTATGCCTTTCTCGCCTTCAACTTTCGCAAAAAAATCAAGCAAGATGGTCGATGCTTTTTCGGGTCGCATAAAAGTAAAAAAGTGATTGTCGTCAAGTTCGTAATATTCAGATTGCGGAACAATTCTCGTATGTTCGCGGGCAGTTTCTACCGGAACAAGTGGATCGTCTTTGCCGTGAATAATCAAAAAAGGTTTGTCAGTATTTTCCAAGATTTCTCTTAAAGGGCGTTGGTCTGAGTCGTAAAAGTTTCGAGCATAAGGCATTCCCATACCGTCAAATAACCCAAAATGCGGCGTTAAATTTTCTAACGCCCAAATAGCCGCCAGCTGCAAACCATGAATGCCATGATTGAGTGAATAATCACCCAAAAGTTCGTATTCCTGCACACCAATCGCCGATTGCAATGTTATTGATTCAACCTTTTCTGGGGAGATATTTTCTAAACTCAAAACAACACCTCCGCCCATGCTGAATCCAACAACGTGAGCCTTTTCAATATTTAGCTTATTTAAAAAATCCCGCAAATAATTGGCGTGAGCGAAGAATGAATAATTAGGAATCTGTTTTGTTGAATCGCCAAAACCAGGCAAATCAATCGCAATTACGCGACGATTTTCGTTGAGAAGCGTTGCAAGTTGGTCGAAAATTTCGCTTTCGCCCGGACTTCCGTGGACTAGCAAAATTGGTGATTTATTTGCTGGTGTTTTGGCTGGATAATCTTTGTATGCAATGATTACCGCGGAATTGCTGGCGTTTGCGGGAAGATACAAATGAGCTTTCGATTGATCAGGTTGCGGATTTGCTCCAAAATATCGAGTGATAGTTGATGCAACAAACAACAAGATGTATATTACAAACAAAATTGTTAGAAAAGTTTTTCTCGAAAGCATTAGAATCCTATCAGAATAATAAAACTATATGTTGCAATTTGTAAAAATTATTCCAAAGTAAAAAAAAAAGACACAGAATCGAGAACAATCCTGTGTCGTAATTCTGAAAAAAGTTGGAATAATTATTTCATTCCCAAACTTTTCATTAAAAAACCATAAACATCAGCTTGTTCCTCGATTACTTTGGCAGTTGGTTTTCCTGCACCGTGTCCTGCGTTGACTTCAATACGAATCAAAATTGGATTTTCGCCGGCTTGCGATTCTTGCAAAGTTGCGGTGTATTTGAACGAATGAGCAGGCACAACACGATCATCGTGATCTGAAGTTGTCACCATTACAGCCGGATATTTTCCGCCTTTTTTGATGTTATGAAGTGGTGAATATTTGTAAAGTGCCTCGAAATCAGTTTTATCTTTGACCGAACCATAATCGGATGTCCAAGCCCAGCCAATTGTAAATCCTTCAAAACGAAGCATATCCATTACGCCAACAGCGGGAAGTGCGGCACCGAATAATTCAGGATGTTGATTTAAGGTAGCACCAACTAATAACCCACCATTTGAACCACCCGATATAGCCAATTTACTTGGTCGCGTATATTTTTCAGAAATTAAATATTTGGCAGCCCATGCAAAATCGTCGAAAACGTTTTGCTTATTCAAACGGCTTCCGCCTTTCCACCATTTATCGCCATATTCGGCTCCGCCACGAAGATTTGGCATCGCAAAAATTCCGCCCATTTCCATCCAAACGAGGCGTGAAACAGAAAAACTCGGAGTCATATTGACGTTGAAACCACCATAACCGTATAGCATTGTCGGATTATTTCCATCGAGTTTAAGTCCCTTTTTATGAACAATAAACATCGGAACTTTGGTGCCGTCTTTAGAAGTATAGAAAACTTGTTTTACTTCGTAATCATCGCGTTTGAAATCAACTTTAGATTCACGGAAAATCGTGGATTTACCTGATTTCATATCGTATCTAAAAATTGTTGGTGGAGCGTTAAAACTCGAATAAGAGTAGAAAGTTTCGGTATCTGTTCGTTTTCCGCCAAAGCCGCCAGCCGAACCAATTCCCGGTAATTCAACATTTCGCAAAAATTTACCATTCAAATCGTAAACCCGAATTTGCGTGTATGCATCTTTCAAATAATTTGCAACAAACTGATTATTCAGCATACCAACGTTGCCCAAAGTTTCAGTTGATTGCGGAATAATTTCGGAAACTTTGTTGTCATTTGCGATATCAACCGCAATAACACGCTTGAGCGGAGCGTCTTTATCAGTCGAAAAATAAAATGTTGTGCCGATATTTTCAATAAATGAATAATCTGATTCGAGAGTTTCAAAGATTGGCATAATTTTTCCATCTTTTGCCTCTAAATCTTTGTAATAAACCATATTTTGCGGACGAGTTCCTTGACCAACGCTTAAGACCAAATATCGCCCATCATCCGTTACGCCGCCGCCGACAAAATATTCCTTGTTATCAGGTCTTTCATAAATCAAAACATCTTGTTCGTTTGGCGTTCCAAGTTTGTGATAATAAAATTTTTGAAAGTAATTTTGATCGCGTAAAGCTGTGTCTTTGTTAGGTTTAGGAAAGGCTGAATAGAAAAACCCTTTTCCATCTTTAGTCCACGATGAAATACCTTGACGACGTTTTTCGAGTTTATCGTCCAAATATTTCCCGGTTTCAACTTCCATCACTTTCCATTCAGTTTGATCAGAACCAGCAGTTGATGTTCCAATTGCCATAAGTTTGCCATCATCGGTAAAAACCGTTCCGGCAAGAGCGACCGTTCCATCAGTTGAAAGTTTGTTTGGATCAAGAAAAACCTTGCCAGATTCGGTTGTTGATTTGGCGATATACAAAATTGATTGATTCTGCAAACCGTCATTTTTGTAATAAAAATAATTTTCGCCTTGCTTGAAAGGTGCTGAAAACTTTTCGTAATTCCAAAGTTTTGTCAGACGATCTTTAATCATTTTTCGCTCAGGAATTTGCGATAAATAATCATTCGTTAGCTTATTTTGGGCATTAATCCACGTGCGTGATTCGGGCGAATCAGGATTTTCAAGCCAACGAAATGGATCGGCAACTTTTACACCGTGATATTCGTCAGTTTGATCTACTTTATTGGTCTTCGGATAATCAAATTTTTGTCCGAAAATAGTTACACTCGAAAACATAAATAGCAAAAATAAACCAAAAACTTTCGTTTTCATAATTCCTCTCAAGTTTAATAAATTTCTCTTTTATTCTACGTGATTAAATGCAAAATAGTTTATTGATTCTCAACTTTTTGCTAGTTGAGAATCAATAAACTATTTGGAAAACTGATGATTAATATTATCTAATCTTAAAAAACACTCAATTCTACTTCTTTAGCTTTTTTAATTTCGATAATTGGCAATGTCGGAGCTTTTGGTGTTCTTGTCTTTTTGGGAAACCAGCGGTATTTTTCAATTAGCTTTATTTCCATTTCATCTTTTGGTAACGGCTTCGCAAATAAATAACCTTGACCATATTCGCAATGAAGAGTTGATAAAATATCAAGCTGCTCTTTGGTTTCAATTCCTTCGGCAATTACACGCATTTTAAGATTTCGTGCAAGCGACATAATTGTGTTAAGAATTTCCCATCCATCCTCAGTAACTGCATTGTTAACAAACGATCTATCAACCTTTAGTGTGTCAAAAGGAAGCCGATGAAGATGGCTTAAGCTCGAATAACCGGTGCCAAAATCATCAATCGAAAGTTGAACGCCAAGTGTTTTGAGTTCTTTTAATATTTTTATTGTGGTATCAACATTGTCCATTGCAATGCTTTCTGTCAGTTCTAATTTTAAACAAGAAGCCTCAATATTCGATTCATTAATCGCATTTTTCACATCTTTTACTAAGTTATTATCAGATAAATGCTTGCCCGAAATATTGACGCTCATAATCAGAGTTTTATAAGCAGGCGAAATATTTTGCCATTTTGCTAACTGATTACAGGTTTCTGCTAAAATCCAAACTGTAATTGGTATTATCAAACCAGACTCTTCAATTGCCGGTATAAACGAATTTGGCTGAATTAAACCCTTTTTTGGATGAAACCAGCGAATTAATGCTTCAAAGCCGATTATTTTTCCGGTTTTGAGCGAAAGGAGCGGTTGATAAAACATTTCAAACTCTTTTCTCTCAAGTGCAAATCTTAAATCCGAAACAAGTTCAACTCGTTCCATAATTTTCTGACGAAGATCTTTATCAAAAATCGCAAACGGAAGATTTCTTTTCTTGGCATGATTCATTGCAATATCAGCATCGCGAATAATATCTTCGGGAATTTCATATTCCTTTGCAAAAGGGGCAATTCCGATTTGGGGGTTAATAAAAACACGATGCTCGTCAATGACAAATGGTTCTGACAATTTTTGTCGTATTATATTTGCATAAATAACTGCATCGTTAGTCGATTCAAGATTATTCAAAACTACTGCAAACTCGTCGCCACCAATTCTTGCCACAATATCATCTTCGCGAACGGTTCTTTCAAGTCTTTGGGCAACAACTTTTAGAAGTTTGTCGCCAATCGTGTGTCCGAGACTTTCATTTATCTCACCGAATTGATGTAAATCAAGAAATAAAACGCAGAAATTATGAGGTAAATCTGCTTGATTTTTAATTATATAAAAATTTAGTCGTTCGAACAGATAAGTTCTATTTGCCAAGCCAGTTAGCGAATCGTGTAAAGCCGCATGCCGAAATTCCTCTTTAATTTTGTTCAAGGCTTTTGTTGCGTCAGCTTGATTAACAATCGCAATGTTAAGTTCATCAATGTGCCGTTCAGCTTGCTCAGCTCTTAAACGCTCAGACTCAGTTTTTTCTTTCTCTAATACTTCCGCTTTGTTGAAAGAATTATTCATCTGATAAATAGACTGTCGGTAACTGAAATAAGCGACAACAAAAATTAAAAGCGTTGCAGTTGAGGCAAAAACATCGCCTTGAGTTATGAGTTTAAAACAAACACCTGCAACGCCGGCACCAACTATTTGAGTTAATGAGGTTGAAAGTATATCTTTTCCGATTGTGCTTAAAAGATTTAAATCATTCTTTAATGTTTGGTAAATTGCTGCTAACAAAGATACAGAAAAGAACTGAATTAACGCCAAACAGCTCAAAATAACAATTAAATCTGACGTATTTGAACTCTGTGGATAGATTGTAAATAGAACTTCTAACGACCAAAATGCAATTGCTGTAATACCTGCGGTGAGAGCCGTGCTTCCTCCATTGTAGAGAATCATTCGATTACTCATAATGATGCCGTCTTTTCTCATTCGAAGACAACTACCAATTGTTTCGAATGTCGCTAAAATTATTGCAGCCTCGCTTCCATAAAGTAAAAAGGTGAGAAAAAGCATGCCATCTGAAAAAGTTATCCAAATATTTGCTGCAGGTAAGTGAAGCGTCATTCTCGAAACTAGAACAATATTTATAATCGTAAGAACTAAAAATCCAAAATCTATCTTCTTTGTATCAGTATTCAAAAACGCAAAAATCACCGCAATAGCACCTAAAACTATTACAGTATTTTTAAAGATTTCGAATACTTTTTGCTTGTACTTAGTTTGCATAAGCCAAGCTTGCTGATTAAGACGTAAATTCATTGGGGTATATTGTTGAAACCGAAAATCTATTTACTTCCTGAAAGCCGCATTTTTCATATAAAGAAAAAGCAGATTTGTTTTTGCTATCTACGAGCAATGCAATAAATTTACTAGTATGTTTAAATTTTCTAATTAACGAAAGCATCGACGAAAAACCTAGTCCTTGCCTGCGGAATTTAGGATTTACATAAAATCCTTCCATGTATGTAACTAACGAATTAGTCATACTGAGATCAATTTTACAGGCTATTTCGTTGTCTTTGAATAAAACAAGGCAACGATTTTGGTCAATCAAATTTCTACAAGATTGAATAAAACTGTCAGCATTAGTGACCAGCGGATCATAACCTCTTTCCGAAAGCATAATTTCGGAATTTGCTTTTACTATTGACTCCAAATGCGATTGGTCAGCAATTATAAACTCAAAAGGAGATCTAGTTCGTTCAAGTTCGGAGTCAAACACCATTAAAATCTCTTCGCAGTGAATGACATAATCTTTTTTGTTTTGATTTAGAATTTTATAAAACTGCTTAGTGTAAGATTTTTCGCAAAGAGCAAATGTTTTTGTTTTAAGCGAGCAAGCGATTTCTGCAAAACACTCAAGAGCTGACTCCGAGATTGCATTGAAAAAAAACTTATCACCAATTAAAGCAACTCCTTCAATATCGCCATAAATATTTTGATATGTTGAAAAATTTCCATTACCAATTGGTGTTTCTTTCCCTTGCTCAAGCAATAAACTGAGTAAAATGGAATTTAATCTTGCATCTTTTTTCAAATAGCTGATAATTTCATCAAGACTGACAAAATCGCAAACTTGAAAAGTAGCGGCAATTCTTCCAAAACTATTTATTGATTGTTGATTGGAAATCATAGGGATAAATAATTTCAAGATTTAAATCAAGAAAAATTATTAACGAATAGAACAGAAATAATACGCTTGAGGGAAATTTAAGGAAGTGAAAATAATAACAAAATACGTGTGTAAAAAATAAAAAATACTTTTCACACACTCACTAGATAAAGTTTAACATTTTACGACAAGAAAAATCTAGATAATTTTTTGATGTTTTAGTGCGAGTTTGAGAAAATTTTCAAATAAAATACGACCATCGCGAGATTCATTAAGATGTTGCCATCGCGTCGGATTTTTTGACCAATCTTCAAATGACTTTTCAAGATGAAACTGAACAGTATAAATCAATTGTCCGTCAGTTTGTTTAACCATCATTTGATTTTTACAGAGATAAGCAGTCGCAAGTTGTTTAAAACCTTCAGGAATTCCTTCAACTTGAAGTCCGTGATTTTGCCAAACACGCAAAATGTTGTCTTCTTTTGAATAATCTTGCCAAATACCGGATTCGCTGTCTTGAATTCCATCAAAAATTGGATCATCAAGATCAAGTATTTTAACGAAGCGATATTGATATTCGACAATTCTATCTGCTCTTTTTTCTGCAGGTGAAAGATGATCGAGAGTTGTTAGTTTGCCACCAAAAGCCATTGAAATAAGTTGGTGAGCTCCGCAAATGCCTAAAATAGGAATTTCTGTTGTTTTGATAAAATTTGCAAATTCTTTCAAATGTTGCGGATTATAGTAATCAAAATCAGATAATGTGCCGCTCATTACAATTGCATCAGGGCAAAATTGTTCAACTGCACTAACGACCTCAGAAATATGAACAGTTGTAATTTTAGGGTTTTTTACAAGTCGTGAAATATTTCTCGCAATGTTATCACAAGCCATACCCGAAATTTTTCGTTCAAAACGTAACTTTGCCTCAAAGGTATTTTTCCAATCTTTTTTAGCAAACTCTGAAAGATCAGTTTCGTAACGAAGCAAGTCGTTTACAATTAACACTTTTGCTGAATCAATGCGTTTTTCTATTGGTTCATACTTGCAATAAGTTGTCTTATTGAAAGGAAACGGCATCGGTTCATAATCGTAAGTTTTTGTTGCTGCTAAATCCATAAATGTTCTAAAAACGCTTATCTCAACTTCTTTGTTTTGTGCTTTGTTTAAATTCCGGCGTTAAAGCTCCAGCACCGATTTCTTTTAAATCGCTGCGAATGTTTTTTAACAAACCAGCTTTAAGTTTTCCGCGAATTGCGGCACTTTTCCCGATTGTTAATTCAGAAAAAAGTAACAAAATCTTTTGCCACGAAGATTCTAATTCGTCTGCAAGAGTTGAAATTTTTGTAATATCATAAGGAATTGCAACTTCATCGCATCCGATTCTTGCAAAAACACTTAAATATCTAGCGGTTGAAAAATCAGGGCAACCAACTTTTTTGTTTCCAACTTTTAACTCAACACCCAAAAGTGTATGAAAAACTTCAACATTTTGTTCTCTTGGTTCAATCCCAAAACGAAATGATCGAGTTCGTTGAGTCCTTATTTTTTCGCGATAAATCGTCGTCAGCCAATCATCAACAAGTTGTTCTTTTATTAAATCTGTAACATTCATAATCGCTATAAAAACAGTAGCACAAAATGCACATCAATTTGAAGATACAAATAATTGGTATTTTAAATTAGTTTTTGGTAGAAACTGTAATTTTTGGCGGCGATTGCTTAAATTTCTCAAGAATTCCGTCACTGAATATTCCAAGATAGAAAACCCCGACAACGGTAATAACCAAAACAGCCGATAACGAAAATGGAATTTTTGGTTCATTCCATTCTGTGAGACGTTCTTTGAAAAACATCACAACAATTAAACGTAAATAATAATAAGCCGAAATTGCCGAATTGATCACTGCGACAACAACTAAAACTGTGAGCATTGTATTTCCGGCTTCAATTGCCGGTCTAAATACCATTATTTTCCCAATAAATCCGGCTGTTAAAGGTAAACCCAAAAGACTCAACATAAACAAAGATAAAGAAAACGCAAGAATAGGCGACTTAAATCCGATTCCTTCATAATCTTCAAAATTTGTTCGTCGATCATTTTTTTGACCTAATAGCGTAATAATTGAAAAAGCACCAAGATTAGTTACTGCATAAGTGAGCATGTAAAATGCAACAGCTGCAATTGCTTCGTCTCTTTTATCAGTTGTTAATGCAAAACCAGCCCCAAGAAATCCGACAAGTGCGTATCCTGCGTGAGAGATAGAAGAATACGCTAGCATTCTTTTCACGTTATTTTGAACAATTGCGGCAACATTACCGACAGTCATTGATAGCATTGCCATTACTGCCAGAGCTGTTGTCCAAGAATCATGTAAATATCCAGAAGCAACGGCACCTTTAATTAGTGGAAAACCTATAACAAAAATTCGCAAAAAGGCAGCAAATCCTGAGGCTTTTGGTCCAGCCGCCATAAATGCAGTCACAGGACTTGGAGCACCTTCATATACATCAGGAGTCCAGACATGAAATGGAACACTCGCAATCTTGAAACCAAATCCGATTAATAACAAAGCACCGCCTAGAATAAGCAAAGCAGGAAAAATTGGATCACCAACTTTTGCGGCGATTTCTGTGATGTTGGTTGAACCTGTTGAACCATAAACCATCGCCATTCCGTAGAGCAAAAACCCTGAAGAAAACGAACCTAAAATGAAATATTTCATTGCAGATTCATTAGATTTTAAATCAGTTTTTCGCAAGCCAGCCATGACGTATGTGGCAATTGAAAGCGTTTCGAGTCCGAGAAAAATGATAACCAAATCATTTCCTGAAGCCATCAGCATCATTCCAAATGTGGCAAAAAGCAACAAAGCATTATATTCGCCAGCCGGAACTTTTTCGCGTTTAACCCAAATTGATGAAATCAAAACTGTAATTATGGAAACAAATATAAAGACAAATGAGAAACTTGTCCGAAGGTTGTCATGGGCAATCATTCCGTTCCAAGCTGTTGGCGGGAAAGGAGTTGACCAAAGCCAAAACAAAACTACACCAGCTAGAGACAAACCGAATAAAGAAATGTAAGTTGAAAGTTTTCGCTCATTCGGGAAAAAACAATCGTAGAGCATGACTAAAGTCGCGGTAATAGCAACAATGAATTCAGGCAAAACTGCTTGAATGTTGGTGTTTGGATTTACAAGTTCTGCTAAAAACATATCTTCAATTGTTAGTGTTTAACTATGCTTTGAGAAATAAATTTTTTCTCTCCAGCAAGTATTTCGACACTTAAAAAATTCTCTTTCGGTGGAATCGGGCAAGAAAATCTCCCGCTCCCGTAAGCACACGAAGGATTGTATGCCATATTAAAATCTAAAATTATTTTTTCACCTTTTGGTTTCCAAATACTCAAATATCTTCCGCCGCTATAAGTTTCAGTTTTATTCGTCAAATCTTTAAATGGGACAAACAATAAATCAGAAAACTCATCACCTTTTGGCGTATTTGCTTATTGAAAAATACTTAAAGAAAGTTCCTTGCCGTTTATATTGAAAAGTAAAGCACCTTTTTTGAGGTATTTTCTAATAGTTCCAGCAGAAGTCTCAAAGTTAAATTGTTTTTCATCAGCTGACTCATTAAATGTTGCTTCCAAACGATAAGTTTCAGTCGATTTAAAATAATTTAGTTCCTTAAATAACGAATAATCGACAGCAAGCAAAGGCGTTTCTGCTTTGTCACACATTTCAATGTTTCGCCCGTCTCGAAACACTTTTTCATCGGTAGAACCATAAAAAGATTGTGCATTGATTACAAATGCAAAAACTAAAATCAAAAATGTATGAAAAACAAATTTCATTATTAATGTTCGGGCTTAGTTTTAATCTCAGCTTTTTCAATTGAACCACCTTTTTCAGCACCAATTACACGTTGTTGAATTGCAACAATTGCGTCTTTTGAAGCATTTAAAAATGGTTTTGGGTAAACGCCCATAAAGAGCATTAAAAATAATAACGGTGAAATTAGACCAATTTCTCGCCAGCTTAAATCTTTAAGTCCTTTGTTCTTGTCGTTTGTTATTTTTCCAAAAAATACACGTTGAACCATCCACAAAAGATACACAGCAGCGAATATTACACCGGTTCCGGCAAACATTGTTGCTATCCAGTTAAGATTTCCTGAAAGTGCCGTTGAATTCCACATTCCAAGCATGATCAAAAATTCGCCAACGAATCCATTCAAAAAGGGAAGTCCGATTGATGCCATTGTTGTAAATACAAAAATCGTGGTGAATACTGGCATTACGCTCGAAATTCCGCCGTATTCGGTAATCTCCCGAGTATGGCGTCGTTCGTAAATAAACCCAACTAAAAGGAATAACGCACCAGTTGAAATCCCGTGTGCGAGCATTTGAAACAAAGCACCTTGCATTCCAAGTTCTGTGAAAGAAAACATTCCGAGAATGACAAATCCCATGTGCGAAACTGAAGAATATGCAACTAGACGCTTGATGTCTGGTTGAACCATCGCGACCAATGCACCGTAAATAATTCCAATAACTGCGAGCAAAATAAACAGCCACGCAAATTCCCTCGAGGCTTCAGGAAACAATGTGAAATTAAATCTCATCAGACCGTAAGTTCCCATTTTTAAAAGAACTGCGGCTAAAATTACCGAACCAGCAGTTGGTGCATCAGTATGTGCATCAGGCAACCATGTATGAACCGGAAACAGCGGGACTTTGATTGCAAAAGCGAACGCAAATGCTAAGAAGAGCAGTGTTCCAGTCGTTCCGGCGATTATTAGTTTTCCATCTTTGATTGAATTTAAAAGCGTTATGTAGTCGAATGTTCCAACTCCGCCAGATACTTTGGCATACATAAAGTATAAAGAAACAATAGCGACTAACATCAAAAGACTACCTAAAGCTGTGTAAACAAAAAACTTAACAGCGGAGTAGATTCGATTTTCTCCGCCCCAAATTCCAATAAGAAAGAACATTGGAATAAGTGAAGCCTCAAAAAATAAATAGAATACAAGCAAATCAAGTGAGCAAAAAACACCAATCATTGCACTTTCCAAGAGCAGCAAAAAGATGAAAAATGCTAAATGTTTTTTCTCAACCGCTTTCCACGTGGAAATGACCGCAATTGGCATGATAAAAGTCGTTAAAACCAAGAGCCATAAGGACAATCCATCAATACCAACGTGATAATTTGAGCCAATTGCCTTTATCCAAGGAACATTTACCTCAAACATAAAGCCATTTGTCGAAACTTTACTACCGCCAAGTAATAAAAGTGAAACAATAAAATTAACGAGCGTAATAATGAGCGTAACCCATTTTAAATGTTCGGTTTGCTTCCAAAATTGGTTATGCAAATATAGTAAAATCGCTCCGATTGCCGGAATGAAAATCAAAAGTGTTAGTAAATTTTCTTTAATCAAATCCATGTTTTTAACTCAATAATTTCAATCCGAAATATACGAAATAACCAATTACTAACAACGCTCCAAAGAGAATAAACGCTGCATAACTACGAACAAATCCGACTTGTAATTTTCCTAAAATTGAACCAAGCTCAGCAACAAAAGAGCCAATTCCATTGACTGCTCCATCAATAAATCCAATATCGAAACCTCTCCAAAGACTGACTCTCGAAAATCTTGTTATTGGGTCAATAATAAATTTGTTGTAAATTTCATCGATATACCATTTGTTCTCAAACAATTTTGGCATACGTCGTAATGGATTTCCCTTGAACAAAAAGATTCCAAGAATAATTCCAAGACCTGCAATTCCAATCGAAAACGCCGCTAACCCACGTTCTTGCGAAATTTCTTCGGGTGAATGATGAACAGCAGTTTCGTGTTTTACAGTTGATGACGAATGATCATCGACTTTTAAAACATCTTTTTTAACTTCAGAATGCGAATCTGTTTTGTGTTCGGCTTTTTCTGTGTTTCCAACTTTAGCAATTACAGGTTCTAGAATATGTTCAAAAACATTGACATCTTTTAGTCCAACCAGAGAACTGACAGCATAAGGAACGCCAACAAATCCGCCAACGGTGGAAAGAATTGCCAAAACTACAAGTGGAACAGTCATTGTCCAAGGTGATTCGTGCGGATGAAGTTTGCCGTGATGTGCGTGTTCGTCATTGTGGTCATCGTGATTATGGTGAGATAAATCAGCGTGATTGTCATTAATTCGTTCTTCGCTCCAGAATGTCATCGCCATCAAGCGAGTCATATAAATTGCTGTCAGCAAAGCAGTTATCACACCAACAACCCAAAGAATGTAATTCCAATTACCAATTCCGTCAGCAGCAAATGTTTTATAAAGAATCTCGTCTTTTGAGAAAAATCCTGCCCATGGAGCAATTCCGCAAATAGCCAACCAACCGAGTAACATCGTAATATGCGTTATCGGCATATACTTTTTCAAGTTTCCCATTCGACGCATATCTTGTTCGTGGTGCATTCCGTGAATCACGGAACCTGAACCCAAAAACAACAAGGCTTTGAAGAATGCGTGTGTCATTACATGGAAAATAGCTGCACCAAATGCACCGACACCGCAAGCTAAAAACATATAACCAAGTTGAGAAACGGTCGAATAAGCAAGAACTTTTTTAATGTCGTTTTGTGCGAGCCCGATTGTTGCCGCAAAAATAGCGGTCGCGGCACCAATTATCGCCATTATCCACATTGCAGTTGGTGCATTTTGATACATTCCATTGCAACGAACAACCATATAAACGCCAGCCGTAACCATTGTCGCAGCGTGAATTAAAGCCGAAACTGGAGTTGGACCAGCCATCGCATCTGGCAACCAAACGAAAAGTGGAATTTGTGCAGATTTTCCAGTCGCACCAATGAAAAGCAAAATCGCCGCAGTTGTTAAACCACCCGCGATCAATGCTCCCCACGTGAATGGATCGGCAGACATTTGAGCCATCAATGTAAGTGCAGAATTAACTTTTTCGCCATCTACAACTTTATCGTAAAACGAAATTGAGCCAGTGAGTGTAAAGACGAGAAACACGCCCATTATCACTCCCCAATCGCCGATTCGATTTGCAACAAAGGCTTTTTTCGCGGCTGAGCGAGCTTCATCCTTGTCAGTGTAATATCCGATTAAAAGATACGAACACAACCCTACGCCTTCCCAACCGACAAACATCAACAAGAAGTTGTCAGCCAAAATTAGCGTTAGCATCGAGAACATAAACAGATTTAGATATGCAAAGAATCGGTAAAACCCAGAATCGCCTTTCATATAACCTGTTGCAAACAGATGAATTAAAAAGCCAACGAAGGTGATAAAGCAAATGTAAATTCCGCTCAAACGATCGACAGCTAAGCCGAAATCAGCACGAAAATTGCCAACTTGTATCCACGTCCAAAGTTGATCCATTATCGGTTTGTCGATAAACAACGCACCGCCGTGGTCAAAAAAGGAAACGTAAAACGCAATTACGCACGAAACCCCAACGGACGCACACGCAACCACGCCGCTAAACAATTCGTTCCGCAAACGACCACCGATGAGCCAGTTAATTACTGCTCCGAGAAGCGGTGCAAAAATAATTAAACTTAATAAATTGTTCTCAATCATTTAAATTTCAACCATTTAGTTTCAATTGAAACTATAAAGTTTTTGAACCTACCAAACGTATATTTCTTAGTTATGGATTTTCAAAGCTATATCCATAAACTCAATCTCAGAGTTAATCGCGGAATTCGCACTAGGAAGTGGAAAACAATTTCGAAATTGGAATCTGACGAACTATCGGAGAACTGCACATAATTACGAATTGCGAAAATCACTTTCTAATTGTGCAAGGATCAAGTCTTGGCTCGTAAACAATCGTTAAAGATTTCTATTTATCGAACATAACTAATAACTCATGGTCAGAAACTTTTCTAAATCATTCCGATTATTTTCCGAGTAAAATTGCCCTTATAAAAATCTAAATTAGTCTCGCATTAAACTTGCGTCATCAACATCCATCGAAACTTTATTACGGAAGAACGCGATGATTATACCAAGTCCGACAGCCGCTTCTGCTGCCGCAACGGACATTACCATAAAAACAAAAAGTTGTCCGTTTGTATCATTAAAAAACCTTGAAAACGCAACAAATGAGAGGTTTACAGCGTTAAGCATCAGTTCGATGCACATAAACATTCCAATCGCATTTCGCTTGAAGATAACACCAACAGTGCCAATCGCAAACAAAATTGCCGAAAGAGTTAAATATAGTGCTAAATCTGCCATTGCTAATTAAAATCCTCTTCTTTTCTTAATTCTCTTTCTCGTTCTTTAACAAGTTTAAGTGCGTCAGGTTCGTGTTTTCTCGCCAAAATAACTGATCCAATAATTGCCATTAAAAGCATAAAACCAACAATTTCGACTGGTAATAAATACTCGGTAAACATAGCTTTTCCGATGTTTTTAGAAAGTCCCATCGTTGGTTCGCTAGTTGGCATTTTTGCAGCAGTTTTTGTAACTGCATACATTATGAAAATTGCTTGAGCAAATAAAGCTAAGCCTAAGCCGCCACCTAATAGATATAAATAGCTGAGTCTTAATGGTTTGTCTTCTTCATCATCAACATTCAAAAGCATGATAACGAAAATAACAAGCACCATAATCGCACCTGCATAAACTAAAATTTGAGTTATAGCAATAAATGGCGAAGCCAAAGTTAGATAAATACATGCCAACGAGATGAAGACACCGACAAGCGAAATCGCACTGTAAAGCGGATTGTTGTGCCAAATAACACAAATCGCACAGCCGATTGCCATTCCTGCGAAAATGAAAAATAATACTGATTCAACCATTTTTCTAGCCTAAAAAATTCCGAAATAAACCATAACAATCGTGAAAATCACGTTTCCAATTGCAACAGGTAACAAAAACTTCCAACCAAAATTCATAAGTTGGTCAAATCTAAAACGAGGAAGCGTCCCACGAATCCAGATGAATAAAAACAAAAATGCAAAAATCTTTAATAAAAACGATAAATGACTCGTAAGTGCATAGGGAATTGAGCCGACTTCAAAAATATGACTCAAACCGGGAATATACCAACCGCCGAGGAAAAGCGTCACAGCCATAACGGAAACAGTGAACATATTCACATATTCAGCCATGAAAAATAGTGCGAATTTAAGAGCAGAATATTCTGTGTGAAAACCAGCTACAAGCTCAGTTTCAGCTTCAGGTAAATCAAACGGCACGCGATTAGTTTCAGCAAAAGCTGAGATTAAAAATACAAAAAATCCAACAAATTGCGGAATAATATACCAACGAGACCAAGATTGTTGTTGTGCAAAAATTATTCCATTGAGGTCTAGCGTTCCAGCCATCATCACAACACCGAGAATTGATGCTCCCATCGCAAGCTCGTATGAAATCATCTGTGCCGAAGAGCGAAGTCCGCCCATCAAACTATATTTAGAATTCGATGACCAACCTGCGAGTGCAATTCCATAAACACCGACCGAAGTTATAGCTAAAACATACAAAACGCCAACGTCTAATTTTGCAATTGTCAGCGGGATTTGTTTCACGCCTTCTGCGATTCCCATCGGTAACCACGCACCTAAGTCAAAATTTATGGTCGGTCCAAATGGGTAAACAACTATAGGCATCAAAGCACAAACAAGTGCAATAATTGGTGCTAAAAGATAAACAAAACGAGTTGATTTGTCAGGAATAATATCTTCTTTGAAGATAAATTTAAATAAATCTGCGAATGGTTGGAGAACGCCCCAAGGTCCAACACGATTTGGTCCAATTCTGCCTTGCATCCAGCCGAGAACTTTCCGTTCTGCCAAAACAGTGTATGCGACAATCATCAAAACGCCCTGAAAAGCGAGTAAAACGCCGATGCTAATCGCGGCGAAAGGAAAAATTGTTTTTAAGACAGCTTCCATAACTATTTGTTAAGCCCCGCAATTTGATAAAGTGGCGAAATAAACACATTCTCCGGTTTTGGATTACCATTAGCCAGCAACTGGAACTGCTCGGTTTTACCGTTTAATGTTCCAACTTTGTGCAGAATATGCCCAACTTTGGGAACATCAATAATTTTTTCAGTATTTTCCGGCATTGCATCAACTTTCTCAGCTAAGAACTTTAATTCATTAGCTAAATCTTTTGTAGGATGTAACGTATGTTTAACTTGAACAGGTTTCGATTCATCTTTCAACATCGGATAACGAAGACTTTTGTAGGCTTCAGTGTTATCTGCAAGTTCTTTGAAAACAGTAGTTACAGACATTTGCCAACCAAAATCCGCGTCCATTTCTTTGGCGATTAAACTCGTCGCAATCCAATCAGGTTTCGACTGATTTACAAGGTCGATTGTTTGTCTGATTCTTTGGACAAAACCATCGTTGTTTGTGTAAGTTCCGTCAGCTTCGGCAAAGCTAGCTGCCGGTAGAATGACATCAGCCAAATCAGTAGTTTCGGTTTCAAATAATTCTTGAACAACAACAAAGTCCTTTCCGCTCAATGAGTTAACATCAAGTAGGCTTCCACCAATATAAACTGCGTCGGAGGCTTTCAAAACCTCGTCAACCAATTTTTTACCGTTCATCATATCGTTTGCTCCAACGCTGTTTGAATACAACGGAAGCGGATGATATTTAACTTTTAGAGTTTCGGTTGCAAAATTTGAAGCGAGATTTGCACAAACCGCTTGAGCTTCCAATCCAAGTTCGCCACCAAATGCGATTATAAAATCTCCATCAGTTGATTTAATTGTTTCACGAATAGATTTTATTTCTTTAACGTCAACACCAAGTTTTTTTACAGAAAGTTCATCATTTTTCTCATCAGCTAAAGCAAAAACAAAAGCATCCAAACTGTTTGGGTTGATGTGCAAAAACTGCGATGCAATTTTCGATAAACGAATTGGTGATTCATTAACTGTAATTAATTTTGCTCCGCCATTTTTCACTCCTTGACGAATTTGTTTCGCCGTAAGTGGTTGCATTTCCTCAGGTTCGCCGCCGATAAGCAAAATCGTTTTAGCGTAGCGGAGATCTTTGTGCGTGCAAAGTGGTGCAGAAAGATTGTCAAAAAACGGGCTCAAATCATAAGAATCTGAAACTGCGTAATTGTCGTTTTTAGCAACTTCTTTCGAGAATTTTTTCAAAGCATAAACGCTTTCATTTGTTAGCCGCGAACTCGCCACAACTCCAATCGATTTTGCTTCTCTAAATTTTTCTGCGATAAAACTAATTGCTGCGTCCCAAGTTGCCGGAATAGCTTTTCCACCCTTTTTATAACGAATAAGCGGAGTTTTAATTCGATCTTTGTGATTGATAAAACTATGTGCAAATCTACCTTTACCGCATAGAAATTCACCGTTTAAACCATTTACGTGTCTGTCGCGAGCGACAACTCGCATAACTTCGCCGCTACGTGAGCCAATCGAAATCTGACAACCGTCGGAGCAATATGTGCAAGTTGAAACGGTTTGCTCAAGTTCCCAAGGTCGTGTACTGTGGCGATAAGTTCCATCGAGAAGCGTTCCAGTCGGACATACTTCAATACAATTCCCGCATTGCGAACAATTTAACCAACCACCATAAGTTCCGATAACTGTGTTTGCTCCACGATTTCCGGCTTCAATTTCGTCTTCGCCCATCCATTCGTTACAAACTCTCGTGCAACGTTTGCATACAATGCAACGTTGCGGATCGTTAGCAACCATCGGCGACAAAAATTTTTCGGGTTGTGCGTTTTTTGGTTCAAGAAAACGTTCTTCAACGCTTCCCCAATCCATTACCATTTCTTGAAGTTCGCATTCGCCACCGCGATCACAAACTGGACAATCAAGCGGATGATTTGCAAGAAGGAACTCAGACATCGAGCGTTGAGCTTTTTCGATCTCTTCGCTTTTTGTAGTGACATTCATTCCATCTGTACAAATAATTGTGCAAGATGTTTGGAGTTTCGGCATTTTTTCAATCCGAACCAAACACATTCTGCACGAGGCTTGAACTTCCAAATCGCCATAATAGCAAAATGAAGGAATATTCGAACCTTTTTCTTTACACACATCTATCAAACGCGAGCCTTTATCGACTTCGTGTTCTGTCCCGTTTATCGTTACTTTGATGAGTTCTGTTGACATTATGAACTTTTATTAAACCTTGAGTTTCTGTCTATTCTTCAGTTTTCTTTGCTTTTTTCGCTTTTACCGGTGCTACTGCATCAACTGCAACAACTACTGCCGGATAAAATTTCTTTTTTGTTTTCATTCGCGTTTTTCCAAAACTACCAGCGAAAATTTTACCGCGACGACTTCTTTTATCACCTCTACCCATTTCTAACTCCTTTTTAAACTCCAATTGAGTTTCCATTTGTATTATTTATTAACCATTTCTTGAAATCTTCAGGAAATCTTTTGATCGCACTTTGGACTGGCCACGCTGCTGCATCGCCTAGTGGGCAAAATGATTTTCCTTCAATATTGTCGCAAATATCCAGCAAAAGCTGAGCATCTTCGGGGCGACCATTGCCTTCAGAGATTCGCGTAAAGATTTTTGCCATCCAATCTGTTCCTTCTCTGCAAGGCGTGCACCAGCCGCAACTTTCGTGTTTATAAAATTCGGTCAAATTTTTGCTCGACTCCATTATATCGACCGTTTCGTCCATCACGATAAATCCGCCGGAACCAACCGATGAACCGCCTGTTACTAATCCTTCATAATCAAGGGTAACTTTTTTGCCAATAATTTGGTCTGCATTCATGATGTAAACGCTTGAACCTCCGGGAATTACGGCTTTCAATTTTTTATCAGAACGCAACATTCCGCCGCAGTCTTCCAATATGAACTTTTCCATATCGGCATAACCCATCGGAAGTTCGTAAACGCCAGGCTTTTTCACGTGTCCTGAAACTGACCAAACTTTTGTTCCACCAGATTTTTCCGTTCCGAGGTTTCGCCAAGCTTCTCCGCCCATTTCTATGATTTGAGGAACGGCGGTCAGTGTTTCAACATTATTAACGACTGTCGGCGAAGCGTATAAACCTTCAATTGCCGGAAACGGCGGCTTCATACGAGGATGTCCGCGAAAACCCTCGAGGCTCGAGAGCAAAGAAGTTTCTTCTCCGCAAATGTAAGCACCAGCTCCGGTATGTGTGTAAAATTCACACGAAAATTCACTACCAAGAATGTTTTTTCCGATCAATCCAGCAGCTTTGGCTTCAGCAATTGCCTTGTCCATCACATCAATCAGGTAATTATATTCGCCTCGATAATAAACGTAACAAGCCTGAGAACCAAGTGCGTATGCCGCAATAAGCATTCCTTCGATCAAGGCGTGCGGATCACGTTCGAGCAAATATCGATCTTTAAATGTTCCCGGTTCTGATTCATCTGCATTGCAAACAACGTATTTTTGTTTCGGCGAACTTCGTGGAACAAAACTCCATTTCATGCCCGTTGGAAACCCAGCACCGCCACGACCGCGAAGTGCAGATGTTTTTACCTCATTAATAATATCGTCTTGCGACATCGTTAATGCTTTTTTCAAGGGTTTATAGCCGCCTGTTTCTTGATAAACTTTTAGCGTATGACCGTCTTTAACGTGCATTCGCTTCAACTGTAATGGTTCACAACCTATTGCTTTGATTTCCATAAAACAACTTTACTTCAATGAATCCAACATTTTATCGACTTTTTCAATCGTCAAATCTTCGTAATAATCAAATCCAACTTGCAACATCGGGGCAGTTCCGCAACTTCCCAAACATTCGACAAGCGTTACTGTAAACTTTCCATCTTCGGTAGTTCCACCTGGTTTTACATTTAATTTGTTGCAAATATAATTCGTAATCTGCGGCTCACCCATAATTTTGCAAGACAATGTTTTGCAAATTTGGATGTGATGTTTACCTACTTTATGAAGGTTAAACATCGAATAAAACGTGGCAGTTTCCCAGACATCTGTTACTTCGAGATTCAAGAATTTTGCCAGAAAATTCATTCCGGGATTATCCAGATAACCACGTTCGCGTTGGACAACAAACAATAATGGAATCAACGCCGAACGACTTCTTTCAGTCGGATATTTAGTCAGATGTAATTGCATTTCCGCAACAACTGTAGGCGAAAATTCCGCAATTTCATCGGTAACTAAAACTTTATTTGTATAATCAGTTGCTACTGAAGCCATAAATTATTTTCTAATGAACGTTACTTTGTAATTCAACAACGTCAATTTCTACTTTCTCAGGCGTTTGTCATTAAAGATTACTGTGTTTGTAACATCAGTAAATTGACCAACTAAAATATCAAGTTTTTGACTATTTTTATCAACTTTGTTCTCTAAACTATCAAACCGAATCTCTTAACCGTCGAATCGACTCTCTAAACTGTCTATGCGACTTTCTAAACCGTCGAGTTTCTGGATAACAACACCAATGAGGCAAGTCATTTCGCCTTTGAATCTGTCTTCTGGTGAGATGTTTTCATTCTCCACGATTTTCTATCTATCAATTTCACCTAAAACAATATCAAGCGAACCAATAATCGCAACAACGTCCGCAACCATTTCGCCTTCTGCTAAAACAGGTAATGCAGACAAATTCACAAAACTTGGACCTCTAAAATGAACTCGTTCGGGTTTCGGTCCGCCGTTAGATTTCATATAAACACCGAGTTCGCCTTTTGAGGCTTCAATTGCGTGATAAACTTCACCCTCTGGAACGCTAAAACCTTCAGCAACAATCAAAAAGTGATGGATCAAAGAATCCATGTGTTTTCGCATATCATCGCGATCTGGTAAAACAATCTTTGGAGCGTCAGCCTTTGTTGGTCCTGGTTTCAAACGCGAAATAGCTTGTCGCACGATTTTGTAAGACTCAGTAATTTCACGCATTCTAACACGAAAACGAGACCAAACATCACCATCAGTTTCAACCGGAACATCAAAATCATAAGTTTCATAACCCGAGTAAGGATTATGTTTACGCAAATCAAGATTTACTCCACTGCCGCGTAAGCAAGGACCGGTTAAACCCCAATCAATTGCATCTCCTCCCGAAATTACCCCAATACCTTTTGTTCTGGATTGAAAAAGTGTGTTTCCGGTAACAAGCGTTTCTAACATATCCATCGCGTCTGGAAAATCATCTAAAAACTGATTAACGCGACGTTCAAAACCTGCAGGTAAATCCATCATCAAACCGCCGATACGGAAATAACTTGGAGTCATTCTGCCGCCGGAAGCAGCTTCAATGAGATTCAAGATTTTCTCACGTTGTCGAAAGCAATAAAAGAATGGTGACATCGCACCAATATCAAGGCAATGTGTGCCAAGCCAAACCATGTGCGATGCGATTCGTTGTAATTCGCAAAACATCACGCGAATTACTTGAGCTCTTTCGGGTATTTCGATTTGAAGAAGTTTTTCAGCCGCCATCACATAAGCTAAGTTGTTGCCAAGCGGATTAAGATAATCCATGCGATCTGTGATAACAATGCCTTGTTGATACTTTTTGTATTCAAAAAGTTTCTCCATTCCCGTGTGCAAATACCCAATATCGGCAACAGTTTTAACAACCAATTCGCCATCTAGAACAAGTTCGAGACGTAAAACGCCATGAGTTGAAGGATGCTGCGGACCCATCGAAATCGTCATTTGCGATTCGAGAGACTGATCCAAAACATCAAATTGGTTTGCGGAATTTTCCAAAACAACGCTCATAAATTATGTCAAACTATAAGGTTCGTATCCACGTAATGGATAATCTTTTCGTAACGCATGCCCGTCAAAATCTGACGGAAGCAAAATGCGTCGTAAATCCGGATGATTTTCAAATTTTATGCCAAGCAAATCATAAGTTTCGCGTTCGTGCCAATCAGCCGTTCGCCAAACTGAAGTTACGGTATTAACTTTCGGATCATCTTCAGTCAATAAAACTTTCAAACGCAAACGGTTGTAATGTTTGGTCGAAAATAAGTGATAATTAACTTCAAATCTCGGGTCTTCTTCAACTCCACGATCGCAACCGCATAAATCTGCCAACAAATCGAAATCTTTTTTTGATTTTAAAAACCAACAAATCGCTACGATGAACTCGCCGTTAATCGTCACGGAAACTTCACCAAGTGCGTCTTTGACATCTAAAACCCAATTCGGATTTTCGTCCTTTAAGTTGGTTACAAAGTTTTGTAAAACTTCTGTGTTCATAAATATTTACGAAGATCGCCGTCTTTCGTGCTTTGACTCTACTGTGTATGGTTTAACGTCCGAAAGTCTTGCCATATCTTCTAAAGCCGTGCCTTCGGTTACAGGTAAAGTGCCGGGAACGATAGATTTACGCGATTCAGATTCGATTGTGTCGCGTCTGTCTTTAACCGATTCTGTCATGATTTTTTCTTGCAACATCATAATTGCATGAACTAACATTTCAGGTCTTGGTGGACATCCCGGAATATAAATATCGACCGGAACAATTTTGTCAACACCTTGGACAATTGCATAGTTATCGAAAACTCCGCCCGAAGTTGCACACGCACCCATTGAAATAACCCATTTAGGTTCAGGCATTTGGTCGTAAATTCGACGCAAGACAGGTGCCATTTTTCGTGAGACTCTTCCAGAAACAATCATCACATCAGCTTGACGCGGCGATGCACGAAAAGTTTCAGCACCAAAACGAGATAAATCGTTTCTAGCAGATACTGAATTCATCATTTCAATCGCACAACATGCCAACCCAAAAGTGGCTGGCCATATTGAAGATTTTCTCGCCCAATTTATAACTGCGTCTAATTTTACAGTGATAACGTCTGGTAATGACTCAAAAATTTGATTCTCTAAACCCATATCGTCTCCAACTAAAAACTAAGCGGCTTTTAGTAATTCTTCTCGTCGAATGTTTTCAACTTTCTTGCGTTCTGCCATCAACGCTTTAGCTTCACCGCGAGCTTCCGCACGGGCTTGAACACTCCAATCAAAGGCACCTTTTTTCCAAGCGTAAATTAAACCAACAATCAGTGTTGCAATAAAAATTAAAATTTCAATAAATGCGACTGTTCCGTATGGAATTCCGCTAGTTTTTTCCGCTATTAAAAGATCTTTAAACGCTAAGGCGAAAGGAATCATAAATAGAATTTCAATGTCAAAAAGGAGAAAAACAACAGCAACTGTATAGAATTTTATCGAGAAACGCTCACGAGCCGAGCCAACCGGATCTTTTCCGCATTCGTAAGGCATTAACTTGGTCGCTGTCCGTTTTCGCGGACCAACCAAGTGCGTAATTAACATTTGACTAGCTGCAAAACCACCAGCAACTCCAAACATTATCGCGAGTGGTGCATAATCCATTAAGTTAAAACCAGACATATTTCAGTTAGTTTTCCTTTCAACTTTTGCTTCTAAATTTAAAGATTGTGAATAATATCGCAAAAATAATCGTAGTTGAACGACAAAATAGTGTCAAGGGAACGGATAATAAATAATTGACCAATAGTTTGGCATATGTTAAATTTAATTCTGACTTAGTTCGTCAAATTTCTACTGTAAATCTCGCCGAAAATAGCTAAAACATTGTGATAACGGGTTTCAATACAGACATTGAATTTAACAATATAATATACCATGTTCAAACCGAAGATAAAGGTTTGGATACACCTCTGATTTTGTCTCTGGTTTACGATCGTGGAACTATTCTTGCAAGCAAACGTTCGCCTTATGAGGATTTAATTGAAATTGGTTTTGATGAAAAAGCTCTAGCTGAAAGGCTTAAAAAACAGCACAATCTTATTTGTGCTGCGATTCGTGCGGGAAGAATAGAAGACCTCAAAAGAATGACTATGAAAGCGGCAAACTCTCGCCAAATAGTTGCAGAAAAAACTAAAATCGGAAAAAGTGAAATAATCTCGGGAATAATTGATATAAAATTGTCCGATGTTTTAATTCCTAAAAAAGAAATTACGAATAGTTTTCCGCCCCAAATCCAGCAGCCACAAATGTCTTGGCAAGAATCTTTAAATCTTGATGATGAAATGATTTTTAAAAACGTTGAGGTAATTGACGAAGAAGCTGTTTTACCTGATGAAGCCGTTGCTATAATTTCAGACATTATAAATCCCGATAAGTCTATTGAAATCAACGATTTGTCGATAGAATTATTAAATGAAAGTAGTTTTAAAGGTGGCGAACGAAAAACTCTCAGCATTTTAGTTTCGAATGGTGAACCAATTGCAAAAGCAAGTGTTTTAGTGAAAATTCTCGGCTCTTCGTTTCGTCCCGTGATTTTTCATGCTAAGACTGATGTTAATGGAATTGCGATTATTCATGCACAACTTCCGCATTTTAAAACAGGACGAGCCGCAATTCTTTTCAAAGCATCAAATGGTGGCGATGAAGTTGAATTACGGAGAATAATTACCCAAAGCTAGAAGAATTTTAAAGAAATGAATTTAAATCAAATTATTGTAAATGGTGAAATAAAAGAAGTTGAGGCTAATATAAGTCTTTTAAATCTACTTTCGCGGATGAATCTCTCTGCTGATAAAATCGCCGTTGAAATAAACAAAAACGTGGTTCGAAAAAAAGATTGGGCTGAGATATTGATCAATAAAGCTGACAAAATTGAAATAATTCATTTTGTCGGTGGCGGCTGATTTGAATGTCGATTATTGACTTTAGGTTGCGGATTGGATGTTTATTCCAGTCCGCATTTCTTTTGCACGGATTTTTATTCTAAAATCAATTTATGTCAGATTTATTCACACTTGCTGGAACTATTTTTAATTCACGGCTAATAATCGGAACAGGCAAATATCGCTCGTTTGAAGAGATGCAACTCGCACACAAATCTTCTGGAGCAGGAATGGTAACTGTTGCAGTCAATAGAGTTCCACTTGACAGAAAAGTTGAAAGTTTTCTTGATTATTTAGATTCTTCAATGCAGATTTTGCCAAACACAGCTGGCTGCTACGATGCCGAACACGCTATTCGAACTGCACGACTCGCACGCGAAGCACTTGAAACTGATTGGATCAAACTCGAAGTTATCGGCGACAAAGTTACGCTTTTGCCGGACAACGAGCAAACACTTGAAGCCGCAAAAGTGCTTGTGAAAGAAGGTTTTATAGTTTTACCATATTTTTCTGATGATTTGATAATGGCGAAAAAGCTGCTTGATGCTGGTTGCGTTGCGGTAATGCCGCTTGCTGCTCCGATTGGTTCAGGTTTGGGTATCCAAAATCCCGCGAATCTCGCAATTATGCGTGAGCAACTTCCAAATGCGATAATTATTGTTGACGCAGGTGTTGGAACAGCTTCAGATGCGGCTATTGCAATGGAACTTGGAGCCGATGCGATTTTGATGAATACAGCAATTGCCGAAGCGAAAAATGCTGTGCAAATGGCAGAGGCAATGAAGTTAGCGGTTCAAGCCGGAAGACTTGCGTTTCTTTCGGGGCGAATGCCGAAGCGTTTGTATGCTAGTGCTTCGAGTCCGATTGAGGGAGCAATAAAATAGTGTTTGGTGGAAAGTGGTCAGTGGTCAGTTTTTCAAGATTGCTGAAAAGTTTCACGATTGCAGGTTTCGTGCTTTTTGCTATTTTTGCTTGTTCAAACAACAGACAAACACTAAAAATAGCTGACGATCGAAGCTATGAAGCAAGTCTTTTTCGACAAAACTGTGCAATCTGTCACGGATTTGAGGGCGAAGGAAAAGATATTGGCGGTAAAATGTCGGCAAACTTGAGATTCAGTCAGAAAACAGAAGACGAAATGTATCAGCAAATAGCCAATGGTGGCAATGGAATGTTGCCTTTTAAATATCAACTTTCTGAAAAAAATATCAGAAGTTTAGCAAAATTTATCAAAGAGAAATTGCCGAATAAACAATAAAAATGAACCGAATTTATGCAGATTTAAAAAAAACAGATTATAAAGGACGTGTGCTTTTAACCTCTTTTGGGACTGCACGAGATTTGTCGAAATACGATATTACTTTTGTTGAAGGCAAAACTTTTTATTTTTATGATGATGCAGATAAAAAAAATGTAACTATTTTCGATGGAATTGTTCAATATGATAATTCAGAAAACCGTTGGGTGGCGAAAGTTGATTTTGAAAAAGCAATAGAACTTTCTGAATTGTCTAATAATTAGATTTGATAAATTCGCTCGAAGTGCCAAATTTGTTTTCTATTAGAGCCATTGATGAAAACTGAATCTGATAAAAAGTTGAAGTTCGAATCTGAATGGCGTGAATATAGAAAACGTCGTAACCAATATTATTTGGCGTTTGGTTTAATACCTTTGTATCTTATTTTTATTGGGATTTTTGACTATCTTTTAACGATGATTTTAGAAAAACCTTCTAATTATGAAAATGTTCTTTCTAGCCTGTATTTTTTGATAATTTCATCATATTTTTTTCTAGTTTTAGTTACGCTTGCTCGATTCAATACTTGGAAATGCCCGAACTGCAATGAGCAATTTTTTGCGTTCTCTTTTTGGGTTACTTCGCCGACAATGATGAAAAATTGCGAAAATTGCAAACTACCAAAGTTTTACGGCTCAAGTTTTTACAAAGGTATATCTAACTTCATCGATTGGGGAACGACAAAAGTTAAGTGAAAATATGAAAATTTTAATCTCAGGTTCAACTGGTTTAGTCGCAAGTCATTTAATGCCAACGCTTACCGCGAAAGGTCACGAGATTATAAAACTCGTCAGAAAGTCATCAAATTCGACTGATGAAATTCAATGGAATGCAGAAACTGGTTTTTCTGAAGCGGAATTTGCAAAACTCGAAGGCATTGATGCGGTCGTCCATCTTGCGGGCAACAATGTGGCTTCTGAAAATTGGTCTGATGAAAAAAAACAAAAAATTCGTGAAAGTCGAATGGTTGGCACGCGGGTTTTAGTTGATTCTCTGGCTCGTCTTAAAAATCCGCCGAAAACATTTGTAAGTGCTTCGGCGATTGGATTTTATGGAAATCGCGGCGATGAAATTTTAACTGATGATTCGCCAAAAGGAATCGGATTTTTCCCGGAAGTTTGCGAAGCCTGGGAAACCGAGGCAAAAAAAGCTGAGGCTTTTGCAAGAGTTGTCTGTTTGCGAATTGGCGTAATTTTGACAAAAGATGGCGGTGCGTTGGAAAAAATGTTGACGCCATTTAAACTTGGCGTTGGCGGCGTTATCGGTAGCGGAAAACAATATATGCCGTGGATTGCGATTGACGATATTGTCGGAATTTTTACATTTGCACTCGAAAATGAAATCAGCGGTTCGATTAATACTACAGCTCCAAATCCGGCAACAAATTATGACTTCACAAAAACACTAGGCAATGTTTTAAATAGACCTACATTTTTTCCAATTCCTGAATTTGCGATAAAACTTATGTTCGGTGAAATGGGCGAAACGCTTTTGTTACAAGGCTGTCGCGTTATACCCAAAAAAATTCAAGAACTTGGTTACAAATTTAAGTTTGAAAAATTAGAAGACGCTCTGATACATGTTTTAAAATGAAAATTTGGCTTACAAAAAATTCAGAAGTTTCTGTTCATGAGCAGCTCGTTACACAAATCTCAATTGGAATCGCGAGCGGCGATCTCGAAATTGGAGAAAAAGTTCCCTCAACGAACGAAATTTCGCGTCGTTTTCAGATTCACGCAAACACAGTTTCGGCTGCATATCAAGAGCTCGTCGATCTTGGCTGGTTGGCTTTCAAAAAAGGCAGCGGTTTTTTTGTTAAAGACGCAAAACCGACACAAATTTCAAATCAACTCGATCAAATTATCGCCCAATTTTTCCAAACCGCACAAAAAAACGGTTTCACCTTGGCGGAAATTCAAAATCGCCTGCCGCGATATTTTGAAATTCAACGACCTGACCATTTCCTTGTAATTGAACCAGATAAAGGGCTTCAAGACATTTTGGTATCAGAAATTGCGGGCGCGACCGACTTTCGCGTTTTTGGCACGAGTCTTGAAGACTTCGAACGAAAGCCGAACGTAATTGGTGCCATGTATGTCGCGATGCTCGAATCTTCAACGAAAGTAAATGAAATTTTGCCATTGAATCAGAATTGCACGGTTTTGCGTGCGACAAGCGTTGCGGAATCGATGGTTGGTCAAACTCGTCCGTCTGAAGGCGAACTAATTGCGGTTGTTTCAGGTTGGGAGAAGTTTTTATGGCTTGCAAAAACAATGTTGATAGCCGCTGACATTGACGCCGAAAGTTTGATTGTTCGATCAACGGCTCAACCGAAATGGACCAAAGGATTAAAAAAAGTTTCGATGGTTATTACCGATTCTCTCGCCGCGAAACAAATTCCAAGCAACGACAAAATGCGTATTTTTAGAGTGATCTCCGAAGCATCGCTTGCCGAACTAAGAGAACTTGCCGATTAAACAAAACTTTTCCGAATTATTATTTGACATTATTTACATCTGTAACTACAATTGTTACAAATATGTCAAACAGTCAATTTTCAATGGCGATTCACGTTTTAGCTTTAATGGCTAAAAGTTGTGACGACCGTGTAAAATCTGAATATATTGCCCAAAGTGTCAACACAAATCCGGTTGTAATTAGGCGGCTTTTGCGAAATTTATACGACGCAAAGTTGGTTATTTCTCAAACGGGTTCGTATGGTGGAAGTTGTTTAACCCGAAATCCGAACGAAATCAATTTGATGGAAATCTATCGTGCGGTTGAATGCGGCGATGTTTTTTCTCTACACAAGCAGAAACCGGATCAAGATTGTCCGGTCGGCAAAGGAATCGAAACTCTCTTGTGCAACCTTCAAAAGGAAGTTGACTCAGCGATTGAGGAGCGATTATCAAAAACTACATTACAGGATGTCATTGAAAAGATTTGAAATTTGAATCAGAACAAGGAGCGATAACGACCTGGCAACAATCAGGAGCGACTTGGTAGCAATAGAATATATGAAACAATTTGAAGGAAAAGTGGCGATAGTGACAGGTGGAACTTCTGGAATTGGACGTGCAACAGCGGTTGTTTTCGCACGCGAAGGAGCAAAGGTTGTTGTCACGGGCAGACGCGAAGAGCAAGGAAATGAAACTGTCAGACTTATCGAAGAGGTTGGTGGTGAAGGTTTGTTTGTGCAAACTGATGTTCGAATTGCCGATGAAGTAAAAGCCATGGTCGAAAAGACCGTAAGTGCTTTTGGACGTTTGGATTATGCGTTTAATAACGCTGGAGTTGAACAAGGATTTACATCGTTTCCTGAACTCGAAGAAAAACATTTCGACAAAGTTATGGATACAAATGTGAAAGGCGTGTGGCTTTCGATGAAGTACCAAATTCCGGAAATTTTGAAAGCCGGCGGTGGTGCAATTGTCAATTGTTCATCGGTTGCAGGTGTGATTGGTATGGCGACCGCTCCGGCTTACATTGCTTCCAAACATGCTGTAATTGGTCTGACAAAAGCGGCGGCACTTGAATATGGTAAACAAAATATTCGAATAAATGCTGTGCTTCCGGGTGGAATTGAAACGCCTATGATTGATCGGTTTGCGGCGAATGAAGGTATGCGTGAATATCTAGCATCGCTCCATCCGATTGGACGTTTGGGCAAACCCGAAGAAATCGCCGAAGCCGTAATTTGGCTCTGTTCAGAGAAATCAAGTTTCGTTATCGGGCATTCCCTTTTGGCAGACGGTGGCTGGACTGCACAATAATATTGCGACACGAATCATAACACGAAGCGATAGCGACTTAGCTCTTGGATTATTAAAAATCTTTACGAAAAAGGGAAATTATAAATTATGACAAACGAAGAACTTATCGAAAAATTAAACTGGCGTTATGCAGTGAAACGATTTGACCCGACAAAAAAAATCAGCGATTTAGATTGGAAAACTTTGGAAGACGCATTGGTTTTATCGCCATCGAGTTATGGATTGCAGCCTTGGAAATTTTACGTTGTGACTGACGAAGCTACCAAAAAAGAATTGCTTCCGCACGCTTGGAATCAACCGCAAATTGTTGAAGCATCACATCTTATCGTGATTGCGGCGAAGCAAAACGCAAATCCCAGTGACATCGAAAAATACGTTAATCGCATAATTGAAGTTCGCGGAACGAAGCGTGAAGATCTTGAAATCTTAAACGGAATGATGCTAAATTCGCAAAAAATGGCGATTGAATCAGGCTTTATCAACGAATGGTCGGCTCGCCAATGCTTCATCGCTCTCGGCAATATTATGACCTCAGCGGCAATGTTAGGAATTGATGCTTGCCCAATGGAAGGCTTTATTCCGCCGGAATTTGACCGTGTTTTAGGAATTACAGACGAAGGTTTTGCATCGGTTGTGGTTTGTGCTGTTGGCTATCGTTCGAGTGAAGATTGGCTTGCTCAACTACCAAAAGTTCGTTATGAAAACAGTGATTTGGTTAAGCATATTTGATAAAAATCAAAATAAGAAGCGATAGCGACTGGGCAAAAAAGGAGAAAAATATGAATGAATTTTGGATATCGTGGCAACCAAAGGCTTTAAGTCTTTTACGTTTTTTTGCAGGATTTTTGATGCTTTGGCATGGAAGTCAAAAACTTTTTGCATTTCCGCCATCAGAATTTAAAGGCGAAATGCCTGCGTTTATTCAATATGGAGCCGGCGGAATCGAATTTATCGGCGGAATTCTGATAATGATTGGACTTTTTACTCGCTGGTCATCATTTTTGCTGAGCGGAACGATGGCTGTCGCATATTGGATGGCACACGGATTAGCTTTTACAAAGGAAGGAGCTGACGCTATCGCTTTTTTACCTTTAGTTAATAAAGGCGAACTCGCGGTTCTTTACTGTTTCGTTTATTTATATTTATTCTTTGCCGGCGGCGGCTCGTGGAGCGTTGATAACTTATTGAAAAAGAAAGATTAGTTTGATGGAAAAGAGTTATAAACTCTGACAAAAGAAAGTTTCTGCAAAGATTATGTTACGTAACTTTTTGAAAACTTAGATAACAAAAACAGGAGAAATTATGAACAAAATTTATATCGGAATCTTAGCACTTTCGCTTTTTGTTTCAGCTTGTGAAAATCCGGCTGCTAACAAAACGAAAGCTACAGTAAACAACACAAATACAAACACAACAACACCTGCAAACACAGCAACTGCACCAGTTAAGGTGGCAAAAGGTGAAGCGATTTCAATCAATCCGGAAACTTCCAAAGTGGAATTTACAGGTTCAAAAGTTACCGGAAAACACGTTGGTGGTTTCAAAAAATTTACTGGCACAATTGATTTGGTCAACGGAAAAGCTGAAGAAAGCAACGTTTCGGTTGATATTGATATGATGTCGGTTTTTTCAGATGCTGACGGCTTGACCAAACATCTCCAAACGGGCGATTTTTTTGAAGTTGAAAAATTTCCGAAAGCCTCATTTGCTTCAACTAAAATTGTCGCAGATTCCGCAAAAGGTGCTGATAGCTTTACAGTTACAGGCGATTTAACAATGCGTGGCGTGACGAAATCGATCACATTTCCGGCAAAAATCTCGGTTAAAACTGAAGAAGTTTCGGTCGAAACCGAATTTGTTATTAGTCGTAAAGATTTTGGAATTGCTTATGCCGGAAAAGCGGACGATTTGATTAGAGATGAAGTCGTTTTAAATTTGAATCTAAAAAATACACGCAAGAAATAAGCAAAATTCTAAAATGAAAACATACGAAATACAACAATTTGGAGTGGAAAATCTTGCACTTGTTGAACGTGAAAAACCAACGCTTCAAGCAAACGAGGTGTTGGTTAAATTTCACGCTAACTCATTGAATTATCGTGATTTAATGATGATTAATGGTTGGTATAATCCGAAATTGAAAATGCCTCTTGTGCCGTTTTCTGACGGTTCAGGCGAAGTAGCTTCAGTTGGCGAAAGTGTATCGAAATTCAAAATCGGCGACCGTGTTTGTCCAATTTTTATGCAGAATTGGATTGATGGCGAAGTTGATTTTACAAAGACGAAACCAGCACTTGGCGGAGATGTTGACGGTTGTTTACGAGAATTCGGAGCGTTTGAAGAAAATGGATTAGTCCATATTCCGCAACATCTGAGCTATGAAGAAGCGTCAACTTTACCGTGTGCGGCGGTTACGGCTTGGAATGCGTTAGTTGTTTCCCGAAAAGTAAAACGCGATGATTTTGTTTTGCTCCAAGGAACTGGCGGAGTTTCGATTTTTGCATTGCAATTTGCCAAATTATTTGGTGCAAAAGTAATTATTACATCAAGTTCAGACGAAAAACTTGAACGTGCAAAACAACTCGGAGCAGATTTTACAATTAACTACAAAGAACGTGAAGATTGGGACAAAGCCGTGCTTGAAATTACCGAAAAACGCGGCGTTGATCACGTTGTCGAAGTTGGCGGTTCAGGAACAATGCAGCGTTCAGCAAACGCCGTAAAAATCGGCGGACACATTGCTGTTATTGGAGTTTTATCTGGCAAAGGCGAATTTAATCCAACTACAATTTTGATGAAAGCAATCAAATTACACGGCATTTTCGTCGGTTCGCGTGAAATGTTTGAAGCGATGAATAAATGTATTTCAGAAAATAAATTGCAACCAATTGTTGATAAAACTTTTGACTTTAAAAACGTAAAAGAAGCCTTAAATACAATGAAAAACGGCTCGCATTTTGGAAAAATTGTCGTAAAAATATGATTAACGCAGAAATTCAAGCGTACGCACAGTCGCAAACATCTGCAGAAAGCGTAATTTTAGAAGAAATTCGGTTGCAAACTAATTTAACCCGCAATGATAAGAATATGTTGTCGGGCTTTTATCAAGGTCGTTTACTGTCAACATTTAGCAAAATGTTGCGACCGAAAGTTATTCTCGAGATTGGGACATTTATGGGCTATTCGGCACTTTGTTTAGCGGAAGGTTTAGAAGAAAATGGAAAGCTCATCACACTCGATTCGGAGCCGGAAACCTTCGCGATTTCATCTAAGTATTTTGCGAAATCTGAATTTGCAAACCGAATCAACGCACGTTTGGGAAATGCTTTAGAGATTATCCCAACGATTGACGAAACACTAGATTTAGTCTTTATCGATGCCGATAAACCTAATTATGCCAACTACTTCGATCAAGTTTTTCCGAAAATGAAGGTTGGTGGAATCATTATTGCGGACAATGTTTTGTGGAGCGGACAGGTTTTGGATATTGAAAAATTTAACGATGAAAGCACAATTGCCTTGAAGGCTTTTAACGAAAAAATTCTTGCTGATGAACGTGTTTCGAATGTCTTGCTCACGGTGCGAGATGGTCTGATGATTATTAGAAAGGAGCAAGATTAGTGAAAAAGCAAAAACTCGGAAAAACTGATTTGGAAGTTTCGCGGCTCGGTTTCGGTGGTGCGGAGCTTGGATTTGTGCCAAATATCAAACAGTCCGACGTTGACGAATTACTCAATTCCGCACTTGATTCGGGTTTGAATTTGATCGACACCGCGGCTGGATATTTATCGAGCGAAAAGATGATTGGAAATGCTGTAAGCCACAGAAGAAATGAGTTTTATCTGATTTCAAAATGTGGTGCATTAGACGGTTTTACTCGCGAAGATTGGTCGAAGAAAGGAATTTTGGAAGCTATTGAGCAAAGTTTGCGAGATTTGAAGACTGATCATTTAGACATCGCACAATTGCACAGTTGCAATACCGAAATCTTGAAACAGGGCGATTGCATCGAAGGTTTACAAAGGGCTCAAGAGAAAGGTTACACACGTTACATTGGCTATTCGGGCGACAATGAATCGGCAAAATTTGCGATTGAAATGGGCGTTTTTGATACTTTGCAAACGTCGGTTTCGATTGCAGATCAGTCGCCGATTGACGGAAATATCAAACTCGCACACGCAAAAGGTTTGGGAATAATCGCGAAACGACCAATCGCCAACGCGGTTTGGAGAAATACCGAAAAACCAGCCGACGCCTACCATCATCCTTATTGGGAACGCATCCAGAAATTACCTTTTCCTTTCTTGAAAAAATCTTTAGCAGAATCAATCGCGATCGCGTTGCGTTTTACACTTTCGATTGAAGGCGTGGCGACGGCAATTGTGGGCACAACTCGCCCAAATCGTTGGCAGGAAAACGCGGAATATGTTACCGAAGGGAAAATTTCGAGTAAAGAATTTAATGATATCCGCGAAATCTGGAATGAAATCTCGGACGAAACTTGGGTCGGGAAAACTTAGGAATGGAGTTCGGACACTCTTGTCCGAATGAGTGAAGCGAAAATATGTATTGAGTAAATTCAATTTGAGGTTACACCGCTGAAAAACGCGGCGTTTCGGACAATAGTGTCCGAGTTCCACTATGTAAAATTATGAAAGCAATCAGAGTTCACGAATTAGGCGGCGTTGATAAATTGACGCTAGAAGAAATTGAAAAACCGACAATTAAATCTGATGAAGTTTTAATCAAAGTCGCGGCGGCTGGAATCAATTATGCCGATACGATGATGCGTTCGGGAAATTATTTGACGAAGCCGGATTTGCCGTTCACGCTTGGCTACGAAGCAGCGGGAACGGTTGAGTCGATGGGCGAAGATGTCAAGTATTTGAAAGTTGGTCAGCGTGTTTTAGCGACAACGATCAGCGGCGGTTATGCAGAATTTGCGTCAGCAAAAGCAATCGCGACAATGCCGATTCCCGATGAATTGGGTTTTGGCGAATCAACCGCATTGCTCGTGCAAGGTTTGACCGCTTTGGGTTTGCTTAACGGCACGAAATCAGGCGAAACGATTCTGATTCACGCGGCGGCGGGCGGAGTCGGGACTTTGCTCGTGCAATTGGCAAAACATAAAGGTTTAAAGGTAATCGGAACGGCTTCGAGTTCGGCAAAACTTGAAACTGTAGCCAAACTCGGAGCCGATGTTTGCATCAATTACAGCGAGGACGATTGGACTGAACAAGTTTTGCAAGCGACTGACGGAAAAGGAGTTAACTGGCTGATTGAAATGGTTGGCGGCGATATTGTCGCCAAAAATCTGAAGGTTTTAGCAAAACACGGAACAATGTGGATCTACGGCTCGGCAAGCGGTCAAGATTTTAATGTTTCGGTGTTGAGCCTGATGCACAAAAACCACAAAATCTCCGGATATTGGCTGATGAACGAACCGATAGAAAACCGAATCGCTTTCACCAAAGAACTGCTTGAGCATATCAAAGCCGGACGATTGAAAATCCAAGTTACGGAATTTCCGCTCGAAAAAGCGAAGGAAGCACACGAGGCGATTGAGGGCAGAAAAACGATGGGAAAAGTTGTTTTAACCGTGAACTGAAAGGAGAGACCAACTAAAATCCGATGGCAAAAGGACATAAGAGAAAACGCGAAGAGCATTTTCGCAAAACGGGCAATGCGAGTTTGTTGCTTCCCGGTGATTTAGGCTACGAAGAAGCACAAGCTGCCGAAAAACTTGCCGATGAATTGCTTGAAGGGCAGGAAATAATTGACGAAGACGATGAAGATTGGCGGAATGACCCGAATGTTGCTCAATATTTAATTTCAAAATGAAAGGAATTCTTGCTCTTTTTCGTGTTTGTTCGTGGCTAAAAATCTAATGAAAATCAAAGATAAAATCATCCTCGTTACAGGCGGAGCAAACGGCATCGGCAAAGGTTTGTGCGAACGTTTTCATGCTGAAGGTGCTGAGAAAATAAATGTTACCGATATTGATGAAGCAAACGCAAATGCAGTCGCCAAACAAGTAAACGGCGTTGCTTATAAATTGAATGTTGTGAATGAAGCGGAAGTTCAAGCAGTTGTAAAAGATGTTTTAGAGAAATTCGGACGCATTGATTTGGTTGTTTCAAACGCCGGAATTGGTGGTGATGAAGGTTGTTTGGAAGTTTCAAACGAGAGTTGGCAAAACATCTGGGAAATCAATGTTTTATCGCATCTTTATTTGAGCCGTGCGGTTTTTCCGACAATGCTCGAACGAGGCGAAGGTTATTTTTTAATCACCGCCTCAGCCGCAGGTTTGCTCACTTATCCCATCGCCGCACCTTATTCTGTTACTAAACACGCGGCGGTCGCTTTTGCCGAATATCTCGCATATTCCTATATGGACAAAGGGATTAAAGTTTCTTGTCTGTGTCCGCAAGGTGTCAAAACTAAGTTAATTGCAACGCCCGAAGGCGAGCCGGAAAGTTTTCTGATGCCCGAAGCTATTGAAGTTGAAGACTGTTCGGAAGCAGTTGTGAAAGGTTTAGAAAGCGAACAGTTTTTGATTTTGCCACACAAAGAAGTTGCTGAATATCTTGTCAGTAAAGTTTCAAATTACGATAAATGGCTTGGTTGGATGAGCGGTTTGAGAAATAAAATATTATCGGAAAAATAAATCTTCGGATTGGAAAGGAATTATAGGGAAGAAGTTATGAATGATAAAAAAGTTTGGTTAATTACAGGATGTTCAACTGGTTTTGGGCATGAATTGGCGAAGCAATTGCTCGAACGCGGCGACAAAGTTGCGGTTACGGCACGAAACGCGGCGAAAGTTCAAGATTTGGTCGCAATCAATAGCGAAAATGCGTTGGCGATTGAATTGGATGTAACAAATAAGGCACAAGTCGCGGCGGCAGTTGCGAAAGCCGAAACACATTTTGGCAGAATCGACGTTTTGATAAACAACGCAGGTTTCGGCTATTTTGGGTCGATTGAAGAGTCTGAAGAATCAGCGGTTCGTTCGGTGTTTGAAGCGAACTTTTGGGGTTTGGCGGAAATGTCGCGGACAGTTTTGCCAAAGATGAGTGAACAAAAAAGCGGCACGATTGTAAACATTTCATCCATCGGTGGATTCATCGGAAATCCCGGAGTTGGTTATTACAATGCAACCAAATTTGCCGTAAGTGGATTTTCTGAGGCTCTCCAAAAAGAAGTTAAACCATTAGGGATAAATGTGATAAACGTTTTACCGAGCGGTTTTCGCACCGATTGGGCAGGTCGTTCTGCTGATGATGCACCAAGCACAATCGCTGATTATGCCGAAACTGCTGGAGCAAATCAGGCTACGATTCGTAAAATGAGCGGTAATCAGCCCGGCGATCCGATTCGTGCGGCAAAGGCAATTATCAAAGCGGTAGAATCTGATAATCCACCAAAAACTTTACTTTTGGGTCGTGCCGCATTGAAAGGTGCTCGAATCAAACTGGAAACTTTAGGCGAAGAATTCGACAATTGGGCGGAAACGTCAGAAGGTGCCGATTTTCCACTGGCTGAAACAGCGCTAATCTAAGAAACCATGGCTAAATCGGCGGCTTTTGCTCGAATAAAGAAAGAAATGTTGGCAATTGTTGAGGTAATTCCGAGCGGAAAAGTTACGACCTACAAAGCAATCAGCGAAACTTTGGCTGTGATGCCGAGGCACGTAGCCTACATTTTGACAACTTTAGGCGAAGAAGAGAGCGAACGAATTCCATGGCATCGAGTCGTTAGCGACGGCGGAAAAATTACTGCACCTAAATTATTTGACGAACAAGTTTCGCGGTTGAATGTAGAAGAAATTATTTGCGAAAACGGAAAGATTTTAGATTTTGAACGGTATTTTGTTTCGCCAAACAACTTGTAATTTTCAATGGCAAAGATTGACGAGTTCAAAGATTTTCATCCGCTTTCGCGTCAAGAATGGCGTGAATGGTTGGCGGAAAATTTTGATAATTCAGACGGAATTTGGTTCGTTTATTTTAAAAAACATACGAAAAAACCACTTGTAACATACGAAGAATCGGTTGAAGAAGCGTTGTGTTTTGGTTGGATTGATTCAGTTGCGAGAAAGTTTGACGAAGAGCGTTCGAGATTACTTTTTACGCCTCGAAAACCGAAAAGTGTGTGGTCAAAACCTAATAAGGAACGAGTTGAGCGAGTGTTTACGAACGGTTTGATGACCGAAATTGGTTTGCAAAAAATTGAAAACGCTAAACTTGACGGCTCTTGGGACGCTTTGAATGCGAGCGATAATTTGGAAATTCAAGAAGATTTGTTAGAAGCATTAGAAGAAAATAATATCGCTTTTGATAACTTCGATAAATTTACAAACGGCGTAAAAAAAGTAATTTTATCTTGGATTTACGGAGCAAAAACTGCTGAAACGCGAGCTAAAAGAATCAAAGTAACTGTTTCGATGGCGACTGACAATTTGCGAGTTCGGTTTGATAAGGGAAAATAATTTATGTTACTACAAGAAAAATTAGACGCGAGACGAGAAGCCGGACAGTCGAAATACGGTGACGAAATTGCCGAATTGATGGCTCGCGGAAATCGTGAATTGCGAGATTCGGGCATTACGAAAACTGCACTAAACGTCGGCGATATTGCTCCGGCATTTAGTTTGCAAAATCAAAACGGCGAGGTTGTTGATTCAACTAAATTGCTCGCCAAAGGTGCGTTGGTTTTGACGTTTTATCGAGGCTTTTGGTGACCATATTGCAATATGGAGCTGGAAGCTCTACAAGACGTATATGCAGAAATAAAAGGACTTGGAGCGGAATTGGTCGCGGTTTGTCCGCAACGGCAAGAGCATTTGACGGCGATTGTCAATAAAAATAATCTGACGTTCGACATCGTTCACGACGAAGGAAATAACCTCGCCGAAGCCTTTGGTTTGAAGTTCAAATTACCAGATTATATCGCCGAACTTTACACAGGTTTTGGTATAGATTTACCGCGAGTAAACGTAGACGATTCGCTAACTTTGCCGATGCCCGCGAGATTCGTGATTGGTCAAAATGGAATTATTTTGGCGGCAGACTTTGATCCTGATTACACGATTCGCCCTGAACCGAGCAAGACGGTTGACGATTTAAAACGGTTAATTTTAAAGTAAGAAATGTCAAAGAAATATAGAATTGGAGTTTTAGGAATTGGCGGAGTCGGCGGATATTTCGGCGGAAAATTGGCGAGTCATTTTGTCGATTCAAATGAGGTTGAAATAATTTTCATCGCTCGCGGCGAGAACGCTAAAGCTATTCAAACAAACGGCTTAAAAGTTGTTACTTTGAACGGCGAATTTATCGCCAAACCAAAACTTGTATTAAGCGAACCAAGCGAAATTGGCGTAGTTGATGTGTTTTTAGTTTGCACAAAGGCTTATGATTTAGAAGAAAGCATCAAAAAGTATCGAGATTGCGTTGGCGAAAATACTGTAATTTTGCCTTTGCTCAACGGAGTAAATCACGCAGAAACAATCAAACAGATTTTGCCCGAAGCCGAAGTTTGGAATGGTTGTGTTTTTATCGTGGCAAGGTTGATTGAAAAGGGAATCGTTAAAGTTGATAGCGAAATTAAATTATTTCAATTCGGTTGTTTAAACGGATCAAAAGAGAAATTGGAAAGATTTGAAAATATACTGAGAACTGCAGGAATTGATGTCGAATTATCGGAAAATATTGATAAAACCGTTTGGGAGAAATTTATATTTATTTCCAGTTTGGCAACACTAACTTCTTATTTAGATAAAACTAAGGGTGAAATCTTGAGTTCAACGGAACATCGGCAAACTTTGATTGATTTAATCGCCGAAGTTTCAAATTTGGCAAAAGCGAAAAACATCAAAGTTAATGAAAATATCGAGCAAATCACGTTGGAAAAAGTCAATAAAACACCGCCATCATCGACTTCTTCAATGCACGCCGATTTTGCGAAAAAAGGTAAAACGGAATTGGAAACTTTGACTGGCTATGTTGTGCAGGAAGCGAAATTATTAAATGTAGCTACGCCAAATTATGAAGAACTTTACAACGAATTGAAAAAAAGATAATAGGTAATTATGAGATATAAACTATTAGGAAAAAGCGGTTTACGGGTTTCTGAACTTTGTTTGGGAACTATGACTTTTGGCGAAGAATGGGGCTTTGGAGCAAGCGGCGATGAATCCAGAGCGATGTATGAAGCATTCCGCGAGGCTGGCGGAAATTTCGTTGATACGGCGAATATTTACACGAACGGAACGTCTGAAACAATGCTTGGCGAATTTATGCAAGGTCATCGGGATTCGATTGTTTTGGCAACTAAATTCTCAAATTCGGGAGTGATGGGCGATCCGAACGCGGGCGGAAATAATCGAAAGGCAATGATGCGTGAGGTCGAAGCTAGTTTGAAACGGCTAAAGACTGATTACATAGACCTTTACTGGATGCACATTTGGGATCAGCTCACGCCGATTGAGGAAGTTATGCGTGGTTTTGATGATCTCGTTTCGTCTGGAAAGGTGCTTTATGTTGGTATTTCAGATGCTCCGGCGTGGTATGTGGCAAAGGCAAATATGCTCGCGGAATTGCGTGGTTGGAGTGCGTTTGTCGGTTTGCAAATTGAATATAGTTTGATTGAGCGAACGCCTGAACACGAACTTTTACCGATGGCAAAGTCATTAGGCATAACAGTTACGCCTTGGTCGCCGCTTGCGGGAGGAATTTTGGCTGGAAAATATTTGGATATGGATTCAAACGAAGCCAAGTCAGGTCGTTACGGTTCGGAGATGATGCAAGGTGCTTTGCTGCTCGAAAAGGAACGCAAAACACTGATTGCACAGGAAGTTGTTGCGATTGCAAAAGAGTTAAACGTCTCGGCATCACAAGTCGCCTTGGCTTGGATTCGTCATCAAGAGCCGACTTCGATTTCGATCATCGGAACGCGAAAGCTCAGTCAATTAAACGACAATTTATCTAGTTTGAACGTCAATTTATCAAATGAACAAATGAATCGTTTAGAAGAAATCAGCAAAGTTGCACCAATTTTTCCGAATCGATTCTTTCAACAGGAATTTGTCGGTCGCTACGTTTATGGCGGTTTGCGGGACAAAATCGATGCTTAGTTTTAGTTTATGGAAACCTTTCTAAAAGAAAACTATAATCTGCAAGCCGTTGAAATAAAACCACTTGAAGGCTATGACAGCGAAAATTATCGCGTCAAAACTGCTGAGAGAAATTATGTTTTGAAAATCTACAAGAACGAAGTTCATCTAAAAGAATTATTGTTGTCTGAAAATAGACTTTTGCAGCTTTTATCAAAAGATAACGCCGATTCATACTCGGTTCCGATAGAAAATTTGCAAGGAAATTATCTGACCGAAACGGCGACCAGTTTTGCCAGACTTTTGTCTTTTGTCGAAGGTGAATTTTTAGCCGATGTTGAACATACTCCTGAGCTTTTTGAATCTTTTGGAAAGTTTTTGGCGGGGATGGATCTGAAGTTGCTCGGCGTTCGCGACATTGCCATTGAAGCGAAAAAAACTGTTTGGGATTCGCAGTTTTATCAGTTGAGTAAGAAATATTTGCCGTTTATTGAAGACCCGAACGACCGCAAAATTGTCGAATATTTCTTTTTGCAACACCGCGAAATTATAGAGCCGGAAATAGAAAATCTGCGAAAATCCGTTATTCACGGCGATGCTAATGATTGGAATGTTTTGACAAAAAACGGCAGCGTTTCGGGCATTATTGATCTTGGTGATATGTGTTTCTCGCCGCTGATAAATGAGCTGGCGATTGCGGTTACATATTGTATGTTTGGCAAGGAAAATCCCGCCGAATCCGTTTTGCCGATCATCAAAAGTTATCACGAAATTTTGCCGCTCAAAGAAAATGAAATCGCCACGCTTTATTGGTGGATTGCGACTCGTTTGTGCATCAGCGTTTGCAATTCGGCGAAGACAAAACGCGATAAACCCGACAGCGAATACATCACGATTTCAGAAAAATCGGCGTGGGAACTTTTGCAAAAATTAGTAAAACTCAATCCGATTTTAGTTGAAGACGAGTTTAGGAAAGCGTGCGGTTTTGCATCGAAAATCGTTGATACAAGCGAGGAAGATTTAGCAAAACGTCATAAAATTGCGAGCAAGGCATTATCTTTGCAGTTTGCAAAACCAATAAAAATGGTCGGTGCGGCGTTTCAATATATGTTCGATTCGGCGGGCAGAAATTACCTTGATTGCTACAATAATATTCCGCAAGTCGGGCATTGTCATCCCAAAGTTGTCGAAGCCGGACAAAAAGCGATGGCGAAACTCAACACAAATACTCGATATTTGAATGATGTTTACAACGAATATTCCGCGAATCTGCTTGCCAAATTTCCGTCAAGTTTAACGAAAGTTTTCTTTGTGAATTCGGGAAGTGCGGCGAGCGATTTGGCGATTCGGCTGGCTATGACGCACACGCGAAAAAAAGGAATTGTCGTCATGGAACACGGCTATCACGGCAATACGCGTGTCGGAATTGACATCAGCCATTATAAATATAATCGAAAAGGTGGTGGCGGGAAGTCTGAAACGATCATCGAAGCCGAAATTCCCGATACTTACAAGGGCAGATTTACCGAAAACGACGGCTCGGCGGGCGAATTGTATGCCGCCGGAACGATTGAAAACATTAACGCAAACGCTTTGCCGATTGCAGCCATTATTGCCGAACCGATTGTTGGATGCGGCGGACAAATTCCGCTTGCGAAAGACTATTTGAAACATCTTTATCCTTTTATCAGACAGCAAGGCGGCGTTTGCATCAGCGACGAAGTGCAAACCGGTTTTGGGCGTTTAGGGCAGTCTTTTTGGGGTTTTGAGATGCACGAGGTTGTGCCGGACATTGTAATTGTTGGTAAACCAATCGGCAACGGACACCCGATGGCGGCAGTTATCACGACTGATGAAATCGCCGAATCGTTTGAAACCGGAATGGAATTTTTTAGCTCATTTGGCGGAAATCCGGTTTCGTGTGCGATTGGGCAAGCCGTTTTAGATGTGTTGGAAGAAGAAAATTTACCAAACAATGCACAAGAAGTTGGCGGATATTTGCTTGATTTATTTAAGAATTTAACTGACAAATACGAAGTTTGCGGTGATGCTCGCGGCAAAGGTTTATTTTTAGGGTTGGAGTTTGTTGAAGATAAAATAGGTAAGAAGCCGAATACCAAACTCGCTTCTTTCGTGCAAAACAAATTGCGGGACGAAAGCATTTTAATCGGCACAGACGGACCTTTTGTGAATGTCTTAAAGGTCAAACCGCCAATTTGTTTTACGCGGGAAAACGCTGATGAATTGGTTGGGAAAATTGATAAGATTTTGTCGGGAATGTGAAGAAGTTTTGCCTCAGATTTCGTGGATGACGAGGATAAAGTCGATTAAGAAGTCATAAATTGAAAACAAAATTTAAATAGAAAAAATCATTTCCTAAATCCGCGTTTCTCCGCGAAATCCGTGGCTAAATATTGTATGAAATCTAAAATTTTAGTAAGTGCCTGTTTGCTCGGCAACAAAGTTCGATACGATGCGAATGATGTTCCGACCGAAAGTAATTTGCTTGATAAATGGAAAGATGAGGGTCGTTTAATTTCGTTTTGCCCCGAAGTTGCGGGTGGATTATCTGTGCCGCGATTGCCTGCGGAGATTATCGGAACGGACGGAAACGCGGTTCTCGATGGAACGGCGAAAGTCGTCGATAATCAAGGTAAAAATGTTTCCGAATTCTTTATAAACGGTGCAATGAAGGCACTTGAAGCGGCACGAAGTAATAGTGTAAAGGTCGCAATTCTCAAATCAAAAAGTCCTTCGTGCGGAAGTTCTTTTATTTACGACGGCACATTTTCATCGGTTCAAAAGGTCGGGCAAGGTGTTACGACGGCATTATTTGCACGAAATGGCATCAAGGTTTTAAGCGATTTGGAAATTGAATGTGTTGCTGAGTTTCTAAAAAATTTAACATAATTGTAACGGCAAGATAACATTGCGAATGGTAGGATTATATTTGAATCTTGATATTAAAGTAATCATTCGGATTTTATGGAAATAGCATTAGGTTTAATTGGGGGAATCGTTTTATTTCTCTACGCCATCAGCAAATTATCAGAACATATCCGCGAATGGGCTGACGATAAAATGAAAGATTTTATCGCCAAATTCACTCGTAATATTTTTACCGCAATTCTTACAGGCATTGTAGTTACAGTGCTTTTGAAGTCGAGTTCAGCCGCAATTATTATCACAATTATTTTAGTTGGAGCAGGCGTTGTGACGTTTCGGCAATCGCTCGGAATCGTGATGGGAGCAAATATCGGCACCACTATTTCCAGCCAAATTATGGCATTGGATGTTGCAGAATATGCGGCGATTCCACTAGTTTTAGGCTTCGTCGTATTAATGATCGCCAAGCAAGTTGTTTTGTTGCGAGTTGGAACGATTGTTTTCTATTTTGGGATGATTTTCTTCGGGCTTTTGACGATGGAAAATGCGGTTGAGCCTTTGAAAAATTATCAAGGATTTAAGGATTTGATCGCTAGTTTTGAAAATCCGATTCAAGGTGCGTTAGCCGGAGCGGGAATTGCTGCTGTTATCCAAAGTTCGTCGGCTACGGTCGCACTTGCCATAACTTTGGCTAAACAATCATTGATAACTTTGCCGGCTGCGATGGCTGTGATGATTGGAGCAGAACTCGGAACTTGTGCAGACACACTACTTGCGACCGCACGTTCAAATCGTCAAGCACTAAAAACAGGTTTGTTTCATCTGTCATTTAACGTTTTGACGATTATCGTCGGCTTAATTTTATTCGTGCCATTTGTCGCTTTTATCGAATGGATTTCGGGCGGTGCAACGATGAAAACGCAAATTGCTAACGCACATTTGATCTTCAATGTTTTAGGCGTGGTCGGTTTTGTCGGATTCATCCCGTTAATCGAAAGATTATTGAATTATCTGTTGCCCGATGAGCCAGAAATGGTTGTTGAAATGCAACCCGCGTAGATTTAAAGTATCGAATCCATGAAAACAGCCTTTTAAAATTGGGCTGTTTTTTGTTTTTGAATTTAACCGTCTATAATTAAAAAACATGAAATATCGAAAACTCAGAAACTTGGAAGTCTCGGCAATCGGTTTGGGCTGTATGGGAATGTCCGAATTTTACGGCGAAACGAACGATGCGGAATCAATTGCCGTCATTCATCGGGCGTTGGATTTGGGCGTAAATTTGCTCGACACGGCTGATATGTATGGACCATTTATCAACGAAGAATTGGTCGCAAAAGCGATCAAAGGAATCCGCGATAAGTTTGTTATTGCAACTAAATGCGGAATCGTTCGTGATGCTGCAAACCCCTTGCTTCGTGGACTTAACGGCAAGCCTGAATATATTAAACAGTCATGCGAAGCGAGTTTGAAACGTTTGAAAATAGATGAAATCGATCTTTATTACTTACATCGCGTTGACCCGGAAACGCCGATTGAAGAATCTGTCGGAGCAATGGCGAGATTGGTTGAAGAAGGCAAAATTCGCTACATCGGATTGTCAGAGACAAACGCTGAAACGCTCAAACGTGCTTCGGAAGTTCACGAAATCGAAGCGTTGCAGAGCGAATATTCCTTGTGGACACGCGAACCTGAAGACGAAATTCTGCAAACTTGCCGCAAACTCGGCATCGGATTCGTGTCATTTTCACCACTTGGACGCGGATTTTTATCGGGCGAAATTAAGAAGTTTGAAGATTTGGAAGCAGACGATTACCGCCGTATGTCACCCAGATTTATGGGCGAAAACTTCGCCAAAAACCTCGAAGTCGTCAAAAAAGTTGAAGAAATCGCCAACGAAAAAGGCTGTCTGCCATCACAGCTCGCACTCGCTTGGGTAATGGCTCAAGGAGAAAATATCGTCCCGATTCCGGGAACAAAACGCCTCAAATATCTCGAACAAAACGCCGAATCAGTGAATATCAATTTATCGGCAGACGACTTGAGACGCATTGATGAAATTGCACCAAAAGGCTTCGCAAGCGGCGAACGATATCCGCTGCAATATATGTCCAACGTGAATAAGTAGTTTTTTATGAATAAATATTTTCAAAAATTTGATATAGCGGGCTTTTGGGATGATTCTGATTATTTCACAAGTTCTGGTGAGATAACTGTTGAAAGAGTCTTAGATGCTGAAAATAAATTGGGTTACAAACTTCCAGAATCATACATTCAATTAATAAGAACTAAGAATGGAGGAAGTTCAAAAAAGGATTGTTTTCCAACAACTAATCCAACTTCATGGGCGGAAGACCATATTGCAATCTCCGGAATCAAAGGACTTGGCGGAGCTTGGGGAATTGATTCCGATGATTTGGGTAATCAGCATTGTATTGATGAATGGGGCTATCCCGAAATTGGAATTGCGGTTTGCGAATGTCCTTCAGCAGGGCACGACATGGTAATGCTAGATTATCGAAAAAATGGTAAGAGTGGTGAACCAGAAGTTGTCCATGTTGATGTTGAATCAGATGAGCCAACAATTACTTTTTTAGCCAAGGACTTTGAAGCTTTTATTGTTGGATTAGTTGATGTGGAATTGTTTGATTTATCAGAGTAAAAAAAGATGGAAAAATATCTACAACCAACTGAATTCTTAAATTTCGACGATGAAACTGTGAGAGATTTCGCCGAACAACACGCTCTCGGCGAATCAGATATTGAAAAAGCTCAAAGCCTCTATCTAGCTGTCCGCGATGGCTTTCAATACAATCCGTATATTTTAGATTTAAGCCGCAAAGGCTTAACGGCAAGCGATTTACTCAAGCGAAATCGCGGATATTGCGTCGAAAAAGCGGTGCTGCTGTCTGCGTGTGCAAGAGCCATCGGAATCCCGAGCCGACTCAGTTTTTACATCGTCAAAAACCACATCGCAACCGGAAAACTTGAAAAAATTCTCAAATCAAACGAACTCGTTTTCCACGGAGCGTCCGAGATGTTTTTAGAAGGGAAATGGCTGAAATGCACACCCGCATTCAACAAAAATTTATGTAAATATTTAGGAGTTGAGCCTCTTGATTTCGACGGTAAATCCGATTCAATCTTCCAAGAATACGACCACAAAGGAAACGTCTTTATGAAATATATTCACGATTACGGAGCGTTTAACGATTTGCCGTATGAGCTTTATCTAGAAGAATTAAAGGCACATTATCCTCATATTTTTGAGAATGAAAGTTACACGAATGGCGATTTGATGTATGATTTTTCGAACTGAATACAAAAGAATAACTGCTCGAATTCCAATTATTAAAATCTAAAAATGAATCAAAAACTTACAAAATCAAATTTCCGCCGCTACCTTGAATGTCCGAATGAATTTTGGCTTGGAGTTCATCATCCTGAATTGGTTGAAAGTGAAATTCCGCCGGATATTGCGTTTCGGATTCGGCAGGGTTATGACGTTGAAAGGTGTTTTAAGGAATTGATTTTAGCTCGAAACAGCGGCGATTTCCAGTTTCAGAAAAAGGTGGAAAGCGAGCGGCTTTTTGCCAAATTTGATGTTTTTGCGGACGATGGGCACATTTATGAAGTGAAATCTTCGAAATACAAAGATCCGGGTGATTCGAAATACAAAAACACGCGGGAAGTGAATTTGCTGGATGTTGGGTTTCAGGTTTACGCGGCACGGGAATCTGGGTTGGATGTTTCGAAGGCGTTTTTGGTATTGCTCAATGGCGACTATGTTTTGGACGATGAGCTTGATTTAGAGCAATTATTTGTGATCGAAGATGTAACGGCGGAAGTTGAGGCGTTGCAGACGGAAATTGCGTTGCGGATTGAGGCGGCGTTTGAGCTTTTGGCGGGCGAACCGGTAATTGATTACGCGAATTTGTGTGGAAATAAGTTGAAATGTGAATATCTGAAGTTTGCGATTCCTGATTTTCCAGAACGCGTGGTGACAGATATTCCGCGTTTGCAGGGCAAAAAACTTGCGGGACTTTTGGAAGCTGGAATTTTCGATTTGTTTGATGTTCCAGACGATTATGACTTGACGGCGACGCAGAGAGAATATGTCGATTTTCTAAAGTCAGGTGTTTCTAAGATTGATAATTCTGCAATCAAAGAGAAATTAGACGAACTAGAATATCCGCTCTATTTTCTCGATTATGAAACGGTAAACCCTTGTATTCCAAACATTAAAGGAATGTCGCCGCTGGCTCAGATTACGTTTCAATATTCGCTGCATATAAAGGCGGACGCTGATTCGGAGTTGGTTCACCACGAATATCTATCGGATGGAAGCGGAAATCCGCCGCGTGAAATTGCTGAAAATCTGTCAGAGGTTATTGGCGAAAATGGAAGCGTGATTGTTTGGTATAAAGCATTTGAAATGACCAGAAATACCGAAATGGGAACGCTGCATCCTGAATTTGCAGGGTTTTTTGAATCGGTAAATTCGCGTGTTTTTGATCTTTATGAAATTTTTCAACAAAAACTTTACCGCGATCCGTTGATGAAAAATAATTCGATTAAGAGCGTTTTGCCCGTTCTCGTTCCAGAGTTGAGTTACAAAGAATTGGAAATCGGAAACGGCGGTTTGGCGATGGCACGTTGGTTTGATGAGGTTTACAAGGGCAATGGCGAAAAGCAAAAGGCTGTAATGAAATCGTTACTTGAATATTGTAAACTCGATACATTGGCGATGGTTAAGATTTTAGAATTTTTAGAGGAAGTAATAAAAAATGAGCAAAATGCGAGCATACGCGGCGAATGAGCCGAAAGGAAAGTTTGAACCGTTTGAATTTGAACTCGGAGAATTGGGCGATGAACAGGTGGAAATTAAGGTTCATTCGTGCGGAATTTGTCATTCAGATTTGTCGATGGTCAACAACGAATGGGGAATGACGGCGTATCCATTTGTCGGCGGACATGAAGCGGTTGGCGAAATTATAGCACTTGGTAAAAATGCGAAAGGTTTGAAAATTGGCGATATTGTTGGGCTTGGGTGGAATGCGGAAACTTGCGGATTTTGCGAGCAGTGTATTTCAGGTTTTCAAATTAACTGTCCATCTTTGGTTGGCACAATCGTCAATAGACACGGAGGTTTTGCTGATAAAGTTCGTTGTAATTGGGAATGGGCGATTAAATTGCCAGACGCGATGGACGCAACAAAAGCTGGTCCGATTTTCTGTGGCGGAATTACGGTTTTTAATCCGTTTGTGCAAGATGAAATCAAACCAACAGATAAAATCGGCGTGGTCGGAATTGGTGGTTTAGGACATCTAGCGTTGCAGTTTGGCGATAAATGGGGTTGCGAAGTTACAGCGTTTACAACTGATTTATCGAAAAGCGACGAACTTAAAAAACTTGGTGCAGATTATGTTGTCAATACTCGCGACGAAGCTGAAATAGCAAAACTCGTCGGAAAATTCGATATGATTTTGGTAACTGCTAACGTAACTTTGAATTGGAATTTGTATATTAACGCACTTGCTCCAAAAGGGAAGTTGCACATGGTTGGTGCGGTTTTGGAACCGATGGCGATTGGAGCTTTTTCATTGATTATGAATCAAAAAAGTGTGACTGGAACCGCAACTGGAAGTCCGAATGTCGTGGCAAAAATGCTCGAATTCTGTGCTAGACACAATATTGAAACGGTAACGGAAAAATTCCCGATGTCGAAAATTAATGAAGCGTTTGAGCATCTTGAAAGCGGAAAAGTGAGATATAGAATTGTTTTGGAAAACGATTTTTAGAAGAAATAATTAGCCGCGGATTAACGCGGATGACGCTGATAAATCTATAAAAAAATGATGAATCTGCGTTAATCTGCAAAATCAGCTGCAAAAATGAAATATATGAACGATGAAAAAATTGTGCTGATTGCACGTTTGAAAGTGAAAAATGAAATGGTTTCCTTAGCCAAAAAAGCGGCACTAGATTTAGTCCCGCCGTCTCGTGCTGAGAATGGCTGCATAAATTATGATGTCCATCAGGCAATTGATGACGAAACTGTTTTCATTTGGCACGAAACATGGGAAAATAAATTAGCATTAGACGAACATTTCGAAACCCAAGCATTTAAGGATTTTTCTGCAAAAGTTGCTGAATTTGCTGCAGAACCAACGCAAATGACACTAACAAAAATGATTTCTTAGCTGAATGCGAAGGTTTATTTGTTAATTGTAACTAGATTTGTTACAATTGATTCCAATGGTTAGGTTTTAATAAATTGAATCGCTAAGCTATAATTTTTTTGAAGTTATTATAAGGAGTTTATGATGGGAAATTTTACAAAAGAAGCAACAGACGCAAATTGGGAAGTTGATGTTTTAGGTTCAGATAAACCAGTTTTGGTAGATTTTTGGGCAGAATGGTGCGGACCTTGTCGAATGATTGCACCTTCAGTTGAGGCAGTTGCAGAGCAATACGCCGAAACCGCAACGGTTGTGAAAATGAACGTTGATGAAAATTCAAATGTTCCACAACAATATGGAATTCGCGGAATTCCAACGTTGATTTTGTTCAAAGGTGGGCAAGAAGTTGAACGAGTTGTGGGTGCAGTTTCACGCGAAGCAATGGCAACATTGGTTGGAAAACACGTTTAATGAAAGCAATTATTGTCCGACAATATGGCGAACCTGAAGTTATGAAACTTGAAGAAGTCTCAACACCAAATGTTGGGACTTCTCAGGTTTTGGTGCGAGTTAAATCAGCTGGTGTAAATCCGGTCGATACATATATTCGTGCCGGTAGTTACGCAGCAAAGCCAAATTTGCCATATACGCCGGGCAAAGATGCGTCTGGAATTGTTGAACAAATTGGAGAAAATGTCACGAAATTAAAAGTTGGAGATCGGGTTTTTACAACTGATTCGGGTTCGGGAACTTATGCCGAATTTGTTGTTTGCGACGAAAATCATATTCAAAAATTGCCGGAAAATATTTCTTTTAATCAAGGTGCAGGAATTTTTGTGCCTTACGCAACGGCTTATCGGGCATTATTTCAAAAAGCAAAAGTGAGCAAAGGCGAAACAGTTTTGATTCACGGTGCGAGCGGCGGAGTTGGAATTGCAGCTATTCAATTTGCCAAAAACGCAGGTTTGAAAGTGATTGGAACTGCTAGTTCTGAAAAAGGTCTGGAATTAATAAAAGAGCAAGGTTGTGATGTTGCACTCAATCATTCTGAGCAAAATTATCTTGATGGAATTTCTGCAGACGTGATTATTGAGATGCTTGCGAATGTCAATTTGGTCAAAGATTTTGATGCTTTAAAGATGTTTGGACGAATTGTTGTAGTTGGAAATCGTGGAAGTTTAGATTTTAATCCGCGTTTGACGATGGGAAAAGATGCCACAATTTACGGGCTTGCACTTTTCAATTATTCGAAAGAAGATGAAGCGGAAATTAAGGAAGAAATTTTTAGAGGACTTGCGGAAAGTTATTTAATTCCAATTGTCGGGAAAACATTTAAACTTGCTGAAGCTGCCAAAGCACATCGGGAAGTTATTGAATCTAAAGCATTTGGAAAGATTATTTTAGAAATTTGAAAAATTGAAATGAACACAACTCTTGAGTATGTTGAAATTATAACTCACGATTTACGAGACAAAATTGTCTCTGAAACTCCAACGGTTTACGAAGATGATTATCTTGAAAGAGTTTATGAGTTTGAAGATGGTGCCATTTTAAGCTATGAGTGGCGAGATGTTCCGACAAGTAAAGTTCCGGTAGAAGATAGATTTAATCACCGATTTTCGTTGATTAAACTTCCAACTCCAAACCCGAACCATCTCGAGCTTGGAGTAATAAAATCAATAAGTTACAAGTAAAAACTCGACAAAGAAAGTTTATTTCTGAGCGAATTGTTCTAAAACATCAAAAACCTGCAAAGCGTATTTAACATTTCCAAACGGAGCAGAAACCTGCACGCCAGCTATCACATCACGTACTTCCAATAATGATTCTCGGGCAATTTGAATTCCTTCTTCGCGTGCGTGTTCTTTCGATTTTTCTGAGGCAACTTTCATACGTTGCAAAATATCTTGAGTAACATTTACGCCCGGAACTTCGTTATGCAAAAACTCAGCATTGCGGAAACTTACGAGTGGCCATATCCCTGCCACAATTGGAATTTTGACGTGCGAAATTCGATCGAGAAAAACTCTTAACTGTTCAGTGTCAAAAACTGGCTGAGTAATTGCATATTCTGCACCTGCTTCAACCTTCCATTCAAAGCGTTTTATTTCTTCGTCCAAATTTAATGCACCAGGATTTACACCAACGCCAACTGAAAAAGCTGTCGGAATTCCAATCGGATTATTTCCTAAGTCTAAGCCGTGATTCAGTTTGTTGACCATATTAGTCAATCCAATTGCATCAATATCAAAAACAGCAGTCGCATCCGGATACGGACCCATTTTTGGCGGATCGCCGGTAATAAGCAGCAAATTATGCAATCCGAGTGCGGCGGCACCGAGTAAATCAGACATCATTCCAAGCAAATTTCTGTCGCGACAGCAATAATGCAAAACCGCTTCGATTCCAATATCGCGTTCGACCAAAACGGCAGTTGCTTGAGCGGACATTCGAGTTTGAGCACGCGGACCATCAGGAATATTTACTGCATCAACTCCAGCGACTTTCAGAAGTCGTATGGAATCAAGTGTTGCTTTGGCATCGCAACCTTTTGGAGGCAAAACTTCAACCGAAGTGACAAATTCACCACGAGCAATTTTTCGAGACCAATTTGAACGATCTTCTGGTTTAACAACTTCAATATTCGTCGGAGTAAGGTCTTGAACTGTAGCTGCAACCATTTCTTTCACAATGACTTGTGGTGTTTGGCGTGGACTTATTGAACGAATTGCAGCGGACATTAATTTGATATGTGCGGGCGTTGTTCCGCAGCAACCACCAATAAACTTTGCCCCAACTTGCACAAATCGACGCGAATATTCTGCCATATATTCCGGTGAACCCATATAAAACTGTCGACCTTGAACGTCTCTCGGCAAACCGGCATTTGGCTGTGCAGAAAGTTTTTTATTAGTAACTTCACGCATTTTTTCGAGTGCTGTGAGAATCAACGCCGGACCAACTCCACAATTTAGACCAATTACATCAACTCCCCATTTATCGAGCCGCTGTGTAAATAGTTCTGGTGCTGCACCAAAAATTGTGTTTCCATCCATTTGAATGGTCATTTGGGCAATAATTGGTAAATCACAAACTTCTTTAACAGCGAGAATTGCTTGTTGAATTTCAGATAAATCAGAAAAGGTTTCGAGAACAATTACATCCACTCCGCCTTCTGCCAGAGCTTCAGCTTGTTCTTTAAACATGTCTTTTGCTTCGTCAAATGAAGTTGGTCCGTAAGGTTCAATCCGAAGTCCGAGTGAGCCGATTGCTCCTGCAACCCAAATATTATCTCCGGCAGATTCACGTGCAAGTCTAGCTGACGCGATATTTATTTCGCGAGTTTTTGCTTCTAATCCAAATGGCTGAAGTTTATTTCGTGTTGCACCAAAAGAATTTGTTTCGATTATTTCCGCTCCTGCGGCAATATATTCATCGTGGACTTCTTTCACAAGATCAGGAGCGATCAAGTTTAATTCGTCGTAGCAACGATTGATATAAATTCCTTTGCTGTAAAGTCTTGTCCCGATTGCTCCATCGAAAACGTAAACACTGTCTGATTCAATAAGTTCTCTGAAGTCTCTCATAATAAAAAAATCTCGGCTGAAAACAGCACGAGATTTGAAGCGTCAAAATTTTCTCAAATGGCTGTTTAGCTGTTTATTTAACGTGGTCGCAAGTCGCAATAACTCACCACGATTGTTAAATTAAATTCTGCAATCTTAACTTGTAACTGTCAAGTTCTTCTAGTTTCCTGAGCTTTTTCTGGCTGCTATATTTGGCGGCGAGGTTCTGTTAATTGCCTCATCTTCAATTTCTCCACCCTTACTTATCGGAATATCAGCCGGATTTGCAAATCGAAGTCCGCGTTCTTCCGAGTCTAAATCACTCGGAATGATGATTTTTTGCATTGAACTACTTGGCGGAACATAACCAGGATATTCAATCCGTGAATGATAAATTGCAACTAAAGATTTGATCATTGATTCGCGAATTTGTGTTAATTCTCTGAGCGTTAAATCGCACTCATCAAGTTGATCGTCACTCAAAATTGCATCAATTATTTTTGTCACAATGAAGCGAATGTTGTCAGGTGTTGGATGCTGCAAGGCTCTCGCACCAGCTTCGCAACTATCGGCAATCATCATAATCGCAGCTTCTTTAAACTGCGGTTTCGGTCCTGGATAACGAAAATCATTTTCGTCAACATTTTCTCCATCGACAGATTCTGTCTGTGCCTTTCTCAAAAAGAAATGCAATGTTCGCGTGCCGTGATGTTGCGGAATAAAATCAATTATTCGTTGCGGCAATCCAATTTCTTTACCAAGTTTAATGCCATAAGTTACATGGCTGACGATTATTTTTGCACTTTGCGAGGGTTTTAATTTGTCGTGCGGATTTTTTCCAAGTTGATTTTCGACAAAATGTTCAGGAGCTCCAAGTTTGCCAATATCGTGATATAAAGCTCCGATTCTGGCGAGTAATCCATTTGCTCCAACAGCTCGGCAGGCAGATTCTGTCAGCGTTCCAACCGCATGCGAGTGCTGATTAGTTCCCGGTGCTTTCATTGCTAATTGCCCTAAAACCGGCAAATCTGCATTAGAAAGTTCGAGAAGTTTTACGTCAGTTAAAATCCCAAACATTGTTTCGCAAATTGGTAGAAAAACTGCCGTAACAGATGATGTAATAATTCCGCTCAATAGTCCGCAACCGACTGCTAAAATTATGGTGTTGAGAATAAATGGCATCTGCATATAACTTATCAAAGCTACTGCAACCATAGCACTTAACACGCCGACCAAGCCGCCAGCGAGCGTTACTGATTGCCGCGTTCGGTAAATTCCAATTCCATAAACCGCAACTGCCGAAGAAATTGTCGAATAAATAGCAAACTCGAGTGGTTTTGGTGCGAGAAAACCAGCTAAAAGCGAAACAAAAAGTCCTGCGAACAAAGCCGTTCTGCGATCTGCAAGTAAAGTAATTAAAAGACTTGCGAAAGCGAAAGGCAACGCAAAAGACCACAAAGTTGTGTCGTTATAAGGTGCTTTGACGTTTTGCATTGCCGTAAATTCAGCGAGTCTAAAAAACAAAGCCATTAAAAATGTTTGAACCAAAACAACAAAGCCAAAAAGTGCGAAAGTTTTTTCTTCAGAAAGAGTTAAACGCGGAACAATGCCGCGATGCTCGATAAATTTCCATGCAACCCAATATAATGCACAAACTAAAATAAGAAGTCCGATAAAACGGTTTAATTGCCTTGAAGAATTTGAATAATATTTTATTGCATTTATTTGCGAAAGCATTGAAGATGTAACAATATCACCTGTTTTCGCAACGCTTTGCCCGCGTTTCAAAGAAATTATAATTGGCTGTGTGTTGCTGATTGCCGCTTCACGATCACGATTTGTGGCAACGCTGTCAAAAATTACACTAGGCTGAACATCCGGCGAAATTGCATCATTAAAAGCAGCAACTTCTTTTGGCGAAAGACTTTTCATCTCTGTTAAAGATTTCAAAAGTTTATCACGAGCCGTTGAAAGCGAAATCATATTCATTTTCGGAGACGAAACTGAAGATAGCTCGTTCGGTTTTTGGCGGTCTATGACGACAATATCGTTTTGCAAAAACTGCTCGTCAGAGTCGTTGTAAATATAGCCATTCGTGTTTTCACGTAAGATTCGCGTGATTGCGTCCAATTCAGTTGTAGAAAATTTTCTTGCGAGAAACACTTTGCCAATATCAATTCCGCCAACGCCTTTCCAGACAGAATTAACATTTAAAGCATTAGACTTTGAGTTCGAATTGTCTGGTTTTCGTTGTAATGATTCCCATTTAGAACGAAAACTTTGAATTGCATTGTCCGCCCGATTTGTTTCAAATGTGAAAATTGGGCGAATAGAATTTTTTGCAGCTTCACGCATTCTTGCCGTTTCTTCGTCATCAGTTGCAGAAATGTCAGCTGGTGAAATTATTGTCTCGCGGACAACATCGCCTTCTTTATAACTCTCACCAGTTGAGCGAAAAAAAGGATTATCAAGCAGAAGCGTTGTAAAAAAACTCAGAAAAACAAAGCCAACCCAAAACTTTTGCCGCGATGTAATTCTTTCGAACTTTATTCGCTTCAACATTTTGTTGCGATATTTCGCAAATGGCGTTATTAAATCTTCTCGTTTATTACTCATCTAAATTCTATGTTTCTAACTAATTGCAGACATTTCTGAAAAATCCTGAACATCGCCGGAAATAATTCGAAACTTGTTGCAGGCTTCAGTCAGCTTAAGAAATAACGGTTTTAATGTTTCTGATTTGGTAGCAACAATTTTGACGCTTTCCATTTGTTTGTCAAGGAAAATTGAACGTTCTAAGGCTTCAAGCGAAATTTCATCGCATAAGTCTGCTTTATTTAAGACAATTAAACTTGGTATATCGTTAAATTCTAAATCTTGCAGAATTTTCTCGACCGATTCAATTTGTTGCCAAACACGCGGATTTGATGCGTCAACAACGTGAACCAACAAGTCTGAATCAGCAATTTCTTCAAGCGTTGCACGAAATGCGGCAACTAACGCTTCGGGCAAATCGCGAATAAATCCGACAGTGTCATTGACGATAACTTCCTGCTCATAAGGAAGACGAAGTCGCCGCGATGTTGGGTCTAAAGTCGCAAACATTTTCTTTTCGGCAAAAACATTACTTTGCGTTAAAGTGTTGAGAAGAGTCGATTTACCGGCATTAGTGTAGCCAACTATAGAAATAATTGGTAAATCTCGACGCAATCTTTCTTTTCGGCGTTCTTGTCTTCGCCGTCGCAAATCTTTTATTTGTTTTTCGAGAAGATATATTTTGTCTCGAACACGTCTGCGGTCAGTTTCGAGCTTTGTTTCTCCTGGACCGCGACCGCCGATTCCCCCAGCGAGCCTTGAAAATGCTGAATCTTGTCCGATTACAAGTCGCGGCAACATATATTTAAGCTGTGCGAGTTCGACCTGAACTTTTCCTTCGCGAGATGTTGCACGCTGAGCAAAAATATCAAGAATTAATTGCGGGCGATCAATAACTTTCAAGTCAGTTGCGTCAGAAATTGAACGAACTTGAGCCGGCGAAAGTTCGCGGTCAAAAACAATTAAATCAACGCCAAGTCTCATTGCACGAATCAATAATTCTTCAAGTTTTCCTTTTCCGAGAACAGTTTTTGCGTCAACATTGGAACGTTTTTGGATAATTTTATCGAGGACAATAACATCAGCAGAAAGTGCAAGTTCTTCGAGCTCAGCCATTGATTCTTCAGCTTCTTCAAAGATGGAAGTTGTTACGTTTACAAGGATTACGCGGTCACGATTAGTTTGTCTGTTTCTCGCCGTGTTGCGATTTCTCGCCATTTCATTTTCAAGCGAATTTATTAATTCGAGAAAATCTGTGTCGAGTTGAGCTGGATGCTTTGGTGGTAAAAATTCGTAAATATCAGATTCAATATTTTCAGAAGTTGTCGGTAAAAGATGAGCCGCGTGAACAATATTTGGCAAACCAGTGCCTTTATCAACCTCGATTGCCGCAACTAAATCTAGCCGTAATAATGCCAAATCGGTCAAATCGTCTTGGGTTAATTTTTCGCCAAGAATGTGTGTGTGAACAAACCGAAGTCCGCGAAAGCGATCTTCCGCAACACGAACACGTTTAAAATCAGGAAGTTCGATGCGTTTTGCGTCGCCAACCATCACATATTCGATTTTTCCTTTGCGGTTAATCAAAACGCCTATTTGTCTGCGAGTTTCGTGAGAAATTTCGGACATCTGGCGTGCTAATTCCGGTGAAACAATTTCATTTGAAGAAACTTTGCGTGTGCTAAGTCGTTCAATTTGTTTAAGTTGGCTATGTTTTAAGCCTTTTGTAAATCCTGTTACGTCGCTGATATTTCGTTCCTCCGTCTTCTGAAATTATAACATTTTGCAACTGAAAATATGCGATAGAAAAGATGAGCTTTCGCAATTAAACTTCGCATTTGCTACATTATTGAAATGAATTTTGAAACTAACCAATTAGTTGATTTACAAGTTTCGGCTGAAAATCGATTAAAAACATTCGCCGAGGTAAATAATTTTCCTTCAATCCAACTTACTTTACGTCAGATTTGTGACCTTGAAATGCTCGCAATTGGAGCGTTTTCTCCGCTTAATAGATTTATGTCTGAAGCGGATTACAAAAGAGTTTTGGACGAAATGAGGCTTGCCCATGGAACAGTTTTTCCAATTCCTGTTTGCCTTTCAGTTTCAGATATTTCAAATGTAAAAATCGGAACTTCAATTGCACTTCGCGATACTAAAAACGACTTACTGGCGTTTATGAAAGTTGAAGAAATTTACGAATGGAACGCGACCGATCTTGCGGAAAAAGTTTTTGGCACAACTGATTCGCGTCATCCGTTAGTTTCAGAAATAAATCGTTGGGGAAAGTATAATTTATCAGGCGAATTGCAAGTTTTGCAGCTTCCTAAATACTACGATTTTCAAGACTTAAGACTTACGCCGACGCAAACACGAGAGAAGTTAAGTGCAATTGGAAATAAAAATGTTGTCGCTTTTCAGACTCGAAATCCGCTCCATTTGGCACACGAAACAATGACTAAACGTGCTTTGGAAAAAGTTGATGGCACACTTTTGCTCCATCCTGTTGTCGGTATGACAAAGCCCGGCGATGTTGACCATTTTACGCGAGTTAGAACATATAAATCACTTGCAGAAAATTATTATCAAAAAGACAAAATTTTATTGTCGCTTTTGCCGCTTGCGATGAGAATGGCTGGACCACGCGAGGCTTTATGGCATGCAATTATCAGAAAAAATTATGGTGCGAGCCATTTTATTGTTGGTCGCGATCATGCAAGTCCGGGAGTTGATTCAAAAGGAAAGCCATTTTACGAACCGCTCGATGCCCAAATACTTGCGAAGAAATTTAGCCAAGAAATTGGCGTTGAAATCCTTGCATTTGAAGAATTTGTTTATCTTTCTGAGGAAAATAGATATGAAGAAATCAGCAAAATATCGCCTAACTCTAAGATTTTCTCGCTTTCCGGAACACAAGTTCGCGAAGATTATTTGAATCAAGGAAAACTTTTGCCCGAATGGTTTACGAGAAAAGAAGTTGCGGAAATTCTTTCTGAAAGTTATCCGCCGAGAAAAAAACAAGGTGTGTGTCTGTGGTTCACAGGTTTGAGTGGTTCAGGAAAGTCAACCACAGCCGAGATTTTAGCAACGCTTTTACTTGAAAAAGGTCGCCAAACAACGATGCTTGATGGCGATGTTGTTCGCACACATCTTTCAAAAGGTTTAGGGTTTAGCAAGGAAGATCGCGATATTAATATTTTACGAATTGGATTTGTCGCCGCAGAAATTGTCCGGCACGGTGGAATTGCGATTTGTGCGGCTGTTAGTCCTTATTTATCAACGCGAAATGAAGTTAGAAACATGGTCGGCGATGAAAAATTTATCGAAGTTTTTGTTGATACTCCATTAGAAGTTTGTGAAAAACGGGATGTTAAAGGAATGTATGCTAAAGCCAGACGTGGCGAAATTAAAGGTTTTACCGGAATTGATGATGTTTACGAAAATCCGCAAGGTGTTGAAATTAAACTAGATACTGTGTCGAACACAGCAGAAGAAAATGCAAAAATTATTTTACAACATCTTTCAAAAGAAGGTTTCGTCAGCTAATTTAAAAAATCAAGAAATAACTTTAACTCGCCCAAATTTAGCTAATAATGGGCGAAGTTTTTCAACTGCAGATTGATGACAAAATCCGTTTGAAGCCAAAACGCCATTATAATTTTGCACATCGGAAATATCATAACGAATTTCATCGCCGAATAAATCTGTCATTTTTCCGCCCGCTTCTTCAAGGATAATTTGCGGTGCGGCTGTGTCCCAGAGTTTTGTTCGCGGCGAAAGATGAATGTAAATATCAGCTTGTTGTTGTGCCAAAATTCCAACTTTTAGCCCGACTGAACCATGTGGAAATTCGTCTTTAAAGCCAAACACTTCGTTTAATTTTTCCATTCGAGAACTTCGATGTGACCGGCTGACAGCTAAAGTTATTTCGCTAAAGTTAGTTTTATCAGAGACTTGCAGTTTTTTTGCTGGTAAATTATTATCAATCAAAAAACAGCCTTCATTTTTAACTGCGTAATAAAGTCGATTAATTGTCGGCTGAAAAACAATGCCTAAAACTGCAATACCTTTTATTGTCAAACCAATTTGCACAGCAAAATCACCGGCTTTTTCAACAAATCCTTGCGTTCCATCAATCGGATCAATTATCCAAACTCTTTCCCGCGATAAGCGTTGTAATTGATTGTCTTTTTCTTCTTCAGAAAGTATTCCGTCATGCGGAAATGTTTCACGAAGTCCGGCAACAATAAGTTCGCTAGATTGTTTGTCTGCAATAGTTACAGGTTCGCTAAAATTATCTTTCGAAAATTTTTGTTCAACATCAAAGTCAGTTTTGTAAATTTCCAGAATTATTTCGCCGGCATTTCGTGCGAGATTTATGGCAGTTTCGAGTTCTATTTCAAGCATTATTTAAAATTTTACATTAGTTAAGTTTAAAAGCGAAAGTTTCAATGTTTTCATTTTCAATTTTTCGTATTCCAATTTACACTTTGAAAATGTCAGAAACCCTAACATTTTCAAAAAATGAAAATCGTGATGTAATTTATGGTGAAATCTTACCGCAAATCGAGGCGTTAGTTTCTGATGAAACTGATTTAGTTGCAAATCTTGCAAATATTTGTGCAGTTTTAAAGCAAGCATTTGGATTCTTTTGGGTTGGTTTTTATTTGCGAAAAGATAATCAGCTTGTTTTAAATGCTTTTCAAGGTTTAATTGCCTGCACCAGAATTGATTTTGATAAAGGCGTTTGCGGACATTCTTTTACAACTAAAGAAATTGTGATTGTCCCAAATGTTGACGAATTTCCGGGTCATATTGCTTGTGCGACCGCTTCGAAATCTGAGATTGTTTTACCGATTTTTATGAAAAATGGCGAAGTTTTTGGTGTTTTAGATGTTGATAGCGATATGTTGGATGATTTTTCTGAGATTGACGCAATTGGGCTTAGAAATATAGTGAAAATTATTGAAAAATTAATTAACTGAGGAAATTATGGCAGCAAAAATTAGCACATTTATACTTACTTTTATTATAAATCTTATCGTTGGAATTATTCTGTTTTTTGCTTTGTTAATGGCAATGAACGGATTTAAAAGTGACGATGCTGAGCCTGGACTTTACGTGTTTATTGGAATTGCGGCAATTTCTTGCGTTGCAACCGCAGTTTTGAGTTTATTTACGTGTATTTTGATTCAGAAAAAATTCGAAAAAGGTGATTTTATTTCTTCGTTTATCTCAATTTTAAGTTTTGTCACAATAAACGGCTTTATCAATATTATCGGCTTAATTATTGGGCTTTTCATTGCTGAAGCGAAAAGAAAAGGAGAGTTATGAACAAAAAACAGCAAATAGATAACTTCACAGATTTTTGGGATTTTTACATCAGCGAACACTCAAATCTATATAATCGGCTGCTGCATTTTATCGGAACATCGCTCGCAATTATCTTGCTTATTTGGTTTTTAATAGAAGGAATGTGGCTTTATCTTCCGCTTTGTTTGGTTTGCGGTTATGGGTTTGCTTGGGTTGGACATTTTTTTGTTGAAAAAAATAAACCAGCGAGTTTTCAGTATCCAATTTGGTCATTTATCAGTGATTATGTGATGCTTTTTTATATGATTAGCGGAAAAATGAACTCTGAAATTCAACGAGTTGCGAAAAATTAAAACTTACTTTGAACTACGGTTCATTTTGGCTTTTTAACAACCGGAATATCATTATCGTCAAAGATATTAATTCGCGGTTGTTTTATTTTGGGAAGTTTGTTTTTATCTTTCAAAGTTAATGAAGGTGGAATTTTCTTCAGATTTTTTAGTATTTTATTTGTTGAAAGATTTTTAGAACGGCGAAGAATAGTTCCGCCTCTACCGCCAATCCACAAATTTGTCCCGCCGCGGTAAGCTACTGTCTGCAAAGTGTTTGCGGTTAAATTAGGTTGGATTTCCCATTTCCTTCCGCCATCTAAACTTCTCAAAACAAGACCTTGTTCACCGACAACTACAAGTTCATCACGTTTGAAAACAGCAACTGCGTAGAGATTTGTTTTAAGATTTGATTCTAGGTCTTGCCAAGATATTCCGCCGTCACCTGTGCTTAAAATTGTTCCATTTGCTCCGACAATATAACCACGTGTTTGATCAAAAAAATCAATTGCGTAAAGGTTTTCTTTAAGATTGCTTTTGATGCTAATCCAAGTTTCGCCTCCATTTGAAGTTCTTAAAATTGTGCCTTTATCGCCAACAATTACACCTATTTTTTCATCAATAAAATCAACATCTTCGAGCCAGTTTTGAGTATCGCTAAATTGTCTGTCCCAAAAAGCACCGCCTGTGTCGCTACGAATAATAACGCCGCTTGAGCCGACTGCAAAACCGGTTTGTTCATTCACAAAGTGAACGCCGAGCAAGTCTTCAGTAACGTTTGATTGTCCTTTTCCAAAACTTTCGCCACCGTTATTTGTCCGCAAAATTGTGCCTTTATCTCCGACAATATAGCCACGATCGTTATTTAAAAAACTCATCGCGTTTAGATTAGTTTCAACATCAGAATAAACCGGAAGCCACTGATTTCCGCCGTCATTTGTCAGCCAAATTTTCCCGCGAGAGCCAATTGCCCAACCGTAATTTTCATCAAAAAAAGCTAAGTCATTAACATCTTCGCGACCACCTTCACTCAATCTTTGCCAACTGTAACCACCGTCATCAGTGCGAATTATGAGTCCGTTTTCGCCCGTTGCCCAACCTGTAAATTCATCGACAAAACACATTGAAACGAGTTTGGGATTTGTCCTAATATTAAAAGGAAGCCATGTTTTTCCGCCATCACCGGTAAGCCAAACCATTCCGTTTGAATCACTTACGAATCCATTATTTTTATCAGAAAAGCACATCGAGAGAAAATCTGCTTGTGTAAAAACTTCAATTTTCCGCCACGTCAAGCCATAATCTTCGCTGAGTAAAATACAGCCATTAAAACCAGAAATAATAATTTCTGAGGCAGACAGAAATGTGACGCTTGTCAGAAGCAAGTTAGGATATTCCATGTTTTGAGTCCAAGAAATTCCACCATCTTTTGTCGCAAAAATCGTACCATTTTGACCAATAATAATTCCGTTTTTTGGATCAAAAAACGAGACATTTTGAAGATGTTCAGTCGTAATTGGCGGAATAATTCGCCACGAAATTCCACCGTTTTCGGTTTTGATAATCGCACCGTAAGTTCCAACTGCAAAACCAGTTTCACCGCTAAATACTACGTTGTATAAATGATCTTTTGAGTTTGTGTTTTTTTGAGACCAAACTTTTCCGTTGTCAGCTGTTGTCAAAATTGTTCCTTTGGCACCAACTACAACCGCTTGAGAATTATTTTTAATAAAAACACCGGAAAGTGTTGTGTTTGAGGGAGAAACCTGCGGAAGCCAATTAAATCCGCCGTTTGTTGAATGAAGAATTGTGCCGTCAGAACCAACCGCGAAACCGTTTAATTTATCTTTCGAAAAACGGATAGAATAAAGCGGATTTCCTTGCGGAAGTGGATTTTGCCAAGTCCAACCAAGTGAGTTTTGTTTTTGAGAAAATGCTAAAAATGTGAAAAAAAACAGACATAATATCAACACTACAAAATGTTGATAAATATACCTTTTTATATTTTCATTTTTAAACTTTTTCACTTTTAAATTTCTAAAACCCCAATATTTGCAACAGCTTCGTCGAACACAACTTGATCAATTCGACCAAGTTCAGCGGTTGAACGTGCTAAATCGTCCGCAACTTCTTGAACCGGATGACCGGAATGTCCTTTTATCCATTCCCACGTAACGTCGTGTTTTGCTGAAGCGGAATCAAGTTTTTCCCACCATTCGTGATTAGTTTTTTTTCGAAACCGTCCGCACATAGTTTCGACAACGTATTTTGAATCAGAAAATACACGCACTTTGCAAGGTTCGGTCAAAGTTCTCAATCCAACATAAGCAGCGGCAATCTCAGCTTGTTGATTGGTTGCACTTCCCAAATATTCGCCAAAAGCACGCCATAATCCACGAAAACCGAGAATCGCAACAGCCGCCGCTCGCGGACTTCCTTTTCCATTTCCGAGACTCGAACCGTCGCAGACTATTGTTACTTCTTTCATTTAAATTAGTTATCTTGTTTAGGGAGGAAAATATCTTTAAACTTCCTAAACTTTACTTCACAGAAATTACGTAATCTGTATGACTTTCAAACGTGTCGTCGTGCGAAATCACGAAAATCTGGCTAAAACGCAATTTTTGGCTAATTCCATTAATCGCCAAAGCGAGTTTTTCACGACGTTCGGCGTCCAAATTTGTTGTTGGTTCATCAAAAAAAGCAAACCTTATGTCTGACAATTCTTGCAAAAGTGCAAGTCTAACTGACAACGCGGCAGACATTTGTTCGCCTCCTGAAAGCGTCGAAAATGGACGTTCGTGTCCACTTTCCTCGAGCGAAACTTCGTAATCTTCCTTCCAAGACAAGGTTCGCTCGGCATTTCCGGTCATTTCCCTGAAGAAAAGATTTGCTTCTTGCGAAATTCTTGCAAGAAGCATTTTTGCAACTTCCGGAGCGGCTTTTTTCAGCGTATCGCTGATAAAAGTCGTTGCTTCAATAACTTTTTTGAGCTTTGATTCTTCTGCTTTTTCAACAACAAGTTTACCTTCTATTTCTTTTAGACGACTAATTTCTGTCTCCCGTTGTTGTTTAACTTCTGTTGTTTGGCGAATTTCAGTTTTTAATACAGCTTCATTTTTTCCGAGGTTGCTAAAGTTTTCACGTTCAGCTATATGTTGGTTTTCTGTGTATTTACTCAAAATTTCCAGGCTTTGTTTTTTCGTTGTTTCAAATTCCTCTAGAAGTTTTGAAACTTCACTTTTAGATTGTTCAAAATCGCTTTCGCGTTGTTTCAAAAGATTACTTAAACCTTGTAATTCTAGAAAAACCTTTTGTGCAAATTGTGTTCGTTCAACTTCGCTTTGTGCAGTTTTTAGATTTTCGTCTAAATTTTCAAATTGTTTTAAATCATTTATTAGATTAGTTTTATCGGTTTCAATTTGTTTGAGTTGGGTGTCTAATTTAGTAATTTGCTCAAACAAAAATGTTTCTTTTGCGGCTTCAATTACTAATAATTTTTCGCGTTCGATTGGATTACCGAGTGTCTTTTTTTTATTCTCAATCTCGTTTACTTCTCGTTCCAAAACTGAGACATTTTCAGCTAAGTTTTGTAATCTGCTTTCTTCTTCTTTCAAGCGTTTGCCGTTTTCTGTTATTTGCTCGTGAAGTTTTTTCTCATTTTCTAATTTTAAAGTAAAGTTATCAACTTCTCGGGCAACAGTTTGTGCTTTTTCGAGATTAGCTTGCTCAGTAGTTAAATCGTTGATTTTATGTGAGTTAGAAGAAAAAGCATTTTTAAAATATGTTGAAAGATTTTCACCTTCTCCCATATTCAAACATTTTTGCGACAAAATTGGACACAAGCCATTTTCTACTTGTTGCTCAAATTGGCGATCTTTTTCGATCGTCGCTTTTAGATTCGCAAGGTTTTGAGAAACATTCAAACGCATCTTTTCAATTGAGTCAAATGTTGTGTCCGTTATGTTTAGCTTCGAAAGTTGTATATCAAACTCATTTTTTTTTCTTTCGGTAATTTCTATGTTGCTTTTTCCTTTTAAAAAATCTTCACGCAATTTTGTTAAATCCTTACCAAGATTTTCTAGTTGGATTTTTGCATTTCGTGCAATTGTGAGTTTTTCATAAGTCAGTTTCGATTCGTTTTCGAGAAGTTGAAATGTTTTAACTTGAGCTGAAATTGAAATAATTTCGGCTTTCGCAGCGACAGAAATCTCGTGTTTTTCTCGCAAATTTTTTAGGCTGATATTATTTTCTCGTAATTCTCCTTCTAGTTTCTGAAGTTCAGTTTGAAGTATATTACGTTTGTTTTGTTTAACTTGTAGTTTTTTTAAATTATCATTCGCAATTTCGTAAAGTTTAAAATCAGCTTCAACTGTATTTTGTTTTGCAACTGCTGCTTGCGATTCAATGAGCTGTTTTTCAAGTTCCGTTTTTCGCCGATTGGCTTCATTTATTTGAAATTCCAGTTTGCTGATTTGATTTGAAACTTCGTCAATTTTTCGCTTTTGCTCATCAAAATCTCTAAGTGAACTTTTCGAAACTTCTATTGTTTTTTCTAACTCGATAAGTTCTTTGTTTAATGAAACTTCTTTTTCCGCCAAGTTTTTTTGCTCAGCAATAATTGCATCAAAAGATTCGAGTTGAGTTTCGGCTCTAACTATTCTTTCCCAAACCTCTAAACGTTTTGATTCAGTATGTTTAGCGGTAAGTTTTAGCTTTTCAGCAGAGTTTCTATATTCTTCAACTTTTAATAATTTATCGAATTTTCGTTTTCGTGTTTCTTTCGAAAGTAAAAAATCGGCGGTAAACGTGCCTTGCGGAACACCAATCGCGGTTTGAAATAATTCTTTCAGATCAGTTCCGGGTTCAACCTGTAAAATTCTTCGCAAAAACCCGACAACTTCTTCGTTCCCGGTAAAAATTTTTGATTTTATGGTTGGATCAAAAACGAAATAACCTGAACCAGTATCGCGAACAATTGTGTAAGTTTTTTGATCTGTTGTTTCGACAGTCACGCGAACTGCCCCTTTTTTTTCGCCGCGAGAAACAAAATCTGCCTTGTTATAATCAAGAAATCCAAACAAAGTCCAAGCAATTGCTTCAATAATTGTAGTTTTTCCAGCACCGTTCGCACCTGTAATTGCGGTTGTTCCGCGTTCGAAATCGAATTTTGCAGACTTGTGAGATTTTATATTTTCGAGTTCTACGCTGACTATATACATTTTTTCGATTTCAGAGTTCAGATTTTAAATTCCAGATTTAGGATTTTCCCGTAGCTAGATTTTAGAACAGTTTTTGATTTAAATAAATTAGGATAATTAACAAAAATTGCCTCAGAAATAAATATAAATTATTTGGAAAAAAAGATTCTATTTTTCAGACGCACGTTTTATTCTGTCCATTAAAGCAACGCCAAGTCCTGTTTCCACAACAAGTTCACAATAAATCATAGATAAATTTCGATGATCGCATTCGCGGAAGAAGGCAAAAAACTCGTGAGCGTATTCTTCGATTGAGCTGCAAATTTTCACAAGTTCAAAATCGCAATTTGGTGATTTCAGCCCAATAAAAGCAGATTTTTCTTGAGTTTCTAAAACTGGAATACTTACCAGACAAACTTTTGCACGCGGAGAATAATGTTTGTGTTTCATTCCCGGACTTTTCGCTGGTTCGTTCGCAGATACAATATGAAACCGCGTTTCGGGAACAACTTTTTGCAAATTTTCTAGTGTAATTGCACCGACACGAAGAATTAAAGGAATATCGGAAGTACAATCGACTACAGTGGATTCGAGTCCTATTTCCGTTGTTTCGCCTTGTAAAATGCAGTCAATACGCGAATCTAAATCTTCAGCAACCGCTTGCCAAGTTGTCGGACTCGGTTTGCCGGAAAGATTTGCAGAAGGTGCAACGAGCGGAACGCCGCAATAAAATAAAAATTGTTGTGCAAGTTCGTGATTCGGCATTCTAATGCCAATTGTATTTAAATTTGCGGTTGCAATTAGCGGAACTTTCTTTGATTTTGGTAAAACTATAGTGAGCGGCGAAGGAAAAAATGCCTGAATAAATTTCGCGGCAGAGTTTGTTATTTCCGTTGTTAAATCTCTAATTTGATTGATGTTAGATATGTGTGCGATAAGCGGGTTATCGTTCGGACGTTGTTTCGCAATAAAGATTTTTTCAATCGCCTTTTCGTCAAAAACACTTGCACCCAAACCGTAAACTGTTTCCGTTGGAAAGGCAACAATTCCGCCTTTTTCAATAAATTTGGCAGCTTCATTAGCAAAACGTGTTAAAAACGTGTTCATACAGTGTTTAAACTCTTTGTTTTTCAGAAAAACTTTGTTATCATTATTAAGCGGAGAACTGTTCGAAAGCAACCTGCCTGTCCCCGAATCTGGAATCAATCGAAACTCTTCAATTTAAAAAATAAATCTTCAGCGATTTTAGCAATATTTAAACTGTTTCATAAAATAAATGAATTTTCAAAAAGGCAGAAATTCAGTAATGGTTGTAGAAGACGACATAATTGTTGGGAAACTACTAAAACATACTTTGACGCAACGCGGCTTTGACGTGCAAGTTGTGGCTGACGGTAGGTTGGCAATAAGCAATATTATGAGCCAAAATCCACCAAATTTAGTGCTTCTTGATATTTTGCTTCCGTTCGCTGATGGGTTTGAAATACTTCACGCAATTCGTAATCAATCAAGTTGGCAAGATGTTCCGATTGTTATGTTGACATCAAAAACACAAGAAGCGAGTGTTGTTCGTGCGTTCGAAAATGGTGCAAATGACTATGTAACAAAACCTTTTCAAGTGGAGGAATTGATGTCGAGAATACGTCGGCTTTTGAGGTGAAAATATTATGAAAAATAGAAATAGATTGTTTATATTTGCAATCGCAGTTATTTTTGTTTGCTCTGTATTTGCGGAAGCACAAGAAGAAAAAAGGGAAGAAAATCCGGTAAATGAGGTTCAAATTAATTATTCGACCGAGTCTTTAACGAGAAATCTCGGCACATGGCGAACAGCTTCGCTCTATTTGCAAAGAAAACTAAAAAATCGCCAAACCGTTTGGGCAAATTATCGAGTTGGTGAGAGAAATGGAACTCGCGATCAAGAATTTTTGATTGGGACTTATAAACAACTACCAAAGAGATGGGCAGTTTCAGGCGAAGTAATGTTTAGTCCGACAAGTAAATATGTCGGCAAATACTCGCTAAATGTTGAAGTGGAAAAAGGATTTCGCAAAGGAATTGTTGGACATTTTGGAGTCCGACACACTAAGTTTTCCACAGTAAAGGCGACAACAGCTTACGGGATTGGTGAAAAATATTGGGGAAACAATCGTGCTGCTTACACACTTTATGTGACGAAATTGACTAATGCCGGAACATCGCCAACTCACAGATTCTCATATAACAGATATTTTGGCGAAAAATCAAATACAGTTGGAATTGCAGCTTCGGTTGGACGCGAACACGAAAGTTTAGGTCCAACCTTAGGTGTGTTAAAAAGCAAAACTTGGAGTGTTTCATTTTCTGAAAAACACTGGATAACGGACAAAATTGGCATTAATGTTGACGCCACAATTCATCGGCAAGGAACAAGTTACTACCGAAGAGGTTTAAATTTTGGTTTTCGCTATCGCTTCTAACATTGTCGTAAATTTAGCTTGGTGGAGCGGAATTTCATTAACCGCTCTAAGCATTTTTGTGATTATTTTCATGGGTTTTTGGCGACATTGGGTTGAAACTTCAAAAAAAACAAATCAGATCTTGGCAGTTGAACGCGAAAGATTTCTTTACGACAGTCTCCAATCTGAAGACGAAAAGGATTTAGAATTTTGGTCATTTCACGATGCAAAAGACTATAAGTCAATATTTAGGTTTTGGAAACAAAAATCAAAAAATTCAGGCTACGCTTCTCGCCCAAAAATTCTAAAAAAAATACTTGATTATAATCCGAGCGAATTCTTATTTTTATGGAATTATCTGCACGAATCAGTTCGTGGAAATTCGAAAGAAAAGCTAAATACAATTGCCAGAAGTATTGATTTAAAAGAAAGTGCAATTAAAATGCTGGACAGCCATTTGTTGAAAAACAGACTATTAGCAATTGGAACTTTTGGAAATTTAAAAGACGAAACCGCAGTTTTAGAACTTACCAAACGCTCAAATCATCAAGATCCAATCATTTCATTTTGGGCAACACGAGCTTTATTGCGAATAGATTTTAAAACTAATTCGAAACGATTTTTGCCATTAATTGGTAAAAGAATGGATTGGTCGCCAATATTAGTAGCTGATATGCTCAAAGAAAGAGGTGCAGACGAAATTTCAATGCCATTGGTAACTCTGGTCGAAAATGCTTTTACAGAAAAAACCGGCGAACGCCAAATGGCACGTTTAATTTCATATTTATCGCTTGCTCATCCGACAGATTACACGCCAATAATAATCAAAATGTTGGCGGAAACAAGTTTTAAAGAAGTAATTATAGCTTGTCTAAAATTAATTTTAACCGAAGATGCTTTGCCTCTCGTTCGAGAGTTTTTTAAAGATGAAAGATGGCAAGTTCGAATGCAAGTTGTTCTAACTCTTGGCAGAATTGGTCATTCAAAAGATATAAAATTTTTAATAAAAGCACTGAACGATCTCGATTGGTGGGTTCGTTATCGAGCGGCATGTGCCTTGATTGCAATGCCCGGAATGACAGAAAAACGTCTCTTAAAACTCTCAAACTCACTTCCAAATCAATTTTCACGCGATATTCTCAAACACGTTCTCGCTGAAATTCGCCTAAAATGTTTTCTTCAACCTTTATCTTTTACTTTGTCCAAATAATTCAGTGGTTTTTTCTGAGTTATTTTGTGCTGCTAAACGGAATTTACCTCGGTTTGACCGTGGTATCGCTTTTCGTTTTGCCATATTATATGCAGCGACAAAGTATTCATAAATTGCCGCAACCTCAAACCGGATTTGAACCGCCAATAAGCTTGATTGTTACAGCATTTAACGAAGAATCGGTAATTGTTCCGGCTATTCGGGCATTATTACAACTTGAATATCCGGAGTTTGAAATTTTGATTGTCAACGATGGTTCGACCGATAATTCACTCCAAGTTTTAACTGAAGAGTTTGATTTAGAGGTGTTTCCGGCGGCTTTTCGCGAAAGAATCAAACACAAACCTATAAAAGCCGTTTATCAATCGACACGTTATCCAAATTTGCGTGTGATTGATAAAGAAAATGGCGGTTGCAAAGCTGATGCTTCAAATGCTGGTGTAAATGGTGCAAGATATGGACTTTTTATGCCGCTTGATGCTGACACAATTCTCGAGAGAAACTGTCTAAAATTGATGATTCAGCCTTATCTTTTGAATCCAGATACAATTGCTGTTGGCGGAACAGTTCGAATATTAAACGGCTGTAAAGTTGAAGACGGTCTTTTGACAGAAATTAATTTGCCGAACAAATGGCTTGCACTTTTTCAAGTTCTTGAATACACCAGAGCTTTTTTGAGCGGCAGAGTTGGCTGGAATTATTTTGATGCATTGCCATTAATTTCAGGAGCATTTGGGCTTTTTAGAAAAGAAGCCGTGATAGAAGTTGGCGGTTATAGCCATAAATCTCTCGGCGAAGATATGGATTTGGTTTTGCGACTTCATCGGCATTATCGACTTAATAATTTACCATATCGTGTTGATTTTGTTGTAGATCCGGTTTGCTGGACAGAAGCACCTGAAAGTTTTTCAGTTTTAAAAAAGCAGCGAGTTCGCTGGCAACGAGGTCTTTTCGATTGTCTTTGGGAAAACAGAAAACTTTTATTTCACCCAAAATCTGGTTTGGTCGGTTGGGGCTCGTTTCCTTTTTTACTGTTTTTAGAAGGAATCAGCCCTGTTGTAGAAGTTGCCGGACACGTTTTTTTTATAGTGTGCTTTTGCCTCGGTTTAGTTAGTGGCGAAGGTGCTTTTTCGTTCTTAATTCTCTCTTTTGGAACCGGGTTTTTACTTTCAATTTCATCAATTTTACTCGAAGAAATTACCTTTCAAACTTACCCGCGAATGAAACATTTGTTCATTTTAATTTTTGGTGCATTTGTCGAAAATTTTGGTTATCGCCAACTAATGTCAGTCTGGCGACTCGAAGGAATTATCAAATGGATTCTGAAAACTGAGTCAAGTTGGGGAACTATGACCCGAAATACATCTTGGCAAACACAACCTGTTAAAACTCAGACACTTCCGCCAATGCCAGCAAAACAAGAACTTCAAGGTTCAAAAGTTACAGAAAAGCAACCAGTTTAAATCTTTTTCGCCGCAATTTTTTTAAATATACAATTTTTTGATTTAATCTTTTTGAGCAGAATTTTGATTAAAATAGACTTGAAAAAATAAAATTCTGTATAATTTTAAAGATGATTGTGCAATTAGATGCGAAATGAGAACTCGAAAAAAAATATAAATAATGTTGTGGCTTTTCCGGTTTTTCAATAAATTGAAATGATTGAAAAAATACAACATAATTTAAAAAGAAGTATTAAACCGCAAGTGTTTGAAAACCATAGGCTTTGTATTTAAGAAAAGATGCAGTTCAAACTGAGTCCGCAATCGAGAAACTTTGGATGCAATAATAACTAAAAACATAAAAGACTTGGCTTATTCAACTTTAAAAATCAATACACCAACCGAGTTTTTGCAAATCATATAAAAAATGTCTGATTTTCAAGAAAAGCTCAAAAATTTACCAATCTCGCCCGGCGTTTATATTCATAAAAACTCGGACGGGAAAATTATTTATATTGGTAAAGCGAAAAATTTGCGAAGTCGCGTTCGTTCATATTTTCAGTCTTCGCGAAATCACGATTTTAAGACGAAACGACTTGTAAGTTTCATCGTCGATTTTGAGTTTATTGTTGTCGATAGTGAAGTTGAAGCCTTGGTTCTTGAGTCAAATTTGATAAAGAAACACAAGCCAAAATATAACATTTTACTCAAAGACGATAAGCAATATCCGCATCTCAAAATTACCAAAGAAGCCTTTCCAAAAGTTATAATTACGCGAAAATTGCTCAAAGATGGAGCTTCATATTACGGACCGTTTTTGCCGGCAAATCTTGCCCGAAAAACGCTCGATTTAATCAATCGCACTTTTCAACTTCGCACTTGCGATATTGAAATTGACGGGAAATTGCCGCGTCCGTGTCTCGAATATCATCTCAAACGCTGCCTCGCTCCATGCGTTAAAGATTTGTGCAAACCACAAGAATATGCTGAAGCCGCGAGCGATGTAAAACTTTTACTTGAAGGCAAAAACACCGAACTTGCTAAAGATTTAGAACAACGAATGTGGCAATTTGCAGAGCTTGAAAATTACGAAATTGCGGCAAAATATCGCGATTTACGTTTGACTGTGACAGCACTTGGCGAGCAGCAAAAAATGGTCACAACGGCTGATAAAGATGTTGATATGTTTGGTTTTTATCGCGAAAAACAGCGACTTGCATTGCAGCTTTTTACAATGCGAGAAGGCAGAATTGTCGGCAGACGTGAGTTTTTTTGGGAAGATTTAGACGTCGAAAATTTCTCTGCGGATGAATTTCTTGGCGAAGTTTTATCGCAATTTTACACGACTGATTATGTGCCGCTTGAAATTCATGTTCCAGAAGATTTTTCTGACCGTCTGATTTTGGAAAAGGCTTTAAGCGAGCGTCGCGGAAGGAAGGTCACGATTTTTGAACCGAAACGCGGCAAGAAATTGGAGATGATCGAACTTGTTGAACGAAATGCAAAAATCGCGTTTGAGCAACGTTTTCGCGTTCTCAAAGCTGATACTGAAAAAATTCTTGAAGAATTGCAAGAAATTCTCGAACTTTCGAAATTTCCCGCGAAAATTGAATCATTTGATATTTCAAACATTTCTGGTGCAGAGAATGTTGCGGGAATTGTTGTTTTCGAAAACGGTAAGCCTTCACGGGCAGAATACCGACGTTTGAAAATCAAAACGGTTGAAGGTGCAAATGATTTTGCGTCAATGTATGAAGCAGTTTCGAGGCGTTACAGGCGACTTTTGGATGAGCAAAAGCCGTTGCCTGATTTGATATTTATTGATGGCGGAAAAGGTCAAATTTCGTCGGCTTCAATGGCTTTGAACGAACTTGATTTAGAAGCAATTCCGGTTGTTGGGTTGGTCAAACCGCCAAAACATCACAATCAAATTTCGCATCTTTTAAAAAAGGGAAGCGAAGATTCGCCAATTTATTTTGATGCGAATTCTGCCGCAATGCGTTTTGTCCAACAAATTCGCGACGAAACCCATAAAACTGCGATTGAATATCACCGCAAACGCCGCGAAATCCGCGATTTCACATCCGAACTAACGGCAATTCCAAACGTTGGCGAAAAACGCAAAATGAAATTGTTAAGAAATTTTGGTTCAATCGAAAAAATTGCCAAAGCAAGCATCGAAGAACTAAAAACATTCGTTGGCGGAAAAGCCGCGGAAGAAGTTTTCGGGCATTTTGAGAGGCAGAGGAAATTGGCTGAGAAATAGTTTCGCTAATTCGCTAAAATGAAACAAAAGAACGAAATACTTTACTAACAACTTTTTTATAAATACGCATTTCAATTTCATAAAGAGAAAAACTTCACAACATTTCTTTTACATACTTGTTTAATTCGGTATAATCAAGACTTTTTCAAATTGTTTTTGCATAACATTTATGAATAAGCGAGTTGCAATTCAAGGATTTCAAGCATCTTTTCACGAAACGGCAGCGTTTCAGTTTTTTGGTGATGATATTGCTTTGCTTGAATGTGCGACATTTCCACAGCTTTTTATGGCAATGAAATCAGGTGAAACAGAGTTTGCGATTTGTGCGTTTGAGAATGCACTTGCTGGTTCGATTTTGCCGAATTATGCTTTTTTACGAAACTCAAATTTAGAGATTTTTGGCGAAGTTTATTTGTGTATTGAGATGAATTTGTTGGCTTTAGAAGGTCAAATAATGGACGAAATTGAAGAAATTCATTCGCATCCGATGGCGTTGTTGCAATGTCAGAATTTTTTGGAACAATTTCCTTATATTCGCTTAGTCGAATCGTCGGATACAGGTTTTGCGGCACAAGAAATTAAGACAAAGCAAATAAAAAAACGTGCCGCGATTGCCAGCCGAAGAGCGGCAAAACTCTTTGATTTACAGACACTTGCGGCTGATATTCACGATAATAAACGCAATTTTACACGGTTTTTAGCATTGAGAAAGCGAAATGGCGAACTTGTAAAAGGAATCAACAAAGCATCAATTAGTTTTCGTGCTCATCACACAGCCGGAAGTTTGGCTAAAGTGCTGACAATTATCGGCGACCACGGCATTAACTTAAACAAAATTCAGAGTTTACCGGTGATTGGCGAAGAGTGGAAATACTTTTTTTACGTTGATCTACGGTTTGAAGATTTCGCGGATTATCGAAAAATGATGGACGAAATCGAGCCATTGACGAGAGAATTGAAGATTTTGGGTGAATATCAACAAGGCGAAAAGCCGGTTTAGACGGAACGCGGGCTGCCAGCCTGCGTCAAGCAAACACACGCAGGCTGGCAGCCCGCGTTCCGACGAAATGATTATCGAGCAAGCCAAAAAATTAGCGAACATCAACGAATACTATTTCAGTATGAAGTTGAAGCAGATCGCGGAAATGCGTGCTGCGGGCAAGCCTGTGATTAATCTCGGCATCGGAAATCCGGACCAGCCGCCATCGCGTGAATCAGTTTCTGCGTTGAAAGATTCTGCGGATAACGCGAAGAATTATGGTTATCAAAGCTACGTCGGTATTCCTGCTTTGCGTCACGCGATGAGCGAATTTTATTTGAAAACTTATGATGTTTTGCTCAATCCAAATGATGAAATTTTGCCGCTGCTTGGTTCAAAAGAAGGAATTTCACATATTTCGCACGCGTTTTTGAATCCGAATGACAAAGTTTTAGTCCCGAATCCGGGTTATCCGACATACGTTTCGGCGACTTATTTAGCCGGAGCAACGCCGATTTTTTATGATTTGGACGAATCAAACGGCTGGCTTCCTAATTTTTCGAATATTTCGGAAGATGATTTAAACGCCGCGAAAATTTGCTGGATAAATTATCCAAATATGCCGACAGGTGCGAGCGGTTCGCGGGAAGGTTTTGAAAAGTTGATTTCGTTGGCAAAAAAACACAAGTTTTTAATCGTTAATGATAATCCGTATAGTTTGATTTTGAACGACGGAAAACCTGTTTCGATCCTGCAAGTTGCTGATTCTAAAGATGTTTGTATTGAACTAAACAGCTTGAGCAAATCTCATAACTTAGCTGGTGCAAGAATAGGAATGGTCTGCGGGCGGGCTGATTATTTACAGACGATTTTGAAAGTAAAGAGTAACGTTGATAGCGGAACTTACTTGCCGATTCAAGATCTAGCGATTGCTGCGTTGGGTAATTCGGACGAATGGCACGTTGAGCGAAATGAAGTTTATCGGCAAAGACGTGTGTTTGCTTATCAGATTTTGGACGAACTAGGATGTGTTTACGACACCAATCAAGTTGGGATGTTTCTGTGGGCGAAAATTCCGGATTCATGGAAAAACTCCGAGGAACTAGCTGATAAAATATTGGATGAAGCGAATGTTTTTGTTACGCCCGGAATGATTTTTGGCAGTAATGGCGAGCGATTTTTGAGAATTTCGCTGTGTAGCCCGGAAAGTGATTTGCTAGAAAGTTTGGGTCGAATTCGATGGAACGCGGGCTGCCAGCCTGCGAGAGTTTGAGTTTGCACGCAGGCAAGCAGCCCGCGTTCCATTTATGAAAGTTGCAATTTTTGGTATCGGTTTAATTGGTGGTTCGCTCGCGAAAGATTTGCGTCAAACAAATTTTGCGAGCGAGATTTTCGGTGTTGAAAAGAGCGAAACACATGCAGAAAAAGCTTTAGAACTCGGCTTAGTTGATAAAATAGTTACACGCGAAACTGCAATTACCGAGGCAGACTTAATCGTTTTAACTGTTCCGGTTAATGCCTTGATTAATGAGTTAAACTTTGTTCTTTCCACAATTAGCCGAAATCAAGTTGTAACCGATATGGGTTCGACCAAAGGCGTAATCATTGATGCGGTGAAAAATTCGCCGAATCGAAATCGCTATGTGGCAACGCATCCGATCGCGGGAACGGAATTTTCAGGTCCAACGGCTGCAATTTCAGGTCTTTTCGAAGATAAAATCTGCATCTTTTGCGATGTCGAGAATTCCGATAGCGGTGCGGTTGAGTTGGTTGAAAAAATGTATCGAGCAATAAAAACGGACATCAAACAGATGGAATCGCATCAACACGACATGCACGCGGCGTATATTTCACACATTTCGCACATCAGTTCATTTGTCTTGGCGGCGACTGTTTTGGAAAAAGAAAAAGACGAAGAAGCGATTTTTGAAATGGCTGGCGGTGGATTTGAAAGCACAGTTCGTTTGGCGAAAAGTTCACCGCAAACTTGGTCGCCAATTTTTGAGCAAAATAAATCATATCTGCTTGAAGCAATTGATACTTACATCGAAAAAATGTATCACGTCCGCAATTTGATTAATAAGCAAAAGTTTGCCGAGCTTGAGCAATTTATGAGCGAAGCGAATGAGATCAGGAAAATACTGAAGTAATTGTTAATTATCAATTGTTAATTGTTAATGAAAGAAAATGTCGTGAAAATTAAGAGTTTTGCGTTTGCGGTGAGAATCGTTAAGCTCTATAAATTTCTCAAAACTGAGCAAAATGAGTTTGTGCTTTCAAAACAGGTTTTACGATGCGGAACGTCGGTTGGTGCGATGGTTCGGGAAGCGGAACATTCAGAAAGCACAGCGGATTTCGTCCATAAATTGGCGATTGCCCAAAAGGAAATTAACGAAACAATTTATTGGCTCGAACTATTGAAGGAAACTGATTTTCTAAGCCAAGAACAATTTGAAAGTATAAATGCCGATGCGGTTGAACTAATAAAATTGCTCACCAGCATCATTAAAACAACTAAGCTAAACAGGTAAATTAACAATTAATAATTGATAATTAACAATTAAAATCATGAGTAATTTCGACATCGTTCCCCTGCAAGATTGGGGCTTAAACATTAAAAAACCGTTCATCGTTTCGGGTCCGTGTTCGTGCGAGACGGAAGAGCAAATGATGGAAACCGCCGTTCGTCTGAAAGATAAAGGCATTTCTGCGTTGCGTGCCGGAATTTGGAAACCGCGAACGCGTCCCGGAATGTTTGAAGGCATAGGCAAAACCGGTTTAGAGTGGCTGGTCAACGCCGCAAAGGAAATCAATCTGCCGGCGACGGTTGAAGTTGCGACTGGTCAGCACGTGGAGGACGCACTCAAAGCAGGCATTGATATTCTTTGGGTTGGAGCACGAACGACGGTGAATCCGTTTTCTGTTCAAGAAGTTGCTGATGCTCTGAAAGGTGTTGATATTCCGGTGATGGTCAAAAATCCGATTAATCCTGATTTGCAATTGTGGATGGGCGGAATCGAACGAATCAATAAAGCGGGAATCAAACGTCTTGGTGCGATTCATCGCGGGTTTTCGTCGTATGAAAAGACGAAATACCGCAACAAACCAATGTGGGAATTGCCGATTGAATTACGCCGTTTGAATCCCGAACTGCCGATAATTGTTGATCCGTCGCACATTTGCGGGGCGAGAGATTTGCTTCAATCGGTTGCCCAAAAAGCGTTCGATTTAGATTTCGATGGTCTGATGATTGAATCTCACCGCGATCCCGATAATGCGTGGAGCGATGCCGCACAGCAAGTTACGCCAGAACGGTTGGGCGAAATTTTGAGTAGTTTAGTCGTCAGAACTTCAGCACTCGACCATGAAGCTGAAGATAAACTCGCCACGTTACGACAACAAATTGACCGAATCGACAATTATATGCTCGAAATTATGGGCGAACGAATGTATATCGCAAGGCAAATCGGCGAATTCAAACGCGATAACGGAATCACGATTTTGCAGACAAACCGTTGGGACGAAATAATCAATACTCGAGCCGAAAACGCCGCGAAAAAGAAGTTGTCTAAACAATTTGTTAGGGATATGATGGAAGCGATTCATCAAGAATCAATCAAACATCAGACTAAAATAATGAATGATTTGTTGGCAGAATAAAAAATGATTTTCGCAGATTTTGAATTATCGAAACGAATTGAACTCACGGAAGCACGTATAACGGCGGCTTTTGCGGATTCGCGAGCGAATATTTCGCCGGAACACGGTGCGGAGTGGATTGAGGTTGCAGGAGCGTTTGCGATATTTGACGGAGTTGAATCGCCTTGCACGCAAACTTTCGGGCTTGGAATGTTTGGCGAAGTTACCGCAGAAAATTTTGATGAAATAGAAATGTTTTTCAAAAAACGAAACTCGCCGATCTTGCACGAAGTAAGTCCGTTGGCTGACGCTTCCGTTCTTTCTTTGCTCAACGAACGCGGTTACAAACCGATTGAATATACCAATGTGATGTTTCAAACACTCGGCGACAGCGACCGAAATCTTGTTCTGAATCCAAAAATTACAACCCGAATTATTGGTGAAGACAAAGTTTTATTGTGGGCGGAAACTTCGGCAAACGGATGGATTTCTGAAATGCCGGATCACGTCGATTTTATGAAAGAGTTCGGTCGAATCAGTGCGAGTTGCGAAGGTTGTTATTCTTTTTTAGCTGAAATTGACGAAAAACCGATTGCGACCGGAGCGTTATTTATCTTTGACGGAGTTGCCGAAGCTGCTGGAGCAAGCACAATTCCGTCGGGAAGAAAGCAAGGTGCTCAAACGGCGTTGCTCGATGCACGGCTGAAATTTGCTCAAGAAAAAGGTTGCGATATTGTGGTCATGGGAGCTTCGCCCGGAAGTCAATCGCAAAAGAATGCGGAGAAAAACGGTTTTCGGATTGCTTACACGCGGACAAAGTGGGAATTGAAATATTAATTTTCAAGACAACGAAAATCGCTGTAAAATATTCAAAAGAAAGCAGATTTGGTGAGGAGAAAGTATGAAAAAGTTATTTTTTATTGCAACAATATTTTTTGTGTTGGCGACAATTTCAAGCGTTTTTGCACATGGAACAAAAGAGGTAAAACTCTCGATAAACAAACAAGCTATTGCTTCAGGCAGCAAGTTGAAAATAAAACTTATCGAGATTAAAGACACACGCTGTCCGGAAGATGTAAATTGCGTTTGGGCAGGAAATGCGGTGATAAAGTTTAGTGTAAGTAAAGGAACTTTGGCGGCGAAAACTTTTGAATTGAACACTGGATTAGACCCAATGAGCATTATATATCAAGGTTACGAAATTAAAATTAAAGATATTACGCCTAATCGTAAATCTGCCGAATCTGGTAAATTGATTGAGCAATTAGTGATTTTAACAATCGCGAAAATGCCAAAAAAGCCCTAAAGATTTAAAACTTAGATTGGAAATCTTTTGAGTTTTGGCGTAATTTTAACCACATTTCAAAAATTTCCGGTGTTTGAATCCAAATAGTTAGCCATTCTGCAATTTCTAAATTTTCGAGCCGTCGATTTTCATCGATGGCTTTTTTGTTTGCAATCGATAGACAACGTTCTTTTGCTTTTAATATTTCTGCAAACATCAAACGCAAACCTATTTTGTCGTCATCAGAAACAAATTTAAGGCGTAAATTTTCGAGATTTCGGAGTGAAGCTAGAGTCTCTCTAAAGTTTGAAAAATTAAATGTGTTGCGAAAAAGAGGATCGTAAGGTGAATTGAGACGGCGTTCAATGTCAATTTTTAAAATTTCTGAGTGACGAAGCAATGCACCTTCATCAGCAAGTAAGCGGGCAGTTTTCATTGGTAAATCGACTGCATTTATGCCGAATTGATCGAGAATAACTTGCTCTATTGCGAGAATTTCTTTTGCACCGACTGATTCGCAATCAAGTTTTTCCCAAACTTCAATTATTAAATCTATTTTTGTTCGGGATTTCCACACAGCAACAGTTTAACAACTTGGTTTGTGCAGGTAAAATCAAATTAGCAAGGAGTTTAGGCTTGTTTCAAAGTTAGACCGTCTTTTTCAGAAAGCAATTTATTTAGGAAACGAAAATCTTTGTGCTTATTTCCGAGTAAAGCCTCGGCAAGCTCAAGTAGTGGTTGCGGAATTGCTTCAGTATTTAGACTAAATTCATTTTGCGGAAAGTGCATATATAAATCGACTTCAGACGAGCAAAATTCGCAGACAACAAGATGTTTCTTAACTTCCTCAGATTCTTTATTATCGAGAATGTTATTTTGAAACTTTAATAAGTCCTCAGACGCAGGACATTTCACGCTTTTACTGAACTTAACCATTTTAGTTAAAGTAAGCCACTGAACTTTTTTATAAAATTTCTTTACCGCTTGGGCAAGAAGAAGTTTTTTTACCTTCATTATAAAGAAATCCGTAATGTTGCAAGTCTTCCATAAGTTTCTTAAAAATTATTTAATTTGCCTCAATACTATGAATAGATTGAGGTTTCCAAATTAAAATGATAAACATTGTAAAAAATAAGAAAAAAGTGTTGCTCAAATATAAAATAGTTGCTAGTATATTAATTGTGGTTGGAGACAAGAAATTGCTCTGATACATCCTTCCTTAATAACGTTGTAAATCAACTTACAGCAAAAAATGAGTTTCAAATACTTCTCAGTAATGAGAACAAGTATTTTTCTGCGAGCAAAATCAAATCGGGAATGATTTCGTTAGAAAAGACTCATTTACTCACGAATAAAAAAACGGGTTACTTCGGAAAAGCAAATATGAGCACAATTGTAGGACAAGACAACTCTAAAAAGACTACAAATGGTCGAACAATACGAGCCGGTAAATGGATAGAAAGCCTAAAAACTTCTAATGTAAATCAGCTTTGGTCAGAATTACAGCGTGTTGTTTCATATCATCCATTAGTCAGAGCCTCGAAAACCGCCGGTTTACTGGTGGAAGAAGGCAGGTATAACGCCCACACAGATCTTACACAAGAACTTTTTGTAACTTTGTTGAGCAAAGAAAGATTTCAGCACTATATTGATACCGAAATGACGGATCAAGAAATTGAGGCTGAAATAAGTCAAATTGAATTGACTAATCTGCTAACGGCGGAGCTTCGGAAAAGATACCCAGAATCTTACCGACTCGCTCGCAGAGTTTCAACACTGATTCAAACGAGCAAAACTTTTAAAAGATTTGATATTTATGGCGATGGCGAAAATCATCGCAGATTGGTTGACCGCGTTTACGGGTTGTCTGAATGGAAAGACAAAAAATCGCGTCGTAGTCAGCAAGAAATGGAAGCTCGCGTTAAAACTGTTCCATTTCAAAAACGTGATACTAGAATGGTCGGTTGCACTGGAGATTCGCAGATTGTGATTTCAAATCCGGTGATGGAAACTTTAATTATCAGAGTTTTAAAAGCGGTTGATTCGCCTGTAAATGTAAGAACCTTGCGTAGTCTTGTAATGTCGCGATTGCCAATAATGGACATTTATCTTGTTCCAATTAGTGGCTCTGATGATAGCGACGATGACGGAAAAATGGATTACGATCCGGCTGATACAGGTGAAAATCCGGAACAGGTTTTACTTCGCCGCGAAGATGAATCGTTGGCAGTAAATTATGTAGATAGATTTTTGCAAGGTTTGGAAAAAAGCGTTCGCGGAAAAGCTAAACAATATCATCGAATGGTTGGAGTTTTATGGCATTGTTATCTCAGCACTGACGGTGGAACTCAATTAGAAGTAGCAGAAAATCTTGGCGTTTCAGATTCCTTGGTTTCTGATTACCGCAAACGAATTGAATCTGAATTAAAACAATTATCATTCACTGGAGTAAACGATGCACGACAATTTGAACAAGCATTGCGTGGAAAAGTAAAAGTTTTAATTTCAACTTTTGATGAGGAAAACTTAGCTGTTTAAATGCAGATAAAGTTGCTATAATTTGGTTATTCCCCCAAATTCGAAATTAATAGTATAAATGAGAATTGATGTCTTCGAAAGAAACAAGCCGTGATTTAAAATCGTTAAAACCGAGTTCTAATCGGTCTAATTCCGATTTGCCGGCGAGTCTCAAACCTCCAAGAAATCACGATGAACTTTTTGGACTTGATAAAACTCTGACCTCAAATGGTTTTTTAGAAGATACAAAAGCTACAACTCTACCCAAAAAAGATGTTTCAACTTCAAAGAATAGTAAAATTTTAATTGCAAAAGAGATTGAAATAAAATTACCTGAAACCGATGATTTAACTTATTCTGAGGTTCAAAAGAAAGCAAAATTAGATAAGGCTGTCGCAAAAGATAAATTACTTTTGAGCCAAGATAACTGGTTAATGCGAAATGGTCATACATTTAGCTATATCGGTATTTTTCTGTTTACGCTAACGCTTTATTTTCGACCTTACGAATTAATTCCCGGACTTAGCGGATTTAGCTCGATGGCACTTTATATTGCCATCGCCACTATCGTTTTCTTTATTCCAACTCAGTTTATGACTGAAGGAAACCTTACTGCCCGACCGCCGGAAGTTAATTACATTTTATTGCTTACATTGGTCGCACTTTTGACAATACCAATCGCAAAAAGTCCTTCTTTATCTTGGGAAACTTTTAACGACACTTTTATTCGCGTTGTTTTAATGTTTATCGTGATGGTAAATGTTATCAAAACCGAAACGCGACTTCGTGGATTGATGTTGCTTTCTGTTGGAATTGGGTTTTATTTATCAGTTGTGGCATTTAATTTATACCAAGCTGGCAAGTTTGCAGTTGAAGGTTATCGGGTTAGTGTTGATCTTGGCGGAATGTTCGGAAATCCTAATGAACTTGCAACTCATTTTGTAATGTTTTTGCCTGTTTCGGTGGCTTTGGCAATTAGTAGTAAAAAATTTGTTTGGAAAATTTTATATTACATTGCTTCTGCCTTTATGGTTGCAGGAGTGTTAGTTACTTTTTCTCGCGGGGCATTTCTTGGTTTAATAATAAGTGGATTTGTTTTTGCTTTGAAAGTTGGGAGAAATCAAAGATTTAAGGTTGTCGTTTTATCAACAATTATTTCTGCAATTTTCTTGGCAGCGGCTCCTGGTGGTTACGGTCTTCGTGTGCTTTCAATTCTCATTCCTGGACTAGATGAAGCAGGTTCTTCTGATCAAAGAAAAGAACTTTTAATTCAATCGATTATTGTAACTCTGCGAAATCCTTGGGGTGTAGGTATGAATGGATTTACGATTGGTTCAGTTCATAACTTGCAAACTCACAATGCTTTTACCCAAGTTTCCTCCGAACTTGGAATTATCGGATTAGTTTTATATCTATTAATTTTAATCAGCCCAATTCGCAGATTAGGTGCAATCGAACGAGAATGTTACGCATCAAAAAATTTCAACTGGATTTATTACCTTTCAATTGGGGTTCAAGTGAGTATAATTGCATATATGGTTGCGAGCTTTTTTGGCTCGTTTGCATACAATTGGTTTGTTTATTTCCCGATAGCTTATGCAATCGCTATTCGACGGATTTACGCAGTTGAAAAGGACAAACAAAATAAAACTGTTCTCGATTTTCACGGAACCAAAAGTATTTTGGCTACTTCTTAGATGAATAATTTTCTAACAATTTTGTTTGAGATAGTTTTTTTCTCAAGTTTATTAGCATTATTTTATACATATATCGGCTATCCGCTATCGGTCTGGATAGCGAGCAGGATTTTTCCTAAACCAGTTAAACGCAGCCATTTTGAACCAAATGTTTCGCTCATTATTACTGCTTACAACGAAGAAAAAGACATTAAAGAAAAACTTGAAAACACTCTAAAAATTGACTATCCAAAAGATAAATTAGAAGTTTTGGTAGCTTCTGATTGCTCAAATGATAAAACTGATGAAATTGTAAAATCTTTTGCAAATTTTGGTGTAAAACTTTTTCGGCAAAGTGAAAGACGCGGAAAAACAGCTGCTCAAAATGCCGCAGTTCAAATTGCAACAGGCGAGATTATTCTTTTTTCTGACGCAACTTCGATGTATCAGGCGGACGTTTTAAAAGAGATTTTGCCCAATTTTGCAGATCAAACTGTCGGTTGCGTTGCCGGAAAGTTAATTTACGTTGATAAAACTGATTCGAGCGTTGGCAAAGGTGCCAAAAGTTATTGGAATTACGAAACTTTTTTGAAGGAAAGTGAAAGCAAGTTATGTTCATTAATCGGTGCTTCTGGTTGCTTATACGCTTTGCGAAAATCTGTTTATGTTCCGATGTATGACGAAGCCTGTAGCGATTTTATTATCTGCACGTTAATTTATGAGCAAGGGTTTCGGACAATTTATGAGCCAAAAGCAATTTGCACAGAGGAAACAAACCGACATTCTGACAAAGAAATTTCGATGAGAGTTAGAGTGATTACGCAGTCATATACTGATCTTTGGCGAAATGCGAGAATGTTAAATCCATTCAAAAGCGGCTTTTTTGCGATTCAGTTAATATCTCATAAAATTTTTCGTTATGTTGTGCCGCTGTTTTTGATTTTGTTATTTGCCTCAACGCTTGTGCTTTCATTCAAGTCAACTTTCTTTACAGTTAGTTTGGTTTTGCAAATATTATTTTATTTATCTGCTTTAATTGCTCGTTTTGCTGAAAATTCTTTTGGGAAAATTGGTATATTTGCAATTCCGCATTATTTTGTCTTAGCAAATTGGGCTTCACTTTTAGCTTTTTACAAATTTATGCGAGGTGAATCTTACGCTCGTTGGGAACCGATTCGCGAACAGCTTTCCGAACGCGGCGAAAATATTTAGTCGCAACTTCTCTTTAATGAATCCGCAACTTTATAATTCTGAAATTGTTGAACATCGCATAGAATCTCAGCAGATTGGCGATGATGTAATAGTTTCGCGTCCAAAAGTTTCTATTATTATTCCGGCTTATAATGTTGCTGATTTTATTTGCGAAACGCTCAATTCTGTTTTTTCACAAACATTTAAAGATTATGAAATATTAGTAATCAATGATGGTTCGCCTGATTCGTTAAAGTTAGAAGAAACTTTAAATCCTTATTTTGCAAAAATTATTTACGTTAAACAACCAAATGGCGGAGCAGCTTCGGCACGCAACACGGCAATTTTTCTTGCTCGTGGTGAATTGCTGGCTTTTCTTGATGGCGATGACATTTGGGAGTCGAATTATCTTGAAATGCAGGTTTCAAATTTGGAGAAAAACAATTTTGATTTAATTTATGCAGATGCCATGATGTTTGGTCTCAAGCCTTGGGCAGGCAAAACTTTTATGCAGCTTTCGCCTTCTAATGGCGAAGTTACACTTGAAAAATTGATATTGGCTGAATGCAATATAATCACCTCTGGAACAGTTGCGATTCGCAAAAGTGTTATAGAATCAGGTGGATTTGATGAAGATCGATATGTTTCAGGTTGTGAAGATTTTGATCTTTGGACTCGAATTGCAAAAAACGGCTATAAACTTGGCTATCAAAAAGATGTTTTGCTTAAATATAGAGTTGTTGCAGGAAGTCTTTCTGGCGGGTTTATTGAACGTGCAGAACGAAGCATAAGATGCTTGACGATAGTCAAGCAAAAAAATAAATTAAACGAAATAGAAGAGAATGCTTGGCAAGAACAAATTGCAATCGGAAATGCTCAGCTAAATTTAGAAAAAGGTAAAAATTGCCTTCTTGAAGGAAATTATTTAGAAGCTGAATTATTTATTGTTGAATCAAACAAACATTACCGCAAAATTAAACTAACTTTAATCGTAATTTTACTCAAAATCAGCCCTAAATTAGTGCTTTTTATATTTATGAGATTTCGTGAAGATGAAGTCGCATTTGTAAAACTTGGAAACAAACATTAATAACGTTCAAAAATTACAATCATTTCATGAAACTCAACATAATAATTCCAACATATAACAGAGCAAAAAGCCTCCGAAAAACTCTCCAGAGTATTTTAGATGCTGAAATGCCACGCGAGATGATTTTTGAAGTTGCGGTTATAGATAACAATTCAATTGATGAGACGAAAAGTGTTGTTGAAGAGTTTGTGCCGTTGTTCAAAACTATCAAACTTGAATATGTTTTTGAAGAAAGGCAAGGAAAAGTGTTTGCTTTTAACACAGGTGTTTTGAGGTCAAAAGGCGAATTATTTAGCATAATAGATGATGATATTGAGATTGCAAAAGATTGGTTAGTTGAAGTTGAGAATTTATTTCAAGAACGTTGGAATGAGATTGATTTTGCTGGTGGAAAGATGTTGCCAAATTGGGAAGTTTCACCACCAAGTTGGGTTGAACCCCTAAAAGAAGGCGTTATTGGTTGGCGAGATTATGGTGAAAGTAGTTGGTTTTTTAGTTGGGAAACATCTATTTTAACTGGTGGACATTCAGTTTTTAAGCGAAGTGTTTTTGATAAAATTGGTCTTTTGCCCGAACAAATAGGTCCAACTGGAAAAAACCTTATTGGTTGTGAAGACGATGTTATTTTTCATAAATTGATGAGCAAAAACATCAAAGGAATTTACTGCCCGAAACTCGTTTTTTATCATTATGTTCCGGAATATCGGTTGAGCAAATCTTATTATCGACAATGGTGTTTCGGTGCCGGAATTTCAAAATACTTGATGGACAAACATTTTGAGCGAATCGAAGGACCGAGAATTTTAGACATTCCGCGTTGGATGTATCGAAGTTTTATTTTTAGTATTTATGAAAAAGTGAAGTTTTCGTTGTTGATGAAAGAAGACGTTTCACTTGCTAAAGAAAATCCAATTTTACTCTTTGCCGGATTTTTTTATGCCAGACATTTGCGAGATTCTATTTTTGATAAACCTCTACAAACTTTGACAAGTCTTTCAATGAAAACTGCGGAAAGATAGTTTTAACTACTAACTCACTCTAATTATTTGTTTATTTACTCGTGAAAATGGGCGAAAACACTAAAGATAAATCATTATATTCAAGCGTTGGCTGGCTGATGCTTGCCAAGGTTATTGGTTTTGTTTTTACACTTTTGCTTCCGCTTTTGGTTGTTAGAGTTTTGACTAAATCAGATGTTGGAATGTATCAGCAAGTTTTTTTAGTTATTTCGACAGTAAGCAGCATTCTGCCTTTCGGTTTTAGTATGAGTGCTTATTACTTTTTTTCACGTGAAAAAGAGAATATAAATTATTACCTTTTTAATATTCTGTTCTTTAATTTCATAATGGGAGGAATAGCTTGTTTGTTCCTCAATCTTTTTCCACAGTTTCTTGGGAATTTGTTTAAAGATGAAGAGATGACTAGATTTGCACCTCAGATTGGCTTGGTTGTCTGGTTTTGGATATTTTCTGCATTTCTTGAAGTTGTTGCTGTTGCAAATCAGGAATCTCGTTTAGCTAGTGTATTCATCATTCTCGCACAATTTACGAAGTCAGTTTTTTTAGTAGCTGGTCTTGTATATTGGGAATCAGTTGCAGCGATGCTTAATGCGATAACGATTCAAGTCGTTCTACAAACCGTAATTCTATGTGTATATTTGAATTATCGTTTTGCAGGGTTTTGGAAGGCTTTTGATTATAAATTTTTTGTGAAACATTTGAAATATGCTTTACCTTTTGGCATTTCCGGCATTTTATGGACGCTACAAACTGATTTACACAATTATTTTATTGCTAACAAATTTTCTTCAGAAGAAGTCGCGGTTTATAGAGTAGGTTGTTTCGAATTACCTTTAATGGTTTTGCTTTATGAGGCAATTGCTTCGGTTTTAATTCCTAAAATAAGCAGACTGCAATCAGAAGGAAAGATTAGGGAAATGATAGAGTTGACTGCTACCGCAATGAACAAACTCGCATTTTTTTATTTTCCGCTTTTTACTTTCTTTTTAATAACTGCTCAAACATTTATTACTACTCTTTTTACAGAGAAATATGCCGACAGCGTTCCAATTTTTTTAATCAATATTATTCTGCTTCCGACTTATATTGTAATTACTGATCCTATTGTTAGAAGTTATGAATCTCTAGGCAGTTTTATTCTGAAAGTCAGAATTTTTATTGTAATTGGGCTTATTATATTTTTATGGTTAGGAATTAATTATCTAAATTTGCAAGGAATGATGATTATAGTTGTCTGTGCCTCAATTACTGACAGAGTTATTACTTCGATTAAAATTTGGAAAACGGTTGGAGTTAAATCTTCAGATATCAGTCTTCTCGGAAACATTTGGAAAACTTCAATCGTGAGTATAATCGCTGGATTTCTTACATTTTTTGTTTATTCGCAAACAAAAGGATACTTACCAATCTGGGATGCGTTTTTGTCGCAAAATCTCAATCCAAAACTATCCCATTTTATAGCTGGATCGTTGGTGCTTGGCATTTCGGCTATAATTTTTGCGATAGTTTATCTGATTGGTGCAAACTATTTTGGTTTAATCGAAGAAAAAGAAAAGAAAATGATTAGTTCAATTATCTTGAAACTAAGGAGAAAAAGCTTAACAGCCTAGGACAAAGATACAAAAAAATGTGCGGAATTGCCGGATTTATTTCCAAAGAAAATACTCAAATAAACGAACGCGAATTGATGCTTGATATGATGTGCAAAATCATCACGCATCGAGGACCTGATGAACAAGGAACGACGGTCGAAGGTCGTGCTGCACTCGGAATGCGTCGGCTTTCAATTATTGATTTAAAAACCGGACAGCAACCTATTTATAACGAAACTGGCGATAAATTTATTGTTTTTAATGGCGAAATTTATAATTTTCGCGAATTAAAAACAGAACTGCAATCGCTTGGACACAAATTCAAAACAAACTCAGATACTGAGACAATCCTTCACGCTTTTGAAGAATATGGAACAAATTGTCTTGAGCATTTACGCGGAATGTTTGCGTTTGCGATTTGGGATAAAACAGACGAAAGTCTATTTATTGCAAGAGATAGAGTCGGAAAAAAACCACTTTTTTATAGCTTAACCAAAAATGGCGAATTCGTTTTTGGTTCAGAGTTAAAAAGTTTATTGAAGAATGATAATGTTTCTCGTGAAATTGATTTTTCAGCACTCGATTCTTATCTGACATTTGGCTATGTGCCGGAAGAATTTTGCATTTTCAAAGAAGTTAGAAAACTTCAGCCCGGACATTTTTTGACATACAAAAATGGCGAAATTAAAACGGAAAAGTATTGGGATTTTACTTACGCAAAACCAGTCGAAATAAAAACTGAAGCCGAATATATCGAAGAATTACAACGACTTATTAAAGAAGCCGTGAAAATTCGTCTGGTTTCAGAAGTTCCACTTGGAGCATTTTTATCTGGCGGAGTTGATTCATCTACCGTTGTCGCGATGATGTCGCAACTTTTGGATGTTCCGGTAAAAACTTTTTCCATAGGCTTTAACGAAGATAGTTTTAATGAGTTAAAATTTGCAAGAATGGCAGCCGACCATTTCAAAACAGAACATCACGAATTTATTGTAACGCCTGATTTAGTTGAGATAATTGACGATTTGGTTTGGCATTTTGACGAGCCTTTTGCAGATCCGAGTTCGTTGCCGACTTATATGGTTTCAAAAATGGCTCGCGAATATGTCACAGTTGCACTTTCGGGCGATGGCGGCGATGAAGTTTTTGCAGGTTACACAAGATATGCAAATGACAAAAAGCGTCGCGGATTTGAAAAACTCCCAAAAGTTATTCGGCAAAATGTTTTGCAGAAATTGAGCGAAAAATTGCCAAGCGGAACTTATGGCAAAAATTTTCTCTACAACACATCGCTTGATGCGATTGACCGATACATTGATAGCGTTTCATATTTTAATAAACTTCGCCGTAAGTCATTGTATTCAAATGAGTTTTTAGAAAAATTAGGAAGCGGATTTGGAGCCGGAGAAGAAGTTTTTGAACGTTTAGCAACGAGTGTTTCAACCGGAAATGAAGTCGATAATTTGCTCTATTTAGATAGCAAAACGTATTTACCGGGCGATATTTTGACAAAAGTTGACCGAATGTCGATGGCAACATCTCTTGAAGCGAGAGTTCCTTTTCTTGATCATAAGTTGATTGAATTTGTCACACAAATGCCTTCTGAGTTGAAGTTAAAAGGCTTAGAAACGAAGTATATTTTGAAAAAAGCGATGGAAGGAATTGTTCCAAAAGAAATTCTTTATCGTGAAAAACAAGGATTTGGCGTACCAATAAATGAATGGATAAACGTTCAGTTAAAAGAACGAATTTTAGAAACTTTAGGTGATAAACGAACGCTCGAACGTGGATATTTTGAGCCAAAATATATTCAAAATTTGTTGGATGAACACGCCAGAGGTCGCCGCGATCACTCGCATTCATTGTGGATTATCTTGATGTTAGAACTTTGGCATCGGGAGTTTGTGGATAAGTAAAGGAATTAGTTGTTTTACTTTTTTTTAAGATGAAATTCGATGATGATTATCAACAATATGCAGAAGTTGCACTTCAGAATTTTGCAAATATAAATGAAGAAAGACGTTATTGGCTTGTTGAATCTGTTGGAAACAACCAAGTTGAAAGAATTTTAGATGTTGGGTGCGGAGCTGGTTACGATCTGCTCCAGTTTATTGAAAGAAAAAATGCAATTGGTTTTGGAATTGATATTGCAGAAAAAGTTGGTGAAATTGGAAAAGAGTTTTTTGAAACAACAAATTTTGCAGATAAAGTAAATTTTGTTTGCTCTCGCGGAGAAGAACTTCCTTTTGCCAACGAAAGTTTTGATGTTATTTTGTGTATGGTTGCCTTGCCTTATATGAATAACAAAAAAACTATTGCAGAAATTTCAAGAGTTTTAAGACCAAACGGAATATTTTTATTGAAAATTCACGCTCCAAAATTTTATTTTCAAATGCTTAGAGAGCGTTTTAAAGCTGGTAATTTAAAGTCACTTATTTATCCGTTAATTGCTTTGTTTACAGGAAGTTTTTATTGGTTGACCGGAAATCAACTAGAAGGCGAAATTTTGAAAGGTAAAGAAATGTTTCAAACTGAAAAAATGATTCGAAGTGAACTTCACGCTCAAGGATTAAAAATAAAAGAGTATTTACAGAGTAATAATGACGAAACGCCAGCTTATTTGATTGTTAAAGTATAGAGAAATGCAGAATTCATCGAATCTTACAACTAAATTTAAATGGAACTTGCCGTGGCTAGTTCGCTATCCATTTTCGCGAACAAAGAGTTTTCTTCAGCAAAATGCCTTTGAGAAAAAACATATAATTTTTACAATTGCTAATCATTTTGAGCCAAGTTGGAGTGCAAATGGCGGTTTATTGCCCTTAGAAAAAAGAGAAAAACGCTTGTCAGATTATTACAAATTGGCAAAAAACATCGGTGAATCTTTGCAAGATTCAGATGGAACAAAGTTTCGTCACACAAATTTTTATCCGGCAGAACAATATCACGCACCAATTTTAGAAAAACTGGCTGAAATGCAGTATGAAGGTTTAGGCGAAGTAGAAATTCATTTGCATCACGGCGTAGAAAAACCTGACACAGCCGAAAACTTGCGAAAAAGCCTGGTCGAATTTCGTGATTTGTTAGCAGAAAAACATCAGTGTTTGTCGCGACTTGATGGAGTTGGAAGTCCGATGTGGGCTTTTATTCATGGAAATTTAGCTTTAGGAAATTCTTGTGGCGGAAATTTTTGTGGCGTTGACGAAGAAATACAAATTTTAGCCGAAACAGGTTGTTACGTTGATATGACTTTGCCTTCTGCACCTGAACAAGCCCAAGTTCCAATGTTGAATCAAATTTACGAAATTGGATTACCATTAAACGAAGCGGTTCCACATAGAAAAGGAAAAAAAGTTGAAGTTGGTGGAAAATCACCACTATTGCCACTGATATTTACTGGACCTTTGGTATTTAACTGGACAAGAAAGTTTAAAGGTTTTCCGCTACCGCGAATAGATGATGGAGCTTTGGCTGGCAATCAAGTTTCAGATATGTCCAGATTAAGACGTTGGATGGGAGCAAATGTTACGGTTCAAGGACGATCAAATTGGGTTTTTATCAAACTTTACTGTCATGGTTTTTTTGACGAAGACCAATCGGCTTGCATCGGTGAAGATGCTAAAAGATTTTTTGGTGAAATAATTGAAAACGGTGAAAAAACCGGCGATTACAAAGTTCATTTCGCGACTGCTCGCGAAGCATTTAATATGGTTTCAGCTGCAATTGACAGAAAAAATGGTTCGCCAAATCAGTATCGTGATTATCGCCTGAAATCAATTATGGCAAAATAAAATTTTAGAAAGATTAATCTCTGATTTTTAATAACAACTCAAAAATGTCGAACGCTTTCGAAAAATTGAAGAAACTAAAAGGACGAAGCTGGAGTGAAATTCGCACTCGCGGCGAGCAAGTTCTTTCTGTCTATTCTGAGCAAATTGGTTTAAGGACAAAAATTCCGACTGATTCAGACCTCAAACAATTACTTAATAAAAATAAATTTAAGTCGAAAAATCCGTCAATTGAAGATTTATTTAATCAGTTTTACGAAAATTCGCAAACATCATTTTTTGTAAGTTTTCGTCAAAAACGCGAAATAATCGATCTTTACAGATTACTTTATGGAAACGATGCAATTGATGCCGGAAATGAAAAATATCAAGTCGTTGAAAAAGCTGACCGTATTTTAGAAGGTAAATTTGATTTGCTCGGTTATGAAAATCTAAATTTTGGAACTGAAATTGACTGGCATTATGAACCGGTTTCAAACAAAAAATCGCCATTAAAACATTGGAAATTATTTGACGAACTTGATAGCGAAGAAACAGGCGACAAAAAAATTATTTGGGAATTAAATCGCCATCAGCATTTTTTTACGCTTGGCGTAGCATATTGGCTTACGGGCGATGAACGATATGCGTCAACTTTTGTTCGTCATATCGGAAGTTGGATGAAGCAAAACCCGCCGGGAATTGGGGTAAATTGGTTAAGTAGTTTGGAAATTGCGTTGCGTTCGATTTCTTGGATTTGGGCGTTACAATTTTTTAAAGAATCGACAAGTTTTTCGACCGGATTATTTCAAGAAATATATAAACATTTGTTTATGAACGGGCGACATATTGAAAAATATCTCTCAACATATTACAGTCCAAATACTCATCTGACAGGCGAAGCTCTTGCTTTATATTTTCTCGGAACGCAGTTAAATGGCTTGCAAAGAGCCGAACACTGGCAAAAACTTGGCAGCGAAATTCTCTTTGCCGAACTCGACAGACAAATACTTTCTGATGGCGTTTACTTTGAGCAATCAACTTGGTATCAACGATATACTGCCGAGTTTTACACGCAATTCTGTTTGCTCAGAAGTCTCAATAATGATAACAAAGACGCGATTGCAAATAACAAATTGAGTTCGAAGCTTCAACAAATTATTGATTTTTTGATGCACGTAACTCGACCGGATGGAACAACGCCATTTATCGGCGACGACGATGGCGGCTATGTTCTACCAATTTCAAATCGGCAGCCAAATGATTTTCGCTCAGTTTTAACTTCTGGCTCAATTCTGTTTAATCGTGGCGATTATAAATTTGTTTCACATGAATTTTCGGAAGAAACTTTATGGTTATTTGGAGTTGAAAGTTATGATAAATTTGAAAAAATAAGAGATCACAAACCAAAAGAAAACTCAAAAGCCTTTTCAACCGGCGGATATTTTGTGATGCGTGACGGTTGGACTGAAACGGATAATTTTATGTTGCTTGATTGCGGAACTCACGGTGCAATGAGTTGCGGACATTCACACGCAGACGCTTTGGCGATTGATGTTGCTGCTGGCGGAAAAAGTCTTTTAGTTGACCCGGGAACTTATACTTATCACGAATCAAACGAATGGCGAGATTTTTTTCGGTCAACAATGGCACACAATGCATTGTCAATTGACAACCAATCTTCATCGGAACCTGGCGGGAAGTTTAGTTGGAATTCAACCGCAGAGGCAACGCCGAAAATTTGGTTAAGCGAAGAACGATTTGATTTTTTTGAAGGTTCGCAAAATGGTTATCAAACTTTAGAAAATGGTGCGGCAACACAAAATCGGAGTGTTTTGTTCCTCAAAAATGATTATTGGATAATTCGTGACCACGTTGAAAGTTTTGGAAATCATAGTTATCAGATGAATTTTCATTTCGATTCTGCGACAAATCCTGAAATTGAAAGTTCAGAAAACGGCAATTGGTGCGTCAATGAAACGCCGGAAAAAGGTGCGGGTTTGCGTCTTTTTACCTTTGGCGATAACGGTCAATGGCAAAAAAAAGAAAGTTGGGTTTCGCCAATTTTCGGGAAGAAAGTTAATGCTCCATTTCTCCGTTATATTTCGGAAGGTGTTGGATCACAAGAATTTTTTACATTTTTGTTGCCTAATGATTCGATGTTTGAAAAACCCGAAGTCTTTGAAACTGAAGTTTCAGGCGGCAGAGCGTTTGTCGTAAATTATCGCGGCTACCAAGATATTTTAGTTTTTGCAGACAACGAAGCATTAATTAGAACCGAGCTTTTTGACTCAGATTTTAGATTTTTATGGGCGAGAATGAGCGAAGGCGAAAATTTACCCGAAGAATTTGTGATGATTGATGGAGCAAATTTTCGACTCAACGGACGCGAAGTTGTTAATTTTCCTCACAAATTGAAATTTGCAACGGCGAGACGTTTGGGAAACAAGCTCAACGTCAGAACAAATGAAAGTGTTTTTAGTGTTCAAGGAGTTTGACGCTATGAACTGTTTGCAATTAATTGGAAGTTTCCATCAAGGCGGTTCTGAACGCCAGGCTGTGCAATTGACCAAACTTTTGCACGAAGATAAAACTTTCAATGTTTTTATCGCTTCACTAAATAATGAAGGCGTATTGTTGCAAGAAGTTGAAAACATAGGCTTTACCGATATTCCTGAGTTTAAATTAACTTCATTTTACGATTTCAATTTCATAAAACAAATACTACTCTTCGTCAAATTTTTGAAAGTAAACAAAATTGATATTGTTCACACACACGATTTTTACACGAATGTTTTTGGAATGTTTGGAGCTTTTCTCGCAGGCATTAAAATCCGAATTGCCTCAAAACGTGAAACCGGAGGCGTTCGCTCAAAAAGACAAGAATTTATCGAAAAAATTGCGTTTGGAAGATCGAGTGCAATTGTTGCAAATTCAGAAGCTGTAAAAAACTATTTAATTGCGGACGGTATTTCGGCTAAAAAAATAAACGTAATTTATAATGGTTTAGATTTGGAAAGACTCAAACCAAAACTAACAAATCGAAAAGAAATTTGTGAAAAATTAAAGCTGCCAAATGCTGAAAACTTGAGATTTGTGACAATAGTCGCTAATCTGCGTCACGATGTAAAAAATATTCCGATGTTTTTGCGTGTTGCGAAAAAAGTTTGTGATAAATTTTCAGATGTTCGATTTATTGTAGCCGGCGAAGGTAATCTTTTAACAGATTTACAGAATTTGGCTAAAGAGTTGCAAGTGCTTGATAAACTTAGCTTTATCGGTCGTTGCGGTGAAGTGCCAGAGCTTCTTTCTGTCAGTTTCGCAGGCGTTTTAACATCGCTCTACGAAGGTTTTTCTAACTCAATTTTGGAATATATGGCTGCCGGAAAACCAGTTGTTGCGACCAATGTTGGCGGAGCAAGCGAAGCGATAATTGAAGGTGAAACGGGTTATTTAGTTGATTCTGATGATGATGAAGCGATGGCAAATTGTCTGATTGAACTCTTAAAAGATGAGAATAAAGTAAAATTATTTGGTGAAAAAGGTCGTTTTATAATTGAAGAAAAATTTTCTTGCCAATCGCAATTGAAGAAAACGATTGAGGTTTATTTGAATGAACGCTGAGAAGAAAAAAATTAAAATTGTTTTAATTGCACCTTCAATGCGTGAAATTGGCGGACAATCAATTCAGGCAAACAGGCTTTTAGAGTCTTTTACAAATCATTCTGAAATTGAAATGCTTTTTGTCGCAAATAATCCATCAACGCTTTTTCAAAATATTAAAATACTTAGAACTTTTGCAACTTTTGCGGTATTTTTATTTTCACTTTTTGCAAAATTAAGTAGTTCAGATTGTGTGCATATTTTTTCTTCAGGAACCACAAGTTACATTATTTCAACACTTCCGGCATTATTAGTCGCAAAACTTTTTCGCAAAAAAACAATCTTGCATTATCATACTGGCGAAGCCGAAACTCATCTCAAAAAATGGAAGCTGACAGCGAAACCGACGATGAAATGGTTTGATAAAATTATTGTTCCGTCTCAGTTTTTAGTTGAAGTTTTTGCAAGATTTGGACTGAAAAGCGAGGCAATTTTTAATTCTGTTGATTCAAACAAATTTCAATTTAGAGTTCGTAATCCAATTAAGCCAATTTTTTTTTCGAATCGAAATTTTGAAAAACATTATCAAGTTTCCGATATTTTGCGTGCTTTTCAAATTATTAAAACCAAGATTCCTGAAGCTAAATTGCTTGTTGCAGGTAGCGGAAGCGAAGAAAAGTTGTTGAAAAACTTAGCGGTTGAATTGCAACTTCTTGATATTGAATTTATTGGAAAAATTGACCAAGACTTAATGCCCGAAACCTACAATCAGACAGATATTTATTTGAACTCTTCGGTTGTTGATAATATGCCGCTTTCAATAATTGAGGCGTTTTCGTGCGGATTAGCAGTTGCTACAACAAATTCCGGCGGTATTCCTTTTATTGTTAGAGATAAATTTAACGGTTTAATTGTTGAGCAAAATGATTTTAAATCACTTGCCGAATCTGCAATCCAACTTGTTGTAAACAATAGTTTTGTCCAAGAATTAATTGAAAATGGAAGAAATGAAATTAAAAAATATGATATGGATTTACTCCAAGGCTCTTGGGTGAAATGCTACTTGGAGGCAATGAAATGCGGGTGATTTTGCTAACGCACGGCGGTGCAGAGCTGGTAATTAAAAATATTAATGGACTTGAAAATATAGAATTAGCCGGTGTTTTTATTGAAATAGCAACTACTCCAATTCGAGGGTTGCGTGAAAAGCTAAAACGTTCTGTAAAATATGATGGATATTTTGAAACTTTGAAAAAAATGGTTTCAATATTTTCTAAATCAAAATCTTCAAGTGAAATTACTGAAAATCAAATAGTTGATTCGCGACAACTAACTATTAGCACCGCTGAAAAACATTCAATACCGGTTTTTTATGTTGAAAATTATCACAATCAAAGATCGATAGATTTGATACGAAAATGTGATGCAGATTTAGGCGTGATTTTTGGGACAAATATTGTGAAAGAAATTGTTTTTTCAATTCCAACACTTGGTTCAATAAATTTACATCAAGGTTTGGCTCCATATTATCGCGGCGGTCCACCTGTTTTTTGGGAACTTTTTAATGACGAAAAAGAAGTTGGATTAACTGTCCATTTTGTTGCGTCTAAAGTAGATACCGGTGATATTATTTTGCAAGAAACTGTTCCTTTGAGTTACGACTTTACGTTTGGTGTTGATTTCGAACCTTTCTTGGATGAGTTCCGTGCAAATTTAACGACAAGATGTGCAATGCTTGTTTCAAAAGCTGTAAGGTTGATAGAATCTGGCGATTTTCCAAGAATTAAGCAAGACATTAGTTTAGGAAAACGTTATCGACTACCTGTGAAAAGTGAAAAAAACGAACTTAAAAGAAGGTTGAAAATTAGAAAACGAAATAATTTTGGGTAATGTTTTACTCTCTTTCGAATTTAAGAAATGCTAAAGACAAATATATTAAATTTTCTGGTTAAGACAAATGCTTTTGCGGCGTTGAGATACAAAAACAGGACTTGCGTTCCGATTTTGATGTATCACAGATTTAGCCAACAAGACACACCTTTTTCAACTTCAAAATCAGTATTAGAGAATCACCTTAAATATCTTACTAAACATTATAAAGTTATATCTTTTCAACAGCTTACAGATATAATTATCAATGGTGAGCCACTTCAACACAACTCTTTAGTTATCACAATTGACGATGGTTATAAAGATGTTTTTGATATAGCTTTTCCAATTTTAAAGAAGTTTGGTGTTCCGGCGACAGTTTTTGTAGTTACAGATTTTCTTGATAAAAAAATATGGATTTGGACAGATAAAGCAAGGTATTTGTTAATAAACACAAAGTTAGACTCATTAATTTTTAATATTGCGAGCAAAAGTTTTTCCATTAAACTGGGCGATAAAACATCAAGAGTAAACTACGCGGCAAAAATTAATTCAGAATTGAAAAAGTTATCAACCGAAGACAGAGATTTAAACATCGAAAAACTAGCAAATATACTAAATGTAAAACTTCCGGATTTACCAGATGAAAGCTTTAGCAGTTTTACTTGGGACAACGCCCGAGAGATGGAAAATAATGGAGTTTCGGTTGAATCGCATACAGTTTCTCATCCAATTTTGACAAATGTAAGCGATGAAGTCTTAAAAAACGAGCTTTTTGAGTCGAAATTTCGAGTTCAAACAGAGTTACAAAAAGAAGCTGATATTTTTTGTTATCCAAATGGAAATTGTTCACCGCGTGAATTTTTAGCGGTTGAAAATACGGGTTATAAATCTGCTGTCTCAACAGAACTTCGCCTCAGCAAAGCTAATGACAATATTTTTTCACTTCCGCGAGTTGATTGCGACTCAAATATGAACAGATTTATTCAGACAATAAGTGGTTTTGAGGAATTAAAAACAATGTTATATCCTTAAATTATTTTTTTTCATAAATCTGAAAAGCTGTATTTTCATAAACAACTTTATATTCATTATTTAGCATTTGAGGAAGATGCTGATAAAACTCAGGATTAAATATTTCGCTATCTTTCCAAGAATCAAGAGTTCCCGGATCGTAAATAAGAAATCTTGGTCGTTTACCCGTATGAAGACCAAAGTTTCCATCGGCAATGTGAGTAGCTTCAGTTTTTAATGCAAATCGGGTTTCCGGTCCACCCATTATTAAATCACCTTTTACAGCATTTGTATTTACATATTCAATTGCCGGAACATAATAATTGACGTAAGTGTTTTGTATGCAACGTAATCCAATTCCTCCAATTCCAAGCATTAAATATCCGATAAACCCAAAAGCAATCAAATAACGTGGAATAAATTTATCTTCCCATAATTTGAAAATCCAAATACCAAAAAAAGCAAGATAAAACGGAACAATATAAATCAAATAAACTGACAGTTTTTGTCCGTCAATTATCGCTAAAGCAAAAAAGTAGATTAAAAATAATCCCAACAATAGCCCATATTTTTTCCGTAATTGAGTCGTGAAAATAACACCAAGCAACCCAAGTATAAAACCAACAAGCATCAAACTTTTGAGATAAATTGGTCCGGAATGACCTTCTGTTGAACCTAGTAAACCAAATGCACGCGGGTAACGAATTGTAAATTCATTAGTAATTATGCTCAGAGGAGAAGTGAAACCTTGCATCCTGCCAGACGCAGTTGCATTGCCTATAAACTGATCTTTGAAAGCAATTGGGTCTTGCAAAATCCATAATAAAAACAAACTTCCCGCAAATAAATATGGTGATAATGCAATTGCAATGTGCTTTAGCTTTATTGAGCGGTAATCATAATAAATTGTTATGAAAAGTAAACCGAGGAACGGTAGAATTCCTAAATAATGTGTCATTCCGGCGGCAACAACAAGAGTTTGAGAAATAAAAATTGCGACTGATAAATTTTGCTCTCTCTTCCATAGATAAACAGAAAACGCGGCAAATCCAAGAGCGGCACACATTGTATCTCCACGTCCTAATGTAGCAGTTGCTAAAACAACATAGCTGGTTGCCATGAGAGTCATGCAAATAATTGCACAACCGCGACTCGCAGAGAATTTGAGAATTAAAAAATACCATGAAATAAGAATAATAATTCCCCAAAAAATTGATATAAAACGCATTGCAAAAAGGCTAAATCCAAATAACTTAAAGACAGCAGCGGAATTTATCAAAAAAAGTGGCATTACCCAATATGTTCTTTGATCAATTCTCGTAAGTTTTGAGTCTTCCGTTTCAAAAACTGTCGTCCCAAAATGACCGTTTTGAGCGAGGTTTAGAGCAGGACTTGCGAATGAACCTTCATCGCTTTCGGGTCTAACTGTTAATGAACTCCAAACTGCGAATCCAACAAATATCGAAATTGAAAGAATTGTTAAATAATTTAAAAGTCTTTTTTTCAGGAAATTACCTTTGAGATTTTCTAGCATAATTTAATGTATTGTAAATTTTCTTCTTTATTTCAATATCTTGAGGGAAAGCGTGTTGTTATTGAAAAGATTAACTTAAGTTTTGTTAAAATTCTATTTGAGCAATAATTTCACAATTTTCTAGCATTAAATGTAACAAATACGGTAAAATGATATAGTTTAAAGGTTGTTGAACTTCCTCCAGTCTTCAATCCAATTTTTCCTATGTGCGGAATCAACGGAATTGCATATTCCACAAAATCAAATAAACAAATTGATGAGCAAATTTTACGCAAAATGCGTGATGTAATTCATCATCGCGGACCTGATGATGCAGGCGAATTTATCGATGGACAAATTGGTCTCGGTCATCGTAGGCTTTCGATTGTTGACGTTTCACTTGGCTCGCAACCAATGTTTAATGAAGATAAATCACTCGTAATTATTTACAACGGCGAGGTTTATAATCACGCTGACTATCGCGAAGAACTTGTTGCGAAAGGTCATATTTATCAAACTCATTGCGATACCGAAACGATTTTGCATCTTTTTGAAGAATACGGCGAACGCTGCGTTGAAAAATTACGCGGAATGTTTGCTTTAGCAATTTGGAATCGGACAAAAAAAGAACTTTTTATCGCCCGTGACAGATTAGGCGTAAAACCGCTTTATTATTTTCACGATGAGATAGGAAATTTATTTTTCGGCTCAGAAATTAAGACGATTTTAGAAGCCGCCGCCGTTAAACCCGAACTCAATTACAACGCTCTGCCAGATCAATTTGCGAATCATGGAACATCAAAAGACGAAACGTTGTTTGTTGGAGTCAAACGACTTCTTCCCGGTCATACGATGTTTTGGGAAGACGGAAACCTGACGATTAAAAAATATTGGGATATTAGTTTTGAGCCGAAACACGACTCTCGCAATGATTCAGAATACATCGAAGAATGGCGAGATTTATTCACCGAATCGGTCAAACTTCGCTTGATGGCAGACGTGCCACTCGGAATGTTTTTATCCGGCGGAATTGATTCTTCGGCAATCGCGGCGGTTATGTCAACGATGGTTGATGAACCGATAAAAACTTTTTCGGTCGGATTTGCCGAACGCGAAGCAAACGAATTTGAGTTCGCCCGAATCGTTGCAAATAAATACAAAACCGAGCATCACGAAATCACAATTACGCCCGAACAGTTTTTTGCAGAATTGCCTAAATTGATTTGGCACGAAGACGAACCAATCGGTTTTGACTCATCAATTCCACTTTATTTTGTTTCAAAACTTGCAGGGCAGCACGTTAAAGTTGTGTTGACGGGCGAGGGAAGTGACGAAATTATGGCAGGTTATGGTCGTTATGCGAAAGCCTTACAGCTGCTGAATTACGGCGAAAAATACGAATCAGTCACGCCGAAATTCTTGCGTTCGATTATCAAATCAGGAGCAAGTGCTGTAGGCGGAAAACTGACGCGAACATTTTTGACCCGCGATAACGACATCGAAAATTTGTTTCTCGACAATTTTGCTCTCTTTGGCAAGTCGATGCAAACAAAGCTATTTTCAGCGGAAACAAAATCTCGAATCGCAGAGCAAAATCCTTATTTCTATCAAAATCAATGGCTTGAAGAAACTGATGCGACTGAAATTTTGGACAAACTTTTATATGTTGATTCAAAAACTTATCTGCACGAACTTTTGATGAAGCAAGATCAAATGTCGATGGCGGCTTCAATCGAATCTCGCGTGCCATTTCTCGATCATAAATTAGTTGAATTAACGGCAAAAATGCCGACAAATATGAAACTTAGAGGCACAACAACTAAGTTTTTATTGAAAGAAGCGATGAAAGGAATTTTGCCTGATGAAATTTTGTATCGTCCGAAAATGGGTTTTCCCGTTCCGCTTGCAAGTTGGTTGCGAAATGAATTCAAGCATTATGTTGATGAATATATTTTGAGCGAACGTGCGTTAAATCGTGGAATTTTTGATGCAGTTTTTGTGCGTGAATTAGTCGGGAAACACAATAGCGGTGAAGATCATTCAAACAGGTTATTTAGGTTAATAAACTTCGAAATGTGGTATCGGATTTTTTTAGAAAAGGAAAATAAATTTAATTTAAGTTTTTGATTCAAGAGTGGTTTGTTTAGCACACTAACCACTCTTGTAATTTTACACCTAATTCGCCCCGATTGGTTTTGATACTGGAATATCACCATTTGAACCAAATGGAATATTTAATGCACCCAATTGGCTTCGCAACAAATACCAAGTTCCATTTGATTGGCGGAAAACTGTAATATCAGTTTTTCCGTCACCATCGTAATCAGCTGGAGTTGGAATATCTCCATTCGAACCGTGTTGAACACTAATTGATTGACTATTTGAACTGTTTATTCGAATCCAAGTTCCAGTTGAAGGTCTAAACACAGATACGTCTGATTTACCATCGCCATCAAAATCACCTGCCGTTGGAATATCGCCATTTATACCAAGAACAGTTGAAATTACTGCACCAGATTGACTTTGGATAATATACCAAGTTCCATTTGAAGGACGGAAAACCGCAGCATCAGTTTTCCCATCACCATCATAATCCGATGGAGTGGGAATATCAGTGCTGAGTCCAAAAGGAAAAGCATAAAAACTTTGGTCTTCGCTTCTTAGAACATACCAAGTTCCAGTTGATGGGCGGAAGAATGCAAAATCTGCTTTACCATCGCCAGTAAAATCTCCTTGAGTTGGAATGTCAGTGTTAGCACCGAATTGGGCTCCAGGTGAACCTCCGTTAATGCTGCTCAAATAATACCAAACACCACCATTTGGACGAAAAATAGATAGATCGGTTTTGTTATCACCATCATAATTAGCTGATGTAGGCTTATCACCGTTCGTTCCAAATTGTGTAGCTGAAAAACCAGTTTGACTATTAAGTAGATACCAAATACCAGTTGAAGGTCGGAAAACTCCAATATCGGCTTTTCCATCACCATCGAAATCAAATTGTTTCTTTGGTATAGTATTTTCGATTGCTCCAAGGTCGGGAGCGGAACCACTAAAATTGACCCCAGGTATTAATCTTCCTTGATCTATCATGGGACTTGATGATGATAGTGAATAATTGTTTGTGGTAATATCAGCAAATTGTGGATTTTCACGCCGATTATTTGTCCAATTTTGGAAAGAGGATTGAGCTAATGCTGGTGTATCGTAAAATAAATTTCCGCCACCAGCAAAATTTCGAACAATTGCGAAAAATGGTCGATTTGAAGCATTGTTATATCTGAAGACATTTCCATCAGTAAATCCTGTAGCCCAAGGAAAATTAGCTGAATAACACTCAGCAACTATGTCATAGAAGTTGCCGTTAGCACCATCATAGCCAGCATTATTCCAAAAGATATTATTTTCGAATGTATTGTTTCTGACATACGCATGAGCCGCCGGATAGCCGGAATCACTAATTCCCATCATCAATCCGGCACTTCCGTTTGAAACAAAAGTATTTTGATATATTTGATTATTTTCGGGAAATTGCTCTTGAGTTGTTGCATAAGTATATCCTTGGATAATCATGCCGTATGATTTGTTATTGTAAACTCGATTATACCTAATAATTCCGTTATCGCCGCTATATTGAATACCAGGTCTAGGGTAAACCAAAGTTGGATTTGGGGTGTTTTGAGAAGCGTTTTTGATTTCATTACATTCAATTAATGTTCCTATTCCACGTCCGCCAACAACTACATTTGTTGCCCATTCATTGTTGAAAATATTTTGAGCAACAATGTTATTTTCATTAAATCCAACGGATGAACCTTGAACAGTATCATCATAGGCAGCGTGTCCTGCATTTCCGAAATAATTTCGAACCACAATATTATTATCGTTTCCCGCATCATCAGTTCCTTCGCCGGGAAGCAAAATCACTGAATCGCCTTCATTTGTCTGCGGGTTTCCAATATCAGTAAAGACAGAATCTTCTATTCTATTGTTACTTGCAACGCGTAATATTGTTTGTCCGCTATTATGAACATATAGGTTTCTTAGCCAAATATTATTGGCTCCATTAGACAATGTAATAGGGAAATCGACATTTCGAATTTCAAAGCCATCAATAACGATATGACTCTGTCCACCAAGAGAAACAGCACCGCCAAAATTTCCAGTTTCAATTATTGCTGATTGTCCGGGTTCTTTTTTAAAAGTGATTTTATTTATAGAATTCCCCGAATTGACAGGATTAATCCATTGATTTGTAAAGGTTCCACGCATAAGGAATAAATCACCTGGAATCGCATTATTATTGGCTTTTTGAATAGTTTGCCAAGCTGTCGCAGGGCTTAATCCGTTGTTTAAATCATTACCAGTATTTGAATTTATATAATATGTTTGCAAATGTGTTGGAGCTGAAGGTGCTGCATAAGTTGAACATCTGCTACTGATTAAAGTCGGCGGAGTTGGAGCAGTTTGAGTTTGTCCAAAGTCAACTGTTGAGCTGTTAATATTGTTGACTAAATCTAGTAAACTTGTATCAACTACCATTGGGTAAGTCGGAGTTAATGTGCTTGTGTAAATAACCGTTCCGTTTTTAGTGTAAATAACCTGGGTTCCTTGGACAGCAATTCTAAATACATCTCCAACAGTGTATGTTCCATCAGTACGATAGGTAAAGTTAAGTTCTCTAACCGACCAAGCACTATTCCCAAATGACAAACCATAATTAATTTCTAAATTTGAGGTCGAGTTACTTGTCGTATTTCCTAAGCCGATATAACCGTTGCTTCCAGATGTCGCAGTAAACTCTAATTATCCATTACCGCTTGCAAGTTGTTGCTGGCTGATGGCACCAGAATCAGCACAACCGGCACAACCACCATTTTTAGTAATACTATTTCCCGTAACGGTAACATTTACTGGGTTTATCCATGTAACAGGTGAAGCCAAAGCAAACACAAATTGATTTGCCAATAATATAAATAAAGTTAACATTATTGTTTCAAACGCATATTTTGAGACAAATTTTAATTTACAATTTTTCATGATGTTCATTTCTCCTAGCTTTATAGAAATATGCCTGACACTTTCTTATGTTTGACATATAATTTTATTTGAGAAAAACTGCGGAACTTTTTGAGAAAGTTTGCAGCTCCCGAGTTTAACTTAAAACACGTTAGTTTAAGTTTTTGGACTTGTCGCCTTTGTTGAATCAGAGGCTTTTAGCGAGTATCCCGTTTTCAGGTTAGACAAAACATTTAGAGATAATTTAAAATATTGTCTTATCTGTGAAACAAAGTATCAGCCATTATGCTTTTATTGTCAAATATATTTTAAGTATTTTTATCTTGTGAATATACTTAACTTCAATTTTTTATAAATCTTGCCTAGAAAATTCTAATATATTTGATTTACAAACAAAGAACTTCATAAAACTAGAACGAAAGCACAAAAAGCTCTAAAATTTTGATGGAAAAAATAAGTAATTGATGTTTTATTGAAAAAGTATGAGTAATAAACTTTCAATTATAATTCCTGCTTTTAATGAGTCTGACAGGCTTAAAGATACATCTGAAAGGATTTTAAATTATATTCAAACTCTCAGTTTTAAATCAGAATTAATCATTGTTGACGATGGCTCAACTGATAACACAGCAGAAGTTGCTAAAAATATATGCACTCAATTTCCATTAATTGATACTAGAGTAATTCGATATGAGGAAAATCGCGGGAAAGGTTTTGCAGTAAAAACAGGGCTTTTGGCATCAAAAGCTGACATTGCACTTTTCTCTGATGCAGATTTATCAACGCCGATTGAAGAACTTCATAAGTTAATTGAACCAATTGAAAATGGTGACTATGACGTTACTTTCGGTTCGCGTGCATTAGACAGAAGTTTGATCGGAAATCATCAATCGTGGCGGCGTGAACAAAGCGGAAAAGTGTTCAATTTTATCGTGCAAACTGGGACAGGATTACCGTTTTGGGACACTCAATGCGGCTTTAAAGCGTTTAATATGAACAAATTTCGCCCTCTTTTAGAAGTAATGAAAATTGAGCGATTTGGGTTTGATGTAGAATTTCTCTTTGTTGCAAATCATAGAAACTTAAGACTAAAAGAAATTCCGGTTCGTTGGAATCATTGTGACGGGACAAAAGTTAGTGTTTTTAGAGATAGTTACAGAATGTTTAATGAAGTTAGGCAAATTCGCAAAAATGCAAAAAGCGGAGTTTATGAGAATAATGCTTTAGAAGAACTTTTTGATTTTGCAAACTCTTTTGCATAGATTAAAATTTAGCTTACCTCGTTTCTATCTTAATTCACATTATGTTAAAAAAACATTGGACTATTTTCTTGCCTTGCCTTGTTGCGATTGGTTTTTCGCTATTCACAATTTCATATTTTGGTTGGGATAAAAAAGATTTTGGCGACACTGAAGATTATATTAACGGTGCAAACGCCTTTCTAAATCACACTCAATATCCATTGCAGAGTGTTTTTCATCCGATGTTTCGTCCGCCGTTATTTTCTTATTTGATTGCTTGTGTGTGGCTGATTTTTCCAAACAGTATTGTAGCTATCAAATTAATACAAGTTTTACTTCATGCCGCAACTGTTTTTATCGCTTATAAAACAGTATATGAAGTTTTGCGAAAGAAACAACCTGCATTTTTGGGTGCGTTAATTGTTGCAATAAATCCTTTGCTTGCAGCACATACAATTGATTTCTACACCGAACCTTTACATACATTCCTGTGTATTTTGGCGATGTTTTTAATTGTAAAATTTTTGCAAAATGATAAGTATTTATACTTCAAAGCATTTTATACAGGCGTAGTTTTTGGTTTAGCAACTTTGTGTCGTCCAGCTATTTTAGGCGTTGCAGTTTGTGTGATTGCAGTTATCGTTTTGATGCAACTGAAAGAAAATAAACGAGTTAAGTATATTTTCGCGTCCGCTTTTATGTTTTTCAGTATTTTACTAACGATTGCACCTTGGACTTATCATAATTACCAAGAAACAGGTGAATTTATTTTGGTAAACGATGGTTTCAGTTATAATTTATGGCTCGGAAACTTGCCAGGAACAATCAAACTCTATGAAGGGACTTTTGCTTCAAAAGAAGAAAATCAAGCATTTGCCGATTATTATTGGGGCGAAGTTCAATTTGAAAAAGTTGCGGAACTGGAAAAAACCGACAACTTTTCGTCGCTCAAAATTAACGAACGCGAGAAAGTTTGGCGGCGTGAAGCCGTAAAAAATATGACGGCAGATTACGGGTTGACGGCTCGTTTAATGCTCGGAAAATTTCAAACGTTTTGGACACCTTTTCTTAATCGTTTTGCTTATGGTGATAAGGCTGTAAATCTGGTTGCGTTATTCGTAATTTTCACATATATTTTTGGATTTTATGGTATGTATCTTTTTTCTAAAGACAAAACTGGCAAAAAATATGCTATTATTTTACTGGTTACATTTGCTGTAACTACCGCAATTCACGTTGTAATATTCGGTTTTGTTCGTTATCGTGTTCCAAATATTGACCCATATCTTTCTATGTTGAGTGGCGTTGCTGTTTGGAAAATCTTATCTAAATTCTTCCCTCGTTTAAGCTCGTAATTATATGAATATAGAATATATTAGCCACGCTTGTATGCTTATTGATACAGGCGATTTAACCATTGTAACTGACCCTTGGTGGGCTGAACCTGCGTATTGCGGGCAATGGTATGTTTTCCCAAAACCTGTGCGAACTGATTTTGTAAATGAAACTGATATAATTTTGTTTTCACACGGACACGAAGATCATTTAAACGAACCGACTCTGCAACTTTTTCCGAAAACTGCTAAGGCTTTTTATCCATATTCATTTTTTGGTGGAGCAAAAGGATATATCGAAAGTATGGGTTTCAAAGATGTAAAGGAAGCCGTAACTTTAAAAAAATACACTCTTTCGCCGACCACTTCAGTTACATTTATTATCAATTCGCACGATAGTTTAATGATTATTGAAAGCAATGGCGAAGTCTTGGTAAATGTCAATGATGCTCTTCATTCATATCCCGAAAAAGTGATTGATTTTTACTTAGATTTAATTAACGAAAAGTGGGAAAAAATTGATTATGTCTTTTGCGGGTTTGGTGGTGCAAGCTATTTCCCGAACACAATGCACTTGAAAAATAAAGATGATTTTGAAGTTGCACTGGTGCGAGAACAGCTTTTTGCACACAATTTTTGCAAAGTTGTAAAAGCCTTGAATCCAAAGATTGCCGTTCCGTTTGCAGCAGATTTATGCTTGCTTTCTGAGCATCAAACTTGGATAAACGAAGCACGTTTTCCGCGAAGGAAAATGGACGAATATTTTACAACTTATTTTGCTGATAAAACTTCGCAAGCGAAAATTGTTGATATGTATTCTGGCGATATTATTGAAAATAATGAACTTAAGATGTTGTCACCATACCGCAAAATGATGAAAAATGGCGGACTTGACCATTTAATTTCCGAACAATATGCCAATGAAATTGTTGCTGTAAAAGATAAACATTTGATTGACGAAGAAGATGCAGAAAAAATTATTGCAGAAATAAGTGAAAATATTTCCAAACGCAAAACTCTTTTTAGCAAAAATAAATTATCGAACCTTCGTTTTTCCGTAAAACTGACAGACGTAGTCGAAAATAATTTCTATAATATTTCGTTTGCAGACGATAATTTCGATGTAAAACGCGGCAATAAAACTCAAGAAAATTCTCTGCTGACGATGGAGATGAAAAGCGAAATTTTGCGGCATTCAATTGGCAGCGATTGGGGAGCAGACGTAATTTGCATTGGTTATGGTGCTGAAATTTACATTGAGGACGAAAAACTTACCGAAGTTGATTTAGAAAGTGTTTGTATGAATCTTTTAGCTTGTTACCCAACCACCGCAGATTTAAAAAAAGCACCTTTTCGGACTCTACAATTCTTGCTTTTAAATCCACCAAGATTTACAACTTCAATCCGCAAGCTACGAAAATTTAGCCATGAAAGCGAAGTTTACGACCGTAAAACTTGGCTTTTAAAATCGGCTGAAGAAATTCGTGATATTTACAAAATGCCGCATTTGAAACGCGAATTTTTTCTAAATTAACTATCCACAATGAAAACAATTTTAATTTGCCATGAAGATTCAATAATTGATAAAGAAGCCTTAACCAGCTGGCTTGCTTCGTTTTCTGAATTGGTCGGAATTGTTATTTTGTGTGAAAAAAACGAGCGGAAATTTAAGCGTGTTAAAAGAGAAATTAAACGTGTTGGAATACCGCGATTTATTGATGTGATGTTGTTTCGGTTTTATTACAAAGTGTTTTTGGCGAAAGCTGACACACTTTGGGAAGCCGAAAAAGTTGCGGAAATAATTAAGAAATATGGCAAAATTGAAAACGTTTCAACTTTGATAACACACAGTCCAAATTCAGTTGAAGCGGAAAATTTTATCAAAGAAAAAAACGCTGATATTGTGATTGCAAGATGCAAAGTAATTCTCAACAGACGTATTTTTACACTCGCAAATATTGGAACATTTGTGATGCATCCCGGAATTTGCCCGGAATATAGAAATGCTCACGGTTGTTTTTGGGCTTTGGCAAATGGCGACAATGAGAAAGTTGGCATGAGTCTGCTGAAGATTGACGAAGGCGTTGATACTGGTCCAATCTATGAATATTTTACTTATAATTTTGATTCGCTGAACGAGTCACATATTAAAATTCAAACAAAAGTTGTTACCGAAAATCTTGATAAAATCGAACTCAAATTGCAAGAAATTGCTGAAGGAAAAGCCGAAAAAATTGATGTTAACGGACGCGAATCAGGCGTTTGGGGACATCCTTGGATGAGCAAATATATTTCTTGGAAGCGACAAGCGAGGCGTGAAAAAAATGAAAATAAATAGCATTATGTATCACGATATTGTTGAATCAGAGAACTGGAAATCGAGCGGTTTTGCTGGCTCTGATGCCGACATTTACAAACTGGATAGAAATGTATTTGCCGCACATTTAGAAAGATTAAAGATAAACAATATCTCTCCAAAAACGGTTTTTGAAGCTATAAATCAACCAAACCAGAGCGATGTTTTAATGACTTTTGACGATGGTGGCGAAAGTGCTTACACAGATGCAGCCGAGCTTTTAGAAAAATTTAATTGGCGTGGACATTTTTTTGTTGCTACTGATTTTATTGATTCTGCAACTTTTTTGAAACGAAAACAGATTCGTGAACTTCACAATCGCGGACATATAATTGGAAGCCATTCCGCCTCGCATCCGACAAGAATGGCGAACTGCACAAGAAGTCAAATGATTAACGAATGGCAAGAAAGCGTAAAAAAACTTTCTGATATTATCGGCGATTCTGTCACGGTCGCATCAGTTCCGGGCGGATATTATTCGACGGATGTTGCAAAAACTGCATCAGAATGTGGCATTAAATTTCTGTTTAATTCTGAACCGACAACGCAACTTTTTGTAGTTGATAAATGCAAGGTTTTAGGACGTTACACAATTCAGCAAAGCCTTACGATACAACAGTTTGACAAACTTTCACAAGGTGATAGTTTATATCAATTTCAACAATATGCTTTATGGAATGCCAAAAAAATTGTCAAAAAACTTGGTGGAAAAACATATTTGGAGATAAGAAAAAGAATTCTCGATAAACAATAATAAATGAACCTAAAAAACCCGACACAAATTTTACGTGGCAGAGATATTGTTTGTTTTCCGCAAGATTGGACAGGCGATCCGCTTTCAAAAACGCACATTATGCGGATTTTGGCGAGAGATAATAGGATTCTCTGGGTAAATTCGATTGGAATGCGAGCTCCGACAGTTTCAAAAGCCGATTTTAGTCGTTCTGTTGAAAAGTTGACCAAGGTTTTAAAGCCAATTGAAGAAGTTGAACCGAACCTTTTTGTGATGAATCCGCTGACGATTCCAGCATTTGGCAATTCGTTTTTAAAGAATATGAATGGTGCTTCGTTGCGTTGGCAAATACGGCGTGCGATGAAAAAACTTGGCTTCAAAACTCCAATAAATTATACATTTTTGCCTTCAGCATCGGTGCTTGCAAAAGAAATTGGTGAAGATTATTTGATTTATCATTGCGTTGACGAATACGCTGCATTTACTGATATTCCGACTGAGCCAATTTTGAAAATGGAAGCCGAATTGCTTAAAAAATCAGATTTAGTAATTGTTTCTGCCGAAAAATTGTATGAGGATAAAAAAGCGTCGAACCCAAACACTTTTTTGGTGAGACACGGCACAGATTGGAAACATTTTCGCACAGCAATGGATGAAGCTACAAAAATTCCGGAAGAAATTGCCAATTTGCCAAAGCCGATTATTGGTTTTCACGGACTTATTGCGGACTGGATTGACTTCGATTTATTGAAAAAAACCGCTGAGCATTTTAAGCATGGCTCAGTTGTTATGATCGGAAAAGTTACGAGCGATGCCGAAAATGAAGCATCCAAATTGAAACAAGTTTCGAATGTTCATTTTCTTGGACGCAAGCCATATTCTGAATTACCGGCTTACTGCAAAGGTTTTGATGTTTCTCTTAACCCATTTGCAATCAACGAATTAACACTCGCCGCAAATCCGTTGAAGGTTCGCGAATATCTTGCTGCCGGATTGCAAGTAGTGTCAACTGACATTCCTGAAGTAAGAGTTTTAGAAAATTGTTTGGTTGGTGAAAACCACGCTGATTTTATCGAAAAAATAGATTTTGCGTTAAATAATCTGAAGCCTAAAGAGGAAATTTCTGATGGAATTAGCCATGAAAGTTGGGACGCCAAAGTTGATGAATTACGAGAAATAATAGCCAAATGTGAAAAAGTAATCAGAACACGGAGCGATAGCGACTTGGTAAATTTAAAGTAAAAAAGTGAAAAAGTTGAATTGGTTTTTCAAAATTTTATCAGTTTTAATAGCATTTTCAGTATGTTGGATTTTTTTCGCTCCATTTCTAGCCAACAGACTAATATTTGAAAAAAAAATAGATAAAGCTGACGTAATTGTGATTCTAGGCGGATCATCAGTTTTGATAGAAAGAACGCACAAAGCCGCGGAAGTTTTTAGTCAAGGTGTTTCGCAGAAAATTTTGATTACAGATGATGGTGGTTTTGCAGGCTGGTCAAAAACGGAAGGAAAAAATCTGCCATTTTTCGAACTTTCAAGAAGAGAATTAATTGCCAAAAATGTGCATGAAACAGCAATAGAAGTTGTAAAACCTGCTGGCGATGGAACTAATTACGAAGCAAAACATATTGCAGAAATAGCCAAAACTCGTGGTTGGAAGTCGATTTTGATCGTGACTTCCGGCTATCATTCTCGACGAGCATTTTGGACTTTTGAAAAATATTTTAAAGAAAATGGACTTGAAACCGAAATTGGCATCGTTTCTCCAATTCAAGGAATCCAAACACCAACAGCAAATAGTTGGTGGTATTCAAAAAATGGTTGGAAGTTTGTTGGCGGAGAATATCTGAAATCTGCTTATTATTGGTTGTTTCTGTGAATGTAAAAAATTAAATAAAAACTGAAGTCATTCGTCCCCTTTGATTTCATAAATAAATGGACGAGAAAAATATAAAAACAACACTACAAAATACTGCACAACAACATGCTCAAGAGGTAAATCTCGGTGAGCGTTTTGAGTTTGGCAAAAATTGGAATAATTTTCTTCAGATTTTAGATGAAGATAGAATTGCAATTGCGACTGAATCTTTAAAAACAATGCTGGAAACTAAAGATTTATCAGGAAAAACTTTTCTTGATATTGGTTCTGGAAGTGGACTTTTTAGTTTAGCTGCACGCCGATTAGGTGCACAAGTTCATTCATTTGATTTTGATTCCAACTCTTTTGCCTGCACTAAAGAATTGAAGCGTAGATTTTTTCATGAGGATGAAAACTGGACAGTTGAGCAAGGTTCTGTGCTTGATAAAAACTACATTGCTTCAATTGGGGAATTTGATATTGTTTATTCTTGGGGTGTGCTCCATCATACCGGAGATATGTGGACTGCTTTAGAAAATGCGAGTTTACCTGTAAGTGAAAAAGGGAAACTTTATATCGCAATTTATAATGACACTGGAAGTCAGGTTAAACGTTGGAAATGGATAAAAAAAACGTATTGTGAGTTGCCTCAAATATTAAAATCGCCTTTCGCGTTAGCAATGATTTTGCCAGATGAAATTAAAAACTTTGCATTTTCTTTAATAACTTTTAAACCGATTAGCTATTTTCAGTCTTGGACGACAAAGAATAGTCGCGGAATGAACCATTGGTATGACATTATTGATTGGGTTGGCGGTTATCCATATGAAGTTGCGAGTCCAGACGAGTTGTTTGATTTATACAAATCTAAAGGCTTTAAGTTATTGAAAATGAAGTGCAAAGGCGTTGGTCTTGGTTGTCACGAAATGGTTTTTGAAAAGGAATAAATGAAAAGACTAGAAAACCCAAATTGGAATAAACGAAAACAAAGAAATCGTTGGTTGTGGACTGCCGCAATTGGTATTTTGATTTTGCTGCCAATTGGTGTTTGTTCAGCTTATGTCATAAAAAAGTATGACATTGTTGACAACAGTCTCGCGGCTTTATCTACAAATGAGCCGAAGAAATCGTTTATCGTAAGTCGTGATAGTGAACTACAAGCTGCGATTGAAGCAGCAAAACCGGGCGAAACTATTGTTTTAAAAGCCGGTGCTACATTTAATGCTGCTATAAAACTTCCGAATAAACGTGGAAGTGAGTTTATTACAATCAGAACATCTGCAGAAGATTCGGAACTTCCGGCGGAAAATGTTCGGCTTGATCCTAAAAAATATTCGTCAAAATTAGCAAAAATTGTTTCAAATGTTAGGGGTGAGCCAGCAATTTTAGCCGCTAACGGTGCCCATCATTTTCGATTTATTGGTATTGAGTTTGGCGGAACAATCGAAGGACTTTATAACATAATTCAGCTCGGCACAAGTGAAGAAAAAACAGTCGAGGAACTGCCACACCATATCGAATTTGATCGTGTTTATATTCACGGTGATAAAAAAGTTGGACAAAGACGCGGAATTGCCGCTAACGGAAGAAATATTGTAATAAAAAACAGCCATATTTCTGACATTATGCGAAAAGGGGAAGAAAGTCAGGCAATTTGTGTTTGGGCTACTGATGGACCAATTGAAATCACAAATAATTATCTTGAAGCCGCGGCTGAAGGAATTCTATTTGGCGGTGGCGATTCAACCTTGAAACTCGTTCCGACAGATGTAATCGTTCGCGACAACTGGATTAATAAACCGCTCGAATGGAGAAACACCGATTGGGTTGTCAAGAATATGTTTGAAATTAAAAATGGTCGAAGAATTAAAGTTTTTAACAACTTAATGACAAATAATTGGTTGATGGGACAAGATGGTTCGGCAATTTTGTTTACAACTCGTGCTGATACCGGAATGGCAACCGTAATTGAAGACATTGATTTTACTGACAATGTTGTTCGAGGTTCATCAAATGCAATTAATATTTTAGGGAATGAAGGTTCCGGCGGCAGACGTTTAAACATTCGCAACAATATTTTTGATGATATAAACAGCAAAAAATGGGGCGGAAACGGATTTTTATTAAAATGCACTGCTTGGGACGGATTAAATATTGAAAATAATACGATTATTCAAGACGGAAATATCACGACGGCTTATGGCGAACCTGTAAAAAGATTAGTTTTTAGAAATAATATTATTTTTAATAATGAATATGGGTTTATTGGTGATAGTATGTCGCCGGGAAAAGCTACATTAGGAAAGTTTTTTCCAAATTCGATAATTTCTAACAATATAATTATTGGCGGAAGTTCTTCTAATTATGGTGATTCAAACTTTTATCCAAACTCACTCGACCAAATTGGATTTACGAATTTGAATGCAAAAGATTATCGTTTAAAAAGTGACAGTTCTTATTTGAAAAAAGGATTTGGCGGAAAACAAATTGGTGCAAATTTGGATGTTTCAACAGTTGGCGGAACAAAATTTTAATGATTAATTTGCTGCATTAGTTCAGCAAAACGCTCATCTTTTCTTAAAACTGCAATTGAAGGATCGGTTTCAAACCACGGGCGATTTTCGTTTCCAAGTTTAATTGCACGTTCGAGCCATTCAAAAGACAAATCAATATCGCCGAGCAGTGCATAAGCTGCACAAAGCCAATATGCCATATCGTGATCGGCTTTCGCCAGCGATTTCGATTCACGTGTAATTTCTGCCCGAGCTTCTTCTGTTTTTCCTTGTGCGGCTAAACAAATTGCTAAAATCGGACGAATTCCATCCATTTTATCGTTTTTGTCCAAAACCTCTCGAATCATTGAAGTAGCAAGCACAACATCGCCAGCGTAATAATGCGTGAATGAACGGAATATTTTGATTAAAGGATGGTCAGGTTCGAGTTTTGCACCTTTATCAAGCTCAGCAAACGCTTCATTAAACTCGCCTTTAAAAATAAAAATTCTCGCCCGATTGTAACTCGCAACAACACGAGCAGCCGGATCAAGGCGAGTTAATTTTTCCCAACATTTTAAAGCTGCATCATATTCGCCATCAAGCCTGTGCATCGTCCCTTTTACAAAATAAAGTGGAGCATCATTTGGAAATTGCTCTTGAAGAAGTTTAATTTCTGCTCGAGCTTTTTTCTTTTCGCCGCGTGCAAGATATATAAAAACCATTAAAACACGAGCTTCTACAACATTTGGATCATAAATAAATGCCTTACTAAAAGCACTTTCGGCATAAGTATAATCCTCGGCGTTGCCCATTCCTTTGAAAATTCGGTTGGCGTAACATGCTCCGAGTCCGCTGTATGCAAGTGCAAAATGAGAATCGAGTTCAATTGCGTGTTTGAAATTTACAATTGCCGCTTCGCAGTCTTCATTATCAACGGTGCGGAAAATAAAGCGTCCAAAATTGTCGCGACCGCGAAGAAATTCTTCGTATGCTTCTGGGTTTTCTGTTGGAACTTGTCCAAGTTTTGCTTTTTCTTTGCTTGATAATTCGAGTTCTAAACCATCAAGAATTTTCAATGCAATCGTATCTTGGAGAGCGAGAATGTCATTACCTTCAGCGTCAATTCTTTCGCTCCAGAGCATTTCGCCGCTCAGAACATCAAGTAACTGAGCTGTAACGCGAAGTTTTTCACCTGATCGAATAAAACTTGCAGAAAGAACGGCATTTACCCGCAATTCTTTTCCGGCTTCAATTGGCTCAATGTCTTTTCCTTGATATTTCGCAATTACAGAGCTTGGGCGAACAATTAGAGACTTTAATCTTGCTAATTCAGTAATTACTGCATCGGCTAGTGAAAATTCATAAAATGCAGCGTCCGCATTGCCACCAACATTTTTAAATGGAAGAATTGCAACACTTTTTTTCTCAACGCCTGTCCCTGTTAAAGTCAAATTAGGTGCAAAAGTCGGAGTTGGTGTTTGAGAAATTCGCTGATGTGAAGGTGTTCCAAAGGTTGAACCTGTTTCGTGATTTTTGCCGCGAATCCAATTCCACGCACGTTTTACAGGATTTTCGTGCTCAGCATATTTTGGCGAATACATTTCACTTTGCGTCATCGGCACGCCTGAAGCTTCTTGTAAAACTGCCCGTAAATCGTCTCTCATTTCGGAAACTTTCTGATAGCGATCTCGTGGTTCTTTGGCAATTGCTTTATCTAAGATTAATTGTAACTGCGGTGGAAACTGATCGGGACGCATTTCGTTTAAAGGTTTTGGAGTTGCGTATAAAACCTGATGACGAACATCAATGACAGTTTTTCCTTGAAACGCCCAAATTCCGGTCAGCATTTCATAGAGTAAAACGCCAGTTGAGAAAATATCGGCTCGATGATCTGCACGTTCGCCTTTAGCTTGTTCAGGTGCTGCGTAAGTTGCTGTCCCGTATGGAATACCTATTTCCGTAATATCAGTTTTATCAGTTTGTTTTGACAATTCGTCATCATCGTAAACTAATTTTGCAAGTCCGAAATCTAGTATTTTAACTTGTCCGGAATCATTAACCATAATGTTTCCGGCTTTTATGTCGCGATGAATAATGTTTTGAGCGTGTGTGTATGCGAGAGCGTCGCAAACCTGAATTGCAATACTTAAAGCACTTTTTAGTTCAAGCGGACGACCGCTGACAAGTTGTCGAACATTTTTTCCGACAACATATTGCATTGCAATATAAAAAACGCCATCAGCTTCATTGAAGTCGTAAATTGTGCAAACGTTTGGATGATCAAGTTGCGAACAAAGCTGAGCTTCGCGTTCAAACCTGCGGAAATTTGCGGTTTTTGAAGTTAATTCGGGTGGCAAAACTTTGATGACAGCTGTTCTGTCGAGCTTTGTGTCCTGAACTTTATATACAGTTCCTTGACCGCCAGAACCTATCTTTTCTAAAATTTTGTATTGATTAACAATTGAGCCAATCATATCAATTTGCGAGTAATGATTTTTGATTTAATCAAGTCAAAAATCTTGTTTCATTTATTATCTTAACTAAAGTAATAAGTTAGTTTATTCAAAAAATCGCAAATCGCAAATCGCAAATTGCAAATAAAATTTTATAACGGCGAACTGCCGCTTAATCCGGGATAATTGTTCAGCCACGCAACGGATTTCCCCAACCAGACTGAATATATTCGCCATTTTCCACAATACACGGCACAGTTAAATCAGAGCCGGAAAACTCCAACATTTCATTTTGACGCTTTTTATCATTTTGAGCGTCATATTCAATAAATGGGATTTTATTTTTGTTGTAATAATCTCTTGCTTGTTGGCAATAAGGACAACCTGATTTTACATATAATACGAGTGACATATTTAATTTATATAGTAACAGTCTAACATCAAATCGTAAACAAAAAATGTCGCAGTTGTTGAGATAAAACAACTGCGACTTAGTCATCAAGTTTAGAGGTTTATTTAGGTAAGGTAGGGCTAAAAAAATTAAAATATCTGGTTACTTTTTACAGCTAAATATATAGTAATAAATGATTTAAATGGTCTCAAAATTATTTGAAAAAATACTTTTGTTTCTATAGCTTTTTATCGGTTGATAAAATTTTCCATAAATTCTAAAGCGGCAACTTTTAACCCAACATCGCGTTGCAATCTTTCGCTGACATACCATTTATGATCAATAATTCTACTCCAAAAATATTTAGCCTCTTTTTTCTCAAAATTCCTTTCGGTAAATTATTTGAGCAATTATTTATCGTTGCTTAGTTCATATTTTTATGTTTCGTCAATGACAAGGTCTAAACAATAAAAATTCATAATAATTCTCTCTTAAATCTTTAGCACTCAGCGTTTCGTGCTTAACGTTACTAACATAAATGAGTATAATTAAAAAATAGTTTGCATTACCAATGCTTATTTTTAATGAAGCGTATTAATTCAGATAATGTCTGTAACTACCTGTTAATATGGAACTTTGGCAGCTTAGAACATTTCGTGTAATAGCAGAAACTTTGAACTTTACAAAGGCAGCTGAGAAGTTGTTTTTGACTCAATCTGCGGTCAGCCATCAGATAAAAGCACTCGAAGAAGAACTTGGCGAGCCGCTATTTATTCGTGCAAAAAGAGGCGTTATTATGACAAATGCCGGAAAAGTTGCACTTGAATACGCAATTAGAGTTTTAGATGAAGTTGAAGAAATGCGTGAAAAAGTTGCCGGACGTGAAAAATCACTTTCCGGAAAAGTTCGCGTTGCCGCTGCAACTCAAGCTTTAGTTTATCTTTTTGCTCCGCTTTTTGAAGACTTTATGGACTCAAATGAGTTTGTTGACTTAGTTTTTCGAACAACAGTCAGCACAGATCAAACAGTCGATGATATTTTAAATGGCGTTGCTGATATTGGGTTTGCTTCGCTTGCCGTCTATTCACCAACCTTGCAAGTAACTGAAGTTTTTGAAGACGAACTTGTTGTGGTTGTCGGAAAAAAACACCGTTTAGCCACGCAAGATATTGTTTCAGTTGCAGATTTAGAAAAAGAACGTTGGATTTTATTTGAACGCGGAGCTTCTATTCGTCGTGCGACTGACGATTTTTTCAAAAAAGTTAAGGTTGTGCCGGAATTGTCTTTAGAATCAAATGACACATATTTTATTAAACTGATGATTGAACATGGTTTGGGCGTTTCATTGTTGCCATCGTGGGCAGTTTTAGAAGAAATAAAAATGGGCAAACTTGAGAAATTGAAAATAAAAGGTCACGTTTTAAATCGTGCAGTTGCTATGGTTACACGAAAAGGTTTTCAGCCCGCACCTGTGAGAGCCTTTATTTCTTATGTTTTAGAGCAAAAGCCCAAACTTGGAGCTTGGGCAAAAAGTGAAATTATTAAATGAAAATAGAAGATTATATAGATATTTTTGAACCATTTGAGAAATTAATAAAAATCGAAATTAGTGGAAAAACAGTAGAAGTTCCTGAAAATAATATGTTACTTAGATGTTTTCAGTATCTTGATTTACAACGGATCTCAATTGGCGATTTTTGCTGGAACGGCGATTGTGCTAATTGTCAGGTTTGGCTTGAGTCTGAGGGCAACGAAAAGCCAGTATTAAGTTGTCGGACATTGGTCGAAGAAGGCATGAAAATAACTAAAACTACTGACGAAATTTCACTTTAAAATAAAAAAGCCGCCACGAATATTTTTTTCACGACGGCGTTTTAGCACCTTCCCTTGCTCGTTGTCTTGATTCAAAATTTCTTTCAAATCAAAATCTGTAGTTATATTTTTGTCGCTCAAAATCACAAATCGATTTTAATCACAATGAGCGGATTGAGCGATTTCAGTATCTAATAAAGTATGTCGAATGTCAAGACTTAATTCAAAATATATTGATATTTGTTTTTTTAATTTGTAATTTGTCCGATTTGAGCGATTTGTGTATTATTAATTCCATAGTAATAAATTGTATTTTTCTGAACGTTTAAATGAAAACATTAACAACAAAAGAAGTTTCAAGGCTTTGTCGTGTCAGCGATGCAACCGTAAAACGTTGGGAAGAAGCTGGTGTTTTGAATTCCGAACGAACTGCGGGTGGACATCGCAGATTTAGAGTTGAAGAGGTTGCTCGTTTTCAGCGGGAACAATCTCTTGGGCTAAAGGTTTGTCATGGCGATGAATCAGTAGATTCTGCAGCAACTCGCCGACCTGAAAATCGCGAACACTCAGAATCAGCCTTGTTTCACTCTTTAGTTGTTGGACGCGAAGAGGAAGCATCAAATTTGTTGATAAATGCTTATTTAGAGGGAAAATCAATTACTGAAATTTTTGATGATATTCTTTGTGATGCAATGAGACAAATTGGCGAACTTTGGTCAATTGGTGAGCTTACAATTGCACAAGAGCATCTGGCAACTCGTGCGGCTGTTGTCGCAATTCACAAATTGCGTTCGATTATACCAATCCCAAAAGTTCCAGGCGATTTAGCTATGTGTTGTGCATTCGAAGGCGATTTTCACGAGCTTTCAACTCTTCTCGCACAAGTTGTTTTTGAAAGCCAAGGTTGGGAAGTGATGAATTTCGGTTGCAACACGCCACTTTACGCACTTGATCAAGAAGTAATTCATCATAAACCTCAATTAATTTGTATCTCTGCAACAATATTAAATGATAGCGAACGATCTGCACGAGATTATGCTGATTTTCGAAGCAAAGTTTCAAAAATGAAAATCCCGATAGTAATTGGGGGCAGAGCTCTCGATAATGAACGACTCAGGCAGCGATTTCCGGCAGAACTATTTGCTACAAGTTTTTCGCAAGTCGCTGAATTCTCGTTAAAACTTCTTAAAAAATAAAAACAAGTAAAAGCAACTTATTTAAATTAACTTTCAACTAACTGTGCAAGTTAGTTGGTTTTTCTCGTTCTTAATTTTGGAGTTAATTATGAAAAATATATCTTTGGTTTTTTTGTTAATTTTCACACTATTTTATTCCGTCTCAGCTTTTACTGAAAATTCTAAGTTAATTGACCTCGCAAATAATTCAATTTCTGTTGATAAAAAAGTTTCTTCAAATGCGATTGTCGAACTTCGTAAGCTGAACCAACAAGGTTTAGATATTTTATTGGGAAATTTTGCGAATCAAACAAAAGCATTCGAAGCAACAGGCGAAAATAATGAGAAATGGAAGCAAATTTCAGATGCTATTGATAGTGTTTCAATGCAAAAAGACGCATTTGCCTCGAAATTATATTGGTTTACGGATCTTGATTTAGCTAAACTTGAAGCGAAAAAACAAAATAAACCAATATTATCATTGAGACTTTTGGGGAATTTGAATGAAGAATTTAGCTGTGCCAATAGCCGCTTTTTTCGTTCAATTCTCTACTCTAACTCTGAAATATCAAGTTTTCTGAGAAAAAATTATATTTTACATTGGAAATCTGTCAGACCTGCACCAAAAGTAACAATTGATTTTGGTGATGGCAGGAAAATTGAACGAACGCTAACCGGAAACAGTATTCACTATATTTTAGACGAGCAAGGAAGAACGATTGATGCACTTCCAGGGCTTTACAGTCCAAGTGTTTTCTTGAGTTATCTCGCTCAAGCTAAAGAAGTTATCAAGATTGCTCAGTCCGAGACACAAAAAACCAAAGGAATAACAGCTTTGAGTTATAGAAAAGCAAAATTTAACGAAATTATTGCAAAAAGGGACGCAGCACTTAAACAGTCTGGCGTAAAACTTGTCGAATCAAAAGAAAGTTATCTTGCTTTAGAAATTTCACCATTAGCAATGACAAAAATGGTAACTGAAGCCTCAATTTTGCGAGATATTAATGATGGTTTTATTAAATTTACCCCAAATATCGCAATTTCTGATTGGAAAAAACTTTCAAGTGTTTACGCAACAAACACGAAAATTGATGATGCGAGTGCAAAATTTATCAGTCGTCAAAATTCAAGTATGTCTCAAACAGAACTTAAAAACTTGCTTTCAAACACCGAAACTTATATTTCGCTTGATACAACGCAAAACGAATTTGTTTTTCACACCCAGCTTTATAGTTGGTTAAATTCTGGTTTGAACGAAGATTTAGAAAAGTTAAACACAAAAATTTACGATAAAATTTTTCGCACACCAAACTCTGATAAATGGTTAGGTCTATACTCCACAGATATTTACACAGCTTTAGACGGAAATGGAATAGTGAATAATTTTAAGTGAGATGTGTTTTAGATTTTGTATTTTTTGCCGAAAATAGCGAAAACCTTTATACTCGGTTTGAAACATTCGTCAAAAAAAATGACAAACCGATTATTAACAATCATATTTTTTTCGATTTTCACTGGTTCGGCTTTTGCACAAGACAATTTGCCAGAACTCGTGAAACGAATTAAGCCATCTGCCGTTGCGATTGAAACTTTTAACAATAAAGGTGAAAGCTTATCACGTGGAAGTGGTTTTTTTGTGTCAGAAAATACAATAATTACCAATCGACACGTTATTGAAAAATGTAGCCGAGTAGAAATTCATTTAATAAATGGCAAAAAATATCTCGTTAAAGGTGTGTTGGCGATTGATGGTGAAGGTGATTTGGCTTTGTTACAAGTTGATGTTCCAATCGGAATTGCCAAACCTTTGCAAATTGAAAAATTAACACCGCAAGAAGGCGAAAGTCTGGTTGTTGTTGGAAATCCCTTCGGCTTAGAAGGTTCAGTTTCGAATGGAATTGTTTCTGCAATTAGAGATATTTCCGGTTACGGCAGAATTATCCAAATTACTGCACCAATTTCGCCTGGATCAAGCGGTTCGCCCGTGGTAAATATGCGTGGGCAAGTTATTGGCGTTGCAACACTTCAAGCTGCCGAAGGACAAAGCTTAAATTTTGCGGTGCCGAGCGAGAGAATAACGCAATTAAAAATTGGTGAACTGCAAAGTTTTGCCTCAATCAACACAGACAATCTCAAAAATAAACGTAAATTGGCTGAAAGTTATTATTCGCAAGGACTTGGTTTGCTTGCTCGCGATGAGTTTGCAAAGGCTTCAACATATTTTGAAAAAGCGACGGAAATTGATCCAAATTATGCCGAGGCTTGGTATCAAGCCGGATTTTGCTATGGTATGTTGAGTCGTGCGGCTGATGCGTTACGTGCTTCTCGAAATGCCGCTAGATTGCGTCCAAGTTGGGTTGAAACTCATATCAATATCGGTGCTTCATCGTATGCTCTCGGCAATTTTAAAGACGCTTCAGATGCTTATAGAAACGCGATTAAACTTGACGATACAAACGCCGAAACCTATTTCGCACTTGGACTGAGCTTAAATAAATTAAGCCGCACCGAAGAAGAACTATTAGCATTTAAACGTGCGATAAATCTAAAACCAGATCACGCAAATGCTCTTGAAAAATTGGGAATTGCACAATTTAAATTGAAAAAATTTGGTGATGCAATTCTGACATTTGAAAACCTAAAAACTTATAAACCTGAGGCAAAAACGTATAATTTCCTTGGCGAATGTTACTTAGAAATTAACAAACCGACGGAAAGTATTGAGTCTTTTAATAATGCTTTGAGTTTAAACCCTAATAGTGAGAAAACTCGTTACAATCTCGCTCGTGCGTATCTCAAAACCGGTGATCGTGAGCTTGCAGAAATGCAATACGAAATCCTAAGAAACAATAAATCTGATTGGGCAGACAGACTCTTTATTTTGTTGAATCCTTAACTTCTTTTAATTCTTTCGGGTCTTTAATTTCTATCCCAAGTTTTGCAAAAATTTCAGCAAGAATATCTTTGTTTCCGGGCAACATTGTGTGGTCTTCACAAATAAACCTCGAGTTGGTTTTGCTAAATAAAAACGGACTCGAAATGTTATCTTTATCAAGCGTTTCGGCGAGAAACGAGCGACTCGAAACTGTTCCGTCGCCATCGGCAAAAATTGTTGCTACAACTTCTTTTTTATCAACCTTTAAGCCTTTCGAAGTTCTAAAAGATTCGTTTTTTGTTAGTATTTTCCAACTATCTTTTTTGTTGTCAAAATAGACAATTGCACCGTCAGGTGTTTGTTTGCAATTACTTCCATATGCGTAAAAAGTTAAAGAAACGGGAATTGGCGTTTTAACATCTAGTGCTTCGTGAAACTTCTTTGTTCGTGCGAGTGTTTCAACTAAATATCTGTCAATTTGAAGTCTTTTTTCTTTTGTAAACTTTGGTGCAATTTTTTCATCAGCTGTCAGATTCCAACCATATTTTTTCCAAATAGCAGGATCGTAAATATCTAACTGCATTGGTTTTAAGTCTTCGTCATAAAATCTTACAGACTTTCCGTGTGGAAGAAGTTGGAAAACTGCCGGCGAAGAAAAAGCAACATCACGTCCGAAAAAAGATGGACGATATGTTCCGGCAATTGTCGAAATTGAATAACCATTGTTGAGAGCACCAAGCGACTGAATTGAGCCTTCATTTGGCGTTCCAATTAGAAATATTTTGTCAAAATGTTTTGCACCAAGCCATTTTGGGTTAGGTTTTGATTGCAAATCGGCATCGCCATACATTGCCGCATAACGTGCAATAATCCCGCCCATTGAATGTGCCAAAACATCAAATTTCAAATTTGGTTTACCTAGTTTTTTCTTCAAATCTTCAATGTTTTTAATTAGTAGTTGGGCATTTTCCACGTTATCAAGTCGCCAATCATAGGCGAAAATATAGTATTGATTTTTGGTTGAATCAAGTTTTGGTGTTTCCCAATCTCCTCGTGCAAATTCCGCCTTTTCATTTAAAAACTTTAATAAATCAGAATAGATAGCTACGCCGGGCAAAAACTTTAAAATTTTAACTTCGTCAACAATATCAAAAGCGACTAATTTATCGCGATTGGCTTTCAAATTTGGTGTCATTGGCAAAGATAAATCATCGACCTTATCTTTTTTAAATTTCACCCAAACTTCTTTGCCAGTATCGCGATTTTTGAGGCGTGAACCCATAACACCGGGAATTATCAGAATCGGATTTTTTTCTTCAGACGGTTGTTGAGCAAAAACAACTTGCGAAAAAACAAACAGTATTGCGATAAGAAAAGAGAAACGTATTTTCATAAAATTAGCCAACTTTTTGATTTTCCCACTTACGATTAATCAGGCTTGCTACAAATCCACCGCCAAACCCATTATCAATATTTACCACAGAAACATTTGAAGAACACGAATTTAACATTCCAAGCAACGCCGCCAATCCATTAAAACTTGCTCCATAACCAATACTGGTAGGCACTGCAATAACCGGAACTTTGACCAAACCACCAACAACCGAAGGCAACGCACCTTCCATTCCGGCGACAACTACAACTGCTCTGGAGTCTTGTAAACTTTCACGTTCAGCCAAAATACGATGAATTCCGGCAACACCTGCGTCCCACACTCGCTTCACGTTATTTCCCATCGCTTCCGCAGTTAATGCAGCTTCTTCGGCAACAGGAATATCGCTAGTTCCGGCAGTTACGATTGATATTTCACCTTGACCGAGATTGGTTTTATCTCGCCAAACACGAATTAATTTCGCTGATTCGTGCCACTCAGTTTCAGGAATAATATTCTTTACACGCTCAAAAGTCTCTGCGTTTGTTAGAGTTATCAAAACATTTGGCGAATGAGCAATAAGTTTCTCGAAAATAAGTGCAATTTGCTCAGGAGTTTTACCTTGTCCGAAAACAACTTCCGGAAATCCTTGTCGCGACTGTCGAGAATGATCAATTTTTGCAAATCCAACATCTTCAAAAGATAGATTCTTGATCGAGTTTGACGCATTTGAAGTAGAGATTTCGCCGCGTGCATGAGCTTCTAAAAGTTTTTCAATTTCATGCTTGTCCATAAATAATTCGTTTGCATTGAGAGAATAACAATAAAACTAAATTTTTTGTAATACAGATAGAAACTTTTGAAAACATTTGGCGTATAATATTGGCGTTATGACAAATGCAACTTTGCTCGAAGGTATCAAAACATTTACTGACGTTGAATTAGTTTCAACCGCAATTTCCGGACGAGAAGACAGTTTTGAAGAACTTGTCCGGCGTTATCAACGCCCAATTGTCAGTTATGTTTATCGAATGTGTGGCAATTATGACGCGGCTTTAGATGTAACCCAAGAGGTTTTTATTAAAGTTTATAAATCGTTAGATCGATATAGCTCCGAATATAAATTTTCTACGTGGCTATATAAAATTGCACATAATGCGACTATTGATTTTTTGAGAAGAAATTCGCATCATTTTCAAAGCCTTGAACACGAAAATGCTGATGGAACTTTCGAGTTTCAAATTGAAAGTAAACGCGATACTCCTGAAAAAGAGCAAGAAAACAGCGAATTGCGTAACGAAATTGAAATAGTTGTAAATTGTTTACCTGTTGTGTATAAAGAACTTATCTTGCTCAGACATTCACAGGATTTGAGTTACGATGAAATTTCTGAAATAACAAACTTGCCACTCGGAACTGTAAAAAACAGACTTTTTAGAGCAAGAGATTTGATGAGACAAATGTTTGTAGAAAGAGGCTTTACAGGTTTTTAGGAGATAAAATAATGAATAATGGATTAGATTTCAGACCGACGATGGCTTTGCAAACTGCTGATGAAAAACAAATGGGACTTTTTCTTCATTTGTCACAGCTAGTAAATATGATTCTTTTTCCGATTGGCGTAATTGTCCCAATTGTTTTGTGGCAAACCCAAAAAGACAAAATGCCGGCACTTGATGCACACGGCAAAATGGTCACAAATTTTATGATTTCGATGGTTATATATGGAATTGTAAGTTTTATTTTGTGTTTTGTTTTAATTGGATTTTTGATGTTGCTGGCTCTCGGCATAATTGGAATTGTTTTTCCGATTATTGGTGCAGTAAAAGCAAATAGCGGCGAACTTTGGGAATATCCGCTAACTATTAAATTTTTGAAATAAATTTGCTGCTTAAACTGCCAAATGACTAACTTAAATAAACAAAATTCTTGTGAAAATCACGAAATTGCCGCATACCTTGATGGCGATTTTTCGTTGGCTGAAGAATTAGAGTTTGAGAGTCATTTGGCTGTTTGCAAAACCTGTTCGCAGAGTTTAAGTGAACAAAAACGTTTACTTTGTGCAATGAATTTTGCTTTTAGCAAGCCTGAGCATTCCTTTGAAATACCCAAAGATTTTGCAAACGTCATCGTTACAAAAGCTGAAAGCAATGTTAGCGGCTTGCGTTGCCCAAAAGAACGAACAAAATCGCTCATTTATTGCATTATTTTGTTTGCTTTGGCAATTATCGGGTTTGGCGAAAGTCGATTTCAATTTATTACATTTGGACAAAATCTTTTGGATAATGTTTTTTCGGTTGTTTATTTTATTGGGCATTTTATTTATGATGCAAGTTCGGGTATGTCGTTTGTTTTAAGCGGTTTAAGCTATCAGTTATTCTTTTTTTCGGACATTTCAACAGCTTTATTTTTGATTATTTTCTTTTTTGTTTTAGCAGTTTTTTCTCGTCTTTTGATTCTATATCATCGCACTTAAAACCGTGATTTCTGAAAATTTTCTCCAACTTAATCCGTTAAATTTTCAATTCTTGCTTCGGCGAATATTACAGTTTTTTTTATTTTTATCGCTCACTTTTACTTTCTGTTTCTCACAAACTGCACCCGTTATTTCAAATGTTCAAGACCAAATAATTATTGAAGATGCAAAGGAAAACGAAACATTTTCTATTGGTAAAACAATAGTTGTTAAAGGCGAAGCTAAAGAGATTTTGGTTCTGGGTGGCGATATTATTGTTGAAGGAAAAGTTTTCGGCGATGTTGCAACAATTGGTGGCTCTATTTATCAAAAGCAAGGTGCTTTTATTGGTGGCGATGTCATAGTTTTAGGTGGAAGTTACAAAAGCGACGAAAAAGAACCGCAACGAGAAGTCAATAAAAAAACGATTGTTTATGCAGGTTACGAACAAGAGTTAAGGAATATAATGCAGAATCCAACGCAGATTTTTGCGGCAGATTATTCGCCAACTTTTTTTGCATTGCGAATTTTGGCAGTTTTGTTTTGGTTTATTATTTCTCTCGGTTTAACAACAATTTCGCCCGGAGCAATCAGTCGTTTTGTCGCAAAAATTCAGCTTTCAACTTTGAAAATTGTTGGAATCGGTTTTCTCGGAATTGTTCTCTCAACCATTGGAGTAATTTTTGCATTAAGTTTTTTGCCTAGTGTTCTCAGCACAATTATTGGGTTAATGGTTTTATTTTTGCTGATTTTAGCTTACGTTTTGGGACGCACAACCTTGCAAGTTGTTTTTGGTAAATGGTTACAAAAAAGGCTTTTACCTGAAAAATGGCAATCCGAGTCGCTCGCACTTTTAATTGGAGCATTTGTCTGGACACTTTTACTTTCAATTCCTTATTTATGGTCGCTTGCATTAGTTGGTCTGATGTCCGCGAGCATTGGGTTAGTTTTAACTTCAAAATCTCCCAAATTACCGCATTCCAAAATATAAATTCTTTAAAAAGCCTGTGTAAATCTGAAATGTAGCTGACCTTGACGAAGTCTATAAATTGCGTTTCCAGTCGGATTTTGCGGAATTAAAAACTCCGGTGGTTTGAGTAGATAACCATAATCGACTGCAAAGTTACCGCCAAATGGTGTTTTTATCCGCAATCCAAAACCTAAAGTGTGCGTCCACAAAGCCCTAAGATTTTTTTCTAAATCCGTTGAACTTGCAGGTGGTTTGAAAATATCTCCAACTCGACGAAAAACATTTCCGCCATCGTAAAAAGGCACAGCTTGAAAAAGCCTACTTACGGGAATTCTTGCCTCAAGATTGACAATTGCCAAGGCATTTCCGCCAATTGGAACAGTAAAAGGGTTGAGATAAACAGGATTATTATCTCTATCGCGAAATTCTCCAGTTGGAACAACAACAAATCTCGGTCCTGCTTGCTCAAACTCAAATCCGCGGATTGAAGTTGAACCGCCACCAAAAAATCGTTCACTAATTGGCAATGTTCCATTTAAAACTGTGTCAAAAGATGTTCCGGTCAAACGTGTTCGTTTTCCCCAAACTTTTGCCATTCCTAAAACGCCACGTGCGGCAAAAATTGTGCTGCCAAGTTTATAATAACCTTGGTAATTTGCCTGAAGTTTCTGAAACGAAATATTTCCGCCAAGTTGTTCAAAAGAAGTGTTGTATTCGAGCGTCAAATAGTTTCCACGAGTTGGATCAGAGGCATTATATCGGCACGGATCGACTATTTCCCCGCGTGCAATTAGTTCTAAAACTGTATATTTTCGCGAACAATTTTCTCGCGTATCTCTGACAAATGTTGCACCAAAACCAGAAATTCGCACTTTGGCATCTGGACGCAAAATATCTTTTATCAGCAAACTATCGATATTAAAAAGCCGCACATCTTCATATCTATACCTTGCAAACAGCAAACTTCGACTTTTTAAATTAATAGTTCTTTGAGTTTCCGCAGTAATCGAAAAACGGTTAATTGTCGGGTCGCTGATTGTTGCCCCAAATTCGTCAATCGGTTGTCCGTTAGCGTCAATTCGTTGAACAATTCCGAATAAACCTTTATCAATAGTTGAACGGAAAAATCGCGTGACAGTTGTATCTCTCTGATATTGAACGGTTATGCTTAAAGGAGCAAAACGATTTTTGCCATCTTTGAGAAAAAACGGATTAATAAAATCAAATTGCACTAGCTGCTGGCGACTACTCCAACGAACTCTCGCACCACCTTGTTGCAATTTATTAAAAAGATTTTGATGCCGAATATCAAAGAAACCGGACCAACCAAGATCGGTCGAATAGCCACCACCATACGAAATGATTCGCGGTTTTTCTTCTTCCAAATTAACAATTATATCAACTTGCTGATCGCCTTTTGGAGTTTCTCCTGCTGGTTCAGGTTTGATTTCAATTCGTTTAAAAGCATCAGTTCCGTATAAAACTTGTTCACTTTTTGTTATGTCAGAGTTTTGCAAAACTTCATCTTGGCGTAAAGAAATTGCTTTTCTAATTGCTGATTCTTTAGTTCGCGTATTGCCATTTAACAAAATTCGATTAACGAATACTTTTTTCCCTTCTTTTTCTACGTTGTAAACTATTTTCAAACGATCTTCGCCACTTTCAGCATCTATTCCAAGTTCAACTGTTGAAACTGTAATATTGGCATAATAAAAGCCTTCTTTTGCATAGAATGAACGAAGTTTTTCGACACCATTTCTGGCTCTTGCCCGCGAATAATTTTTACCGATAAGGTTTGGAAGTTCTTTTTCTAAAACCGGAGTTAAAAATTCTTTGTTTCCGACAATCTCCACTGTGTTGATACGAGTTGGCAAACCTTCTTTGACGACAAATGTAATAATAAGTTTTTCGCCCTCAGGCGACACACCTTGTTTTACTTTAACTGTGGCATTTCGATAACCAAGTTCCCGCATCAAAGATAAAATTGTGATTCGATCATCTTCAAGAATTTCTGTGCTTGTATAACCGCGACCATAACCGAATTGCGGAATAATTCCGAACGAATTTGCGGCTTGAGTGTCTAAAACCGCGGCAATTTCTTGAATAGTTAATTTATCTGTTCCTTCAATTCTGAGTGCAGCGAGCTTTAATCTTCTATTTAATTCAGCTTGATACTTAATTTCAACCGCTTTCTCATTCAAATCTAAACTGCTGAGTTGGCTACAAAGATCAAAAGTTCCGTTTGATAACGGATAGCTTTCATCTTTTGGAAATTCAGGGTTTACTGAGCAAACCGGAATTACATCAGCAAAAAAGTAGCCTTTTTCTTGAAATTTATTTCTCAAACGTCTCGCACCTTCAGTAATAGCCGAGATGTCTATTGTTCCTTCACGTTTTATCGGAAGTAATTTTACTTGATCTTTTTTTCCTATTTTCTCGTCAGCAGCATCAATTAAAACCGTTACTTTCGGTCCAATTTTTCCATTTAAATCAATGTTAATTGTGTTTGTTTCGCTATCAAACACAACTTTTGGTGAATCAATAATAGGTGCAAGATTTTCCAATTTGACTATAGAATTACGAATTTTCAGGACATCTTCATCGAGTGTTTTATCTGAAAAATATGAGCCTTTTTGTAATTTAAGAGGTTTCGGAAGAGTTTTAATGTCAAAATCTTTGATATTAATGTTAAAGTTTTCAACTTTCGATTGCGTATTAGGAATTACATTAAAAGTTACGGCAACTCGCGTGTCATTTCCAATTATTTCTTGTTTAAAATCAACTTCCGCATTGTAATAACCACGTTCACGCAAATAGCTTTGAATAGAATCGGCATTATTTTTTAAAATTTGATCGGTAACGAATGAACCGGCGTTAAGAATATTGAGTTTTAAAAGAAGCTCAGCTTCAGTAATCGGTTCACCGAGAGCTTGTCCAATAATAATATTTACACTTGCGGCGTTGGTTTTACGCCTGATAATAAATCTTAAAGCGAGACTATCTTGTTTGTTATCAACAACTTCAATTTTCGCAGAAACAATTTTGTCGGTCGAGTAAAGTGTTTGCAGAGCTTCGCGGTTTTTTACAGTCGAAAATTTATCGCCAACAACCGGTTTTAAAATCAGACGAAACTGTTCTGCCGCCGAAATATCTTTATCAGCACCTTCAAAAGTTATCTGCAAATCGGAAATTTTGCGATTTTCATATTTACTTTGAGCGTAACTTGAGATTAAAGATGAAAATAGAAAAATAAAAGTAACAAACATTAACCTACAAGATAATGCTAAATAATTAAAATTTAATTTATTGCTTTTTTGCAGAGGTTTCATTCTAAAATCTCTTCCTCAAGCGAATTTCAAAGTTAAAGTTATCGCGTTTTTGGGTAATGTTTCCTAATGAGTTTTGTTCATATTGGGCAACGAATGATAGGCGATTGGAAACTCGATATTCGACCGCTAAAACTTGGTTTGCTTCGGCTGAAAGGTTTGTTGAATATGTCACTGCCAGATTTTTATTTATTTGTCTGCCGACAGTTAAACGGGCAGTCGGATTAAGTCTTTTGCCAGAAAGAATTGGGTCAATTTCAAATTTATTTAAGCCAAAAAGTTTGTCAGTTGCTTTTCTTGCCGGATTATTAATCAATGAATCAGTTAAAATGTTTGCCGCCGTGTTCAGTCCTGATTGAGCTAAAGTTGGAATTCCGGTATCGGTATTTGATAGATTTCCGGTTGTAATTAACGACACGACATCAGCTTGTGGAAGCGACGGATTAGAGCGTGCATTTATAGTTAAACCATCTAAATCTGAAAGACTTCCGCTGAGGTCGGTAAATATTTGATAACCATTTATTTCTGATTCAGCTTGAAGACTTATAATCGTATCTTGATCGCTGTTTGGTGGAAATTCTAAAACTCCGCGACGAATTTCATAACGATCATTTCTGAAAAATAATGTTCCGCTGGTTGTCGTCAATCTGCCTGAAACTTGCGGAAAATCTATATCGCCAGTTAAACGCAGCGAAACTGACGCAACCAAATCGGCGAGATTGTTTTTTAAATATAAGACTTCTCTACCTTCAATTCGTAAGTCGAGTTTTGGAACTCCGAAAGGCAAAGCGGCGGTTCCGGCAGAAATTGTTCCTTGTGTTCGTGTGCCGATAAAATCAGCTAAGTCTATGTCTTTTGTATAAGTTGCACGTTTCCCAAAAATCGTGCCGGAAATTAATGTGTTGTAATCGTTGCCGATTCTTTCGCCGGTAATTTCAATCTGAGCATCGCCGGTTGTGACATAATTTCGAGGTAAAGGTGCGGTGATATTGCTTCCGTCTAATCGTAAGCGAAACTTTTGAAGTTTTAAACCTTCAATAACTCCGCCACCGCTTCCGACAACTTTTCCGCCGCCAACATAGCCAATCGCGTTTTGAATCTGAAGTTGGTTTGAAGTAAACAAAACTTTAGCTTTAATTCTGTCAAAAGTTAGCCTTTCACTGTTTACAAATGTTGCAATAGTTGCGTTTGAGGTTTCTGCTGTGCCGGAAAGGCGAGCGTCTTTGTTTGTTCCGGTCAAGCTAATTCCTAAATCTGCAATGCCGCCAAAAAATGTGTTTCGCGTAAATTTATCGATAATACGCATATTCATTTTCCCATTTAAAGTCAGATTATTAACGCCATTTTCGTTTAAAGCCTTTGTTCCATTTACGACAACATTAGAACCTGCACCACCAAATTTTGCATTTTCGACGGTTACTTCAGAAGTGCTGAATCGCACCATTATCGGCTCAATTGCGGCAAATGGCGTGTCGTCGAATTGCAAACCAAATTCATTAAATTCAGCAGTTCCTTTCAAATTATCAGTCGTAAAAACATTCTCGCCTTTGCTGTCTTTTGTCATTAAATTTCCGCCGAATGAAATTTTTCCGGTTGCTCGCCCATTTATCGCAACGCTATCCGGCGGTTGGAGAAGTGCGATGAACGGAGCAAGCGAAGTTTGTTCAAATTTCGTTGAAACACTAAGCGGTAAATTTTCATCGCCGAGGTTTAAATCAGCAAAAATTCTTTGTTGTTGCGACTGAAGTTCGACAAGCAAAACCGCTGATAAAATCTTATTTTCAGTTTGAACATTAAACGCAATTCCGCCGGCATCAGTATCATTTACAACAATATTACTTCCAGCTCCAGTTAATCTGACATAATAAGTTGAAAAATCGAGCAATTCGCCGGTTGCTTTGCCGTTCATTTGAATTAAACCTTTAATTTTGGGAAAACTCGAATTATTGATAAAAATTCTACTTAAACGCTCGGTTTCAAGATTACTGCCGTTAAAATTGACATCAAACATTGTAGTTTCGCCATCGTAAGTGCCGCCAAGACTGAGAGAAGCGTCGCCAAATTTTGTTTCAAACGTTTTGATTGTCACGAGGGATTTATCGAAAGTCAGCAGAGAATTGAACGAATCAAATGGTTCACCCGCAATTCTTCCGTTTTGTGAACTCAGTTCTGAAGTTCCGATCATTTCATTTGGCAAACCTTTTAAATCAACTTTGCCGGAAGTTGCAGCTTCAAAATCACGAAAACGTTCAGGCAAATATTCCGGAAAAGCCTTTGCGAGTGTGCCTGCATTAAATCGGTCAAGAGTTGCTTGAAGTGCAATTGTATTTCCGCCTGCGTTTGGAATTTGAACGTTAAAATCTATTTTTCCGCCGTTAGAATCTTGTAAAATTCCTTCGCTAATTTCGACACCTGTTTCGGTAACGGATATGTTTGAGGCAAGAGAACCAAGATTTGTTCCTCTAATGGCGATTGACTCGAGTTTTGTTTTTCCTTCAATTATCGGTTTTTCAATATTTCCGGTCAGTGTTCCGTTAAAGGTTAAAGTTCCCGCAAGTGTTGCACTTGCGGTGTTTAGCTGTTCATCTAACTCGGGGGCAACACCTAAAACACGAATCAATCTTTGAATTTCTTGAGCATCACTTGAATTGAGTGCAATCGTTAAATTCGAGTTGTTTCCTTCTAAATCAAAACGCCCTTGAGCTGAAAATGCACTTTTTTCGGTGTTAAAATCAGCATAGTCAACATCAAAAAGTCCTTTTGTTGCTTTCAAACCGAGCTTTCCATTAACCGGAACGAGTCCGTTTTCTTCATTTCCGGCATTTGCTACGAAATCAGCAGTTACCGTTCCACTAGCATCTTTAAAATCAGTTCCGCGAAATGACAGGTCAATTTTCCCTGTGGTTTTTCCGGTAATTGGCACAACTTTTCCACCTTGCATTGCCATTAATTTGGCTAATTCGAGATTGGTAAAATCTAAATTTATATTTGAATTAATTGAGTTGTTTAAAGCGATTACAGCATTGCCAAGCAACTTACCGTCCATTATTGAGGCGTTCAAATCGTTTAATTCAACTCGGTCGTTTGTCGCCACAACTTTTGCATTCGCTGCTCCAATTTTGAGTTTTCCAAGAACTCCGCTGCCCAAACTCATATCCATCGATGCACGATACTTTCCCGATGGTTCAAGAACGAAAACGGTTTTTGCAAGTTTAACATCTTCAAGATTTCCACCATCAGGATTCGATTTTGATTTTGTTAAATTAATATTTGAAGCACTTAAACTATCGGTTTCGCCAACAATGCGACCTTGTTTGACCGTCAACCGAATTCCGGCGATGTTCAAATTTCCAAGAACTGCTCCATCAGCCACAATTTTCCCGACTCTTACATCGCCAGTGTTGACATTTGTTTCATCGCCAATCAGCTTTGCAGTTACATTTGAGGTTTCAATATTTTCAATTTTTGCACCATTCGCATCCAATTTATCAGCTCTGACATTTTTCGCTGAAACATCAGTTTTGCCACTTTGCGTTGAAATATTCACTTCACTGGTATTTAAATTGTTGAGTTTTACATCTTTAGTATCAAGATTTCCCGCTTTGGCACTTTTGGCAGCAATTTGTGTTTGTCCATTTTGATTTGTAAGCGTTAATCCGTTTGCATCAAGGTTTTTTAAATTTGTATCGCCGGATTCGAGATTTTCAGCACGCAAATTACCGATTGTGCCATCGGTTCTTCCGTTCCGATTGTTGAGATTAATATTTCCCGCGTTTAACCCTTTAATGGTTGCATCTTTTGTTTTTATGCTTTTTGCTTGCAAACTAGGTGCTGAAATTGTCGTCGAACCATCAGAGTTGTAAACTTTTATTCCAGAAACTCTTAAGAAATCCCCTTCAGCTTCGGCGGACGAAAACCTTTGTGCGGTTAGAGTTCCGAAGTCGGCGGTAAACTTTTTGTCGCGATATTCGGCAACAGCATCTTCAAGCATTAGACCTACAATTGAGCCGCTTGGTGATTTTGCAGCAGCCGCACGAAGTTCGCCAAACCATTTAAGATCAGAACCGCTGCCGCGAACGTTTCCAATAATTTGCGGATAATCAATCTGAAAATCACCGACTGTCAGCATTTCAGCAATGGCTTTTCCGTTTGCGGTGTAAATTGAATTTTCGCCGTCGATTTTTCCGGTTATCTGTAAGGCTTTGAGTCTGACATTTTCAGCCGCCAGCGACTCGGACGAAATTTTCCCATCAATTTGATATTTTTCGCCTTCACCTGAAACTGTTCCTTCAAAGTTCCCAAATCCGCGAAGTGTTGCACCAGTAGGCAAAACAGAAGCGGTTTGCATTAAATCTACTGTCGAATTTATCTTTAAATTGTATTTTGGCGACTTCCAATCGTTGATTGAACCCGACAAAACTGATTCACCGAGCGGCGTTTTCAAACTCAAATTACTTATTTCTGCACCGTTTTTATCGGCAATTCCCCGAGCTGAAATACTAATTGGTTCAATTGGTTTGTCGTTGTAGTTAAAGTTTGAATTGTCGCTGGTTAAGTTAAATTTGTATCTTCGTTCGCTTTCTGCAACTTCTAAATTTTCAGGTTCAACCAATATTGTCAGGTTTTTTGCATCGCCCGAAATTCTTTTGGTGTCATCACCGTAATGAATAGTTGCGTTTTTAAGACTAAAATTCATCGAAGCAATCGAAACTTTTAAATTAGGATCTTCATCAGTCTTAAATTTGAGATTAGAAAAATTAGAGTTTCCATTTGGATCAAACTTTACCCATACTTCCAAACCTTCAACATCGGTTGAATTTACTGAAACTTCACGCTGACTTTGAAGTGCAAGCATGTTTGAAATTGTTAAATCAAACTTTAAACGATCAATTGTTGCAAGTTTTTCTCCGCTTAAGCTATCGGTAAACATTAAATTAGAAATTTCCGCAGAAGTCGGCGAAATTGTTGTTTTCACACTCCCAATTTCGGCTTTTACACCAAATTCTGTAAATCTTTCAATCAACGAGGTTTTAATAAAAGAATCAACAAAACCAGCTTTAAATGCAATAATTACACCCAAAAATACCAATAGGACAAGCACACCAAAAGTCGCGATAGCAAGTAAAAGCCAGCGGCGAATATTTCGTTTTGGTTTTTTTAATTCTTCAGTCATTTATAAACATTTATAGAATACAGCATAAATGTTACTCCAAGCGTAATTTAAAGCGGTAAAATTTCAGTAATTTCTAAATCAAATGCGTCAAGAGCTGAAACTTTTGGCGGATGGTTTGATAAAAGACTAATTTTGTTTACGCCCAAATCTTTCAGAATTTGAGCACCAATTCCATAATCGCGAAATTTACCGTAGCCTGTTTCTTTTCTCGCATCTCTGAAACTTAATCCCTTTTCCTGCATAAGTTTATAGGTTTCAAGTTGATGAATTAAATCTAAATTATGCTCTTTCTGTCTTAAATAAAGAACAACGCCAAAACCATTTTCAGCTATTTTTTTCACAGATGACTGCATCGCCAAACATGCCTCGCCGAGTTCAGACCCAAACATCGCAAATGTAATGTTCTCCGTTTGGACGCGAACCGGCACGCTTTTAGTTGTCCGAGAAACATCGCCGAGCACCATTGCAACATGAGTTTCGCCGTTGATAATGTTTTCAAAAATAATCGCTCGAAAATTTCCGAAGATTGTCGGTAAATCTGTCTCGACAATTCTTTTTACCAGTGTTTCTTTCTGGATTCGATAGCGAACCAAGTCTGCGACGCTGATTATTTTCAAATTATGCTTTTCCGCGAAAATTTCAAGTTCGGGCAGACGTGCCATCGTGCCGTCATCGTTCATTATTTCGCAAATAACACCTGATGGGTTTAGTCCGGCGAGCCTTGCAACATCAACGCTCGCTTCAGTTTGCCCAACTCTCACTAGAACGCCGCCATTTTTTGCCCGAAGTGGAAAAACGTGTCCGGGACGTGCAAGATCGTTTGCCGTTGTTGTTGGTGAAACGGCATCAAGGATTGTTTTCGCACGATCAGCTGCGGAGATTCCAGTTGTCACGCCCGTTTTTGCTTCGATTGAAACAGTAAAAGCTGTGCCAAAACCTGATGTGTTTTCAGTAGTTTGTGGTTGAAGTTGAAGAAAATCGCAACGTTCTTCGGTTAGCGGCAAACAAATTAGACCGCGACCGTGAACCGCCATGAAGTTTATTATTTCAGGAGTAACTTTTTCCGCGGCACAGACTAAATCGCCTTCATTTTCGCGATCTTCATCGTCAACAATTATTATCATTTTGCCGTTTTTTATATCTTCAACGGCTTCTTCAATTTTAGAAAGTGGCATTTAGTTCAGTAAATTCAGTTTCGATTTTATATTTTCGATTTGCGACTAGCTATCGTCGCAGTTTGATTAAATTTTAGCGTATCGAAAAAAAATTAGCGACTTGAGATGTAAACTGTGAAATAATTATAGAAAGTTTTATCCAAATTTAATAAACCACAGGTAAATAAATGTTTTCCGACAAATCAAACAGGCGTGATTTTCTTAAACTTTCTGGCGTTGCCGTAATCGGCACATTAATATCTACGAATAGTGTTTTCGGACAAAAAAAGAACAAAACTTGCGTTGTGATAGGTGCAGGTTTTTCGGGACTTGCTGCGGCTTTCAAACTTAAAAATGCTGGCTGGAAAGTTACGGTTTTAGAAGCACGAAACCGAATTAGCGGACGAGTTTTTTCGCACAAAATTGCAGAAAATCCGAATCTAGTTTGCGAACTCGGTGCTGAATGGGTTGGCGAACATCACGAAAGAATCATCTCGCTTTGTAAAGATTTTAATTTGGATTTGCAAGAACACCGGTTTGAAGATTCTCTGATGCAAAACGGCAAAGTTTCGCGTCCGAAAACTTGGGGTTTTTCTGAGAAATCAGAAAATGGGTTAAAGAAATTGCTCAAAAGTTTAGACACAAAGACGCAACTACAACTTGAAGCCTTGGACAAAAAAGATTGGCTGACAGTTTTGAGAAATCTCGGTTTCACAGACGAAGAATTGCGGATACGTGATTTGATGGACAGCACCGATTTCGGCGAATCTATTCGTTTTGTTTCGGGTTACGCTGCGGCTGGCGAATACGCGGTTTCGTGCGAACACAACGAAATGGATTTCAAAATCACTGGTGGAAACTCGCGTTTGGCAGAAGAATTTGCAAAAAGAATCGGCGTAGATTCAATCAAATTAAATACTTTAGTTGAAGAAATAAATCAATCAAAAGGAATTGTTACTGTTAAAACCAGAGACGCAAAATTCGTCTGTGATGCAGTTATTTGCACAGTTCCAACCGCGAGTTTGCAGAAGATAAAGTTCACGCCCGAACTTCCACCGATGCAGAAAAAGGCGGCTGAAAGTTTGATTTATGCACGAATTATCAAAAATTCCGTGTTATATGACGAACGGTTTTGGGAAGCAGATAATTTCTCGATGGTTTCTGACACAACGTCGCATTATTATTTTCACAGCACGCAAAAACAAGCTGGAAAACAAGGCATTCTAACTGCTTATGCGATAGGCGAAAAAGCCGATGTGTTGGCTTCGCAAGACGATAAACGTCGAATGGAAATTATTGCCAGCGACTTAATTCCTTTCAATAAAAATGCTCCAAATTTGGCTCGCGGAATCGCTTCATACGCATGGCAACGAGACGAATTTTCAAAAGGAGCTTATGCACTCTATCGTCCCGGACAATGGTTTGGCGTGCGTCCACATTTGCTCAAACCGCATATCAAAGTTCTGTTTGCGGGCGAACATTTGTCTGACGATTGGCAAGGTTTTATGGAAGGTGCGATCGAAACAGGCGAAGCGGCGGCGGAAAATTTGATAAAATAAAACATTCGTGAAATTTGAACTAAATCTTGCCTTTCGATATTTTCGGATGAAGCGGAAATCTTTGACGAGATTTACCGCAATTGTTGCAACAATTGGGATTGCGGGCGGCGTTGCGGCTTTAATTTTAGCTCAATCGGTCTCTCGTGGATTTCATGATGAAATGCAGGAAAAGATTCTCGCAAACACAGCTCACATCACAATTTTTCGTAAAGACGGTGAAGAAATCATAGACTTTCAACAAATTCGAACTGACTTATTAAAATTCACAAATATAAAAAAGATTGACGCTACAACCTATGAAAGTGCGTTGCTGATTGGCGAAAAATCGACGAGTTATTGCGTTTTGCGTGTTGTTGAAAATTTATCGCAAGATTTTGCGATCGGGAAAGAATTAGCTGAAAAATCGGGTGTAAAAATTGACGATAATATTGAAATAATCACATCAAATAATGAATCGGCAAAAACCTCAAAGGTTAAGGTCAAAGGTATTTTTCAAACTGGTCTTTACGATTATGATGCAACTTGGATTTATCTTTCTCCAAGCAAATTTATTGAACTTTCAGGGGCAGAAAAATTCTCGCCGACCGTATTAAGTGTAACGCTCTCTGATATTTACGAAGCTGAACAATCAGCAAACCTAATTCGTCTAAATCTTTCGGATGACTACAAAACTGTTGATTGGCAAGAAGCAAACAAACCTCTTTTTGCCGCTTTGAGTCTCGAAAAAAAGGTCTCATTTGCAGTTATTTTGCTGATTATTTTTATCGCGGTTTTGAATATTACGACTACTTTGGCGTTGTTTGTAAATGAAAGAAAAGCAGACATTGCAATTTTACGGACATGTGGTGCAACCACGAAAAGTATTTTATCAATTTTTATGCTTCAAGGTTTGATTTTAGGTATTTTTGGAATCTCTTTTGGTGTAATTCTTGGTATTTTTGGCTGTTATTTTTCCAACTATTTTAGACTGATAAGTCTTGATACTGAGGTTTATTCAATTGCTTCTATTTCACTGCAAATAAACATATTAGATTTATTATTAATCTGTTTATTTACATTTATTTTAACAAATTTAGCAGCGATTTATCCTGCATGGAAAGCTAGCAGAATTAAACCGCTCGAAAATTTGAGAAATAACTCTTAGTTCTCTGGATTTGTTATAGTTTTGGGTGTTTCTAAATAGTGAAAAACTTATAACTAAAAGTGAAAAGTGAAACGGCAAAAAATAGAAAAATTATCTACGACTATAAAACGCTTTTACTGAAACTTGAAAAATTTGTTTGAAAGGTTCAGACTGCAAATATTGATTTATAAAAATTTTCTAAGCAATTTAATTTATGTTTGAAAGATACACTGAAAAGGCACGCAGAGCGATATTTTTTGCCCGATATGAAGCCTTGCAATATGGTTCGCACGTAATTTCTCCAGAACACGTTTTGCTCGGGTTAATTCGCGAAGACAAAACTATGTCTGCTCGATTTTTTCCTTATCGGACATCGCTTACAGTTGAAGAAATCAGGCGAGATATTGAAACTCGAATCGTTTTGCGTGAAAGAATTCCGCAATCAGCCGAATTACATCTCGCAGTTGAAACAAAAAAAGTTCTCGCTTTTGCAAAAGACGAAAGCGGAAAAATGCAAAACAGACATATTGGAACCGAGCATTTATTGCTTGGTTTGTTGCGTGAAGAACGCTCCGTAGCAGCTGAAATCTTGTATTCACAAGGAGTTAGTTTGCCAGCGGTACGAGAAGAAATTCATCAACAAAATGGTTATTCCGGGATTAATCGAACGGAAAAAATAAAATCAACGACTCCGCATTTAGCCGAATTTACTCGAGATTTAACGCGAGAAGCGGCTGAAGGAAAACTTGATCCGCTGATTGGGCGTGATAGCGAAGTTGAGCGAATTATCGAGATTTTGTGTCGCCGAACGAAGAACAATCCGGTTTTGATTGGCGAGCCGGGAGTTGGTAAAACTGCGATTATTGAAGGTCTCGCACAGAGAATTACTGATCGAAATGTGCCGACATTTCTCGAAAATAAACGAATTTTGTCATTAGATTTATCGTTGGTTGTTGCCGGAACGAAATATCGCGGACAATTTGAAGAACGTTTAAAAAATATAATGAAAGAACTTGCTGAGAATAAAGAGTTTATCGTGTTTATCGACGAACTTCATACACTCGTTGGTGCAGGTTCGGCTGAAGGAACTTTAGACGCTGCAAATATTCTTAAACCAGCACTTTCGCGTGGAGAAATCCAGTGCGTTGGTGCAACAACTCCTAACGAATTTCGGCGTTCAATAGAGAAAGACCGGTCGCTTGAAAGGCGTTTTCAATCAGTAAAAGTGATACCGCCAAATGAAATTGACGCACTAAAAATTGTTGAAGGAATTGCGGAAAGATACGAGGCTTTTCATCAAATAAGATATTCGAAAGAAGCTCTTGAAGCTGCTGTTTATCAAACAAATAGATACATTCCTGATAGATTTTTGCCAGATAAAGCAATCGACGTTTTAGATGAAGCCGGTGCAAGGGCAAAATTGCGTCACGAGCAAGAATCTGTTGCTGATATTTCATGGAAACAGACAGTCGAGAATTGGAAAAAAGTTACTTCTGATGAGAGAAAAATTTCGCTTGAAATTGAAAGTTTGGAGCAATCTTTTTTTTCGGTAGAAGTGACAAAAGATGATGTTGAAGAGGTAATCGCACGTTGGACAGGAATTCCGATTCAATCAATTAAACAAGAAGAAGCCAAGAAATTGTTGAAAATTGAAGAAGAACTTCATCGTAGTATTATCTCGCAAAGACCAGCAATTTCAGCACTTTCAAGAGCTATTAGGCGGTCTCGTGCAGGTTTAAAAAATCCAAACAGACCAGTCGGTTCATTCTTATTTTTGGGTCCAACAGGAGTTGGCAAAACAGAAGTTGCACGCCGTTTAGCGGAGTTTTTATTTGGATCAGAACGCTCAATGATTCGTTTTGATATGTCCGAATTTATGGAAAAACACACGGTTGCGAAGTTTATCGGCTCGCCTCCGGGATATGTTGGGCACGAAGATGGCGGACAATTAACCGAAAAATTGCGACGACAGCCTTATGCGGTTGTTTTGTTTGACGAAGTTGAGAAAGCACATCCTGATTTGTTCAATATGCTTTTACAGGTTTTTGAAGACGGAATAATTACTGATTCGCAAGGAAATACAATTGATTGCAAAAATGCAATCTTTATAATGACTTCAAATATCGGTGCGAGATTTATTCAGAAGCGAGCAACGATGGGCTTTCAAGGTAATGCTGATGCGTCTCGCGAAAAAATGGAAGAGCAAGTAATGAGTTCGGTAAAACAAACTTTTGCACCTGAATTTATTAATAGACTTGATGAGATTATTATTTTTGACGAACTCGTTGATGCAGATTTATCGCAAATTATTGATCTTCAAGTTGGTAAATTAAACGAAATTCTCGAAAAACATTCGCTTCAAGTTCGTTTTACTGAAGAAGCGAAACTTTGGCTGATTGCCAAGGCTTGCGTTGACCGAAATTACGGTGCGAGACCAATTAGGCGTGCGTTGCAGAAATATGTTGAAGACGAACTTTCTGAGGCATTGATTCGTGGAGATTTGAGCGAAGAAAGTTTGGTAGAAATCTTTGTTGAAGCTGAAAAAATTGCGTTTCGTCCTATTCGGATTGGAGAAATTGAAAATTTTTTCGTTTAAAATAAACAAATCTTCGAGATAAAAAGCATTGAAAGTCAGTTTGCGGCTTTCGTGCTTTTTTCTTTTTAAGGTTTTAACTGTATAATAAATGTTTTTGTTAAGTAGGACACTCGTGAGGCAACTTAACCTTGTTTTGTTGAATCAAAAAGTGCGTGAACCAAACAAAATGCCCGCGTTTTACATAATTCATAACCGTTATATTTATAGGGCTAATTTACAGTTATCATAAGGAAATAGTTTTTATGCAAATTCTTCGGTCTTTCGGACTGATTTTTATGAGTTCGATATTTTTTATTTTGCCACTTCAGGCAAAACCTATCGAAAAAATCAATAAAAATCCGAAAACAGAACTTAAACAAGCCCAACAACTCGTTGAATCAGTTGATATTCAAGGAAATCGACGTTTACGAGATGATGATTTGCTTTACTACATCAAAACCCGTGCGGGCGACACATTTAGTCCACAGCAACTTGAACGCGATTTAAAAGAACTTTTATCTTTAAATTTCTTTGATAAAACTGCGACTAGAGTTTTAACCGAAGACGGTGTTCGTGGCGGCGTAAACGTGATTTTTGAAGTAAAAGAATTGCCTCTAATTCGTGATTTGAGATTTGAAGGTGCAAAAGCAATTCAAGAATCTGACATTCTGAAAGAATTTCGCGAAAAACGTGTTGGAATTTCAAAAGAAGCGATTTTTGATCCGGTTAAATCGAAAAATGGCGTTCGCGTATTGCGTGAAATGCTTGCGGCTAAAGGTTTCCCGAATGCTGATGTAAAAGTTGAAACTGAAGAAGTTTCAGCAACTTCAATTGCAGTAATTTTTAATATTACACAAGGCGATCGTTCAAGAATTATTGATATTGATTTTGAAGGAAACGAAGAATTTAAAGATAGTGAACTGAGAAATCAGCTCAAACTTGTCAGACAAACCGGATTAATATCGCGTTTTAAAGGACAAGACATTCTTGAAATAAGAAAATTACAATACGATTTATTCAAAAATGTGCGTTCTTACATGGCTTCAAAAGGTTATTTCCAGGCAAGATTTGGAGAACCTCAAGTTGTTGGGCTTGGTCGCAAAAAAACCAGCATTCTTCCATACATTGTTTTGCCATTGCCTTTAATTACTTCAACTGACGACACTTTGAAGATTGTAATTCCTATCACGGAAGGCAGAAGATATAAGGTTGGAAAAGTTAAAATCGAAGGAAATTCAATTTTTTCTGAAGCCCAAGTCATAGCACTTATCGGATTAAAAGAAGGTGAATGGGCTGATAGAAAACGATTTGAAGATGCCTTATATGAAGAACTCAAAAAGTATTACGGAGCTCAAGGTTTTGTTGAATACACAGGTGAGTTTGACGCAACATATCGAGATGATGCAACGAATCCAAAAGAAGGTGCAGTTGATGTCACGATTACAATTGAAGAAGGTAAACAGTTTACGCTTCGTCGGTTAGAGTTTTCAGGTAACACTTTTACTCGCGATAACGTTTTGCGACGCGAAGTTCTTATCAATGAAGGAGATATTTATAACCAAATTGGTTTAGAAACTTCTGTAATTCGTTTGAACCAAACCGGATATTTTGACCCAATTGATAAAGATAAAGATGTTGAAACTCGAACTGACGATGAGAATGGAACTGTCGATTTGCTCTTGAAAGTCAAAGAAAAAGGTCGGCAACAAATTTCGTTTAACGGCGGTGTATCAGGTTTGAGTGGAACTTCATTCGGACTTGAATATTCTACTAACAACTTGCTAGGTCGTGGCGAAAACTTGTCGTTGCAAGTGGGGGCGGGAAATAGACAAACTAATTTCCAGTTTTCTTTTAATGAGCCTTATTTTTTAGATAGACCAATTTCCGTCGGCTTTTCATTGTTTGCTTCAAGATCTAAATTCTTTGGCGAAGGAACTTTTCTTTCACAAAATCAAGATCTTTTTAACGATGCTCAAAATCCTTTCGGGACGGTTTTAACAAATTCTGATAATTTGTTTACGCAAAGAACAATCGGTGCTTCGATTTTTGCAACCGCACCACTTTCTGAGCTTTTCTTCAAAAAACGACAATTCACACAATTTTCTCGACTAGGTTTGAATTACCAATTAACTTCAACTTCAGTAAAAGATCCAGCCGTCAACGAGGCTGGAAATACAAGCACACTTATTCCGGTAATTTTTGCACAACCAAACATCATTACCAGTAGAATAACCGGAAGTTTTGCGTATGATTCTAGGCAGCCTTCGGCAAACGGAATTGACACTTTAAAAGGAACGCAACTTACTTTGGCTATTGCATTGGCTGGTCTTGGTGGTTCGATTAGAACTTATCAACCAAGCATTTCTTATTCGAGTTTTATTCCGATCAGAAGAAAAAGATCAAGCTCAGCTGAGGTTTTTGGTTTCAGAATCACTGCCGGAACAATTGGAACATATTCACCTACTGACACGATTCGAAACGCAAATTCACTTTCTTTTGTGAATGGTATTCCGGTTTTTGAACGATATTACGCTGGAAGCGAACAAGACATACGTGGATATAATGCTCGCTCAATTGGTCCAATTACGCCTGTTGACACTTATGTAACTTCAAGAAATATTAAAGTTGCTACCAACAGATTTGATACGCCAGTTCCAATTACTGGACTTGAACCTAGAGATTTGGAAGAATTGACGGCACTTGGTGTTTTCACCGGAGCAGCCGGAATTAATCCCGCAAGAATTTCGCGAGACTTTAGATTTGTTGGCGGCGATACGCAGATTTTAGGTAATTTCGAATATCGTATTCCGATTTTTGGACCAGTTGCTTTTGCTGCATTTGCTGACGTTGGTTCTGTTTTTAATCTGAGAAAAGGTGGCGTTCAAGCAATTAACAGTAATTTCTTGACTGACCAACCATTTTTAAGTGGTAACGATTTGAGTTTGATTTTCTTGCGGAATAATACCCAATTTCAACCTTCGTTTAATGGCGGAGTCGTAATTAGAGACAACAGACCAATTCAAAGATCACAATTTCAACAACTTCTTTGTGCATCGTGCCCAATTAACCCAATTACTGGATTACCGCTTGGATTACAAGAAGTTTTCTTCCGTGGCGAAGCTCAAACAAACACTCTTGTTCGAGTAAATGACAGTCAGTTTTCTAAAATTGGCGATTTTCGTTCAAGTGTTGGAGTTGAGTTAAGAGTTCAAGTTCCGATTGTCAACGTTCCGTTTCGTTTGATTTATTTTATTAATCCAAATGCTAAGTTTGGTGTTTATGAAAACGTCCCGAATTTTTTCTTTCAAGAGAAAAAACGTGGATTTAGATTTACAGTTGGAAGAACATTCTAATTAATAGTATTTATTTAAATAGCAACATTTTACGCAATTTTTATATCAAATGTGATGTCTTTTATGTAGAGACATCTAAATTTAAGGAGTATTAGGAAAACATGAAAACACTTCGATTATTTGTCGTATCCGCATTATTTACGACTATTTTTTCACTATCAGTCTTTGCCCAAACAACCGGGAAAGTGGGCGTTCTTGATCCGCGTTTCTTTGAGGACGAAAAATTGGGAATCACAAAAATCGTTCAAGCAAATGCAACAGTAGAGGCAGAATTTAAACCGCGTATTACTGAACTTCAAACCATGAGAGATAAGATGGCAACTGTTAGCAAGGATGGTCAGGCTATGGTTGAAGCTGCCAAGAAAACCCCAAATGGTCCGATTGGTCAGGAACAAATACTATTAAAACAAGAGGAATTGGAAAAACTTGATAGGGAGTTTAAACGCAAGCAGGAGGACTTACAAAACGCTTTTGGTCGCCGGCAACAGCAATTGACCGCTCCGATTTACGTTGAAATCAGAAAGGCTATTGAAGAATTCTCTGCAAAAAATGGTTATGCGGTATTGCTTGACCTAACACCATTAGGGCAAACACAAGAAAATCCTAACGGAATCTCGATTTTTGTTCACATCGATGCAAAGGCTGATGTGACAAAGGACTTCATTGCTTTTTGCAATACTAAATTTGCGGCACCTACAACGACGAAGCCAGCAACGCCGAAGTAGTCATATTTTTAGTTAATTTTAGTCAGAGGTCGATAAGTTTTATTGACCTCTGACTTCTTTGTATTTTTCACTACACTTTATGGAAATCATTTACGATATTAGACAGATTCAAGAAATCCTTCCGCATCGTTATCCATTTTTGATGGTTGATAAAATCATCGAACTTGATCCGCGAGAAAGAATTGTCGGCGTTAAACAAGTAACGATAAATGAGTATTTTTTTCAGGGACATTTTCCTGAAGCACCAGTTATGCCTGGCGTTTTGCAGATTGAAGCACTCGCACAAGTTGGTGCAATTCTTGCCTTGCGTGAATTCGAAGACCGCGAAGGTAAAATCCCATTCTTTGCAGGAATTGATAAAGTAAGATTTAGAAAAGCTGTCGTTCCTGGCGATACACTTATTTTAGAAGTAAAAGCACTTAGAATAGGGAATAAAGTTCAAAAAATGTGGGGCGAAGCAAAAGTTAATGGAGAAATAACCGCTGAAGCCGAAATAATGTCGATAATCGCAAATAGACCATAGAAACTCAAATAACGCTTAACGCTATGTTTATACACGAAACCGCAATCGTAAGTCCAAAAGCAGAAATTGGAGAAGATTGTTACATCGGAGCATTTTCGATTATTGGCGACGAGGTAAAGCTCGGTCAAAACGTCAAACTTCATTCGCATGTTGTGATTGAAGGCAAGACATCAATCGGAGCCGAGACACAGATTTTTCCGTTTGTTTCTATTGGTTTAGCACCGCAAGATTTGAAATATGGTGGTGAATCTACACAAACAATAATCGGAGAGCGAAACCAAATCAGAGAATTTGTCACGATTCATCGAGGCACGGCTAATGGTGGTGGAATTACAAAAATCGGCGATAATAATTTGCTGATGGCTCAATCTCATGTTGCACACGATTGCCAACTCGGGAATGAAATTATCATGGCAAACGCCGCGACACTCGCTGGACACGTAGAAATTGCCGATAAAGCCAGTATTGGTGCATATTCCGGTGTTCATCAATTTTGCCGAATTGGAATTGAAGCGTTTGTCGGTGGCTATTCTGTGATTGTGAAAGACGCTTTGCCTTTCGCAATTTCGCAAGGAAATCACGCTAAATGCTATGGTTTGAACAAGATTGGTTTGAAACGCAAAGGATATGCGAAAGAAACAATTGAGAAACTTCATCACGCTTATCATTTGTTATTAAACGCCAAATTAAACACAACTCAAGCCGTCGAGAAGATTGAAGCCGAAATAAACAATTGTCAAGAAGTTAGTTATTTGGTCGAATTTATCAAAACATCGCAACGCGGAGTTGTGAAATGACTTACGGTTTAATCGCTGGAAATGGCGAGTTTCCTTTTTTGGTAGTTCGCGGTGCCAAAAAAATGGGCGAAAAACTCATTGTTGTCGCAATCAAAGAAGAAGCCGACAAACGCCTCGAAGAAATTGCCGATAAAATTCTTTGGGTTGGCATTGGTCAACTTGGCAAAATGATTCAGTTTTTTAAATCTGAAGGTGTTGAAAAAGCAGTTATGGCTGGGCAAGTAAAGCATATTCAAATCTTTGGAAGTGCTTTTCCTGATTGGCGAATGGCTAAAATGCTTTACAATCTTCCACGCCGAAATACAGATTCGCTAATTGGCGGAATTGCTGATGAACTCGCCAAAGATGGCATCGAACTAATTGATTCTACATCCTTTACTCAAGATAATCTCGCCAAAGAAGGAATTCTTACAAAACGTAAACCGACAGATTTTGAACAACAAAATATTGAATACGGCTTGAAAATCGCCAATGAAATTGCCCGACTGGATTTAGGACAAACGATTGTTGTGCGTGCAAGTGCGTGTGTCGCGATTGAAGCAATGGAAGGAACTGACGCAACAATCAAGCGTGCGGGTGAACTTGCGAAAGGGAATTTGACTGTTGTAAAGGTTGCTAAACCTAATCAGGATATGCGTTTTGATGTTCCGGTTATCGGAGTTCCAACTATTCAAACGATGATAAATTCGGGTGCAACTTGTCTTTGTATCACGCCTAATAAAACTCTAATTTTCGATAAAGACGAAATGCTCAAACTCGCAAATGAGAACAAAATTTGTGTTATTGCAGTTTCAAGCCAAGGCTAAAAACGCATTTTCAGCAAGTTGCGGTAATTGAATATCTACAAAAGACTTAGCTGCATAAAGAAAATCTTCGCCAGATTCATCAACTATTCTTAGCATATTATGCCTTGCAGCTTTTTCGTCGAGTAAAACGCGATAAACTTTTCCGAATTCAAGCGAACTCGGATATTCTTTATTTTCAATACAAAAATTCTTGCATACGCGAAACAAAACTAGCTTTTTCTTCGTAAAATACTTAACTACAAAAGTTTTTAACAAACACAAAGGAAATCATTTATGAAAAAAAATATATTCGTTCTATTTTTGCTTTTGAGCGTCAGTTTTTCGGCGTTTGCCCAAACTGCAACCAAAAAAAACTCGCCGGCAATGAAAGCAACAGCAGAAATAACTGCCAAACAATTGAGCGATTATTTGTATTATGTTGCTTCGGATGAAATGGAAGGACGCGATACGCCTTCACGCGGATTGGACGCGACTGCAAAATTTATGGCAACAATGCTTTCGCGTTGGGGCGTAAAACCGGCTGGCGATGATGGAACTTTCTTTCAACGAATGTGGGTTTTGCGAAATTCAACTGATTCAGCCGCTTCAACTGCCGAGTTAAATGGACAAAAACTCGTTTATGGCGATGATTTTTTTGCCGAAGCCAACAATGGAACGGCAAACGCACCGTTAGTTTTTGGCGGTGACGGTTGGTTGTTGAAAGCAAAGGGAATAGACCGTTTTGCCGGAATTGATGTTAAAGGAAAAATAGTAGTAATTTATGCAGATGGTTTGCCAAAAGGTGTTACTTTTCAAGATTTACAAGGCAAACGCGGTGAAGATTGGGCAGATCCCGCGACACACGCAAAAGCAAAAGGTGCAGCAGGTTTGATTGTTATTGCAACGCCTACAACGCAAACAAATTGGGCAAGAGTTCGTCAACAACGCGAACGCGGCGGAATGAGCGTCGAAAAGCTAAACGAAGGTGGCAATTCTAGTTTTCCGACAGTTTATATTTCTCAAAAGGTAACAAACACTTTATTTGAAGGCGAAGCAGGCAATCCAATTACAAACCCTGAGCTGAAAGCGTTTGAATTTCAAAGTGGAAAAAAAGGTGTTGTGACAACCGCAGCAAAAACTGAAAGAACTCCAACTCAAAATGTTGTCGCAATGATTGAAGGTTCTGACGCGACTTTGAAGAGCGAATTTGTTTCAATCGGTGCTCATTACGACCACGAAGGCGTTAGACCAAACGCTCCTGGAACAGATAAAATTTGGAACGGTGCAGATGATGATGGCTCAGGCACGGTTGCACTTTTAGCAATGGCTGAGGCTTTGGCAAAATCGCCGAAAAAACCGAAACGTTCGATGTTATTTTTGTGGTATGCGGGAGAGGAAAAAGGCTTGTTAGGCAGCGAATATTTTACAAAATTCCCGACTGTCGCTTTTGATAAAATTACAGTCAACATCAACATTGATATGATTGGACGGAGCCGCAAAGTTGATAACACAGATAAGCGAGACAAAGATTTATCAACCGAAAACGAAATTTATGTAATCGGTTCAAAAATGATGAGCAGCACGCTTGGCGAAGTTACGGAAAACGTTAATAAAGGTTATTTGAAAATGAATTACAACTACATTTATGATGACCCAAAAGATACAAATCGTTTCTTTTTTCGCAGCGATCATTATAATTTTGCAGTTCGCGGAATTCCGGCAGTCTTTTTCTTCAATGGAGTTCACCAAGATTATCATCAAGCAGGCGATCATCCTGATAAAATTGATTATGCCCGAATGGAAAAAATTACCCGAACACTTTTTTTAACTATGTGGGAACTTGGAAGTTTGAAAGAGCGTCCAAAAGTTGATAAAGAATTACCAGCAGAATTGAAACAGAGATAGTTTCTAAAAAAGGGCAAAAGCTAAGAGAAGTTAGCTTTTGCCCTTTTTTCTCGTTACGTTCATCATATTCGATTTTAAATAATTGTCTAATTTTTATTTATCTGAATCACCCGATAAGCCTCAGATTTGCTCAACCCAAACTCCTTAGCTGCTTTTTTCAAGGCGACCTTGCTATCAAATTCAGTTTCTAATTCTGCGTATCTTTCGAGTAACGTCTTGCTATCATTATCTTTATTCGCAGAGCCTTCAATTTCTTCGCGGTCAATAACAAACACAATTTCGCCTTTTAACGAAAGATTTTGTGCTACAATTTCCTCCAAATTTCCACGAATTACTTCTTCGTGGAGTTTTGTTAATTCGCGGACAATTGCGATTTTTCTATTTCCGAGCGTTTCGAAGCAATCGACCAAACTTCCCGCAAGTCTGTGAGGGCTTTCGTAAAAAACTAGCGTGGCATTCATTAATTTTACTTCGTTTAATTTTGCGATTCTGTCGCTTTTTTTCGAAGGCAAAAATCCGCCAAAAAAGATTGAATCACACGACAAACCCGAGATAATCGCCGCGTTAACAAAAGCAACTGCACCGGGAATTGAAATCACTTTTGCACCAATTTCGATTGCCTTATTTGTGATTCTAAAACTCGGATCGCAAATTGCAGGAGTTCCGGCATCAGAAATTACGGCGATATTTTTGCCTTCGGAAAGCCTTTTTGCAAGTTCTTCAGATCGTTCAAGTTCGTTATGTTCATGGTAACTGACAAGTTTTTGTTTGATATTTAAATGATTGAGCAATTTGCCCGAATGTCGCGTATCTTCACATGCGATAAGGTCAACTGATTTTAAAACTTCAACGGCTCGATATGAAATGTCATTTAAATTTCCAATTGGCGTTGCGACTAAATAAAGTGTTCCGAACATTTTAGAATGTTAAATGTTTGAAGACTAAAAAGCGAATGATTTTCCAAATTTATAAATTAAAAAAGTCCGAGTTTTGAAGCTCAGACTTTTTAGAAAGATGCGGTTGGGGGTTATAAAGTTTTGTATAATTGCCGCATCTAGCTTATAAAAATGTTTAGAAAGGAAGTGGAAAAGGAATTCGATTTCTCCAATCACCATTGTTTTTTCCGCGACCGTTGCCATTTCCGCGTCCGTTGCCGTAACTTCTGTCGTTATAGCGAATGTTATAGGCGTTAGCAATTGTTTTTACATCACGGCGAATATAATTCCATTGTTGTTGAAAATTATTGTTATTGCCTCGATTTCGGTTTCCGTTTTGAAACTGGCGATCGAGTTGTTCAGCCGCAGTGACAAGATTTTGTGCTTCATTGTAAGACCGATTCATTTTCTTGCGGTCAAATCTATCTTCTAAACGGTTTGCGGCATCTTTGAAACTATCTGATAAATCTTCAAGATAATTATCGTTATTTCGACCGCGACTTACTTCTTTATCAAAATCCTTACTCGAATTTTTCAAATTCTTGATTGTTTGTTCTAAACGACGATTATCGTTGTAAGAACCATTTCTTCCGTAATCATCATTATCGTCATCACGATCACGCCATTGTGCGGAAGCCACCGTTGATAAACCTGCAATCATTAGACAAAATGCAAAAGCTGTAAATATTTGTTTGAAACGATTCATTGTTTTTTTCTCCTCAAAAACTTAATAAATTGCAAAGATTACTTTGCACGTTTAACTATAAGCAATGTCCGTGCCAAATCTAAAAGTCTAATATTGTCAACAACTTAGTTAATTATCGAATATTTAATTGACGCAAATGGTGAGTCTGCCAACTGAAATTGTTTGACGAAAAAAGGTGACGAATTTCTCCGTCACCTTTCGTAAAAATGTTTAATTAATTAAAATTTAGTTTACAGCTTTAGAAGCATTTATTCGTCCACCGGTTTCAATTTTTCCTTCTAAACCTTCAATTTTATCAACCGATTTTAAAAGTTTTTCACGCAATTTGTCGAGCTTCATATTTGGATCACTTGCTAAAATAAGTGCCGCAACACCGGAAACTTGCGGAGTTGCCATTGACGTTCCAGATATTTCTCGATAACCGCTGTTTATCCAAGTTGAGGTAATATCTTTTCCTGGAGCAGCGATATGGACTCGTTTTACGCCATAATTTGAAAACGAAGCAAGTTGATCGTTTCGGTCAGTTGCCGCAACGCTTATCATATTTGGCAAGTCGTAATTTGAAGGATAATGTCCACGTTTGTCGTTGTCTGTTCCGTCGTTTCCGGCTGCTGCGATGAATAAAATTCCTTCTTCGCCAGCGGCACGAATTACATCTTCGAGAGCTTTCGATTTGCTTGTTGAACCCCAACTGTTGCTCACAATTCTGATATTTACACCAGCACGTTTTCGTTCAATAACATAATTTATTGCTTCAATTGCATTTTTTGTTGTTCCCATTCCTCCACGAGACAAAAACTTAAGAGGCATTATTTCAACTTCCCAATTAATTCCGGCAATACCTTCATCATTGTCGCCTAAAGCTCCGATAACTCCGGCACAATGTGTTCCGTGTCCGTTGTCGTCCATCGGATCTTGTAAATTAGCGTTAGCATCAAATCCGCGAATATCATTAACAATTCCAAGTTCAGCGTCTTTGTAAGCGGGAATATTATCGGGTCGCGTCCAAATATTTCCGGCAATATCTTGATGATTGTAGTCAACTCCGGTGTCTAAAACCGCAACGACAATTTTTTTATTACCTTTCGTTTTTTTCCAGGCTTCAAGTGCAGAAACGTCAGCTTTCGCCTTTCCATTGTTTTTGCCTTCATTGTGCAATGCCCATTGGTCAGCAAACATCGGATCATTTGGTGCACCGTTGACAGCCGACTCACCAGCATTGTCTTCCGATTCGGTTTGTTTAATTTCCGTTGGATCAAGTTTTATTACTGCATTTACTTCAGAATAAACAACTAAATCTGTCATTTTCGAATATTGATCAGCAACTTCAGCGGCAGATTTGTTATCTAGATCATCAATTGAAGTCAATCCTTTTACAGATTCAATTTTATCTTCAACGCGATCATTATTTTTTGCGGTGATTTTTTTAATTTCTTCGGAAGTGACTTCAGATTTAAATTTCACGAATATTTCAGGTTCGTTTTGTTCTGTTGTTCTCGCCACCGTTTTTGGTTTTGAAGGCATTTTACTAACAGGAGATATTAGAAATTCGTCATTAGAATTTGACCAATTTCTTATTTGCCCAATAAATGCCGCAACTCCAATCAATGAAAGGGCAATCAATACATGAAACCAGATATTACGTTTGTTCATATTATTTAACCTCAAAAACTCTCAACAAGATAATTTTTACCTTTAAAACTGTGTAACCTAAGCTGATATTTGTCAGCACGATATTCAAAACTAGAACCAACAGCTTTCAGAATAATTTTCCAACCACTAGAAATCATCTGCATAGACATTTCTCCGGAAGTTGGCGAACCAAGCGAACCATTAGGAAATTCAACTTCAGAAACAGTCGAAACTTCAACACCTGAAACGTTAATCTTCAAACGTTTTGCTAAATCGTTTTTCGCTTTTTCTGTTGCTGTTTGTTGTGTAAAACTCATACTTTGTTTTCAAATACGGATTATCTCTTTTCTTAAACTTGATAGTCAATCAAAAAAACACCTAAATCTACTTAAATACTTGTTAATTTAACATCAAATTTAGGAACTTCTTTGTTGTCAATATTTAAACGAAATTTCATTTTAAAAAGTTTATTAAATAAAAAGGTCGTTACTCAAATATTAAGCAACGACCTTTCGGTGAACTGTTTGAATTAGCCATAAGCGACCATCGCAAGTTCAATTGTTAATGCAATGGTTAGGCTTCAGCCACCTCACTGGTTTTATCTATCATATGTTTTGGACCACCTCCTTTTAGTGATATTTCGATATTAGCGAAGTATTTTAGTTACGTCAATAGTTTTTTTTTTCGATTTTTAGTATTATTCGAAGACTATGAAAAGTCTTTATCCTTCAATAGAACCATTTGATTCAGGAATGCTCAAAGTTTCTGAAATGCATACGATTTATTACGAACGTTGCGGAAATCCTGAAGGAATTCCGGTGGTGTTTCTCCACGGCGGTCCAGGCGGTGGAATATTGCCAATGTATCGACAATTTTTTGATCCAAGTGCTTATCATATTATTCTTTTTGATCAACGAGGTTCTGGAAAATCAATTCCGCATGCAGAATTGCGTGAGAATACGACTTGGGATTTAATTGCCGATATTGAGACTTTGCGAGTTAAGTTTGAAATCGAAAAATGGCACGTTTTTGGTGGTTCTTGGGGAAGCACTCTTGCTCTCGCTTATGCCGAAACTCATCCGCAAAGATGTTTGGGTTTGCAGCTTCGCGGAATTTTTCTCACACGAAAGAAAGAACTTAGCTGGTTTTATCAATATGGTGCGAGTGAGATTTTCCCTGACTTTTGGGAGCGTTATCGTGATGAAATACCTGAAGATGAGCGTGGCGATTTTATGTCAGCATATTATAAGCGTTTAACTTCTGACAATGAAAGCGTCCGACTTTCGGCGGCTCGGGCGTGGAGCGTTTGGGAAGGTTCAACGTCTAAATTATTCCCGGATAAGAACTTAATGAATCATTGGGAAGGCGAACAAGAAGCACTTTCACTTGCCCGAATCGAATGCCACTATTTTATGAATAATTCGTTTTTCCCAAGTGAGAATTATTTAATAGAAAATGTCGATAAAATAAGACATATCCCTACAGTAATTGTGCAAGGCAGATACGATGTTGTTTGTCCAATTGTTTCTGCTTGGGAATTGCACAAAGCGTTTCCTGAAGCCGAGTTTATAGTTATTGACGATTCCGGTCATTCGGTTTCTGAAAAAGGAATCACTTCAGCTTTAATTGATGTGATGGATAAAATAAGAAGTAAAAAGTAAAAAAAAAATAGAATTTGTTATACTATTTGCTTAGACTTTGTGTTGAGATTTTAACTCTAAGTATTGAAGAGGTTTATTATGGGAAGTTTTGGAACAACAGAAATTATTTTAATCGTTGCAGTTTTGTTTTTACTTTTTGGTGCAACACGTTTGCCACAACTTGCAAAATCGCTTGGGGCAACACGAAAAGCATTCAAAGATGGTATGAAAGAAGCCGAAGATGAAGAAAGAATGGAAGCCGAAGTTAAACAAATGTCAAACGTTGCGGCTCCACAAATTTCCTCAGTAAGCGATGAACAACTAGCCGAAGAACTTCGCAAAAGAATGGCAGAAAAGCAAGTCAGCTAGATACTAATTCTATTTTTGCCCGACAAAAAGTGTCGATTTCAATGAAAATGCAAAACTGATTTGTGCACTTTCCGAATCGATTAATTTTACAAGTTGTTTTAGTAACTTTGCTTGATCTTTAATGTTTAGAAAGCTTAACCAACTCGGCGAAAGGAAATCAGCTACTAGAGTTGATTCGATAAATTCGGCGGAGTTTTCATATTCGAATGCTTCTAATTTTATAAAAGCTTGGATTTTTTTGAATCCGAGCTTTTTTAGTTTCTCTTCGATTTGTGAAACGGTTGGGATTTCGAGAATTAATCTTTCCACTTCTTCGCTGTGATCGAGCAAACCGGTATTCAGCAAACTTTCCCAAAGCAACGAAAATATCTCACCAAAACTTCCTGCCGTAGGCAAAAAAAACGCAATTTTGTTTTCTGAATAAGCTGCAATATCTGAAAAAGTTTCATCGAGTTCACTTGGTTTTGTAAAACTTACGTCAGCTATAACCAATTCGAAATTTTCAAATGGCGAAAGAGTCGTAAAATTCACTTTCGATTTGATCGCTTTTGCCTTTGCGTCGGCAATTTGGTAAAGCTCTTCGGTTTCGCAAAGTGCTGTTATTTCAGCTTTCTCATCGCAAATTTCACGAACCGCAAGTGTATGATTGCCGATTCCAGAATTTACATACAAAATGTTTTTTTCATCAGAAAACTTAAAATTATCGTCAAAATTGTTTGTAAATCGTTGTGTCCATTCTTCGTCTATTTTAATCTCACGCAAAAATGCCAGTTCTTTTTCAGATTTCATAAATATAATTAAACCGTTTGAGAGATAAAAAGGCAAAAGTAAAAAGGTAAAATTAAAAAGTAAAAACAACACAAATGTTTTTAGCTTTTTTGGGTTTTTGTGGTAATCTTCAATTCAAAAAATAACCTATGAATCACGGTGCAACAACATTAAATTTGTCGTCAATAATCGATCAGCATGCATTTTTGAATCCAAACAAAGATGCTGTTGTTTTTTGCGAAACTGTTTTTAGCTACAAAAAAATAAATTCTTTAGCAAATCAAGTAGCTAATGCTTTAGTTGAAATGGGAATTAAACACGGCGATAAAGTTGGTTTAGCTTCGCCAAATTTACCATTTTTCCCAATTATTTATTACGGAATTTTGAAAGCCGGTGCAACGGTTGTTCCGCTTAACATTCTTTCAAAACCTCGTGAATTTGCTTATTTTTTAAACGATTCTGACTCGAAAGCAATTTTTGTTTTTGAAGGAACAGAAGAACTTCCGCTCGCAAAAAGTGCAAAAGAAGGTTTTGATCAAGTCGAAAATTGCGAACATTTGATTGTTATGACAATTGACTCAAATGCCGAAAGTCCTTTTCCCGAACACAAAACATTTCACCAAAGTATCGCTAATCAACCTGAAACTTTCGAAACATATCCGACTTTGCCTGATGATACGGCAGCAATACTTTACACTTCAGGCACAACCGGAACGCCAAAAGGTGCCGAACTAACTCACTTGAATTTGTTTCTAAATTGCGTGACGATGCGAGATCTCCATTTTTCTGTCCAAAGAACTTACGAACAAAAATCTTGCTTGATTACATTGCCCCTCTTTCATACAACTGGACAAACGTGTCAAATGTCCACTAATTTTTATATGGGAAATCGCCTTGTTTTGTTGCCAAGGTTTGAGCCAAAAACGACTTTGGAAACATTCCTTAAAGAAAAAATTAATTTTTGGGTTGGAGTTCCGACAATGTATTGGGCATTGCTTAAGCATGTTTCAGAAAACAACATTGATCCTAAACAGTTCTCAGAAACTCTTGAAGTTTGCACGTCAGGCGGAGCTCCAATGCCCGTTGAAGTAATGCTTGAATTTGAAAAAGTCTTTGGTGCGAGAATTTTTGAAGGTTATGGACTATCCGAAACTTCACCACTTGCAGCTTTTAATCATTTCGAAAAGGCTTCAAAACCAGGAAAAGTCGGACAATCCTTGATGGGCGTTGACATAAAAATTGTTGACGAAAACGATGTTGAGCTTCCACGCGGTGAACGAGGTGAAGTGATAATTCGCGGACATAATGTGATGAAGGGCTATTATAAACGACCGGAAGCTACCATCGAGGCGATGAAAAACGGTTGGTTTCACAGCGGCGACATCGGCATTATGGACGAAGAAGGTTACGTGCAAATCGTTGACCGCACAAAAGATATGATTCTTCGTGGCGGCTATAATGTATATCCGAGAGAGTTAGAAGAAGTAATAATTACCCACGAAGCCGTTTCTTTAGTTGCAGTTATTGGCGTGCCTGATGAGAGATTAGGCGAAGAAGTTAAGGCGTATGTTGTTTTGAAACAAGGAGTTACGATAACGGAGGAAGAAATTGTAACGTGGTGCAGAGAGCAGATCGCTTCAAACAAATATCCAAGATTTGCGGAAATTTGTGATTCATTGCCAATAGGTGCGACAGGAAAAATCTTGAAAAGGGAACTTAGAGAAGTCAAAAAGTAAAATATCGAGAATGAAAATGGAGAAATTATTTTTGAAACTCTCCTTTCTCATTTCTACATTACTATGAAAGTCTTATTCTTTGGGCAAACTGCAGAAATTGTGGGAAATCGCGAACTCGAAATTGCGATTCCCCAATCGCGAAAGGCGAGTGAAGTCTTCAACGAAATCCTCGAGACTTTTCCTGCTCTGAAATCAAACAAACTTCTTTTTGCAATCAATCAAGAATATTCAAAAGGCGATGAGATTCTCAGTGACGGTGACGAACTCGCTGTGTTTACTGCGGTTAGCGGCGGATAACGTCAAATGATTTCCATTATTTCTTCTAATTTCTTTCTTTCAATATTCGGAACTTCGCACGTTTTCGCTGGAAACCCAACTGGAATTAGCACAAACGGAACTTCATTTTTCGGGCGTTCTAGAACCTCATTCAAAAATTTCATCGGACTCGGTGTATGTGTAAGCGTTGCCAAGCCAGAATTATGAAGTGCCGCAAGTAAAAAACCAACCGCAATTCCTACCGATTCCTGCGAATAATATGTTGGTTCATTTTCGCCAGTCGCTTCATCTGTAAAACTCGTAATCCTAAATACAACAATAAGATACGGAGCAATTTCGAGAAACGGTTTGTGCTCATCCGTGCCAAGCGGAGCGAGCCGACGCAGCCATTTGTCAGGCATTCGATTATGATAGCTTTCGTATTCTTCGGCTTCAGCCGCAACGCGGATTTTCGTCTTTATGTCGTCGCTTTTTACAACAACAAATCGCCATGGTTGCAAATGAGCACCTGAAGGAGCTGTTCCGGCAGTGAGAATCGCCGTTTCAATCAATTCGATCGGCACATATTCATCTGAAAACATACGAACAGACCTTCTGCGATTAAGATTCTCATAAAACTCTTTTGCACGCGAAAATTGCTCGACAACTGTGAGCTTATCAAATTGTAACGGAGTGAATTGCTTCTTTGTCATAACTATAAAAATCTACTTTCGTTTCAAATTCCATATAACGGTTGCCATTTGGATGCCAAAACTTTAATTTTTGAGCATGAAGGCACATTCTTGGGTATTCTCGACCTTTATAGATGTCGTCGCCGAGAATCGGATGCCCAATGTAATTACAATGTATTCTCAATTGATTAGTCCTGCCCGTGATTGGTTTCAATTCAAGCAACGTTGTATCGTTTTTTCGTTCAATCACGCGAAAATGTGTTTCGGCGTGTTTCCCATCTTCGTTCACATCCCAACGCCTGACGCCATCAAATTTACCAATAGGTGCTTCGATTTTGCCTTCGTGTTCTTCAATTATGCCTTCAACCAATGCTAAATATTCCTTTTCAATAATTCGTTTTTGAAAATGCTGACACAAAATTTTATTTGAGCGAAGGGTTTTAGCAATAACAAGCAACCCTGAAGTTTTTCGGTCGAGCCGATGGGTAAGCCCGGGGCGAATATGTTCGCCGGATTTGTTTCTCACATTAAAATGATAGCTTAGTGCATTGAGCAAAGTACCACTTCTCACTCCGAGAGTTGGATGCACAAGCATTTCGGCAGGTTTATTCACTACAATTATTTCTTCGTCTTCAAACAAGATCTCGAGTGGAATATCTTCCGCCTGCATCAATCGAATGCCATCAATATTCAATTCCAATTCGATTAAGTCGTTTGTTTGGAGCTTAAAACCTCGATCTTTGGCAACTCCATTTACGAGGCATTTTTTGTTTTTCAAAACATCGCGGAGATAAAGTTTGCTAAGTGTGGTGAATTCGTTGAACAGAAAATCTTCAAATCTTTTACGGTGATTTTCTTCGGAAATTTGAAATTTGAAAACTTCGAGCATTGTATTGATCCTAACGAAATTATAGATTGATTCAAAATGCTAAAATATTTCGATAAACTTCAGTATCAACATTTCCGCCGCTCGCAACTACGCAAACCCGCTTATTTGCAAACATTTCAACGTTTTCTAAGATTGCCCCAAACGCTAAAGCCCCAGTTGGTTCAACCTTCAAATTCGCTCTCGAAAAGAGCAAACGAACTGCTTCGCAGATATTTTCATCGGAAACTTCAATTATTTGCGAAACACCTTTTTCGATGATCGCCCAATTATGTTTCCCAAGCGAAAGAGTTCTCGCACCATCGGCAATTGTTGTTGGTTCAGATTCGTTTACAATAATTTTTCCGGCTTTAAGTGAACGTGCCGCATCATTTGCAAGTAATGGTTCAGCACCAATTAACAATGCGTTATTTCCATTTCGGCAGAGTCCGAGTGAGATTCCGGCAATCAATCCGCCGCCGCCAACTGGAACAATAATGATGTCAAAATCCTTTGAAGCGAGTTCATCGCCCATCGTCGAATTGCCGTCAATCACCAGTGGATCGTCGTAAGCACTTCCGATATATGCGTCTGGAAATTCCGCTGCAAGTTGGACAACTCGTTCACTTCGTCCAACCTGTTTTGTGTCAACAAGATCAGCCGTCGCACCATAATTTCTAACCGCTTCAACCTTAACTTTCGCCGAAGTTTCCGGCATCACAATCGTGCATTTTTTACCGGTAAGCAAACAAGCATAAGCCATCGCTTGCCCAAAATTGCCAGAAGATGCAGCGATAATATGTTTGTTTTCAACGTTTATCGCCACATTATAAGCCGCACGAAACTTAAAACTTCCAGTGTGCTGAAAGGTCTCAGACGCAATCGTGATGTCGCAGTTAAACATTTCCGAAAGCTTGGTCGGTTGCAGAAAAGTGGTCGGGCGAATGGCTTCAAGCAAAGTTTTCATAAGAGAAATTTAATTGTATTTGGGTAGTTTTGGCAATGGGCGGAATTTTTTTGTTACGTTTTTGTTGATAAAAATCACGCAATGTTGTTTGTTGCTAAGGTTTGATGTTTGCGTAGCAAACGGTAGAATGTATCGAGTCGTCGTAAGACGCTAGAAAGATAATTTGATTTAACAAAGATCGTGCAACAATCGAAAGACGTATGCGTATCTTCCGTTCTACTACGCAAACTTAACAAACAATGCCTGAATACCCGAGTGTCTTACGACGACTCGCTACAACCTTGGCATCTGCTACGCAGATTTTGTTTGAAATTAACCGTAACTCTTTATTCGTGATTAAACTGAGGTTTCCAAATGTCTTCTCCTATATCAAAATACCCGAAACTCTGCAAAAAGCCTTGGCAAGAAAAAGCCCTCGAAATCATCAAAGAATTGTTTGGTATGAAGCATCCGAAAACGATTATTGTTTGCAAAAATGTAATTACAAATTTAGCTAGAGTTGGAAAGACTGAAAAAGCGGGAAGATTGGCGGGCTAATTCTTGAAATATGTTCCGCAGGATAATCCGGACAGGCGGTTTTTTGAATAATACGGTAAAAACTACGCAAAAATATTCTCCCCGAAAAAGAAACGGCGGCGATGATGGAATGAAGCGTTCAGAGTCCAAACTTTAGTTTGTTTGCATCTCCGTGAAGAAACACGCTAAAGCGTCGACTCTGAACTTTATCTGTTTAAGGTTTTACTTTTTTCTTAACCAGCGTTTTATAATCAGATTAACGCTTAAAACCTAACGCTTGCAGTTGCGGAGAATCATCGCCGCATTGGGCGGCGACTTGTGTTTTTACGCCGAGCACATTGTTATAAAACGTCCATTCGTTGGCGATTGCCGTATCTTTCTTTTCGGCGGCGGTCTGCGTATTTGGAAGATATGATTGCAAATGGGAACAAAAATTATCCAAAAGTAGAAAATCATACGGTCGCAAATTCCATAAGCGATTAAACATAAAACTCGAATGAACAAACGGCAGATTTCTTATGACAAATTATTAGTTTCAAACTACAATAATCAATTATGACAAAAGCACAATTCGGAATGATTGGTTTGGGTGTTATGGGCAGAAACTTTTTGCTCAACGTTGCGGAAAATGGTTTTAACGGGATTGGCTATGATTTAGATGCGGAAAAACGACAGCTTTTGCTCGCGGAAGGCAAAGATTATACTCTGCAAACCGCTGAAAACTTAGACGAATTTTTAGCTAAGCTCGAATCGCCACGCAAGATAATGATTCTCGTTCCGGCGAACGTCGTCGATTTTGTAATTAATGATTTAATTCCAAAATTGGATAAAGGTGACCTAGTAATTGATGGTGGAAACTCACATTTTCCTGATACAGAGCGTCGCGAAAAATTGTTGAATGATAATGGTTTCGAATTTTTGGGCGTAGGCGTTAGCGGCGGCGAAGAAGGTGCGAGACACGGTTGTGCGATTATGATTGGAAGCCGTGCCGAAAATTACGAGCATGTTCGGACGATTTTTGAGGCAGCTTCCGCGAAAGTTAATGGCGAACCTTGTGCGGCTCATGTTGGAAATGGTTCGGCAGGACATTTCGTGAAAATGGTTCACAATGGCATCGAATATGGTTTGATGCAGCTTATTTGTGAGACTTATGACATTTTAAATCGTGGTTTGGGAATGAGTTACGAGGAAATGGCTGACGTTTTTGGCGATTGGAACTCAAGCGAGTTAAATTCATTTTTGATTGAAATCACGGAAACTGTTTTGCGTAAAACCGATGATAAAACAAACAAAAATCTGGTTGAAATGATTTTAGATACGGCAGGACAAAAAGGAACTGGGAAATGGACTTCCGAAGCTGCAATGGATATGGGAGTTCCGATTCCGACGATTGATTCTGCCGTCACAATGCGACAACTTTCCGCGATGAAGCAAGAAAGAACACTTGCAAATTCAAAATTTAAAACTCAGAATTCAAAACTGGATTTGTCTGTTTCAAAGTTAAAAAACGCTTTATATGCTTCATTTATAATCACTTACGCACAAGGTTTGAGTTTATTGAAAACTGCTTCGACGGAGAAAGAATACGGAATTGATTTAGTTGAAGTTTCTAAGATTTGGCGAGGCGGTTGCATTATTCGTGCAACGCTTTTAGAAGAATTTAGGCGTGCATTTTCTGCAAACAAAGATTTATCTAATATTCTTTTAGATGAAAATTTCACCAAAATTTTGTCAGAAACGATTGGCAATTTGCGTGAAGTCGTTGCTGAATCCGCTAAAAGCGGTTTTCCGTCATACTGTTTAATGTCGAGTTTGGCATACTTTGACGCTTATACGAGCGAGCGTTTGCCAGCGAATTTGCTGCAAGCTCAACGCGATTATTTTGGAGCTCATACCTATCAAAGGCTTGATATGGAAGGAACGTTCCACACACCGGATTGGGATAAATAGGGATTAAAGAGGTTTATATGAAAGTAGTCGATAAAATGAACTGGCTCGGGTGTATTTCAATATTGTTGCTATTTTTGATTCAACTTAATAGTAATTTTTGGTTTGATGCCAATTTCGATAAATATCAAAATGAGCGTAAAGAGATTGTTGCAAAACAATTGGTTCAAAATGGATTCTCCGATCAACAAGCGAATGCGATAGAAAATCTTCTCCGTGATGAGGTTCGCATGTTAAACAGTTCAATGTTTTCGCGTGCTTCGACACAATCGTTTGCGACAGCAATGACTTGTCTTTGTATTTTAGGTGCAGCTCTTCATGCGATAAAAAAGAATCGAAACGAATAATGATTTAGAATATGAATGGATTGCTTTAGACGAAGTCATGAACCAAAGAGAAGTCTTTTGGTTCATTCACATTGAGAAAAATATCTTCCCATTCTGACAATTCATCAATCGAAACAATCCGATGCGAAACTCCAAATATCAAATCTCTCACCGAAACTGATTCGTTTTTCTCAAAAAGTTCTTCTAATTTCGCCAAGCAAACTGACTTCCGATAAATCGCACAAAGCGGCTGCAATCTTCCATCTTTTTGTTTTGGGACAATTGCTGCGACCGGTTCATCAGCATTAACGGCGATTTCGGAAAGTTTCTCAATTACACTCGAATCAACTAGCGGTAGATCGCACGCCAAAATTACTGCGAATTCAGTCTCGCAATCAGTTAAAGCGGTGTGGATTCCGCCCAACGCACCTCGGTTTTTGAAGACATCGAAAATAATTGAAACCTCCGGCAAAACCTTCTGAAATCGCGATTGTTGTTCAGAATCATTCAAAACGATTTTCACATTTTCGCAAATCGTTGAAAGGGAGCTTATTGCATGTTCTGCGAAGGTTTCACCGCCAAAACTGAGGAACGCTTTGTTTTTGCCCATACGGCGTGATTTTCCGCCAGCGAGAATATAACCCGAAAACAGTTTCTTATTTTGTTCCTTCATTTTCGCTTAATTCGATAGTGATTTTTGTCAGTTTAGAAGTCGGTGTGTTGCTATTTTCCGCCACGCTTTTGTGCGAAATCAGCACGTTCATTTCAGGAAAATAACCAGCCGCACAATCCTTTGGAATCTGGTATTTTACGATTTGAAAATTTCTCGCGTGTCGAATTCCGTCTTCAGAATAACTTTTGATGTCAACCGCATCACCGGTCTTTAAACCGCGTTCGGCGATGTCCAATTCGTTCATCAATATCACACGCCGTTCGTTATGAATTCCGCGATAACGGTCGCTTGTGCCGTAAATCGTTGTGTTAAATTGATCATGCGAACGAACGGTCGTAAGCATTAGTTGCCCGCTTTCGAGTTCGATTTTCGTGAGTTTGGAAGCGGTAAACTTTGCTTTGCCCGAATCGGTTGGAAACTCGCGATTTCGAGGTTTGTTTGGCAGATAAAAACCACCGTCGATTCGAATTCGGTCGCTGTAATCTTCAAAACCCGGAATAACACGCGAAATCGAATCTCGAATTTTATCGTAATCCGAAGTCATTTCTTCCCAATTTACGTTAGATTTATCGCCCAAAGTTGCATGTGCCAGTTTGCCGACAATCCACGTTTCACTTCGCAAATCTTTGGATGCCGGTTCGAAAATTCCTTTTGACATTTGAACATTCAAAAGCGTGCTTTCTGTAGAAATAAATTGCTCGATTCCATTCTGCAAATCCTTTTCCGAACGCCCGAGACACGGCAAAATGATTGACGTTTTTCCCGTTACGAGAGCCGTGCGATTGAGTTTTGTGATAACTTGAACCGTTAAATTACACTTTCGCAGAGCTTCACCTACGAATTCAGTGTCTGGTGATGCCGAAAGAAAATTCCCGCCCATCGCGAAGAAAACCTTTGCCTTTCCTTCGTGCATTGCCTTGATACTCTCTACGGTGTCGAAGCCATTTTCGCGTGGACACCCAAAGCTAAATTCAGTCTCAAGTGCTTTCAAAAAACGTTCTGGCATTCGTTCTGAAATTCCCATTGTGCGGTCGCCCTGAACATTCGAATGTCCGCGAACGGGACACAAACCCGCTCCCGGTTTACCGATTTGTCCGCGAAGCAAATGCAGATTTACGATATCTTGAATAGTCGCGACGGCATGCGTATGTTGCGTAACGCCCATTGCCCAGCAGGTGATTACGCGATTTGCATTGAGAAACATTTCCGCGGCTTCCGTGATTTGCTCGAGCGATAAACCGCTTTCCTGCAAAATATCTTCCCACGAAATCGTTTCTAAATTTGCGATAAATTCTTGATAACCTGAGGTTTTTTCGTCAATAAACTCGTAATCGAAAATCGGGGTTGGGCTTTGTTTTTCGCGGTCTACGATGATTTTCAAGATTCCTTTCAAACAAGCCATGTCGCCGCCAATTCTTACTGGTAAATGTAAATCGGCAAGATGTGTCGGCTCGCCGCCAAGCATCGCAATCGGATATTTGAGAAAATTATCGTAATGTTGCGGATTCGGATTCGCGAAGTTCATCAAACCAGCTTCAGGCAGAGGATTTATTGCAATCATTTTTGCACCATTTTGCTTCGCAGTTTGGAGCGACGAAAGCATTCGCGGTGCGTTCGTTCCGGGATTTTGACCGATTACGATTACCAAATCTGTTGTTTCGAAATCTTCGAGCCGAATCGTCGCTTTGCCGAGTCCGATTGCTTCATTAAGTGCAACGGACGTAGATTCGTGGCACATATTTGAGCAATCGGGGAGATTATTTGTTCCAAATTGCCGAACGAAAAGTTGATAAAGAAACGCGGCTTCGTTTGAAGTTCGTCCCGAAGTATAAAAAATTGCCTCATTTGGCGAAGCGAGTGAATTTAATTCCAACGCGATTTCTGAGAAAGCTTCTTCCCAAGTTATTGATTGGTAATGATTTGTACCTTCTCGCAAAATCATCGGCGAAGTTATTCTGCCTTGTTTATTCAGCCAAAAATCGCTCTTTTCGGAGAGTTCGGCAACTGAATATTTTGCAAAGAATTTTGGGACTATTCGTTTGGTCGTGCCTTCATCTGCGAGAGCTTTTGCACCATTTTCGCAAAATTCCGCATAGGTTCGTTTTTCGTCTGGATCTGCCCATGCACACGATTGGCAATCGATTCCGCCTTTTTGATTAAGGCTGAGCAAACCTTTTGTGCCGCGAATAACTCCCATTTCCCCAACAACTTGCTTCATTGTAGAAGTAATCGAAGCTAGACCTGCGGCAGAGGTTTTTGGTTCGGAAACACGAAGGCTTTCAAGTTTTTCAGGTGCAGTGGATTTTGGTTTGTCGTTCATATATCTAACCTTTCTTCGCCGCAATAAATATTAAACCGACCATCGCGGACAAATCCTAGCAACGTTACGCCAAACTCTTTCGCCGCTTCAACAGCTAAACTCGAAGGTGCTCCAACTGCACAAACTATTGGAATTTTCGCCATCACAGCTTTTTGCAAAAGCTCAAAACTCGCTCGTCCGCTCAGGAAGAGTATTTTGTTATCAAGCGGAATATTGCCCTTGAGAAATTGTGAACCGATTAATTTATCAACCGCATTATGGCGACCAACGTCTTCTTTAATATCTATCAATTCGCCCGAAATGTCGAAAAGTGTTGCTGCGTGAAGTCCGCCAGTGGTATCAAAAACTGCTTGTGAGTTTCTCACTTTAGCATTTAATTCGTTGATTATAGACGCTTTAACTTTCGGGAAATCGATTAGTTGTATCGCGGTTGCACCTGTCGCGAGAGACTCAAGCGAGGTTTTTCCGCAAACTCCGCAGCTCGATGTTGTATAGAAATTCCGTTGTAGTTTTCCGATATCGATAGCGGTTTTATCACTTAATTCAACTCGAACCGTATTCTGATTATTCGGGAATTTCCCGCAATGTTTTATCGAAATAATTTGGTCTTTTGATTGCAAAATTCCTTCGGTAAAAAGAAATCCAACGGCGAGTTCGAAATCATTTCCCGGTGTTCGCATTGTGATCGAAATTGCTTTGTGTCTTCGTTTTTCTTTTTCGATAAAGCCCAGACGAATTTCGAGCGGTTCTTCTACGGCAATAGTATCTGTGCGAATATTCAGCTGACTTTCCGTGCAATATATTCCAATTTTTAGATCAATTTGATTTGAGATTTTCTTTAACAACGCATTCGCCATAGATGAATAATACCAATATTACCAGCGAAAAACACGAGCGATATGAGAAAGGAAAAGTCTATTATTTTAATTCGATGATTTGCCAAGCGTTTTCCGTCTTCAATAATTTGGACATTAAGCTCGCGTGAACTGCGTGACCGCTTTTTTTGGCAGTTATTTTCCCGAGAATCGGCATTCCTAGGAGTGCGAAATCGCCAATTATGTCCAAAATTTTATGGCGGACAAATTCGTCGCGGAAGCGAAGCGGTTGTTCATTCAGCATTCCAGTTTCCGTGAGAACAATTGCGTTATCGAGCGAACCGCCTTGTGCGAGATTTGCTTTTCGCAGCATTTCGATTTCTTGCGTAAACCCAAAAGTGCGTGCTGAAGCGATTTCTTTTCCAAATGAACCTTTTTTTAATTCAAAATGATAACTCTGTTTTTCGATAAAAGGATGTGGGAAATCAATAAAACATTCAATTTCAAATTTTTCAGAAGGTTCAACGGACATTTTGCGGTCGCCGCTTTCAAAGCTAACTTTTTCAAGAATTTGAAGATAATGACGCGGCGAATTTTGTTCGATAACCCCAGCTTTTTCAATGAATTCGATAAAATTCTCGCTTGAGCCGTCCATTATCGGAATCTCGATGTTGTCGAGTTCGATAAAGCAATTATCCACACCAAAACCTCGCAATGCAGAAAGTAAATGTTCGCAAGTTGAAAGCAAAACACCTTTCCGCACAAGCGTTGTGGCATAACTACAATGCGAAATATATTCGACACTTGCGGGAATCTCAAAATTATCTAAATCAGTGCGAACAAAGACGTAACCAGTATTTTCCGGAGCTGGTTTGAGGCATAAATTTACATCAACGCCGGTGTGTAAGCCGATTCCGTTAGTCGAAAATGATTTTGCAAGTGTTGTTTGATTCATTTGAAATTTAAATTTTCTTACATTATTGAACAATTGCAATGCTTATGCCGAAAAATATATAACTTGTAAGTTGTTGTAAAATAGAGATTTTTTGAGACTTTGACCATAATGCTAAATGACAATTTGTCGTAGTTTTGCAACAGTTTTGTTGTTCGCTGTTCACAATTTACTATTTAGCTGATAAGTTTTACAATCTAAAGAAATATGGCATCACTTACAAGCGGTCTGAAAACCGATAGAACAACGAAATTTAGCATCGAAAATCAAGCGTCGATTGAGTTGCCAAAAGGCACTGAAGATTCGATATACGATATTATTAAAAGCCTTCCGAGCGAGCATTTAATTGGCTTAGAAAAGATTAAACTGGTCGATTTTGTCAAACATCCACAGATGAAATTAGACACACCAATTAAAGGCGATTTGCCCGGACTTTATCACCCGAAAATGGTGAACGCAAAGGCTTATGTTGAGGTTTCAATTGGTGCATTGCTTCAACCGACTGAGGGTTTTGCCAAACGTTGGATGGCGAAACAGTCTTTTAAAGGAAATTTAGCCGGACTTTTGTTCGGTTTAGTTGGTCAACATTATTTTTTAACGCTCCGCCATTCTGTCAAAAAACAAAGTCTTGAACCGCAAATAAGACAATACGCCGAGAAAAATCTTAAATCATGGAGCGAGAAACAGAATGTAAACAGTTTCCGTGCGAAGTTATTCAAACCATTGCGTCCGATGTTTGAAAAATTGGCTAAATGGCTGAATAAAAAAGCTGTTTCGGCACAGAAGAAAACGTAAAATAGTTGAGGAAGTTTTGGAAAGTTTTGGAAGTTTAGGAAGAAAGAAATTTCCTCTATTTGCTAAACTTTCGAAACTTCCGCAACTTCCAAAACTAAAAAAATGAAATATTGGCTCGTAAAACAAGAACCCGAAGCATATTCGTTTGACGACTTAATGCGTGACGGCAAAACGGATTGGACTGGTGTGCGTAACTTTCAAGCACGCAATAACTTACGCGATATGAAACTTGGTGATAAAGTTTTGTTTTATCATTCGATTTCGGAAAAATCAGTAGTAGGAATTACAGAAGTTTCGCGAGAGGAATTCCCAGATCCGTTAGACGAAAAGTGGATTGCAGTAGAACTAAAACCTTTAGAAAAGTTCAAGAAACCCGTTACTTTGGCAGACATAAAAGCATCGAAAATGCTTGAAAACATTGCACTTGTCAAACAATCGCGACTTTCTGTAATGCCTTTGCAGGATTTTGAATTTGATGAAATTTTGCGATTGACGACAATCTAAATTGAATGAACATCGAAGTCGTTCAAGCCAATCCGAATCAAGTTGCAGAAGTTTCTGAAATCTTGCAAGAAGTTGCAATTTGGCTTGAAAACAAAGGACTTAAAATGTGGGAAGCGAACGAACTTGCTCCCGAAGATGTTGAAAAGCAAGTAAAAACAGGAATGTTTTGGCTGGCAAAAATTGATGGTGAAATCGCGGGTTGCGTTCGTTTTCAAACTGAAGATTTGGAATATTGGGACGATGTTCCGCACACAAATTCGGCGTTTGTTCATCGAGTTGCCGTGAAGCGAAAATTTGCCGGAAAAGGCGTTGCAATTGCAATGCTCGATTGGGCGAAGTCTCACGCTAAATCACTAGGAAAACATTGTTTACGTCTTAATTGTGACCAGAGAAAAGCACTTTGTGATTTTTACGAAAGTCAAGGTTTTAAGTTTCACAGCGAAAAAATTCGAATTCCATATACCGTAAATCGTTACGAGTTCAAGCTATAAATTTTATGCTAAAAAACGCCATTGCACATTACAATAACTTATTACAAGACAGAGAGTTAGCCGAATCTTCGCGTCTGATGCTGGACGAAAAAATGGAAGAAGCGAGGCTGATTTTCGGCGGTCGAATGTTGTCACCATATCTGCGTCCGCATTTTGTTTTAGAATCCGACTGGCTTCGCGTTACTGAAATTTGCGAGACGATTTTTGCGGCGTTGCAGAAAGTGAAAGATGCGGCGATTGGCAACGACGAGCTTCTGGACGAACTCGGCGTTCACGGAATTGAGCGTGAGTTGGTGGAAATTGATCCGAAATATAAACAAGTTTCCGCTTCCGCACGGCTCGATTCTTTTTTGACCGAAGATTCTTATTCGTATGTCGAATTAAACGGCGAGTCTCCGGCTGGAATTGCATTTTCAGACTCTGCCAGCGAAATTTTTTCACAACTTCCGGTGATGAAAAAGTTTGCGGAAAAATACGAATATCGAACGCTTGAAGGTTCGTCGAAAATGCTTGAAACATTGCTCACAGCTTACGAAGAATTCTCTGATGGCAAACCAAAATCTAACCCAACTATTGCAATAGTTGATCTTAAAGATTTGCCGACAATCAAAGAATTCGAGCTTTTCCGCGATTATTTTGTCGCCAACGGTTGTCCGTCGATCATTTGTTCGCCCGAAGATTTAGAATTTTCTGATGATAGATTGAGATGCGGTGAAACCGAAATTGACATCGTTTACAAACGTCTTTTGGTCAACGAATATTTGCCGATTATGGAGCAATTTCCTGCACTCGTGGACGCATATCGAGCCGGAAAAGTCTGTTTGGCAAATTCGTTTCAATCAAAAATTATCCATAAAAAAGCTGTTTTCGCAGTTTTGACAAACGAGCGTTACGCACATCTTTTCAACGAAAATGAGCTTGAAAAAATCGCCGCACATGTTCCTTGGACGCGAAAATTCCGCAATGAAACGACTGAAAACAAAGGCGAGAAAATTGATTTGGTTGAATGGACGCGAGCGAATAAATCAAAGTTAGTTTTGAAACCGAATGATGATTATGGTGGACACGGAATCTACATTGGCTGGATTTCGGATGAAAAAACTTGGAATGAGGCAATTGAACTTGCCTTAAAAGACGGCGATTATCTCGTGCAAGAACGCGTAAAAACTTCGAAAGAAGAATTTCCGATGCTCGAAGGCGACAAAATCGTTATGAGCGAACAACTTGTCGATCTTGATCCGCTTTTGTTCTACGGCAAAGTCGGTTCTGCATTTACAAGGCTTTCGACCACCGAATTAGCAAACGTATCAAGTGGCGGCGGAATGGTGCCGACGTTTATTTTAAAAGACTAAATATGAGGTAAATATGAAGAAAAATACTGTAAAACTAACTAGCGTTTTGTTGTTTATTGGTTTGTTTAGCTTTTTCGCTTTCGGACAACCCAATAGTTTATTTAGTTTAAAAGATGAACCAAAAGCTAATTTGGATAAATCATCTTTAGCCTCAATCCGCGAAGCGGAAATTTCGTTTGATTTTTCTGCATTGTCCAAATTAAACTCACAAAATTTAAGTTTCCCGCTTTTTGACGGTAAAACTTATAGTGCCAAAATGAATGATTCCGAAGGCTTCGAGTTTCGCTCGCTTGAGGATTTCACTTGGCGTGGAAAATTGACCGATGGAAATGGCGATGCGGTTTTAACTTTTAAAAAGGGTTACGTTGCCGGATTGATTTATTCTCCAACCTCAGTTTACGAAATTGTTCCTAAAGGTGAAAAGCAGATACTTATTGAATTAAACACAGAGAAATTCCCGGAATGCGGCGGTGATTTGAAAAGTGAAAAAGCCCTAGAAAACAAGCTACAAATACCGCAAGCTGGCGTAGATTCTGGCGACCGAGTTGATGTTTTAGTTCTTTACACAACGCCGGTAAAAAATTCGCTCGGCGGTGTCGCACAGGCTGAAGTATTCGCCCAGCAAGCAGTAGATTCTGCGAATACGGCTTATCTAAACAGCAAAATAAGAATGCGAATTCGATTGGCTAGAGCCGAGGAAACGGCAATTGCTGAGACCGGATCATTAGGATCGGAGCTTCCTGTTTTAAGAGGTGATGCAACGACTGCGGTTAGTCGAGACACTTCAAAGGCTGACTTGGTGGCTATGATTTCAAATTCTGCGGATAATTGCGGAATTGGATATTTGATGGGAAGCGGAAGCGGAAATCAAAGCAGCGGCTTCACAGTTACGTCGCGAGGTTGTGCTGTTGGCAACCTAAGTTTTGCCCACGAGCTTGGGCATAATATGGGAAGTACTCATAATCCCGAAAATGGAACGAACCCAACTTACAGCTACGGATTTGGTCATTATTACGATGGAAATTATCGAACGGTAATGTCATACACAAATCAATGTCCGGCAGGTTGCACACGTCGACCTTATTTTTCCAATCCGCAAGTGCTCTTTAATAATTTACCAACCGGACTCGAAAATGCTCGCGACAACGCACGTTCAATCAATAATACTGCCGATATAATTGCTAATTACCGTTATTCAGGAAGCAGTATTTTATTATTGAATTTCAATGGTGGCAATATATTCCCAAGAAATTTACCTAGAAAACTAACTTGGTCAAGCGATAATGTAAGCGGAAATGTGAATATTGAATATTCGAAAAATTCGAGTTCTAGTTGGACAACTTTGGTCGCAAATACTCCGAACGATGGTGAAGAGATTGTCAAAATTCCGTTTGACCTCGGAAAAACGAGAAGTGGACGCTTGCGTGTTTCGTCGGTGCTGACACCATATATTTCTGATTCAAGTATTGATAACTTTCAAGTTCGCTAATCGGATGATGAAACCATGATCTGTCGCCCGCGTGAACTTTGCCTTCCGTTGAAGAATGAATTTTATGACGAAGTTTCGGTTTAGATTAAGAATTTTATTATTGACTATTTGTATCGGTATATTTGGGGTAGCTGTTTATAACAAACTAACTGAAGTTTCCGTTCAACTTACTAGGACTGAATCTGATTCTCCTATGATTGTTACTCCAACAAAGGCTCCTCGTGGCGGTGGCGGTGGCTAAAAAGATTTGAAAAGATAAATGAAAACTCAGGAAAACCAAACAAGACTCCACGAATTAACCGAAGAATACACACGTCTTGAGCGAAAATTCACTCGAACGGCAAATTAACTGCTCGCGAACGGATAGATTTATTGTTGATAAAGAAGCTTACCTGTAAGAAGTCGACTCGCTTATTTTCTCCGATTGATACGTAGTCCGGCTTTCGCAATGGTTGAGCTTCAGATTGAAGCATCGGATAGAATACGCAGACACGGCAGACGATGCAGCTAGCAAAGACGCACGAGTAATCAGCGGAAGTGCTCGACGATTGATTTCCAATCATCTTCAACCATTTTTGTCATTATATATTTTCCGGCTGAGCTGTTCACCCAAAACCGGTGAATAAAATTTGATTCTTGTTTTTTAATATTTTCGAGAATTGAATTGAAAAGCCAATCAGAATCAAATCCCGCCCATTCTCCCGTCGCAGAAAATGTGTTTTTATAAACGGCGGGTGCAACTTCACAATAGAATATGCTTTCTAATTCATCAAAATTATAGCCAGTTTGCCTCATTAAATCGACGATGTGATTTCGTTCAAAATCTTGCAATTCATTATCCAACCAAATATCGGAAAGTGCTTGCCAGAGCGGTTTTCTTTTATTAATTTGATCGAGAGTAAGCATTTTGTTATCTTGCGGTTAGCCAGTCATAGCCGCCCGAAGCGACAAACGCACCAATCGCACCGCCGACGAATATTCCTACTGCCGAACAGACCGGTGCACCCGGTCCGCAAATTAACCCAGCCGCAGCTCCTCCGGCAGCTCCTCCAGCAATTCCTCCGAGAATACTCGCACCTTCTTTCCCTGCAGCATTTACTTTATCTTCGGCAGTCGCAACGTTATAGACGGAAATCGCAATGCTCGCAACTAAAAAAACTCGTCCTGCTTTCCCAAGCATCGGTGCGAGTTTTGAAACGCTCGAACGATCTCTGCCCGATGCCAAAACAACTTCTAAATAAACCGCATCTTGCTGAATTTTAGATAAAGCAGAGAAAGTTAGATTATATTTTTTTTGAGCATATCTCTGCTAAAGTTTATCGAACGATAAACCTTCTTTCTTCAAAGATTCGGCGATTGCACGTCCTAGCTCGGAATCTTTCCCACGGCTCATGTCGAGGACGAAGTTTCTCAGGGCACTGGCTCGAAAAGCTCCTTCCTCGGGCGTGATTATCCCGCTTTTAACCAGTTCGATAAATTCATCGGACGATATTTTTATAAGCCTTAAATATTCGGCACGAACTTCAGATGACTGAATTGCACGGCTTCCGAAATTTACGAGAACACTCCGAAGGGTATTTATTTCCTGATAGAAAAGTTTTTCGGAGGAAGCCGCATTCTCTGGGATTGGGAGCGGTCGAAACAAATCATTCACTCCGGAGCCATCAATCGAGCCTATGGAATCAAATCCAGGGTTTACTATTTCTTTAATTTTTGCGTATAAACCAGCCGAAATCGGAATCCGAACTTCAAAAACACCATTTCCCAAATTTTTATGCGAACTACGACTATCATTTTTTGAGTAAAACTCTGTAAAATGGTTTCGCAGACTGTATCCGTATTTTTGATGAAAAGTAGTTTCTGTTGTAGCTGTAAATCCGAAATAAGCAAGGATTGCGGTGGCGTGAGCCGAGCCCGTTTCTCCTTTGATTCTAACGGTAATAACGATATCGGTGATAATTGCCGAAAATTTGTTTGTGAATTGCAACTGATTGATTGTGCGGTTTAGCTGCATAGAATGTATCCCAAACTAACTCTAACAGAGTTTACCATAGGGAATGCATGTTTAGAAATAGATTTTTTCTCCAATTTCGATAAACTAGAGCATCTGAAAACGTAAATGAAAATATCTGAAAATAAATCGCGAATGCGGGAACTTACTGAGGAGCTTGAGCGTCTTGAACGAAAATTACGCTTGGGCGGCGGTGCGGAAAAGATTGCGAAAATTCATGCGAACGGCAAATTAACCGCTCGTGAACGGATAGATTTATTGTTCGATACCGATGCGTATCAACAAGAAATCGGCTTGCTTGTCGCGTATGACCAATACAACGGGCAAGCACCGGCGGCGGCGGTCGTCACTTCGATTGGTCGCATACACGGGCGACAATGTGTTGTTGTAGCAAATGACGCGACGATAAAAGCCGGTGCATGGTATCCCGAAACGATTAAAAAGATTTTGCGGGCACAGGAAATTGCCATGCGGAATGATGTACCGATTATCTATCTCGTTGATTCTGCGGGAGTTAATCTGCGGTATCAGGGAGGCGTTTTCCCTGGACAATACGGTGCGGCTCGCATTTTTTATTACAATTCGATTATGCGGAAATATCTGAAAACGCCGCAGATCTCTGCTGTGATGGGAATGTGCGTTGCGGGCGGAGCGTATCTTCCGGCACTTTCCGATGTGATCCTGATGGTTGAAAAAACTTCGTTTATGGGTCTAGGCGGAGCGAATTTGGTAAAAGGTGCAACAGGGCAAACTATTGATAATGAGACACTTGGCGGTGCGTTGACGCATAACGCGATTTCCGGCGTGGCACATTACAGAACCGAAACCGAGCAGGAATGTTTGGAAAAAATTAGGAAGTTAGTTTCCGAATTGCCAAATAAACATCAAACGCGTGTTTCAATCATCGAACCGCAACCAACGAAGTCGAAACCAGAAAAACTGTACGAGGTTTTGCCGCAGGAACACAAAGCTCCATACAACATGCAAGACGTTTTGGATTGCATTTTGGACGGCGGTGAGCTGGACGAATTTCAAGCCGATTTTGCCAAAGAAATGATTTGCGGCACGGCGAGAATCTGCGGAATCCAAGTTGGAATAATCGCTAATTCACGCGGAATGATTCGCGGTCAAGCAGGGAAACCGCCGAAATTCGGCGGAATTATCTACAAAGATTCAGCGCAAAAATGTGCGTATTTTATCGAAAATTGTAACCGTCATTCGACACCGATTCTTTTTGTCCAAGACGTTTCGGGCTTTATGATTGGTGCGGAAGCCGAACATTCGGGAATCATCAGAAGCGGTGCGATGTTCGTCGAAGCAATGGCGACCGCAACCGTTCCGAAACTTGTTCTGACAATAAATCACGCTTCAGGTGCGGGTTATTATGCGATGAGCGGACAAGGCTTCGATCCTGATTTTATCTTCAGTTTGCCCACAGGCAGAATGGGAGTGATGGAAGGCGATTCGGCTGTGCAAGCGATCCACGGCACGCAATTAGAAAAGTTAAAAAAAGCGGGACAAGAACCCGACGAAGCCTTAATTGCTGAAATGGATAAAGTTAGAGCGACGTATGAAAAAGAATTGGACGCCAAACACGCCGCTGCAAGAGGTTTGTTGGATGCGATTGTGATACCCGAAGATTTGCGGAATGCGTTGGAAATCGCTTTGCAGACTTGTTTGAATACCGATAAACCGCATATTGGGGCGTTTGTTTTGCCAAATAATTTGTAGATTGTCAGATGTATGATTATTGTGGAACCCATTTTAGAGGTATTTATGAAATTCTTACGAAATTTAGTAGTGATTTTGGCTTTTGCGATTCTGTTTGCATTGAACATTTTGGGGCAAAATTACAACAAGCAATTCAACGAACTCGTTGGCAAGGAAGCGTCGGAATCGGAACAACTCAAACTGCTTCAGACTTGGGAAAAATCCACTCCAAATGAAGCAGAATTATTTGTCGCTTATTTTAACTTTTATGTAAGTAAGAGTAGAAAATCGGGACTTGGTATAACTACAAACCGCAGCGGAACATATCTCGGCAGTCAATCAACCTTCGATGAAAAAACATTCAAACAAGCACTTAATTACATAAATAAAGGCATTGAAAAATTTCCGAATCGGCTTGATTTGCGTTTCGGGAAAACTTTTTTGTTAGGACAAGATCAACAATATAAAGACTTTACCGATGAAATTGTAAAAACGGTTAAGTATTCAAATATCAACAAGAATCAATGGCTTTGGATGGAAAATAGACCTGTTGAAAATCCGAAAAAGTTTATGCTCGGTGCAGTTCAAGATTACGTTGTGCAACTTTTTGATTCGGGAGATGAATACATTGGAAACATAAAAAGTATTGCAGAAACGGTATTGATATATTACCCGGATAACATTGAAAACCTCTCGAATCTCTCAGTTTACCATCTAATAAAATCTGAATTTGACAAAGCTCTTGTTCCGCTTTTGAAAGCCGAAAAGCTTGCACCGAAAGATGTGGTTGTTTTGAATAATATCGCCATGTGTTACAGAGCATTGAAAGATAAATCTAATACTATCAAATATTTGCAGTTAGTTATTGAATTTGGAAACCAAAAGCAAAAAGCTGATGCGAAAGCAAAAATAAAAGAGTTAGATTTGTAGAAATGAAATTTTCAATTGAAGAAATGTTGGCAAAACTACCTCTGCCAGCCAATGAAAAATGGAACGAAGGCGTTTGGGATGTTGAAACATTTCGCAAAGGAAAGATTTCGAAAATTCTTTTCGCTCCTCGCGGAACCGATTATCAAACGTTTCACGAAGAAGACGAGTTTTATTTTATTGTTCGCGGTAAAGGCGAATTGATTATCGATGGCGAACGATTTACTTGTGAAGTCGGCGATTCATTTTTTGTTCCGAAATTAGTTCCACATCACTTTGAGAATTTCAGCGAAGATTTTGCGACCTGGGCAGTTTTCTTCTAATCTTTCCTTGCCGCTAAAATTAATTTTTCCGCATTTTCGCCAGTTAGTTGCCACGTCAAACATCTAACGCTTCCGCCCATCGGACACACGCCTTTTGCGTCAACCTCGATTACTTTTTTGTCGGTATTTTGTCTGATAATTTCGAGAGCTTTGGCATCGTGAGCCATTCCAAATATCGGCACATAGACATTTTTGAATGTCAGGACTGAATTCAGATTTACGCCGCAAGCTGATTCAAAGCCGGTCCATTCCCCTTTTTTGTTTTCAACATTTACGACCGGAACTTCGATGATTTTTGTGTCGGGAAAGGAGGTTTTTAACTCGTCTAATACTGACTTTCTAAATAGCGTATCGCTCGAATAATCGTTGACGAGCAGAGTTTTTTCGCCCAGCCACATCACCATTCCGTCCGAATGTGCGAGAGCTTCTTCATCAGGTTCGATGATGCCAACTTCTTTTGCATTCAAAGTTTGTTTCAATTCCTGTTTGGCTTTTTCAATCGAAAGTTTGTTGTCTTTGGCAAATCTGGTGGTGGTGATATATTTTCCTGCGTAATTATCGACCAAGTTTCCGCCGTCAATTATCAAATCAGTTTCGCTACGTTTGATGCTGTATTTATCTGCAAAATCGACGAAACTTTGTTGGGTTTCAATGCTTTGTTGTTTCGGCATCGAAGCCAATGTGTATTGAAATTGCGTTGGGTTTTCGGGGTTTACCGTAGTGAAATCTCGCATCCAAATATCGAAAACATCAGCCGTGATTAACACATCTTCAGGCAATTTGCCTTCATAAAAACGCTTCGTATCTTTATCGACAATGACGACAACATTGTCGTTCGTTAAAATTGTCGCGGCATAATCAATCTGAAAATTAACGATTTGTTGGAACGCAGATTTGTAATATTCGTTGTGAATAGAAGGTGCGGAAAGCACCAAAAGCATTTTGTCCTTCGATGGATTATTTGAAAATTTATCGACGGAAGATTTGTTTGATAAATTTTGATCGGGTTCATTTTTGAAACAATTTGTTTGAAAAATTGCAGCAAAAATCATAACGAAAAATAAGATTTTCATACTGATTTATTTGAGTTTTGCTTTCAAGTCCTCGTAATCTTTTACCGCCTCGCCAATCACTTCATATGCTTGCTCGCGTCCGTAAATGCTGCCGATTTCGCAGATGTTCGGCTCGCTCGGCAACGATTTATAAGTTAAAAAATAATGTTGCAGACGTTTGACGATTGCTTCGGGCAACTCGGAAATATCAGCAAAGTTTTCGTAGATTTTATCGCCGACAAGCGTGGCGATTATCTTATCATCAGCCTCGCCGCCGTCAATTAAACAAAATCCGCCGATTGGTTTTGCCTTTAAAATAATGTCGCCACGCGGAATATGGTGTTCGGATAAAACTAATATGTCGAGCGGATCGCCATCGCCGCGTGCGATGGTTTTGCCGGAATTTTTAGTCGCAAGTTCGGCGATGTTTTCGCCGCAATAAGTTTGCGGAATAAAGCCGTAGTTTGCCGGAACAACGTTGGAATACTGCTGCGGACGATCAATTTTCAGATAACCGGTTTCTTTATCAACTTCATATTTTACGGTGTCACTCGGGACGATTTCGATAAAAACCGTAACTTCTTGCGGGACTTTTTCGCCGATTGAGATGCCGTGCCAAGGATGTGCTTTATTTGTTCTAAACATAATGGTAATTTTACTTTATGTTTCAAACTTCTCAAGCGATAATTGTTGAAAAGCAAAAAAATAACGTGATAATTCGATTCAATCGCCCTGAAATTCGCAGTCCACTGACGATTGCTGTATTGGTTGAATTAGACCAGATTCTTGAAACGATTGCCCATCAAAGAGTTGTCTTTACAGGCGTTGACAATGTGTTCGCGTCTGGTGCAGACTTGCGTGAAATTGAAAAGGTTACAGGAGAAACGGCGAAAGATTACGCACTTCGCGGACAAAGGTTGATGAATAAAATCACGTCAAAAAACGCAATCGCTTTTGTTAACGGATTCTGTTTCGGCGGTGCCTTAGATTTAGCGTTATCGTGTAAAAAGCGAATCGCCACGCCGAACGCTATTTTTTGCCATCCCGGAGCAAATCTCGGAATAATGACAGGTTGGGGCGGAACTCAGCGTTTGCCAAGATTAATCGGCGAAGCAAAAGCACTTGAAATGCTGTTGACGGCGAAACGTGTCGATGCAAAAGAAGCGTTGCGAATTGGATTAATTGACGAAATTAGGGAATTTTTACTGAGTTAATTCCTCGTAAAATTGCTTTTTGGCGTCTCGCAAGTCTTTTGGGATTTTTTTTCGGATTGAAAACATTTAACGGACTCGGAATCATACCTGCAAGATAAGCTGCTTCTTGTGGACTTAAATCTGATGCCGACTTTTTGAAATAAGTTCTTGCGGCTGCTTCAGCTCCGTAAATATCTTCGCCCCATTCAATAACATTTAGATAAATTTCAAGAATTCTACGTTTTGAGAGATTTCGTTCAAGAAAATAAGTTATTACTGCTTCGCGTCCTTTGCGGAAAAAATTTCTTTCCTCAGAGAGATAAAGATTTTTTGTAAGTTGCTGCGAAACGGTCGAAGCTCCACGTTTGAAGCTCGGGAGATTGGGAATCCAATCATTTTCGTTATTGTCACCTTCAGATTTTGCTTCTTTTTCGGCTTCTTTTTTTGCTTCTTCCCACGCAGCTTCAATTGCGTCCCAATCAAATCCGTTATGTTGTGTAAATCTTGCGTCTTCGCCTGCTAAAACTGCACGTTGTAAGTTTGGCGAAATTTGTTCAATTGGCACCCAAATTTGATACTTTTTGGGTTTACGACCTTCTGCAATATCTTCATCAGAACGATGTTCCATCATCGAAGTTGTTGTGGGATTTTCAGTCCTTAAGTTTGCGGTATTTGGAAATGTGATTAATTCATAAATTATCCAAACAGCAATTGAACCAACAAGTATTAATGATAAAATTTTAACGATATACCACATAATTTCTACAAAGATACCAAATTATTTGCAAAGAAAAAACCGCTCACGGTTAATGAACGGCTCATCTAATTGTTTTGTTCAATCTTTAATCAAACACTCATAACTTCTTGCTCTTTATGTTTCATTAATTCATCGACTTTTGCGATAGTCGTGTTAGTCAATTTCTGCATCTGATCTAATCCATCGCGTTCTTGATCTTCCGAAATCTCTTTATCTTTCAAAAGTTTTTTCAGCGAATCATTTCCATTATGTCTAACATTTCGAACAGCAATTTTGTGTTCTTCCGCGATTTCGTGAACTTGTTTTGCTAGTTGTTTACGTCGTTCTTCATTCAAAGCCGGAACTGGAAGACGAATAACTTTTCCATCATTTGAAGGATTTAATCCTAAATTTGCATTGATAATCGCTTTTTCAATTGAGGAAACTGCTGAAATATCCCAAGGTTGGACTGTCAACATTTGCGGTTCGGGAACGGCAATTGAAGCCATTTGATTAAGAGGTGTCGGCGTTCCGTAATAATCAACAACAACAGCGTCAAGCAGACCAATATTAGCTCTGCCGGTTCTAACATTACCGAGTTTTCGCATAAAATCTTCGATGACTTTATCCATTTTCGGCTTATTTTCTTTTACAACTTCTTCTACGCTCATAATTTTTCCTCACAAATATTATGCACCAACAAGCGTGCCAATCGTCAAATCGCCATTTACTGCTTTGATAATGTTTCCATCTTTTTTCATATTAAAAACCATAATCGGCAAATTGTTGTCCATACAAAGCGAAATTGCGGATGCGTCCATGACTTTTAATTGTTTTTCCAAAACCTGCTGATAAGAAATTGTTTCAAAACGATTAGCGTTTGGATTTATCATCGGATCTTCATCGTAAATACCGTCAACTTTAGTGGCTTTAAAAATAACTTGAGCTCTAATTTCACAGGCACGTAAAGCAGCAGCGGAATCTGTTGTGAAATAAGGATTCCCGGTTCCTGCAGCAAAAATTACAACTCGTTTTTTTTCAAGATGACGAACCGCACGGCGACGAATAAATGGTTCGGCAAGTTGCGGAATATCAATCGCAGACATTACGCGAGTATAAACATTTTGTTTTTCTAAAGCATCTTGTAAGACGACTGCATTCATAACAGTTGCCAGCATTCCGATATAATCAGCAGCGGCACGATCCATATTTCCGGCGGATTTTGAAACACCTCGAAAAATATTTCCACCACCGACAACCACCGCAACTTCAACACCTAAATCGTGAACAGCCTTTATTTCCAGAGCGACTGATTCAGCAACTAGAGTGTCGATGCCATAGCTTTGATTACCCATTAATGCTTCGCCCGAAAGTTTTAATAAAATGCGATCAAATGCTGGTTTCATGATTTTTTATCTCAAAAAAGAAAGGTTCAAGGTTTTTCGCCTTGAACCTCTAAGTTATTTATTTTCCTGCAGTTAGCGAAGCAACTTCAGCGGCGAAATCATCTGATTTCTTTTCTATGCCTTCGCCCATTTTATATCTAGTAAATCTACGAATTGTGATATTTTCTTTAATTGAAGCAATTTTTTCTTTTACTAAATCGCCAATTGTTTTGCTCGGATCTTTAACAAAAGGCTGATCAATAAGAACGTTTTCCTCAAAGAATTTAGCAATTCTGCCTTCGATTATTTTTTCTAAAACCTCAGCAGGTTTGTTTGCGTTTTTTGGATCGTTTTTAAGTTGCTCCAACAAAATTTCACGCTCTTTACCGATGACATCAGCCGGAATTTCATCACGAGTCGAATATTTTGGGTCAATTGCAGCAATGTGCATTGCAACATCTTTTACAAGTTGATTAAATTCTTCTCCGCGAGATACAAAATCACTTTCGCAATTGATTTCTACCATTACACCAACTTTTCCGCCCATGTGAATGTATGAACCAACAACGCCTTCAGCTGTAATTCTTCCTGCTTTTTTGTCAGCAGAAGCAGCACCTTTTTTTCTCAAAAGTTCAATCGCTTCAGCTTCGTTTCCGTTTGATTCGGTTAAAGCTGCTTTGCATTCCATCATTCCAGCACCGGTTTTTTCTCTCAATGCTTTTACGCTACTTGCTGTAATATCTGCCATAAATCTCTCCAATAAATGTTTATGATAATTTTCTATAAAAAAGCGTAGCCGTTAATCATTTAAGCTACGCTTCAGGAAAAAGTTTTGTGTTAATTTTATCCTGCTGAAGCTTCAGTTGTTTCTTCTGTTGTAGTTTCCGCAACTGTTTCTGTTACAACTTCAGTAGGAACAACTTCTGCAACTTCAATTGTTTTCTCAGTAACTTCCGGTGCTTTTTCAGTAACGGGTTCAACGGCAGGCTCCGCAACTGCTTCTTGTATTTCTTTAGTTTTAACAACTTTCTTTTTTGGCTCTTCAGCAATCGGAAGTGTTAACAACTCATTCAACTCTGGAATTGCTTCTTCCGTTGCATCATCAGAAACAACAACTGGAGTTGAGCCTTCTGTAGCAATTTGCTTGCCTTCAATAATTGCATCGGCAATACGCGAAGCAAATAATCTGATTGCACGAAGAGCGTCATCATTACCTGGAATAACAGCTTCAATTCCATCAGGCGAGCAATTTGTGTCAACTACTGCAACAATTGGAATACAAAGACGATTTGCCTCTGCAACTGCGATGTCTTCTTTACGAACGTCAATGATAAAAAGCAAATCAGGCAGACGATTCATATCTTTGATTCCGCCGAGATTTTTCATCAAACCTTCGTGAGTTTTATCAAGCTGTAACCGTTCTTTTTTTGTCAACATATCGTAGCGACCATCTTCTTTCATCGCTTCGATTTCTTTCATTTTTTTGATAGAACCTTGAACTGTTTGAAAGTTCGTTAAAAGTCCACCAAGCCAACGGTTGTTGATAAAATATTGTCCGCAACGTTCAGCTTCTTCTTTAATTGCGTCTTGTGCTTGGCGTTTGGTTCCAACAAAAAGCACTTTTGCGTTTGGTTGTTCCGTCATAAAATTAGTGACGTAGTTCAAACCATCGCGAAATAGCTTTTGAGTTTTTTGTAAATCAATAATGTAAATACCGTTTCTTTCACCAAAGATGTATTCTTTCATCTTCGGATTCCAACGGCGAACTTGGTGACCAAAATGAACTCCTGCTTCGAGAAGTTCTTTCATCGTGACTGTAGCCAAAATATTTCTCCTTATCTGGTTGTGTAATCGACGCAGTTTAGTGTTTAACCAAATAAAATTGCGTCAATGGAATATTCGATTTTTTGAGTTCAGATTAACAATTTGCGATTGGAAAACAAATTTTCCAATCGCAATGTAAAGTCTAAATTCAAAAACCGTCTTAACGTTTCGAGAATTGGAAGCGTTTTCTTGCTCCCTTTTGTCCGTATTTTTTACGTTCTTTCATTCGCGGATCACGTGTTACAAAACCCGCTTTCTTAAGTGATGGACGTAAATCTAAATTGTATTGCATCAACGCACGGGTAATTCCGTGTCGTATTGCACCAGCTTGACCAGAAATTCCGCCACCGTCAACATTAACTAAAATGTTGAACTTAGAAGCGGTTTCTGTTAATCGAAGCGGTTGACGAATAATCATCTGTAAAGCTTCGTTTGGAAAATAGTTTTCAAACGAACGCTTGTTGACTTTAATTTCGCCAGTTCCGGGACGCAAATAAACTCTTGCTACTGAAGTTTTTCTTCTTCCTGTGCCGTAATATTGAATGTCTGCCATAATCTAATTAATTTCGATAACTTCTGGCTTTTGAGCCGTTTGATTGTGATTTGCATCGGCGTAAACTTTTAATTTTTTACCCATTGCTTTGCCGAGTTTGGTTTTTGGAAGCATTCCCTTAACTGCGGATTCAATCACACGTTCTGGAAATTTAATAAACTGATCTTTCACAGTTATTTCTTTTAAACCGCCCGGATAGAGCGTATGGTGGCGATACATTTTTTGATCGTTTTTTGAACCTGTAAAAACCGCATGGCGAGCGTTAATCACAATTACGTGATCGCCCATATCCATAAATGGTGTCCATTTTGGGTTGTTTTTGCCTGATAAAATGCGTGCAATTTCAGTCGATAAACGACCAACTGTTTTGCCTTTTGCATCGACAATAAACCATTTGCGACCTTCTGCAAGACCGATTGAACTAGGAAAATAAGTAGTCATAAGAGCCTATACTGTCTAAGATTTTCGCCAAAACGCGAACAATAAGATTATCGAAAAAAAGACAAGCCGTCAAGCAATCACAGTATTCTTTCGTAAAACATAATGCTGACAATTGATTCAACGCATTTATCATAGACTATTCAGCAACTTTTTGTCAGAATTAGTCTCTTAGATTAACGCTTAATTAGCGAGGAGAAAAATGGATTCATTTATAAAAGAGCCAAAACAAAAAGATAATTCTTCGACAAAAATAATGATTGGAGCATTAGTTGTAGCTCTTATTTTAGTTTTATGTGTAATCGGATTTATGTATTCCAGACCGTCTGTGGTTGATATTCAGCAAAAGGCTCTTGATAGTGCATTTCGCCCCGGAAGTTCAGAATTTGAAGCCTTAACAAAGAAAATTGTTCTTTCAACAGATGAAAATCGTTTGATGGAATCGCCAACTGCAATGGGTTCGATAATGATGTCAATTGGCGGACGATTGAAAAATCTCACCGGAAAAACGCTTACTTTAATTGAAATAAATGTTGCTGTTGTTGATATGAATGGAAAAACAGTTAGAGATAAAAATATCGTTGTTGTTCCAAAACAAGCAGAAACGCTTGCTGATCGTGAAGAACTCCCAATTACCGTTGTAATTGAAGGTTTCAAAAAAGAAGATGATCGAGCAAATCTTCGTTGGAAAGTTACCGCTATCAAAACGCAGTAATTTAATCTTTTGTTTCTTGAACAAATAATTCTTCTAAAGATTGCTTTACTTGTTGAATTGACACAAGCTTTCCACCAGATTTTCTGACGGTTGATAAAACTTCCTCTATTTCATTCTCATTTTCAACAATAATATTTGCACCTTGCGGTTTGATGTTGAAATGGAATTTTGGAAGATTCGCAGCAATTAATTCTGAGGAAATTCCTTTGACATTTATTTCAAATTGCTGTGATTCATTAGCTAAAAGCTCGTCCAAAGTTCCAGTTGCTGAAAGTTTTCCTTTTCGCATAATCGCAACCCGGTCACAAAGTGCTTCAATATCTGACAAAATGTGCGTTGACATAAAAACAGTCGTGCCTTGTTCACGTAAAGTTGCAATTAATTCACGGATTTCGCGTCGTCCAATCGGGTCAAGTCCGCTCATCGGCTCGTCAAGAAAAACAATTTCCGGCTCGTTAATTAACGATTGTGCAAGCCCAACTCTTTGCAGCATTCCTTTCGAAAATTTTCGCAATTGACGATTCCAATCCTTTTCATCTAAGCCAACTTTTGTTAATAATTCTTCAGTTTTTGATTTACTTTGAGCTTTGCTTTGACCAAAAAGTTCGCCAAGATACGACATCAATTCGCGTGCGGTGAGATAATCATAAAAATACGGATTTTCAGGGCAATAACCAATTCGTGAGTGCATTTTTACATCAGAAATCGGAGAACCAAGAATTTTTGCATTGCCAGCAGTTGGAAAAATTAAAGACATTAAAATCTTAATTGTTGTTGTTTTTCCTGCACCATTTCCGCCGAGAAAACCGAAAATCTGCCCGCGTTCAACGTTGAGAGTAAGATTATCTAATGCTCGAACCTTCTTCTTTTTCCAAAACCCAATTTCGTAATCTTTACTTAAATTTTCGATTTCAATGATGTTTTCCATAATAAACAAATTGCCGCTATTGATAGTAAAAGCCAGCTAAGTTTAGAGATTAATGTCACAATTTGAACGCTTTGCGGCTCAATAAAATTTAATTTAATTGTTGTCTCTACTTCACTTATCGGCAAAATAATTACACCTTCGTGATTTTTAAAAACTTCAACGTTTTTATCGTTAATTGTCGCTTTCCAATGCGGATAATAAAGAACTGCGAGACGCACATCGGTTGCAATTCCTTTGTCAATTTTAACCGTTTTATCTAACCTTTGCCAAGAAATAATGGTTACATTGCGATTTTCGGCAACAACTTTTTCATTATTTACCGAAAAGTTTTTGCTTGCCCAGATTGGAAGCCAACAATCACAATTTGCTTCGAATGCGATATTTTTGATTGTTTCATTAAATGCAGTTTCATTAAGATGGGTTGTTTGCCGAATAACTTGCGAGCATGTAAAGACAACACAAAACGCTATGCAAATAAACACCAAAATACTTTGCGAACGCTTTTCTGTTTGCCAAATTCTTAAACAATATTCAAACCCGGCAGCGACAAATAAGACAGAAAATATTGAAACTATCGAAAACCAACGCCATGGAAATTGAACCTTCTGCAAAAAAGCAATGTTTTCCCAAATCGGCTGAGTCAATTTGGTCATCATTAAAAAAGAAATAATAAAAACTAACATTATCGGTAACATTTCAGCTTTAAATTTCTTTTCCGCATTTTTGTAAAATACAATTGCTGAAGGAAGAAAAACTAAGAGAGTCGCAATAATTGCTAAATCTAAATACCAAAGACTGTTAGCGTCATTTTCGAGACCGTAAATATATGGAAAAGAAAGTAAAAAATGATTACGAAAATCGTAATTTGCACTTCCGCTAGCAGAATAAGTTTCAGTTGCGTGTTTAATCCAAGACATTTCAGTAACAATTTTTATCCAATGAAAACTCGTCAAGATTAGTCCAAAAAATGCACCAATTCCACAAAATGCGAGTTTTTTCAAATTTAACTTTGCACTAAAAATTGTAAAAATTAAAAGACAGATAGAACCTATAACTGTTAAAGGTAAATGAGTTAATATTAAAACTGTATAACAAAATGCAAGTAAAATAACGTCAATTAGCTTTGTGTTTTTACAAATTCTTGAAATAAACAAAAAGCAAAAAGGTAAAACGCCGCTGGCTGCAAATTCAGCATAAGTAAAAGAAGCGTAAAGTTCTACAACGTGATAAGGCACAAAAATATACAATATTGACGCAACAAAAGAAGCTCTTTCAGTAAAAAATTCTTTTGACCAAAAAAAGATTCCTAAAGAACCGAGAAACATCCAAAATATAAATGCCAAAACGCTTGCATCGTACCAATTTCCTAGCAAAATATGACCAATTGATAAAACGAAATATGAAATTGGCGGATAAAACCGAAGCCCAACTCCGCCGTAACCGTTATTATCGTTTTGCGACCAATTTGTTGAAAAATCACCACTTTTGATTGCATCATCTATTGTTGCTGCAAATTGATAATGCTGTTTAAGGTCGTTACCGTAAGGAATTCCGTTAAAATAAATTGGTAAAATGACTAAAACTGAAGTTGCAAAAATAACCCCGATAAAAAACAATGTTTTTAATCTTGAATCTCGAAAAAATTTAGGTTCTTTGTTTAATTTTGCTTTTTCCATTATTACTTCAAGAGAATTTTGGTAGCTTTTTCGTCGAGGATTGCTTGACACTGAGTTTTATCTAACAAATATGAAGTTTTGCTTGGGTCGATTGGTGATGAATTGCTATCTAAAATAAGCTGTCGGTTATTTGGTGGTAATTTTAAAGATTTTAAGGCAGGAAAAACTTCTCGCCAATTATGTGCACAACGAGAGTTGTTTGCTAAAAAATCCTTGAGAATTTTATTTATCGCGTCTCGTTCTTCAAAAGATTCAACTTGTAATAGTCTGCTCGCGGCAAGATTTTTTGTTGTTTCATCGCCTGCTTCGTCATACATTTGCTGATAAATTTGTCGAGCAATGTCGCGGCTTCCACCTTCTGATTCAACTCGAGCTGCCATCATTTTCATAAATGTCGGAACGCCGTCAATCGTCGAACCTTGCTTATATATCTCTGCTGCTTTTTTAAAATCACCTTTTTTCCAATAAATGTAGCCAAGATGTTGATATAAACGCCATTCATTTGGATTATTTGCAATACCTTTTTCAGTAAGTTTTATTGCTTTTGACTCATCAATTGCCGGCAGAATAATTGCACCATAAGAATAAACATTTACAAATTTTGGATCTAAATTTGTTGCGGCTTCAAGCAGCGGATAAAGTTGTTTTGGATTCAGTGATTTTAAATCATCAACTTGAAAATTGCCTTTGTTTTGGACTGCTTTTTTCCCGAGATATTGGAGCGAAGTTATCCAATACCAATCTGCAAAAAGACCGTTTAGACCGAGACTGTATTTAGCTAAAGTATCACTTTTAAATGTCAGTTCGGCATCTTCAAATTCCTGTGATAATTGCGGACGTTTTTTTTCCAAACTATTAGAAATCTGCCAAATTGCGAAGAATCCTAAAAGAATAAAAATTATTGAAAATAGAAGATTTTTATTGCTCATAAAACTTATTTAAAGTTTCGGCGACCAAAAATAACAGAAGCAATTATTAGTAAAATTGTAATGTAAACAATTGCATAGCCAATTGCGGTTGCGAGATAGCTAAAATTTGGATTAAAGCCATGAGAAGCGTCAGTGATAAAACTGAAATGTGAAAGATTTGGCAAAATATAATAAATTGCTTCAAAGAAATACTTCGTAAAAGTTCCGCCAAGATTTTCACCTAAATCACGCAATGCAACACTTAAATGTCCAATAATAAAGACAAAAAAAGTTAGCAAGGCTGAAAGTGCAGGCGTTGAAAAAGAAGAAAAAACTATTGCGACAGCTGTTAAAATTGCTAACTCAAAAAAAATTAGAAAAATTGCATTCCAACTCGCATAAATAAGACTTCCGCCATTTACATAAAGCAACGCAATTGTCACACCAATTCCCATGCCGACAATATTTACTAAAAGTGTTAAGCACAGACCAAAATATTTGCCAATAATAAATGTTGAACGGCTAATTGGTTTAGAAAATATTGAATAAACCGTTCGTTTTTCAATTTCTTTGGAAACTAAACCGACACCAACAAAAATTGCAATAAAAGTTCCAAAAAACAACATCGAACTCAATCCCATATTGACGATTGTCCGGGCTTCTTGTCCGTCAGTTAAATCACCTAAAATTACTGCCGCAACAACAATCAGCAAAACAAATATCAATAAATTATAGAGCACACGGTCGCGGACTGCTTCGCGAAACGTATTTCGTGCAACAGAAAAAATCTGCAAAATTGAATTATTATTAGTTTTCGAAGTCATTTTAAGATTGGAAACTTCGATCGCGAAATGCAATCGAAGTTAAAGATATAACCGATTTTTTTGCAAAAATGCAAATTTAATTTGCTATTTCCCAACCAATTGTTGGGCGACGATTATTAACACTAGTTCCTGAAGGCGGAGTTGCACTAATTGTATAGAAAATAATACCAATTTCATTTGTATAAAAACTTCGAGTTCCGGTGCCAGACCAACCAGTTGAGAAACTAATGGGAACTGCATCGACATCAAAATAAGGCGGTGAAATGCCAGGCATATTATCAAATTTGTTAAGTTTGACCTGATAACCACTTTTTAAACAACTCGCACTCGGACAGCCAATTACTATATCAATTAATCCATTATTGCCTTATTCTTGTAGTGTCCCAAAATTTCCAGCTCCCATTGAAGTTTGAAATGTAAATTGCGAGCTTATAATTATTTTCAAGGAAGAAATTGCTGATGCTTCATTTGCTGTTCGCCGCGAAGATATTAGGTTTGGTATTGCAATTGCAGCTATTATTCCAATTATTAAGACAACGATAATTAATTCGATTAGAGAGAATCCATTTTCTTCATTTTTCATAATTACTCATCCTTAATTTTGTAATTAAATGAATAAATTTTGACGTTTATCAAAATATATTCATAAAAAGCAAAATTCCGAGGGAAATTCGGTGAATATTTATTTTAAAGCGGTGAACCGTTTGTTGGTCGGCGTTGTGTTACCGAAACTCCACTTGGGGCAGTTCCTGATTGTGTATAGTATGTTACTCCAACCTCATTTGAATAAAAACTTCTTGTTCCGGTTGCGGTATAATCGAGTGAAAACAATACTGGAATACCTGTTACATTGAACTGAGCTGGGGAAACACTCGGAACCTCTGCTGCGACACTCATTGCAAAGTTATAACCTGATTTCGTGCATAATGGTGTAGCACAAGCGACAACAGTTTCCACAAAACCACCTGTTCCAAGTTGATTAAGAGTTGCATATTCACCTCTTCCAACTGAGCCAATATATGTTGCCTGAGATGTAGAAATAACTTTGACAGAAGAAATTGCAGATGCCTCATTTGCCGATCTTCGAGATGCAAGTAAGTTTGGAATTGCAACTGCAGCAATTATTCCAATTATCACAATTACAATTAATAACTCTACTAGTGAAAAACCAATTTGATTTTTATTCATATTATTCTCCTTTTTGATCTTATTTGAATCTCCAAAATCGAATAAATTAACGCACAGAAATCGACATCGGATATTTCTCCTTTTGAAAATCTATTACAGCGTAAACTCCATTAAGCGGCTGTAAATTCATTGTCTCAGTAACTTTTTCTTTGTGAATTTTTACAACTGAAAAATCTCTTGAGAGCAATAACCACCAGCTTTTTGCGTCTGATTCATTTAACTTATAAGCAATTGCAAGTTGTTCATTTGATTCAGCTTCATATTTATTCTCTTCAAGAAACTTTGCATAATTTGTTCGTAAAAATATTGAACGAGGATATAGTTTTATTGCTTCTTGAAATGAGTTAGAAGCCTCAATATTTTCATTTGCAAGAATTTGATTAGTTGCTAAATCAAAAAAAGCAGTCGAGGTAGAAATTCCATTATTTATTGCGTTTCTATAATATTTTGCAGCTTCAGAATATTGTTTATTTGAAGATAAAAATCTGGCGTATTCGTAGTTTGAAAGTCCATCATTTTGGTCAAAATATAATGCATTTTTCAGGTTTTGTTCAATTTCAAATTTGTCAGTAGTTTTTTGTGAAGCATCTATACAATACAAATTAGTTCCGCGAACAAACGAAAAGGTCAAAGTTGCGACACAAATTAGAATTGATGCAAAAGCCAAAACGGGACGCATTTGAGGAGTTAATTTTCTCAAATCTATTGATTTTTTACTGTCAAATAATTTTGAGACGGCGAGAGCTAAAACAAAGAAAAAACAAATTCCATTTGCCGGAACTCGAAATGAAAATGAAGTAACTAACGAACAAATTAAAAACGCATAGAGTCCAATTATTGAACCAACACCAATTGGAGATTGGTGTTTTCTCAAATTTAGCGTCATTTTAAATATTCCAAATAACAGCCAAGCAAATAATAAAAAGCCAATTATACCGAGTTCAGCTAAAATTTGGGCAAATTCATTGTGTGAGCGTTCAGGAATAATGTCTTCGCTGCTTCCAGTTATTGATTCTTCAATGAAGAGACTTGAAAAAGCTGTTCTTGCATTTTTATAATCAATAAGAAAGTTGTCAGCTCCAACCCCTAATAAAGGATTTTCAATAAACATTTGATACGAAATACCAAGCATCAAAGGTCTAAATTTTTTTGCACTATCTTGAGCACTAATGTCAGTTGTGTCAGTTAATCTTGAAATAGTAGAGATTGAATTTGATGAAAAAGTTGCAAATACATTTAAAAAAACAGTTATTAAAAAAAGTGCCACTACTGTTTTTAAAACACGATTCTTGATTTTTATATCAAATTTGAAATAAAAAACTAAAAATAATGTAATTAATATAGAGAAACTCCCGACTAAAAATTGGGTTCTACCAAACGAACAAAGAACAAGAATCCATAATATTATGGTAATTGCAGAAGATATTAGCCATTTGTCTTCTTTCAATTTCAAAATTGATAATAAGAATATTGGTATTAAAATAATTGAAATTTCGGCAAATTTACTGTAACGAAATCCAATATTAGAACCATCTATGCCGAAAGCAAATGCTACGTATTCAATAAAACACAGGGCTGCGAAAAGAGTTAATACAATTCCGAGACTTACAAGTGAAGTTTTTAATAATCTTGGATGTTTAACTATTAATCTCGCAAACAAATAAAAGACAAAATAACAGCTCCATAATAATGAATGATGCAAAGCGTGGCGTTCAGATTGTGCCCAAAAGATTGAAAGAAAGCTCCAAAGCGAAAAAAAGAATAAAGGTAAAATTACAAAATAGAATTCATTTTTTTCAAAAATAATAAACTTGTCGAGCGATTTACTTTTAAAAACAAACACACAAAAAACACTCAAAAATAGTGCAATCGCAAATTCATATTTCCACAAATATCCAATTATTGACTCAGGTTGAGCAACAAACGGAACAAATTTTGTAAGCAAAAGCAAAGACCAACTTATTGCAAATATATACAAAAAATGGATTGATTTTACTTTTGAAATTGTTTTAATCACTTTTTAGAAACTTAATCTGCAGTCGTTTGAAGCGTTTTTATAGCTTGTTTCACAATATTTAGTATTGATTTAGTAAGAGCTTGCTTCTACTAGATTTTTGAGAAGCAAAAAATACCTATTGGTGAAACACCAGAAGATCTCTCGTGCATTTATTGTGCCAAAGCCTTTGTCTTGAGGTTAAGTATCTGTGTAATGTGACTTTATGTGGTATTATCTGGATTATGATTCCACTGAATTAAAGAAAAATCGCTCAACGTGACAATTTTTGTTACTTTGAGCGATTTATATATAGACTATTTTTGAGAGTTTTTGGAGAATTAAGCAATAAATACCGAATTATTCTACGATTAGCAAAATATCTCCGGCATTAACAGTTTCGCCGGCATTGAAACGAATTTCTTTGACGATTCCATCTTTTGGAGCTTTCATTTCGTTTTGCATTTTCATCGCTTCGACAATAATTACACCATCGCCGGCAACAACGTCGTCACCAATTTCTACTAAAACTTTAACGATTTTACCTGGCATTGCAGTACGTATTTCCGCAATTCCATCAGCAAGCACATCACCGGCACCTGAGCCACGAAGTCTTTTCGGATCTATTAATTTAACATCAAACTCATTGTTTCCAATAGTTACAATATTATTTTGACCAACGTGGCACTCAAAAATTTTGCCTTCAAGTTTAAAAAGCCATACATTTGATTCTGGCTGAGTCGCTTCGAGTTCATATTTGCGACCTTCAATTTCTGCGAAAACCAAGTCGCCAACTCTTTTGATTTCAATATCGTGTTTTTCGTTATTAACTTCGGCGATAAATTTCATAAAATTACATTTTGATGGTTTTTTAGCTTTAAACAATCTTCACAAAGACAATTTTCAAATTCTTCAGCGACATTTTCAAGCGTATCGGCACTTATTTCAACTTCAAAACACCAGCATTTGCCGATATTCGCACCGCAAGAGAAAGTTTTTCCGCAAGATTCGCAAACTTTCTCATCAGTTTTAGTTTTCATTTTCATCGCGATTTTTGGTTAATCTAAGTAAGTGAATTTTCTTGTCGTCAGCGTTTAGAATTTCAACTTTTAATCCTCGCATTGATAAGTTTTCGCCTTTTTTGGGAATATATCCAACTTCGCTCATCACTAAACCTGCGAGTGTCGTAAAGTCATCATCCTCAATTTCCATATCAAAAAGACGCTCAATTTTTCCAATTTCAGTTGAGCCGAGAACGTCAAAATAACTTCCGCCTTCGCCTTCGATAATTTCGATAACTTCTTCTTGCTCAGTATCTTCATCCTCAATTTCGCCGACAATTTCTTCTACAATGTCTTCCAAAGTAACCAAACCTGCAACGCCGCCGTATTCATCGACAACAATCGCCATTTGAGCATGATTTCGTTGCATATCTTCCAAAAGTTCGTCAACTAATTTTGTTTCAGGTATAAAAAACAGGTCGCGAACAAGCGAATCTATAGTCGAATTTTCTTTTCCATCTGCCCAAATTTGCAATAAATCACGGACATAAATAACACCTTCGATATTTTCAATCGTGTCTTTATAAACCGGAAGTCGCGAATATTTTTCTTCCAACATCAAATCACGTGCTTCTCTAACTGTTGCAGTATTTGGAATTGCACAAATCTCAGTTCGCGGCGTCATAATTTCGCCAGCTCTTGTGTCGCCAAATTCCACCATCGTTTCAATTAATTCACGGTCGTCTTCTTCGATAATTCCTTCGGCTTCACCAACCTCAATTAACGCCTGCAAATCGTCGTCATTATCGTCATCCTCGTCCGAATCTTTTCTATTTGATGGCACAACTGAATTTTCAAGTAAATCATTTTGTGGCACAAAAAACTGAAACGGATCTGCCAAAACTGATAAAAATCCATAAAAAGGTCTAATTACTGGCAATAAAGCGAGAAGTTTTGTTTCAGGAGTTTTCCAAGTTATGAGGCGAGGAATGAATTGCCGAAAAATAAAAACTAAAGCAAGTGAAACAGTAATTGAAGCTAAATATAATTGCGTATTTGTCTCTAATAAGCGATAGGAAATGTGCGTAACTAAAATGGCAAAAACGATTAAAAGAATTTGAATAGTTGCTGAAATTGCAAATCTAAATTTTGGTCTATTCTCTAAAATTTCAAGTATATTTGATTTTTGATCAATATCTGAGGCGAGTCTTCTGAGAGAAATATCGCTAAGTTGCGAAAAAGCCATGTCAATTGTCGCCAAAAAAAGAAGCACCAAAAGAATTAAAGCTGCAATTGCTATCTCAATTTCCATATGTCGTGAGTAATTTTGCCACGTTTTCGTCCAACAACCAAAGCAACTTGCCATTTTCGGGTTTTACGAGCTGGCTTGGTAATCTTTTGGGACGAAATTCGCCTTCTAAAACTTCATGCAAAATTTTAGCTTTATCTTCGCCTTTGACTAGAAAAATAACGTTTCGGGCATTATTTATTGTGGTAAATGTAATGGTAAATCGCCAAGAATTTTGTTGTTCAACCCAATTTTCAACTGCGGCTTTATCAGTTTCGCCTAAAGCTATTGAGTATGGAAACAACGATGCAGTATGTCCGTCGTTGCCCATTCCGAGTAAAATTAAATCGAATGTTGGTGCAATACTGTTTATTTTTTCTGAATAATCTTCCGCGACTTTCTTTGGTGTTTCATGTTCAGTTTGCCAACGGTAAATGTTGTTATGATTGATTTTAAGCGGCAAAAACAAAGTTTCATTAGCCATTTTGAAGTTGCTTTCAACTGAATCAATCGGCACATTTCGTTCATCACCAAAAAAGAAAATAACTTTTTCCCATGCAAGATTTTTGTTCGCTAAAAGTTTGTAAAGTTCTTTCGGTGTTGAACCTCCGGCGAGTGCAACAATAAATTTTCCACGTTCAGCAATTGCCTCATTCGCGATTTCGATAAACTTTTCAGTCGCAATTTCAAAAAAGTCGTTTGTGATTAAAACTTCAGTCATGCGTTTTTATTCAGAATTTTTCCAACGACGACCATCTTTACTGAGAAGTTCATCAGCAGCAGCTGGACCCCAATTTCCTGCTTGATAATTTGGGAAAGAACGTGAAGGAATTGCGTTCCAAACATCCAAAATCGGGTTGACAATCGCCCAACTCGCTTCGACCATGTCTGCACGTTGGAACAAAGTCGCATCGCCAATCATACAATCAAAAAGCAGGCGTTCGTAACCAGTCGAAAGATGTTCGCCAAAGTGGTCAACGTAGTTGAAATCCATATCGACAGCTCCCATATTGACAATTGGACCGGGAATTTTTGCCCCAAAATGAAGCGTTATTCCTTCGTCCGGTTGAATGTGGATGACGATGCGATTTGTTGGAAGTTTCTCGACTGAAGTTTCGCGAAACAAAACGAATGGAGCTTTTTTAAATTGAATCACAATCTCAGAAACCTTCGCCGGCAAACGCTTTCCGGTTCGCAAATAAAACGGCACACCAGCCCAACGCCAATTATCTATCGAAAGTTTTAAAGCTGCGTAAGTCTCTGTGTTTGAATTAGTTGGAACGTTTAACTCATTGCGATATGCAATATTTGATTTGTCGTCAGTTTCGCCTGCGTCATATTGCCCGCGAACCGTTTTCGTCAAAACTTCTTCTTCTGAAAATGGCTGAATTGCTTGCAAAATTTTTGCTTGTTCATCGCGAACGGCATTGGCTTCAAAAGAAACCGGTGGTTCCATCGCAGTCAGCGTGACGAGTTGAAAAATATGATTTGGAATCATATCTCGCAATGCTCCGGCTGTGTCGTAGTAATTTCCGCGAGTCTCAACACCAAGTTTTTCTGCCACCGTAATTTGAACGTGATCGATATAATTTCGATTCCAAATCGGCTCAAAAATTGAATTACCAAACCTAAAAACCAAGATGTTTTGCACAGTTTCTTTGCCTAGATAATGGTCAATTCGATATATTTGTCGTTCTTTAATTATCTTCAGAATGTCAGAATTAAGCTTTTTTGCTGATTCTAAATTTGTGCCAAATGGCTTTTCAAAAATAAATCGCCGCCATTTTCCGTCTTCTTCTTTACCCAAGCCATTTTTGACAATTTTTGCCGCAACATTAGCAAAAAGGCTTGGCGGAATTGCCATGTAATAAAAATAATTTTCAGGTATAGTATGTTTTTCGCAAACTTCTGCGAGCAACTCTTTAACATCTTTGAAAAGAATTTTATCATCATCGAAATCGCCGCCAGTGTAATAAGTTCTTTCTTCAAACCATTTTAGCAGTTTTTCGTCAATTCCTTCGCCGACAAATTGCTTGAGTTCATCAAGTATTTTTGTGCGAAAATCGTCAGTCAACATTTCTTGGCGACCAACGCCGACAATCGCAAAATTGTCAGGCAAAAAGTTTTGTTTTGCTAGATTATAAAGTGCAGGAAAAAGTTTGCGTTTGGTTAAATCGCCGGTAGCACCGAAAATTACCATCACGCAAGATTCGGCTTTTTTTTGTGATTCGCTCATTTAATTATTTTGCCACAGACTGAGTTGAGATAACAGAAGAGAATTTAACTGTTGAATTTCCAATTTCTGACATCAACAAATCTTCCGGCAATCGCACTCGCAGCTGCCATTGATGGGGAAACGAGATGAGTTCTGCCGTCTTTGCCTTGCCTTCCTTCGAAATTTCGATTTGACGTTGATGCACAACGCTCTTTCGGCAATAAAATATCTTCGTTCATTGCGAGGCACATTGAGCAACCAGATTCTCGCCATTCAAATCCAGCGTCTAAGAAAATTTTTGCTAATCCTTCGTCTTCGGCTTGTTTTTTTATCGTTTGCGAACCTGGAACGACCATCGCACTAACGTTTTCAGAAATCTGATATCCTTTGACTACTTCCGCTGCCGCACGTAAATCTTCAATTCTAGAGTTAGTGCAACTTCCTATAAACACGCGATTTATGTGAATATCTGTAATTTTTTGCGATGGTTGCAAACCCATATATTCAATTGCCCGATTAAAACCTTGACGTTCGTTTTCACCTTTAAACTCAGTAATATCAGGAACGTTTCCGCTAATTGTTGTCACCATTCCGGGCGAAGTTCCCCAAGAAACATAAGGTTCGAGTTCGTTTGCGTTGATAACAACCTTTTTGTCAAAAAACGCACCTTCGTCGCTTGGCAAAGTCTTCCAAAATCTAACAGCTTTCTCGAAATCTTCGCCTTTCGGTGCATAACGTTTCCCGCGAATATACTCAAAAGTTGTCTCATCTGGTGCAACTAAACCAGCTCTCGCACCAGCTTCAATCGCCATATTACAAAGCGTCATTCTGCCTTCCATCGACAAATTTCTGACAGCTTCACCGGCGAATTCAATCACGAAACCTGTTCCGCCATCTGTGCCGATTTCTCCAATGATTGCAAGAATTAAGTCTTTTGCGGTAACTCCAAAAGGCAATTTTCCATCAACTTGAATCTTCAAATTTTTCGATTTCCGTTGCTGTAAAGTCTGCGTCGCGAGAACGTGTTCGACCTCAGAAGTGCCAATTCCAAACGCCAACGCACCAAAAGCTCCATGAGTTGCCGAATGCGAATCGCCGCAAACAATCGTCATATTCGGTTGCGTCAAACCAAGCTCGGGTGCAAAAACATGGACAATTCCTTGCTCCATTGAACCCATATCGAACAGTTTGATGTTGTGTTCTGCGACATTTTTTCGGAGTGTTTCAACCTGCAAAGCAGCAATTTTATCGCGAAACGGAAGATGACGATCTTTGGTCGGAATCGCGTGGTCAACCGTTCCGACAGTTAAATCTGGTCGCCGAACTTTTCTACCCGCAAGGTTAAGAGATTCAAAGGCTTGCGGCGTTGTAACTTCATGTATCAAGTGCAAATCAATATAAAGCAACGCAGGTTTGCCATCTTCTTGATGAACAATGTGATTTTCCCAAATTTTGTCGTAGAGCGTTTTCATATCAATGAAGAAGAAGCTGAAAATAATCCCAGCTTCTTAATTTTTATAAATCTTTCAAATCCCATTCGATTGCATCTTGACCGCCAATATCTGTCACAGAAATATGAAGATGTTTTTGGTGTTTGTTTGTTCCTTTATACAATCTCCAGTTCCATCTACCAACATCTTTTTTCATATTATTCCAGATAACTTCCTTGACACGTATATCTTGAGTAATAAATAACGCTTGACGAAGTTTTTCGCAATCAACACCACCTTCCGGATCGTGTGTAACGTCGAAAGCATTTACGAGTCCATTTGCGTTCGGATTATGATCTGATTTTGCTGCTTGATGCGAAGTGTCACCGACAGTTCCGTCCTCACGTTTTGATCGTGCTGGATATTTTAAGTTCAATTGTCTTCTCAAGGTTTCAAGTGATGTTGCCAATGCCCATTTTGTGCTCATATTTTTACTCCTTTTTCTATTAAACCCTATTACTTAATTTTGGTTTGTGACATTTTCGACCACCAAATCTCCGATTTCTGCAGTCGAAACTTGTATAATATTAAAACCGCGAGCGATGTCTTTTGTTCTGTAACCTTGCTCCAAAGTTTTTTCGATTGCGGCTTCAATTATCAACGCGAGATCTTCACGTTTCGCCGTGTAACGCATAATCATTGCAGCGGAAACTATTGCACCAAAAGGGTTTGCGATGTTTTGTCCGGCAATATCAGGTGCAGAACCGTGAACTGGTTCGTATAAATCTACGCTTCCGCCGATGGTCGCCGAACCGAGCATTCCGAGCGAGCCTGTCAAAACCGATGCTTCGTCAGACAAAATATCGCCGAACAAATTTTCGGTTAAAATCACGTCAAAACGATTCGGGTTTGTGACCAACATCATCGCGGTTGCATCAACGTAAAGATGTTCAAGTTCTACATCAGGAAAATCTTTCGCGACATTATTGACAGTTTCACGCCATAAACGCGAAGTTTCAAGCACGTTTGCTTTATCAACCGAAGCAAGCCGTTTTGAACGAATCTGTGCGGTTTCAAACGCGATTCGGGCAACGCGTTCGACTTCAGAAACCGTGTAATGCATTGTGTTATATGCTTTTCGGTCGCCGTTGTTTTCTTCGTAGCCACGAGGAATTCCGAAATAAAGTCCACCAAGAAGTTCGCGGACAATCAGAAAATCTGTGTTATCGCCGAGAATTTCAGGACGCAAAGGCGAGCTGTCTGCTAATGATTTATAAATTTTTGCAGGACGAAGATTTGCAAAACCACCAAGTGCTTGCCGTAGATTTAAAAGCCCGATTTCGGGACGTTTTTCCGGCGGATTCGCGTCATATTTCGGCGAACCGACAGCTCCAAGTAAAACTGCATTTGAACTTAAACATGCGTCAATCGTCGCTTGTGGCAAAGGTGAATCAGTTGCATCGATTGCCGCTCCGCCAATAAGTTCGTGTGAAATTTCAATCGGGAAATCGTAAATTTCAGAAACAGTTTCCAAAACTTTTACTGCTTCTTTCGTGACTTCTAAACCAATTCCATCGCCTGCCAAGACCGTAATTTTCATAAAAATTAGAAAAACAAATGTAACTGTGAGACGTAAGCACAAGAAAGTTTTGCAACCTATTTGCGATTTTTTTAAATTAAGCCGCGATTGATTGATTTGCACTTGAAAGAAGTGAAATTAAATCTTGATCATAAATTTTCTTTTTCTTGTCAGCTAACGCGACAAAGTTATGATAAACCACGTTAAGTTGTGTGTTATCAAACGTATAGCCAAGATCGTTATAACGTGCGACAAGTGCGTGTCTGCCGGAATGTTTGCCCAAAACGATTTCGGTCTTCGGCACGCCAACTGATTCGGGCGTCATAATTTCGTAGCATAACGGATTGCTCAAAACTCCGTGTTGATGAATTCCGGCTTCGTGTGCAAATGCGTTAAGTCCAACAATTGCTTTATTTGGCTGAACTCCGAAACTGATAATTGATGATAATAACTGACTGATTGGGAAAAGTTGAGTCGTATCAATATTGGTTTTATAAGGTAATTTATCAGCACGAACGCTCAAAGCCATGACGATTTCTTCCAACGCTGCGTTTCCTGCACGTTCGCCGATTCCGTTAATCGTGCACTCAACTTGTCTTGCCCCAGCTTCAATCGCTGCCAACGTATTTGCAACCGCTAAACCTAAATCGTTATGACAATGAACGCTGATAATTACGTCTTTTCTGTCGCCGACAACCCGATCTTTAATCGTTCGAATTACATTCGCGTATTCATTCGGCAAGCAAAAACCGACTGTATCTGGAATATTCAAAACCGTCGCACCTTCTTCAACTGCAATATCCAAAACTTCGCACAGAAAATCTAAATCGCTACGAGTTGCGTCTTCAGCAGAAAATTCAACTTCATCGGCGTTTTGACTCGCAAGCCGAATTGCGTCTCGCGTCATAACTTTAACTTCGTCGCGAGTTTTCTTTAATTTGTATTCGAGATGAATGTCAGAAGTCGCGATAAATGTGTGGATTCTTGATTTATTTGCCTTTTTGAGTGCCTCAATCGCTTTAATAACATCAGCTTCAACTGCTCGACAAAGTGCCGCGACAGTCGTTTTTCGGCAAACTTCGGCGACGGCAATTACTGATTTAAAATCGCCGTCCGAAGCAATCGGAAAACCTGCTTCAAGCACGTCAACCCCAATGTCTTCAATCTTTTCAGCAAGCAGAATTTTTTCTGCTAAATTCATCGAACAACCAGGAGATTGTTCACCGTCACGCAATGTTGTGTCAAAAATTTCAATGTATTCTGCATTCATAAAAGTTATTCTCCTTGAATAAAGATAATAAAATGTAATCTAAATGCAGATTATCACGTATAGAATAAAAGTCAAAATTATAATGTTTGCGTAAGGATAATTTTTTGTAATAGTTTTGTCGGATTATTCAGATAAATTAGGTGGATGTTTTCCGAATTTGCATAGCATCTCTCTTAGGTTTACTAAACCTTGCCGATTCAGTTTCAAAACATCAACAGTTACGCGTCCAATAGGAGTCAGACCAATAGTCATTGTAAAGTTTTGTGCCCAACCAAAATGTTCATTCCAGACGTCATTTCGTGGATTAAAAAGACGGATAATCTCATCGCTGACGGCATCAAAACCAAACGTTTTATCTGATTTGTGGAGATTACAACCGCGACACGCTAACGCTAAGTTTTTAGAAATAGTTTTGCCGTTTTTAGAAATTGGCGTGATGTGTTCGGCTTCAAAAGGAGAATGAGAAAAATCGAGCGGTATCAGGCAATATTCACAAAAACGATTTGCTCGGTTTGTAATAATTTGACGTAGCTTTGCCGATATTTTCATTATTTATGAGGTCTTAATTTGCAAATCGCTCATAGCTTGTTCAAGCGTTTGTCGGCGAAGTTTCGCTAATTCGCCAACATATTTAATGCGTTCGGCGTTGAGTATTTCAAATTCATCATTAAGTTTCAATAATTCTTGATACTCAGATTCTTGCAACTTTTCTTGGCGAGATTTTGCATAAAGTAAGTTGTATCTTTCTCGATTTTCTGTTGGGAAAACTGTATTTATCTTTAATATCAGGCTTGATTCTCTGCGAGAAATTTTGTAACTAATTTGCTTTTTTCTTAAGGCATTTGCCTTTTTCAGAAAGCGTTCAAAATCACTTTCTGGCATTTGCACGACTGCATTCAATAAATTTTCTGTGGTAACTATCATTTTTGAATTATAACTCGACTTTAGTAGTTTTGCACAAAAACATTTGGTCTTAAATCTTAGAATTGAAAACAACAAAAAAACAGAAGGCTTATTTCGGATTTTCACGTCGAGGCTATTTCACCTTCCAAAAACCCCAACGCTTTATCAATCGGTCTTGCCAAAATTGCTTTTTCGCCGATTTCGACAATTGGGCGTTGCAACAAATTCGGATATTTGACGATTGCGGCGATTATTTCATCAATTGGAGTCTCTTTTGAAAGGTTTAATTCTTTGAAACTTGCGTCAGCTTTCCGCAAAATATCAAACGGTTCTAAACCTAGTTTTCGCAAAAGTTTTGAAAGTGATTCAACAGTAAAAGGTTCGTTGAAGTAATTAATTTTGTCGGCTTCAATGCCGTTCTCACGGAACAGCGATGCAAGATTGCGACAGGTTGTTCAGGTTGGTTTTTCGTAAATTGTAATTTTATTTTTCATATTTGTTAAAGGCAAAACCGCGACTGCAAAGGAGCATGTGTAAAACCACAAAACTATTTCGGGAATCGAGAAACGCTTCCTCGCGGTCGCGGTTTTGCGTTTGTAATCTCCAATTGAAGATGATAATCGCATCGATAAATAGTTTCAAGTTTTACGATTGGCTGCCGATAAGAATAGTCCCGAGACAATTCCGGCGGAACGAATCACAAAACCCAATGAAAGAAGAACAATTAAGCACGAATCAAAAAGCACTTCGTATCAATCTCGACAAATCAAAGTATGGAACTTGTGCCGAAATAGGTGCAGGTCAGGAAGTTGCACGTTTATTTTTCCGCGTTGGAGGTGCGTCGCTTACTGTTGCGAAAACAATGTCGGCTTATGATATGACTGTCAGCGATGCAATTTATGGAACTGCGGAAATGTATGTTAGCCGCCAGCGACTTCAGGCAATGCTTGACCACGAATACAAACTTTTGATGGAAAGGCTGGCTGTCGCGAGAGGTGGCGAGACCGAATTTTTTTCGTTTGCCAATACGGTTACGACCTGCAATTATCTCGGCAATGGTGAAGGTCACGGCTGGCTTGGAATACGTTTTCAAGCCTCACCAAACCAACAGCCTTCGGAAATAATTATTCACGTGAGAATGCTTGATCGCGAAATTGTCCGTGAACAAGAAGCACTCGGAATGGTCGGAATGAACCTTATTTACGGGGCTTTTTATCTGCGTAATTCGCCATTAAAATTGATCGGATCGTTGATGGATGGACTGACGAGCGATCGTATGGAAGTTGATATGATTCGGTTTTCGGGACCGTGTTTTGCTGATGTCGATAATCGGCTGATGGCTTTGCAACTCGTGGAACAGCGTTTGGCTGAAGCGGCAATGTTTACCGCTGATGGTGAAAGTGTGATTCCGTCAGAAATGCTTTATCGAAAACCTGTTTTAATCGAACGAGGCAGTTTTCGCCCGCTGACGAATCCGATGCTCGAAATGCTTGAACGTTCGCATGAACTTTTCATCAAAGAGCCGTCGCTTGGAGGCGAAACTCCGGTTACTTTGATGGAAATGACACTTCGGCAATTGCAAGTTGGAGATATTATCGACCACAGCGATTTTCTCGACCGCGTTGACACTTTGCGGACGCTCAATCGTCCCGTGCTTATCTCAAATTTTCGTCGTTATCACAGCCTTGTCCAATATATCGGAAATTATACGAATAAGATGATTGGTCTAACTCTTGGTTTAGCTAGACTGAGGTCAATTCTCGATGAAACATTTTATACTGATCTTGATGGCGGATTGATGGAATCTTTAGGGCAATTGTTTCGCAATGGAGTAAAACTTTATGTTTATCCTTGGCGAAATCACGAAACCGGAGATATATTTACGCTCGATAATTTGGAGATTCCGTATAACGTTAGACACCTTTACGCTCATTTGGTTGAAAACCGGCTCGTCGAAGAAATAAAGGATTACACGCCGGAATATCTTGTTATAAACTCAAATATCGTTCTCGGAAAACTAAAATCGGGCGATGCTTCGTGGGAACAAATGGTTCCACTGCCAATTGCTGAGATTATTAAAGAAAAGAAGCTGTTTGGATTAAACGAATGGCAGAACCGCGACCATGAGGAAGCGTTTCTCTGTCCACCAAACAACTTTGTGCCCTCGAACTACGCTCCTTAGCAGTTGCGGTTCTGGCTTACTTCAAGCCAATATTCTGATAAACCTTTAAAAGCGTTTCGCTCGCTACATCTCTCGCTTTTTCAGCTCCAAGTTTTAAAAGTTTTTCCAATTCTGCATCGTCGATTTCTGCCATTTTCGCTTGAAAAGGTTTGAGATATTCAATCACGGCTTCGGCGAGTTCAACTTTTAGATGTCCGTAACCTTTTCCGCTAAAATGACTTTCAATTTCTTCGCGAGATTTTTCCGTGACAACTTGATAAATAGTTAATAAATTATCAACTCCTGGGCGGTTTTCATCGAAAACAATTTCGGTTGCAGAATCCGTTTGTGCTTTTTTGAATTTTTTTAGAATTGTGTCCGGCGAGTCATTGAGAAAAATCGTCGAATTGAGATTTTCATCTGATTTTGACATTTTTTTCAATGGCTCGGCGAGCGACATTATTTTTGCACCAACCTTTGGAATGAAAGGTTCGGGAATCACAAATGTCTCGCCGAAGTCACGATTGAAACGCATCGCTAAATCTCGCGTCAGTTCTAAATGTTGTTTTTGATCTTGACCGACTGGAACTAAATTCGCTTGATAAAGTAAAATATCCGCCGCCATTAATATCGGATATGTAAACAACCCGACACCGACGCGTTCTTTAACCGCTAAATTCCTATCACTTGCCAAAGGTCGTTGAACAACAGGAATCTTCGGCGGAACGCCCGACCTAGACCGTTCACGGTATTTCCTAATGAATATAGCTGTGTCACTTTTCTCACCATATGTGTTTTCTTTGTTAGATTTATCCTTAAACTGTGTCATTCGTTCAAGTTCACCCATTCGAGCAATACACGAAAGAACCCAAGCAAGCTCTGCGTGCTGCGGGACATCAGATTGCACAAAAACGGTCGATTGCTGCGGATCAACTCCCGAAGCCAAATAAACGCGAGCCAAATCGAGAGTTTTCTTTCGCAATTCAGCCGGATTTTGCGGAAGTGTAATTGCGTGGAGATTCACAATGCAAAAGAAACTTTCGTATTCTTCCTGCAAAGCAACCCAATTTTTTAACGCACCGATGTAATTGCCAAGATGGAGTTCACCAGTTGGCTGTGCTCCGCTTAAAATTCGTTTTTTCATTTGAGAAAGTTAAATATAAATTGATCGAAAAGGCTAAAAATTGGTGATGTTATTGCTCGAATAATGCCGAAATACATCAGCAAGAGCAAAATCATAAATCCATATTGCTCAAGTATGTTGAAAACCGGTTGAAAACTCGCGGGCAAAAATGTTGATAAAATTTTACTTCCATCGAGTGGCGGAAAAGGCAAAAGATTAAAAATAAAAAGTGATATGTTTAATTTAATCAGGTAGTTAAACAAAATTAGGATTGGAGCACCAATTCCAACACGAAACGCTTCATCGTTGAAAACACCAAATACAACTAAAAGTTTCAAAACAATTAAACTAACAAGTGCAATTGCAATATTTGCCAAAACGCCAGCGACGGAAACCATCACATTTGCAAGTTTATAATTTTTCCAGTTGCGAGGATTTACAGGAGTTGGCTTTCCCCAACCAAGTAATGGAATTCCTGCTAACATTCCACCAGCAGCGGCAAAAATAAAGCTCATAATTGGAATTAAAAGTGTTCCAATCGGATCAGTATGAGCTATCGGATTTAGCGTCACGCGACCAAGTGAATGAGCCGTATTGTCACCAAATTTCCAAGACATCCAAGCATGTCCGGCTTCGTGAGCCGAAATCGCGAGGAGCAAAACAACAATATAAATCACGAGATGTGATAATAAATCAGTTAATTCAATTCCATTCATAATTAAGCCTCAAATATTTAAGCGTAAAAAATTACCAATCTTGTTTTTACTAATAAATTATGACATTCTTTTCAAAAGTAATAAATTTGAAAAACTACATATTCCGCGAAGATAATTAGAAATTGTTATGGCTATCGGTAAAAATATTATTGTAATTGCGAGCGAGTTTAAGGGAAATGACTTTCTTGAGGAATGTCACGAATCTGGTTGGGTTGTAACTCTTGTAACAAAAGAAAAATTGCTTGACGAACCTTGGGTTTGGACGAGTCTCCGAGATGTAAAAACTGTAAAAAACGATGCACGTGCTGAAGATTACGTCCGTGCGGTTGTTAATATTGCTGGAGCAACGCGAATTGACAAAGTTGTTGGGCTTGATGAATTTGACGTTTTAGTTGCGGCAACGGCTCGCGAACATTTGCAAATTGCGGGCATGGAAACATCGCTTGCGACAAGATTTCGCGATAAATTGACGATGCGAAATGTTGCATCTAAAAACGGAATTCCGTGTCCAGAATTTCTTGGAAGTTTTAATGCCGAAGATATAGAAAAATATTTGCACGATGTTCCCGCACCTTGGATTGTGAAGCCGAGAAATGAAGTTTCGGCGTTTGGAATTCGAAAATGCCACACAAAAGAAGAAGTTTGGAACGCCTTGCACGACTTAGATAACCGAAACACTTGGCGAGATCATCCATCACAATTTTTGATTGAAAAATTTATTGAAGGCGATGTTTTTCACGTCGATTCAATTGTTCATAATGGCAAAGTTTTGGCTTGCGGCATAAGTAAATATGGCACAACGCCTTTTAGTGTTGCACATGGTGGCGGAGTTTTTACTTCTTCAACGGTTAAATATAACTCCAAAGAACGCAAAGAGTTAGAGAAGTTAAACGTTAAACTGCTGACAGCTTTTGAATATGATAAAGGTGTCACACACGCTGAATTTTTGCGAAGTTCGGCTGATGGGAAATTTTATCTTTTAGAAGTTGCTTGTCGCGTTGGCGGTGCTTATATTTCAAACGTTCACGACTATGCAAATGGCTTTAGTTTGTGGCGTGAATGGGCAAAACTCGAACTTTCTAACAAAGAAAATCCATATAAACTGCCAAAAATTCGCAAAGAATATGCCGGAGTTGCACTTTGTTTGGCACGAATTGAAAAGCCTGACACTTTTTCTTATGTTGATGAAGAAATAGTTTATCGCGTTGATAAAAAAAGACACGTTGGCTTGATTGTTCATTCGCCTATTTATGAACGAGTTCAGGAACTTCTCGAAGAATATCGTTGCCGTTTTGCTGAAGATTTTCTTGATACTGCCCCAATTAAAGAAAGATATGACGATTAGTTTAAGGATGAAATCTGAAGAATGAAGGATGAAATAAAGTCAGATAATCGTAAAACTAAAGATAATTCGATTCTCAACCACAACTTAAACGCATATTTTCCGGAACTTTCGCAATTTGAAACAACACCGGAAATGGAGAATTCTGAGGTTTATAAGAGAATTCGTCCGCAAGTTGAAGAAGTTTTGAATGCAGTTGTTCAAGAAAATTTTGCCTTAGAATCAACGGCAAGCGATAAAGTAAAATGTTTGGCTTGGAATATTGAACGTGGCAAGATTTTTGATGGAATTCTCAACGCTTTAACGAATCACGCTGATCTCAATAACAAAGACTTATTGCTTCTAACCGAGCTTGATTGTGGAATGGCACGCAGTGAAAATCGCAATGTGGCTCGTGAAATTGCACAAAGTCTTAAGTTAAACTATGCTTTCGCAACGGTTTATATTGCATTGCAAAAAGGCAGCGGTGTAGAAGCAAATGTTGCCGGCGAAAACACAAATTCGATTCACGGACTCGCTACGTTTTCGAAATTTCCGATAAAAAACGCCCACGCAATTCCGCTTCCTAATGGAAAAGATAAGATGTTTGGCAAAGAAAAACGGCTTGGTTGCTTGCGTGCTTTGATTGCTGAAATTGAGCATCCAATCGGCAATTTTCGTGCTGTAACACTTCATCTCGATGCACATTCGAGCCGCAAGCATCGACATTTGCAGATGAAAATTGTGCTCGATCATCTCGAAACTTTGCCAAATTTGCCAACAATAATTGGCGGCGATTGGAACACGACAACATTTAATTCGCAGACTTCTACTCGGGCGATTCTCGGATATTTTCGCCGGATTGCAATGGGAATTCGCAAGGTTGCCAAAAATCATTTTCCGCATCCTGACAGATATTTTGAGCGAGTATTATTTTCTGAATTAGAATCTCGTGGTTTTGAATATAAATCTCTAAATGAAGAAGGCGTCGGCACTTTGCATTATGATATGGACAGCGAAGAAACGAACAAAAACTTGAGAGATTGGGTTCCTCGATGGTGTTTTCCATTTTTATTTTGGGCAGCAAAACAAGTCGGCGGAAAGGTGTCAGGAAGGTTAGATTGGTTTGCCGGAAAAGGAATTGAAAAGGTCGGAGAACCAAAAACAATCGGTAATTTGAAAAACGCTGAGCGAATTCCACTTTCAGATCATGATGCAATTTCAGTGGATTTTAAATTTTGAGTTTTGAGTAAGGAAATTAGACGTGGAAAAACACGGATTAGACGGATTTTCGCCTCTTACTTCTGCAAGTGGTTTTTTAGTTAGCTTCCAGTTTTTCGTTTTATGAATTGCCGTCCTCTTTAGCGGACGGTAGTGCAAACAAAAGGTTCGGCTTTAGCCAAAATTCGGTCGATGAAAATCATTTTTTTATCTATACAATTCGTGCTTACAAGTAATCCGAAATTGAGTTCTTTGTTTCTTTATGGTTAAATTTTACTAGGAGAAAAAATAATGGAAGTATCATTTTGTCAAACAATTACGTTTGAAGTAGCAACATTCGAATATGAAACGGTTAGCCAAGCATCAGGAAATGCCGGAATCATCAAATTTAAACTTGACCATAAACTTTACAGTCCGGGCGATGTAGTTTTGGTTTTAGACGCAGCGGAAATAGTTTTCCACGGCATAATTGGAAATATCCAAGACGGTTACGCTTTTGCATCAGATATGAGCGGTTCACTTTTGCCCGCAACTGTGCAGTAGAAATTACCAAATATCATTACCAAGTAAGTCTTGATAAGAATCACGACGGCGAATCATTTCGATTTCGCCGTTTTCTTTGATTAAAACTACGCAAGGAAGTTGTCTGGCGTTATATTGAAACATTTGTGCAATTGAATACGCTCCACAATTGAGCAATGCTAAAACTTCATTTGGTTCAATGTTTTCAGGCAAATTACGATAATCTGGCAAACGATTTTCGCCTTCAATATCAAAATAAACATCGCCACCGTCGCAAAGCGGTCCCGCGACTTTGTAACTTGTTTCATGAGGTTCATCAGCTCGATTTGCGGAAATCAGATGATAATACCACTTGTAAGTTTCCATCGAGAGAAGGATGTTGAAACCCGCATCAGTCAAAAGCCAATGGTCTTCGGATTTCGAATTTGCAATCGGACGCGACTTCTTATTCCTTACCGTCGTCAAACAAATTCCTGCATCAGAAATAACACTTCTTCCTGGTTCGAGCAACAATGTTAAATCTTTCAAATCTTCATTTCCATCTTCAGAAATTGCCTTCCAAGCGGCATTTAGAGCGTGCTTAGGTTCGAAATTAGAGCCGAAAAGTTTCGCATTTTCAACGCTCATCGAATCGGCTAAACTATTATCACGCAGATAATTAACAGGGAAACCACCGCCAAGGTTAAGGTGCGAAAGTTTATGTCCTGTTTCTTTTGCGACTTGGCGTAATTTTCCAACCAAAAACATTAACGCAGTTGTGTATGGTTCTTCATTTGGCGTTTGCGAACCAATGTGTAAATGCAATCCGCAAATATTTACGTGTTCGTTGCTTGAGTTCCAACGCCGAAACGCAATCAAAGCGTCATCGAAAGTCATTCCAAATTTCGACGAATTCATCGCAGTTTTTAATCCGGCGTGTGTTGCAGTTTCAATTTCGGGAACAATCCGAAGTGAAACATTTGCTCTCTTGCCAACGTGTCGCGAAACCTTCTCAATTAACTCAATTTCGTAAAGCGAATCGGCTTGAATCGCGTAAATTCCCCAAACGATTGCTTCTTCGAGTTCTTGTTCGGTCTTCGATGTTCCATTAAAAATAATCTGTTCGGGTTTGAAACCAATCTCGATTGCTTTAAAAAGTTCACCGCCGGAATTTACTTCGAGATCGCTTCCGGCTTCTAAAACACATCTCAAAATCGCCATGTTTGAATTAGCTTTTGCAGCGTAACAAACCTTTAATTTACAATCAATTACAGATTCTATTTCTTGAAGGCGAGCGATATTTTGTCTAATTCGATCTTCACTAAAAACGAAAAGTGGCGTGCCAAATTTATCTGCCAAATCAATTGCCGAAACATTGTCGATATGTAGCTGTTTATTTTTTTCAGAAAGAAAGTTTTCAATTTTCCAAGTCATTGATTTTTAATGGTTTATCTACAAGTCTGGTTGATGCCAAAAACATAATCTTCAATCACGTTTAAGGTTAAAGCTGTTTGGCTACCAAGAAAACCGCTCGCGGAAATATCTTCGAGAGTTATTTTATTTTCATAGTCTTTCAACAAATTTTGAGCAACTGGTTTATATGACCAGTGCCATTTTTCTTCTTTGTAACCAGTCGGACGATTTGCCGAATAAGGCTGACAAAATCCATGTTTCGGAGCATTTTCAGTAAGCCAGGCATATTGGCTTTGTCCTTTTTTGGTGAGCCAATATTTTGGATCTAAGCTAATTATATCCATATCTGTTCCCCAATGATGCCGCGAAGATGTTGGCATAGAGCTATAATTTAGAACTTTTTGAGCAGTTTTTTCTGCACCTAGTTTTTTTGAATAGTATTTTTTCCATTTTGTTTCCCAAAGGCGTTTTTGATGTGAAAAAGTTCTGGTTGCAGAAATAATATTTAAAGTAATTCCGTTTTTCTTAGCATCTTTTTCTAGCTTAATAAACGCCTCTAAAGTCTCTTTTCTTAGATAATAACCTTTATAAATTTCAAACCTCACATCTTTTGACGGCTCATAATTTCCCATTAAATATTCTTTTGTAACAATCTCCTGAGAAAATGTTACTACAGTAAATAGAAGCACTAAAATTGGTAAAAAAACTTTCATTATTTTAAATTTAAACCTGTTCCGTATTTATAATTGCCGATTGTAACCGGCAATTTCCCGACAAAATCTTGTTTACCAACCAACGCATTTGCGGTCGCACGCTGGAGAGTTGCCATATCGCCGTATGATACAACATAAGTTTGAAATTGGGGAATATCACGTAAAAAATAAGGATTTCCGAAGCTCACACCAACCGTCTGTTTATTATTTTCAAACGCTACACGCAAAACTCGTTCGCCCGAAAGTGGAATTCCGATTGAGTTTTTTGCACCTGAGCGAACTCTCGCAAAAAGTCCGGCGATCACCAAATCTGATGCTTTAACTTTCTCAATAGCATCGGCAATTTCTTTTTCACTCGCACGTTCGTCTAGGACAATTCTTTCAGCTTTGATGCCATTTGCACGCAGCGTTCCGACAAAAGGAAGTCCGACAAAACCTCGATCTTCGCCATTTGTGATACATAAAACCGCAACCTTTTTGTCCTTTTGCAACGGCAATAATTTGTTTTCGTGTTTGACCAAAGTAATCGCGTTTTGAGCAATTTCTACGCCCAATTGCCGCGATTCTTTTGACGAAAGAATTGAATCAATCGACTCAATCGGGGTGATTTTATTTTTCATTAAACCAATCTCGTGCTTCCACGCCATAATTCGCCTAACTGATTCATTCAAACGATTTTCGCTGATTCGTCCGCTGTTCACCGCGTTTCGCAAACCTTTAATTGTGAGGTCGACATCCGCGGGTTTTTCTAAAATATCAATGCCAGCCAAAAACGCACGAACGGCGGCTTCATCTTGGTCAAAATAAAGCGTCAAACCGCTCATACTCATCGCATCAGAAACGATCAAACCTTTGAAACCAAGCTCTTTGCGGAGAAGATCGGTTTGAATAATTGTCGAAAGCGTTGCTGGCATTGTCGCTTTTTCAGTGACGATTTCCGCACCTTCTTCGGCATCACCTTGGATTGATGTTTTGAGTGGTTTGATCTCGGTTGGATCAATCTGTGGAAGCCCGATATGTGCGACCATAATCGATGCAATCCCGGCATTAATAGCTTGCTTAAATGGTGGAAGCTCAATTTCATCAAGCCTTTGCCGTGAAACATTAATTATCGGCAAACCTCTGTGCGAATCAACATTTGTATCTCCGTGTCCGGGAAAATGTTTGCCGGTCGCAATAACTTTTTGGCTCTGAATTCCTTCCATAAAAGCAACGCCAAAACGTCCAACTTCAGTCGGATTTTCGCCAAAACTACGCACATTTATCACCGGATTATCAGCATTATTATTGACATCAAAAACTGGTGCATAAACTTGCAAAATTCCCATTCCGCGAGCTTCGCGTCCAGTGATCACTCCTGCCCGACGAGCTAGTTCAGGATTTCCGGTAGCCGCCATCGCCATATTCCATGGAAAATTTTCGACATCAGTAAAACGCATTCCGATTCCGGTTTCAGCATCAAGTGAAATCAAAAGCGGAGTTTTCGCGGCTTCCTGCATTCGATTTACCAAATGAACGCTTTCGTAGATCGGAGCTCCAAATAGAACAATTCCGCCAAGTTTATTGTCAACAATCTGACGTTTTAGCTCAATATAGTCTGCTGCATCTTGGTTGTAATATCGAGCATTTATGCCGATATGCACAAGCTGCCCAACCTTTTCGTCAACGGACATTTTCTTGAGCATTTTGTCGGCAAACTTCCAAGACTTTTCCGAAGGCTCAAAACGTTTATTCGATTGAGCGAAGAAGGGAATTGTCCACAGATGAATACAAATTAAGATGGATAAAATAGATAATGCTTTTTTCATGTAAATAGATTAGTTTGCTGTTGATGTTGCTTTTTTGCGTATAATTAAAGTTGCAATCAACGTAACAATAAAAGTTGTCGAACTTCCGACTAAAACATACCAAGTCCAAGCCAGCGGCGTAGCTTCTGGAATAATTGCGAAACGCTTAACAAATTCCAGATAAAGGAAATAACTCATAAGCGTCAGACTCGACAGCATTCCGATTAACGCGTGTGTCTGCGTCGCTTTCTTGAGAAATGTGCCAACCAAAAAGACGCCTAAAATCGGACCGTTTATCAAACCTGCAATTGAAAGTGCGGAATCTAAAGCCGAACGCTCTTGCTTCATGACAAACAATGCGACCAAAATTTGCACAATTCCGAAGAAAACTGTCAGAATGCTCGCCGTTCTGAGCAGGTGTTTATCGTCCGCAGTTTTCTTTAGCGGTTTGTATAAATCCTGAACAAATGTCGCTGCGATTGAGTTAAGCGAACTCGACAAAGCCGCCGCGAAAATTGCCGCTACAACTATTCCGCTCAAACCTGTCGGCATGTGTTTAGTGATAAAATCCGGAAATATTTTGTCGCCACCCGTGAAGGGAAATGCACCGGTTGCGGTTGCGTAACCTTCCATCGCGAATGGTTGGTAAAACGCGAAAAGTAGAACGCCGATGAACAAAAACCCGATGAACTGTCCGAGGACAACTGCTCCCGAACTTAATAATGCAAATGATGCCGACCGTGCTTTGTCAGTGCAAAGATAACGTTGAACAAGATATTGATCCGTTCCGTGGGTTGACATTGTAAGGAAGCAACCGCCGATTAAACCTGCAAAAAATGTAAATGTTTTGGTGAAATCAAACGGCAGACTAAACTGAATTTCAGATAAAAACGGGATCGGTAGAAAGTATTTTGTGTCACGGATTCCAAAATCGAACAAGTTAAACTTGTTAAATTGGCTACCGATTTCGATTACGCGAGCCATTCCGCCATCAACTTGATTTAAAATTACGACCGCCGCCGCGATTGCTCCGAAGATATAAATTCCGAGCTGCACGACTTCAACCCAAATTACCGCTTCCATTCCGCCAAAGAACGTGAAAATTATCATCACTACGCCGAGTAAGATGATTGATAAAACGATAATCGTGTTCGGATTCGCGTCCGGCACAAAGGCGACATAAACCGCTGCCAAGACAATCGCCGTTAATAAAAGCCTGATTCCATCGGCTATATTCCGCATAATGACGAATAAACCCGAAGCCAGCATTTTAACTTTCTCGCCGAATCTGTCGCCCAAAAGCTGATAAACCGTGAAAAGTTCGCCTTTGAAATACATTGGAATAAAGAGCAGCGAAATCACGACGCGACCAAGCATATAACCGAAAACAAGCTGCAAAAATTCAAAGTTGCCGTTCTTTGCAAACGCGATTCCGGGAACGGAAATGAACGTAATCGTCGAAGTTTCGGTCGCGACAATCGACGCCGCAATCGCCCACCAAGGCACGTTTCTATCGCCGACAAAATAATCTTTCGTCGTTTCCTGCTTGCCCGAATAAAAGATCCCAAAAAGCGTGATGCCGATTAAATATCCGAAGATGATGATTAAGTCTAATGTTTGCATTGTTTTTTAGAATGGATTCTTACCTTGAAAATAACAAGTTCTAAAGGCATCGTCCCATTGACTCCCGCTGAATTCCAAATACCAATCGTCATTGAATTTCTTTCCGAATCGATAGCCATTTGATTTATCAGCTCGTTTTGGCGAATAAGCAAGATATTCGGTTTCAGTTAGTAAATGCCGCGGAACAAAGATTACGTCAAAATCGTCAGTGAATTTTCGACAATCGAGCATTTTATAACTTAAGAATGGATTCCGAAAATCATCCGTATTCTTGCCGTTGTTTATTGCGAAAAGATATTCATCTTTGTCACCAATCAGATAATTAGCTCCGAATATTATTGCAAAAAAAAGTAGTGGAATTATTATTAACTCTAATGCCAAATCCTTGTTAAATTTCTTGTGGCGAACCAGTTCATATACGATATAAATAAAACAAATAAATATAAACAGCAAAAGCAAAGCAACAGTAGCAAACGTAACTAAACCGCCAAATTGTCCTCCGAAAATCTCGTGAAGAACTTCCGCCGAAAAAGGGAAAGGTATGTTTGGGATAAATATCAGAAGAGAAAGAGTCCCATAACAAATCCATCTTATATTTTTTATTGTTAGGATATTTTTCATACCATGTTAAGTAAAATTCAAAATAAATACTTATTGCCTTCCAACCGACTTCGTTCTAAAATCATAACTCAAGGAGTTTTTATGACCAGCGAAGAACTTATTATTCAAGAATTCAGGCATCCTAACGAAGATTCCCAGATAAAAGTTTTGAATTATATCGAATACTTAAAATGGCGATATTGTCCTAAAACAATAACTGAAAAAAGTGACCATCAATCAACTGATATAGCAAATAGTTCTGACCAATAAAAAAATCGCTTTGTTATTTCAACTTATCAACCGCTCATTCAATTAAGAATTTGTTTTCTTCCAAAGCCATTCTCTCCTTTTCAGCATGTGCATTTCCTCGAAACATCACAAGTTCAATGCACAAACCTCAATTGAGAAAGTGGCAATCACATTTGTCCAACAATACTGATAGAGTCGACTGACTCAACGAAATTCCAAGAATTTCGATATTGTATGCTTTTTCGCTTGAGCGATAAATCTTTACGAAGTACGCAATCAACTTTGGTTTCGCAATAAGTAAGTTGGTATGTCACAAAGAAACCGTGACCTGAAAAAACGGCGACATTAAATCCGTCGCATTCAGAAATATCCGAATAAATCCGTCTTGGGAATGGTCCAGGCGGATTCAAGCAATTGTTTGAAACCTTTAGCTTTCTTCCCAATATCGGATTTGTCAATTCGTTTGCGGATCTTCCATCATTAAGATAAATAATCAATTGATTGTCGAGATCAATAAGAAAACTCGTCGACAAAGTGCCTACAATAAAAACCACCATAACCGAACTCCAGATTACGGCAGTTTTTTTGAAACCCGTTGACTTTCGATCTCTGAAAATTATCACGATACCAAAGACCACCAAGACAATAAAAGACAAACCATGCAAAATGAAGCCATACGAACTAAAGAAATCGTGAACTGAATCAGGTGCATTTGGAAACGGCAAAAATCGGCTGAAGCCGAAAACGAAAACAAAGATGTAAAAGGCGATTTTCATTTCTTATTGAATGGGTGTCTCCCCAATTCGCAGCGTTGCCTTTTCCACGACAAAATCGCTCTTCAACAAAGCATCTATCGCCTTTTCAGCATCCACATTTCCCCGAAACATCACAAGTGCAACCCGCAAATCGTTGCTCGATTCTGTCATAAATCTTTGAGCTTCCGCTTCTTCCAGTCCAGTTTCGCTCATCAGAATTCGCAGCGAACGCTCTTTCAATTTGATATTCGAAGCTTTCACATTCGTCATTCGATTGCCTTTTACATAGCCGAGGCGAATCATCGAAACGGTTGAAATCATATTTAAAATCAACTTCTGAGCAGTGCCTGCTTTCATCCGCGAAGAACCTGTGATCGCTTCCGCACCAACCACCGGAACTATCGCAATTTCTGCCGTTTGTGTCAAAACAGAATCCGGAACGCATACGATACAAGCTGTAAAGCAACCGAGTTTTCGTGCATACTCGACCGCTCCAATCGTGTATGGAGTTCTGCCCGAAGCTGCAATTCCGATCACCGCATCATTCGCCGTTACGCCGCGAATTTCAAGATCTTTCGCTCCGGCTTCACGATTGTCTTCCGAAGCTTCAGATGCTTTGTAGAGTGCATCATAACCGCCCGCCATAATTCCTTGAACTAAATCATAAGAAACGCCAAACGTAGGCGGAATCTCGCTCGCGTCTAATACACCAAGCCGTCCGCTTGTGCCTGTGCCAACGTAAAAAAGCCTTCCACCATTTTTCAATCTTTCGACAATCTTATCAATCGCCGACGCAACTTCCGGCAAAACTCGCTCAACCGCCAACGCGACTAATTTGTCTTCGTTATTAATCAACGAAACCGCTTCAAGCGTTGAAACTTGATCGATATGAGCCGTGCTTGGATTTTCTTGTTCTGTGATTGGAATCATTTAATTATTTTCAAATCCAACTCCATTGAAATCGATATTCTAAAACTTTAGTTACGGTAATTCGTTTTCCATTTTTCACTGCGGGTACGAACTTTATTTTTAAAGCCGCTTCGATTGCCTCGTCAGTCAAGCCGCCAGGCTTGCTGGAAACGGGAGAAATCTTTCCGATTTCGCTAGTTGCTAAAAATGTGATTCTGAGTCTAATCACACCTTGCATGCAGCCATGATAAATCTTAGATATCGGTCTTGGTTTGGAAATGATTGTCAATGGTGAATCATTTACTTCGGGTGAAATTGTTGGAATGGATTCTGATTTTAGTTCGTATTTTGTTGGCTCATTTTTTTCCGTATCGATGTTCGATTTCAATTGAGCCGCTTTTCCAATGGGAAATTTGCGTGGTTTTGCAAACGATTTTTGCCCGAAAGCAATGATTGCTGACAAACACAAAATCGAAAGATATAAAATTAGGTTTTTCATCGTTTTTTGTACGTTTCAAAAGCCATGTGTGCCGCCGCAGTCGCAGGTTCTAGCTTCGGTTCTGAAATATAACATTTTGGAGCGATTTCGTGAACGCTTTCGAGAAACGGAACGCTCAAAATTTCACCAACTTTCCAAACGCCGCCAACATAACCAATCGGAAACTTCTTTCGCTGCAATTTCAACTTTTGAATTACAGCTTTAGATGCAAGTGCCAATTCATTGGCTGCTTCGCGGATAATTTCAATCGCAACCTCATCGCCAGCTTTCGCTTCGTCAGTTACGTGGCGTGCAAATCCGGCAATTCTAGTATTGTCAACATTTGGAGCGTATATCGCAACCGTTAAATCTTCTGCTGAGTTTGCTTTAAAATAATCGAGTGCGATTTCGGAAAGGGAAGTCGGTTTGCCGCGACCGTCTGAGGCTTTTGCGATTGCTTGCAATGCTCGCCTTGCGATTCCTGCACCGCCGCCTTCGTCGCCAGCCAATGGACCCCAACCACCTGCGACCGCGACATCTCCGCTCGCATTTCGTCCGTAACAAATGGAACCTGTTCCAGCAATTACAACCAGACTTTCTTTGCCAATAGCAACGCCATAAAGTGCTATTTCAGCATCAGTTACAACATTTATAAGTTTAATCTTAAGACGTTGTTTAGCTGATTTTGCGATTAATTCGCGTAAATCTGCTCGTCGCACACCGGCAAGCCCGAGTTCTGCTGAAACAATATCACCACGACTTCTTCTGGCATTATCTGCTGCAAAATCAATTGCCGCAAAAATGTTAGCTGTAGCTTTTTCAATCCCAACTCGAAGCGGATTTGATACTCCCGAAATGCCTTGCCCCACCACATTTTTTTCTTCGTCAATTAAAACCGCAAGCGTTTTTGTTCCGCCGCCATCAACTCCAAGATATAAATTATGTGATTTATTGCGAGTTTTCATCTGCTAAAGTAAAAACAGTTTACTCGAATTTGGATATATAATGAAAACTAAAAGAATTTATTATCTCAATAATAGATTCTAATTGCTATAACGAAATCGAATAGGTTATATTGAAAGGCGTATTGTTTAACCAACACAGTAAACCGATAAAAACACAATAGTTATATGGAAATCAGACAATTAAGAGCCTTTGTTGCGATTGCGGAAGCGAAAACTTTTACCGCAGGTGCGAAACTTGTCCACGTCACCCAAGCAGCAATTTCGATGCAGATTCGTCAGCTTGAAGACGAACTCGGACTTCAACTTTTCACCCGAACGCCTCGCCGCGTGATTCTCACGGAAGCTGGCGAAGTGCTGCTTGATCGGGCAAGAAAAATTTTACGTGAACACGATGCCGGAGTTGCCGAAGTTGCGGAACTTGCTGGTTCCGAACACGGCAGATTGCGGCTTGGTTCGGCTTCCGCGATGTTCGCGACTGTCCAGTTGCCGCATATTTTGCAGAAATTAAAAGAAAAGTTTACGCAATCTGAAATTACCGTTGTCTCTGGCACGAGTACGAGTCTCGTTAATCGCATAATGAATGGCGAAACAGACGTTGCGTTTGTTTCTTTGCCCGTCGAATCTTCAAATATTCAAACCGAAATGTTGTTTTCTGATGACATTGTGGCGATTGCACATCCGAGTCATCCGCTGGCTAAACAAAAGGTTATTAGTGCTGCATCGCTCGCAACCGAAAATCTGATTCTTGGCGAACAAGGTGGAAACACACGTCGCCAAATTGACGAATTTTTTATTGCTTCGGGCGTTAAACCAAATGTTGTGATGGAACTTTCGCGGCAGGAAGCAATTAACAAAATGGTGGAAAACAATATGGGCGTTGGTATTGCCGGTAAAAAATCGGTAGCGAAAGATGTTGCTGATGGAAAACTTGTTGCGTGGTGGATTGAAGGTTCAAATATCAATTGGGAACTTGGTTTGGCAAGACTTAGAGGCGGATATTTTTCGCCGATTTCACTTGAATTTAAGCGACTTTGCCGCGAAAGTTTTGCGGAACGCGAGAAAGAATACAAGGCTAAAAAGTGAAAAAGTGTTTCTGCTTTTAATCCGTGAAACAGACGACAGCATACAGCCACGGGTGAAGTCCTACGAAACCCATGGTAAGTGTATCTCACGAAAAAAGCCCGTTTTAACGGGCGACAGAAATAAATAAAATGATGAATCGAATCTTGTTAATGTTACATGCAATTGTCGTTACTTTTGGCTTTGCCAACGCACAAGGCTTGCCAATCGCCAAGCCCGAAACGGTCGGAATGTCTTCTGCTAAACTCAACCAAATTGATGCTTTAGTCGAAAAAGATATTGCCGATAAAAAACTTCCCGGTGGCGTTGTTATTGTTGGACGCAAAGGTAAAATAGTCTACCGAAAAGCATTTGGAAATCGTGCGTTGAAACCAAATGTCGAAAAAATGACGATTGACACGATTTTTGATGCCGCGAGTTTGACGAAACCTGTCGCCACGGTAACTTCGATCATGATCTTGATCGAACAAGGCAAAATTCGTCTGAACGACACAATCGGCAAGTTTATTCCAGAAATTCAAGTTCCTGAAGCGAAAAATATCACGATTCTGCAACTGCTCACGCACACAAGTGGTTATTCACCCGATTTTGATTTACGTAAGAAATGGATGGGGCAGGACGGAATGCTTGAAGCCTTGAAAACCGAGAAACTGCAAAATCCGCCGGGAACAAAGTTTGTTTATTCGGATATTGGTTTTATTGTTTTGGGCGAGATTGTCTCAAGATTAACTGAGCAAATAAAAATCAACGACTTTGCTGCAACTAAATCGTTGAATCAATTTTTCCATACTAATGTCGCTCAACAATTACGACTTGAGACGTCATCTTTCTTAGCATTTCCGAGAAACAAAGTTATTGGACTCACTATGTTTGACCAGTGGGATTGGGTTGCACCAACCGAAAATATCAAAGGTCAACAAAGCTATCTCGGCTCAACGTTTGAAGGAAAAGACGGCGGTCAAATTTTGCGTGGACAAGTTCACGATCCAACCGCTTACCGAATGGGCGGAGTTGCAGGACACGCAGGTTTATTCACCAATGCTGACGACCTTGCCAGATATTGCCAAATGATTCTTAATGGCGGAATTTTGGACGGTAAACGCATCTTGTCAAACGCGACAATCGCAATGATGACAAAGCCTTACGTTGTTTCCGAAAACGGTAACACACGCGGACTCGGCTTTGATATGAACACGAGTTTTTCGCAAAATCGCGGCGAACTTTTTCCGCTCGGTTCATTCGGACACACAGGTTTTACAGGCACCGGAATTTGGATTGATCCGACTTCACAGACGTTCGTTGTCTTTATGTCAAACCGAGTTCATCCTGACGGAAAAGGCGACGTTGCACCGCTTCGTGCAAGAGTTTCAACTGTTGTAGCGAGTGCAATTTTAGATACACCGATTGAAAAATTCAGAGAAGCGGAGGCAGTTTATAACTCGCAGGTTTCGCCACAAATCGAAAGATTTAAAGCTCAAACTTCGAGTCAAAATATTTCCGCAATCCGCAATCCGCAATCCGCAATTGTGCTTAACGGAATTGATGTTCTCGAAAAATCTAACTTCAAAGAATTAAATGGGTTACGAATCGGACTTGTTACAAACCACACCGGCAGAAATCGTTCGGGAATGCAGACGATTGATGTTTTGAAAAACGCTCCGAACGTAGAACTTGCTTCGCTTTTTTCACCCGAACACGGTATTCGCGGGCAGCTTGATCAAGAAAAAATTGTTGATTCGATTGACGAAAAAACAGGGTTACCCATTTTTTCGCTTTATGGCGAAGTCCGCAAGCCGAAACAGGAAAATTTGAAAGACCTTGATGCGGTTGTTTTCGATATTCAAGACATCGGAACTCGTTTTTACACTTATATTTCCACGCTCCGAGGCGTGATGGAAGAATGTGCGAAAGCGAAAATTCCGGTCATCGTTTTGGACAGGACAAATCCGATAAATGGCGTTGATGTAGAAGGTGCAACTGCGGATGAAGCAATCGCTAACGACGAAAAACGATACTTCATCGCGGCTCATACAATTCCGGTCAGACACGCCATGACAATTGGCGAAATCGCACAAATGTTTAATAAAGAACGGAACATAAACGCTGATTTACGCATTATCAAAATGGAAAATTGGCAACGCTCAATGTGGTTTGACCAAACAAATCAAACTTGGATAAATCCATCGCCAAATATGCGTTCGTTGACTCAAGCAACACTTTACGGCGGAATTGGGCTTTTAGAATATACCAATATTTCGGTTGGACGCGGAACTGACACGCCTTTTGAACTCGTCGGTTCGCCATATATTGATGGACAAAAACTTTCCGAATATCTAAACAATCGAAATATCGCCGGCGTGCGGTTTGTTCCAATCAAATTTAAGCCGAAAGCCTCTGTTTTCAAAGACGAAAATTGCGGCGGAATAAATATCGTAATTGTTGACAGAGAGAAGTTTAAGCCTATTCGAACAGGTATTGAAATTGCCATTGCTCTGCGAAAAATTTACCCAAATGATTGGAAGTTTGAAAAATATAACGGACTTTTAGTTAATGCGGAGATTTTTGAAAAAATTAAACTCATCGAATCTCCCGAAGACATCGAAAAATCATGGCAAGCAAAATTAGACGAATATAAAAAACGTAGGGCATTATATTTGCTTTATTAAAAAATCAGGAAATGCAGAAACTTTCTTTAAACATAAAATTTGAGTTATAAATCGCGTAATATGCGTTCTTTCAATTGTTTAGCAGGTTTGCGGCATAAAATAATCAATAACAAAAATTTGCAGATATTTCCATAAATCTAAATTTTGCTGATGGCAGTTTCAGGTTTGAATGGTTTGCAAAGGGGAAAAAATATAATGAATAGTAAAATATTTTCAGCGATTCGATTTGGCATTTTGGTAATGGCGTTATGCTTAGTCTCAAATGTTTCAACGTTCGCACAAGAAATTACAGGAACCATTGTAGGAACTGTTCGAGATTCTGCAGGAGCTGTTGTGCCGGGAGCAACCGTTACAATCAAAGACTCGACGAAGAACGGACTTGTAGTAAGGACTATTACAACCAATGAAGACGGCGACTTTAACGCTCCAGGTATATCAATTAGCATTTATCAGATTGTTGTTGAAGCAAAAAACTTCAAAAAGACGATTAAAAATGAAGTCAAACTTGATCTTGGACAACGCAGAACGGTTGATATCACATTGGAAGCCGGGAAAATTGATGAAACTGTTACTGTTGAAGCTGATCCTGTAGCGGTTGATTTACAATCAGCAACAAGCGGTACAGTTATCAATGGTGATCAAGTTCGAGAAATTCCGATTAATAACCGAAACTTCGTACAACTTGTCGCTCTCGCTCCAGGGGTTTCAAATGACCTTTCGGATCAAGTTTATTCTGGAACTGTTAATCCTGATGGGCAGGCTAACACTGTTCAAATTTCCGTTAATGGTGCAAGAAGCAGTCAAAATACATTTACTGTGGATGGTGCAGATATAACCGATCGTGGTTCTAATTTAACAATCCAAGCATATCCAAGTGTTGACTCGATTGGTGAGTTTCGAGTTTTACGTTCGTTGTATCCCGCAGAGTCTGGAAGGAGTGGCGGTGGTCAGGTTAACGTTATAACACGCTCAGGTGGAAATAAAATTAGTGGCAGTGCTTTCGAATTTATTAGAAATGAGGCTTTTAATGCGAATGACTTTATAACTAATCAAATCTCTTCTGCGGGAAGAGATTCTAATGGTAAAGCAAAACGGCGTCCTTTTAGATATAACAATTTTGGTTTCACTATTGGTGGTCCTGTTTATTTCTTTAATTTTGGAGAAAAAGACCCAAATGACTCTTTTTTCAAACGTTATAATCGAACATTCTTCTTCTTTTCTGAAGAACAACGAAAAGATAAGCGTTTTCCGACACTTGTTTCGACTGTTCCTGATGCAAATTTGAGAGCCGGCATATTTCCAGTTGATGTTTGCCTTCAGGCAACAGGTGCTGTATGTACATCATTTCTTCCTGCTGGAGCTCCTTTGAGTAGCTTACGACCAATTAATCCAGTTGCTCAACAGTATTTAACAAACATTTACAACAAACTGCCACTTCCAAATGTGGTATCTGCAACTGCTCCGTACGGGCTAAATGCACCCGCTCTAAACATTGGAAACTTTAGGCAAGAGATTTTCAAGCTTGATCATAGCTTTAATGACAAGGCTTCAATGTTTTATCGTTTTCAACAAGACAAAATTCCGACAATTGACGTCAATGCTCTGTTTTCTTCAGGATCTAGTCTTCCAGGAGTTTCGACAACTGCTACAAATTCTCCGGGGAAGACTCACACAGCTCAAGTCACTTATGCAGCTAGTAGCAATTTAATTTTTGAGACTAAGTTTACCTATGGATATGGTGCGATTCTTAGTGAAAATATCGGTAGTTTAGCTTTGAAACAATCGCCGATTGCTCCGCCGCTTGCTTTTTTGAATCAACGTGATCGTGTTCCTACGATTACTGGAAATGGATTCAGTGGTTTAACCAGTTTTGGTCCTTATGACAACTTTTCTTATAAAGCAAATTTATCAGAGAGCGTAACTTGGATTGCGGGTAGTCACTCAATGAAGTTTGGGGTTGTTTATTCAAAATATCGAAAAAATGAAAATGCTCTTGCGGGTAACAATGAAGGTATATTTAATGCTTTTCTCACACCTGGCGGAACCGCAACAGTTTTGGCTGCCGGAGTTCCTACCGGAACACTCAATACCAATCGTCAAAATTGGGCGAACTTCTTATTAGGAACGAACGTTAATTTTACTCAAGCGGCATTTGACTATACTGCTGACTTAAGACAATTAGCAATTGAGGGGTTCGTTCAGGATGAGTGGAGAGCTAGAAGAAACCTTACACTTTATATGGGTGTTCGGTATTCGTATTTTGGAGCACCTTGGGATAAAAATGGACGATTGTCCAATTTCGACCCATCTCTTTTTAATCCAGCAAACGCTCCTTCCGTTACGGGTGCTGGAAACAGAGTAGTTGGAACAGGGAATTTTTGTAACGGATTGATCGTGAATTCGCAAAATTTTCAAACTGCTGCAAATGGATGTAATCCAACCGTTTCTCCATATGGAAAATTTGTGATGGATATATCGAAAAAAGACTTTGCTCCAAGATTAGGGCTTGCTTGGGATCCATTTGGAAATGGGAAAACTGCAGTTCGAACCGGATATGGGATTTACCATGAACAGGTATTAAACGGTACTGCTTTACAACAAATTGGTGCAAACCAACCATATCAACAAACAGCTACTATCAATAATACAAGACTAGATCAACCTGTTCCGACAGGAGTACCTGTTGCATTGGTGGCATCTCTTACGGCTGCGAGTATTCGGGCAATCCAACCCAATTGGAAAACCCCTTATATGCAACATTGGTCGCTTGATTTACAACAACAACTGACGAAAAACACGATTGTGACTGTTGGCTACTATGGATCAAAGGGAACACATTTAATCGGATCATTTGAGGCGAATTTAATCGCTCCTGGTGCTGCAATTGCTCGTGGACTCACGGGCTGTGCAACCGGTAGCACGTATTTTGGGCAGACGAATCCCGGACCACCAACACTAGGGGTTTGTCAGACTGCTGGGACAGGATTTTTCTCTGCGGGAGCAGAGGCTATCTTAGACCAACTTCGTCCATATCGAGGTTACCGTGCAATCACGATTGTTCAACCTAGATATAATTCAAGTTATCACTCAATGCAGGTTTCTGCACAACATCGTTTTTCGGGTGCTTCTCAAGTAAATCTTTCATACACTTGGGCGAAAAATTTGACAGATAACCAAAATGACCGCTCGGCGGCACCGCAAGATTCATTTAATATATCGCTTGACAAAGGACGTGCCGCCCTTGATAGACGTCACATCCTTTCAATTAACTATATTTATGAATTGCCATTTTTTGCAAAGCAAGAAGGGTTTATTGGCAAGGTGTTAGGTGGTTGGCAAGCCTCCGGCATTGTGACTTATAATACTGGATTGCCTTTCACTGCTACGACCTCGGCATTTGATCCTGCCGGGGTAGGATTAATTCCACCTCCTACAACAGTTGCTAGACCAAATGTGCTGTGCAATCCGAATGTTGGTGGTGCTGGAACTTATCAGCAATTTTTTAATACCACGTGTTTTGCACAAAACCCTGCATCAAATTCAACAAATTTAAGCAATACAGTTGGGAATGCGGGACGAGGTGTAATCAATGGTCCAGACACCTCAAGGGTGGATTTCACAATGACCAAGAATTTTAAATTTGGAGAAAAATATAGAATTCAATTGAAAGCAGAAGCCTTCAACATTTTTAATCACACAAATTTTCGAGGGCTCAGTACAAACGTAACTGCTGCAAACTACGGACAAGTTATAAGCGTACGAGACCCACGAACAATGCAGTTTGGTGCTAAATTTAACTTCTAATTGGGTTTACCGAATTATTAATTTGGCTCACATCGCTTTCGGTGTGAGCCTTTTTATTTGTTAGACTGTTCCTATGCTTTTACTAAAAAATGCCACAGTAGTATCGTCAGTTGAAAAGATTACCAATTGTTTCGTTCTATTTACAGATGGTCGAATTAAAAAGATTTCCCGTGATGAAATTTCGGCTGATGAATCAATTGATTGTTCTGGATTAACAATTTATGCAGGATTTATCGATATTCATAATCACGGTGTGGTTGGAATTGATGTGAATGAGGCAAACGCAGAGAATCTCAAAATTGTTGGTAAATTTCTCGCAAAAAATGGCATAACGGCTTGGTTGCCGACATTTGTGCCCGATTCTGATGATGTTTATAAAAATATTATCAGCGAGATTGAAAAATGTATTGAAAGTCAACAAAATGCTGGTCAAGCTCAAATTATTGGTGTTCATTACGAAGGTGTTTTTGCGAATCCGAAGATGAGCGGTGCGTTGCGTCCTGAATATTTTAAAGCGTTTTCGGGAAGTGAAATTTCGGAGCTTGCGAAGCTAAAAAAAGGCGTTCATTTCACAACCCTTGCACCCGAAATGGAGAATGGAATTGAGCTGATAAAAGAACTTACGGCTCAAGGTTGGGTTTCTTCAATCGGACATACCAACGCAGATATTGAAACACTCAACGCCGCAAAAGCTGCTGGTGCAAAACATATTACACATTTTTTTAATGCAATGAGCGGACTTCATCATCGGGACGTTGGCGTTGTTGGATTTGGTCTGACGAATGATAATGTGACGTTTGATATTATCGCCGATAAAATTCACGTCAATCCGCAAATTCTCAAGTTCGCAATTCTTATAAAGGGAAGTGATAAGGTTTCGCTAATTAGCGATTGCGTTGCTCCGACAGGCTTGGGCGACGGCGAATTTGACCTTTGGGGCGAGAGGATTTCTGTAGTCAACGGACGAACAAAAAACGAACGCGGCTCAATTGCCGGAAGCGTAATTACAATGCTCGATGCTGTGAAAAATTTGTTGTCACTCGGATTTTCGGAAGTAGAAGTTTCGAAAATGGCGAGTTTGAATCCTGCAAAACTTCTCGGAATTGATAAAGATTATGGCTCAATAGAGGTTGGTAAACGTGCGGATTTAGTCGCGTTAGACCAAAATGGAAATGTTAGATTTTCAATGGTTGGCGGAAAAATAGTTGAATAAAGCTGTCAAGATGAACAATTGCTATTGCTGCTCCGGAAAGCAATTCGGAGAATGCTGCGAACCTTTCCTCAACGGAAATGAAAAGACGAAAACCGCTGAAGCTCTAATGCGTTCGCGATATTCCGCTTATGCAATGGCAAATGTCGATTACTTAATCAGAACAACGCATCATTCTAAAGTCGCGTTTCACGATACAAATTCGATCGAAAATTGGGCAAAATCAAACTTGTGGCAAAAGTTAGAAATTGTTTTTAAAGATCACGGAAATGTTGAAGATTCGATTGGAATCGTAGAATTTAAAGCACACTATTTTGATTTGCAGCTTCAATCTCACATACATCATGAGCGATCAAATTTCAAAAAAGAATTGGGCGAATGGTTTTTTGTTGATGGTGAAATTGTCACAAATTAGTTTTGTTTGAAGTTTTTATTGAAGTAAATCCACAATCTGTTTACGTTTTTTTGTTGCTAGATAAACACCTGAAAAGATTAAGATTGCCGCGAGAATAGTGAATAATGTAAAGTTTTCGCCAAGAAACGCGACCGCCATTCCGAAGCCGATTAGCGGTTGCATATAAACGAAAACCGCTACAGTTGAAGGGTTTACACGTGCGACTGACCACGCAACCAGCAAATATGGAACCACGGTGCAAATGATCGAAATATGAGCGATAAGCAGCCAATTTATAGTGCCAAGTGCCATCATATCAATTTCCCGAAGCGAGAAACCTGCAATCGGTACGCAAATTAGACTCGCAAGTCCAAAGATCCAAGCCGTTGATTTTATCGCACCATTTCGGATAAAAACATCTTTTGAAATTACAACGAATATCGCGTAACAAAGCGAATTGAGAATTACCAAAATATCGCCGGTGGTTGTATCAATCGAGAAACCGGCGTTTGTTGGATCGATTAGAATTAAAACTCCAATTGCGGCAACCAATATTCCAAAGACCTTTATCCCACGCAGTCTTTCTGCACCAAAAAATATGCTGATGATAATCGTAAAAATCGGAATTGTAACGGCAAGTAAAGCTGCATTTGAAGCTTTTGTCAACGAAAGTCCTTTGATGAAAAAGAGCTGATTTAACGTGACACCAACAAAGCTAAGCAAAATAAACCACCAGTAATCTCGAGTTTCCTTCGGCAGCAAATCTCGTTTTAATGCCTGAAAAATAAATAAAACAAGTGCGGTGACACCAACCCGAAATCCAACTAACCCAAATGCCGGAATTACTTGCATGAGAATTTTTCCGGTGACGGGCAGAGAGCCAAAGCTCAATTGAACGATAAAGAGCGTTAAGTATGGAAGATATGATTTCTCTGCACTATCGGAATTCTTATTCATTAAAAAAAAGCGAAAACGTCAGCTTGAAACAATGCCAACCTTTTCGCTAATTGGTGTTTATTAAAACGAAGCTTTACAAGAGCATCATCGCCGGAGTTTCGAGCATTTGCTTAAATGTTTGCAAGAATTTCGCTCCCGTTGCTCCGTCAATAACGCGGTGATCGCACGACATTGTAACGTTCATCATATTTCGCATAACAATTTCACCATTTCTGATAACAGGTTTTTCGCTCGCACCGCCGATTGCCAAAATTCCGGCTTCCGGCGTGTTAATAATTGCCGTAAATTGCTCAATTCCGAACATGCCGAGATTTGAAATCGAAAATGTTCCGCCTGTATATTCTTCCGGTTGAAGTTTTTTCGCTTTCGCCCGAGCCGCAAGTTCTTTTATTTCAGCACTTATCGCCAACAAACCTTTTTTATTCGCGGCACGAACAACAGGCGTAATCAAACCGTCTTCAATCGCTACTGCAATGCTGATGTCGGCATCTTCGTAAAATCTGACCGATTTATCTTGGAACGAAGCATTAACCCATTGATGTTTGACGAGCGACATTGCCGTTGCTTTGACAATAATATCGTTGACCGAAACCTTATCGGCTTCAGAAATAGTTGCGTTAATTTGTTTACGCAAAGCCAAAACGCTTTCCATTTCTATTTCAACAGTCAGATAAAAATGCGGAACGTTTTGAGTTGATGCGGTCAAACGTTCAGCGATGATCTGCCGCATTTTAGAAACTGGTTCCTCGCGGAAATTTGATGCTCCGAAAACTTGCGAAGTTGTGAATGTTTGGCTTTGAACTTTCGGTTTCGGACTTTCCAAGGCAGATTCAATATCGCGTTTGATAATCCGACCTTGCGGACCCGAACCGTTAATTGTCCGCAGATCAATACCATTTTCAGTCGCCATTCGGGCGGCAATCGGACTTACAAGAAGTCTGCCGTCTTCGGTCTTCGGCTTTTGGGCTTCGGCTTTAGGTTCAACAGTTTCAACAACTTTGGCTTCATCAACTTTGGTTTCTTCAACTTTAGCATCAGTTTTAGATGAATCATTACCGCTTACCGATTTCGGCTGACTTCCGACCTCCGCTAAAAGTGCGGAAAAATCTTCGCCCGTTTTGCCTGTGATCGCAATGGTTTCATTCAGCAAAGCAGTTTCGCCGCCTTGCTTCAAAATTTTGAGCAACGTGCCGCCTTTTAACGCGGTCAATTCCATCGTTGCTTTGTCGGTGTCAACTTCGGCAATCGTTTCGCCTTCTTCAAATGTGTCGCCTTCCGCCTTCAACCAACGTGCAATCTGTCCCTCTTCCATCGTTGGTGAAAGTTTCGGCATTGTAAATTTATCAGCCATAATATTTTATTAAAACGAGTTGTTACTGGATTACCGCGACGCTTGTTTGTTACAGATAACAAACTTCCTTCACCGCAGCAATGATTTTTTCAACACTCGGCAAAGCCAAAACTTCCAAATTCCGTGCGTAAGGCATCGGCGTTTCGGCACAAGAAATTCGTTTGATTGGAGCATCGAGATAATCGAAAGCGTGTTCCATAACTTGATGCGAAATTTCTGCTCCAACGCTCGCAAAGGCGTGCGATTCTTCGGCAATTACCAAACGATTTGTCTTTTTAACTGAAGCAACAATCGTATCAATATCAAGCGGTTTGATGGTTCGCGGATCAACCACTTCGACTGAAACTCCTTCGTTTTCAAGCATTTCCGCCGCCTTCAATGCTTGCGGAACGGTGAATGAACGGGCAACGATTGTACAATCTTTACCTTCTCGTTTAACATCGGCGACACCGATCGGAACTAAAAAATCTTCGTCATCGGGAACTTCGCCTTTCATTCCATACATCGTTTCTTGTTCAAGAAAAATGACCGGATTATTGTCTCGAATTGCTGATTTCAAAAGACCTTTGGCATCTGCGGCAGTTGACGGCATCACAACTTTTAAGCCCGGGAAGTTTGCGTAAAATGCCTCAAATGCTTGTGAATGTTGCGACGAAACTTGGAAAGCAGATCCGTTTGGACCGCGAAAAACAATCGGAACATTAAATTGTCCGCCCGACATATAAAGCATTTTTGCGGCGTGATTGATAATTTGGTCTGACGCTAAAACGCTGAAATTAAACGTCATAAACTCAATCACAGGACGCAAGCCTGCCATCGCCGCACCAACGCCCAAACCCGCGAAACCGAGTTCGGTAATCGGCGAATCAATCACTCGTTTGTCGCCAAACTCTTTCCAAAGTCCGCGTGTAACTTTATAAGCTCCATCATATTCGGCAACTTCTTCGCCCATGATGAAAACATTTTCGTCTCGTAAAATTTCTTCGCGTAACGCTTGATTAAGTGCGTCGCGGATTGTCATTAAAGCCATATATGATTTTGATTAATTTGAGTTGCTGTTCGAAAAACTTATGCCAAAACATCAGTAAATAATTCACTTGCATCCGGAAACGGACTTTCTTCAGCAAACTTCACCGCATTCTCAACAACTTCGGCGACTTTTGCTTCAAGTTCTTCCACGGCTTTATCGTTGATAATTTTCGCTTCTTTCAAACTTTCGGTGAACAGATAAATTGGATCGCGTTGTTGATATTTTTTGATTTCTTCGGATGTGCGGTAATTGCCCGGATCAGACATCGAATGTCCGCGATAACGATAGCAATTCATTTCCAAAAGAGTCGGCGAACCGTCTTTTCTACCGCGTTCGATTGCCCGCAAAGTCGCCGCACGGACAGCCATCACGTCCATTCCGTCGACAAATTCGCTTGCCATTCCGTAGCCTTCGCCTTTTTTCGCAATGCTTTTAATCGACATTGCACGCTCTTGCGAAGTTCCCATTCCGTATTGATTATTTTCACAAATATAGATACACGGCAACTTCCAAAGTTGAGCCATATTTAATGACTCGTGAAACATTCCTTGATTGAGTGCGGCTTCTCCAAAGAAGCAAAGCGTAACTCCATCCGTTCCTTTGTATTTTTGGGCAAATGCCATTCCGGTTCCCGTGCCGATTTGTCCGCCGACAATTCCGTGTCCGCCAAAAAAGCCCAGTTCTTTTGAAAACATGTGCATCGAACCGCCTTTTCCTTTGACGCAGCCGCCGGCTTTTCCGTAAAGTTCCGCCATTACCGATTCGGGCGACATTCCTTTAACCATTGCTTGGACGTGATCGCGGTAGCTGGTTACAACGTAATCGTCATTATCGCGTAACGCCATCAGCGAACCGATTCCGACCGCTTCCTGCCCGATGTAAAGATGGCAAAAACCGCCAATTTTCCCCATTCGATAAACTTCTGCACATTTTTCTTCAAAGCGTCTGCCCAAAACCATCTGATGTAACATCGCTAAAAGGATTTCTTTTGGGGTGTTTTTGATGGCTTCAAGTTGAGATTTACGACGTTTTATATACTCGGCTTGGGCGACTTTCGGGCTTAAGACATCGTTAGATTTTTCGACAATTTGTTCTTTTGCTTTACTCATTTATGCTTGTGATAGAAAATTTTATGTGATGCTAACTTACAAAAACGATTATACGAAATTGTTAGCGTTTTAAGCAAAATGATAAGATACAAACATCATAAACGTATAAATTAACAAATATGAATTCAGCAATCATCGTTGCCGCTGGCATTGGAGCAAGATTTGGCTCAAAAACACCTAAGCAGTTTATTCAGCTAAACGGAAAACCGTTGATTATTCACACTTTACAGCGTTTCGATGATTGCCCGGAAATAAATGAAATTATTCTTGTCTTATCGAGCAAAGAAACTTCAGGTTTTCTAAAATTAACCGAAAAATATCAACTAAAGAAACTTTCAAAAATTGTTTCCGGTGGAGCAACACGTGCAGAATCAGTATTAAAAGGCTTTCAAGCAATTCGTCATCAAACGTCAAAAACTGTTGTCATTCACGATGGAGCGAGACCGCTCGTTTCAATTGACGAAATTTCGCAAACCATTGCGAAAGCACAGGAAACAGGTGCGGCGTGTTTGGTTGGCAGCGTGACTGATACAATAAAAAAAGTTCAAAATGGCGAAATAATTGAAACTATTGACCGTAATATTTTAAGACGTGCATTAACTCCGCAAGCCTTCCGTTACGACATTCTAAAACGTGCGTTTGATGAAAATGAAATTAACGATAATGCTACTGATGAATGTTATTTAGTTGAAAAACTTGGTGTTAAAATTGCAATTGTTGAAGGAAGTCCGCAAAATATTAAAATCACAACTCAGGAAGATTTGATTATTGCTAAAGCGTTGCTAAATTCAATTAAATAGTAAAATTGAGTTGAATTTTTTTCTTACATTTACAATTAACAATTAACCATTCACAATTAATTTCTTATGTTTAGAATAGGATTTGGCAACGATATTCACCGGCTTATCGCGAATCGACCTCTGATTCTCGGCGGAATTCTTATTGATTCAGACCTTGGTGCGGATGGTCATTCTGATGCAGATGCTTTAACTCACGCAATCACAGATTCAATTCTCGGTGCATTAGCACTTGGCGATATCGGTTCGCACTTTTCAGACAAAGACGAACGCTGGAAAGGTGCAGATAGCTTTGTTTTCCTTGCCCATACAGTAAAATTGATGAAAAACAAAGGATTTTCAGTCGTCAATGTCGATTCCACAATCAGCCTAGAACAACCAAAACTTCGTCCCTACATCGACCAAATGCGACAAAAACTTGCCGAAGTTTTAGAAATAGAAATCGACTGCGTTAGTGTAAAAGCAAAAACTGGTGAAGGCATTGGAGATGTCGGAAAAAGACTTGCAGTTTGCACTGAAGCAGTTGTAATGATACAAAAATAAATTTGTATTCGTTATATGCTCTTTCATCTTCAAAATATTCCCTTTCATCTACGAAAAAATGAATAATCTTCAAAAAACAAAATAGCTTCGTCTTAATTTCATAACAAATCGCACCCAAACCTCAAAATATCTTATGGCACAAAATGTGCATCCTGTTTTATTTAGTTATCAGAATAAATACAATCAGCTATTTTGCTTAGTTATATCAGCAGAAAAATAATTTAGAAAAAAACTTCAGGAGGAATCTATGAATAGAAAAAAAACACTACTTAGCAATTGTGTTCGGTTTTTAGCCGGATCAATTTTTGCTATTCTGATGTTTGCAAACCTTTTGGCTCAATCAGGCACATCGTCTGTGAGCGGAACAGTTACTGACGGACAAGGTTCGGTAGTTGCTGGTGCAAATGTCACTCTAACAAATCCAGAAAAAGGATTTACACGGTCAACGGTCACAAATGAAAATGGAACATACACATTCCCTTCCATTTCACCAGGAACATACAAAGTAGAAATCGATAAACAAGGCTTCAAGAAGTCTGTGAAAACTAATGTTTTAGCTCAAGTGGATTCCACAGCAACAGTTGATTCTGTATTGGAGGTTGGAATTGGCACTGAGCTAGTAACTGTTTCAACATCTGGTGATGCACCAATTAACACTACAAATGCTTCACTTGGTAATACTATTACGACCGAGCAGGTTCTTTCGTTGCCACTTAACGCCAGAAATACTGCTGCTTTGCTATCTCTTCAACCAGGTGTTAGTCCTGATGGCTCAGTTAATGGTGGGCGTTCTGATCAAGCGAATGTAACCCTAGATGGAGTTGATGCGAATGAACAACAGGGTGGGAGGGCATTTTTTAGTACTTTAACTGTTACTCAAGAATCGCTTCAAGAATTTAGAGTTACAACTACTAATGCGGACGCAAACGCTGGACGTTCATCTGGTGCACAAATTTCGCTTGTCACAAAAGGCGGCACAAATAAGTTTAGAGGATCAGCTTATTTATATTACAAACCAGGGAAAAAATTCCAAGCCAATGATTTTTTTAACAATGCTGCTGGGATCGAAAATGCATCGGTTCAACGTCAAAATTATGGCGGCTCATTTCTCGGACCTATCAAAAAAGATAAATGGTTCTTTTCTGTTTTTTATGAAAAATTTGACCAAGACAGTGATACTTCTTTGACAAGGGTTGTGCCATTTGCAAGCCTTGGACTAGGAATAGTTAAATACCGATCAACAAATACAAGTCTTGTTGACCCAACCTGTCCTGCCGGAACTGCAGTTGGGATTGCTTGTAAAAATATTGCACAAATTAACGCTGCTTATACTGCCGCTAATGGTGTAACTCCTGGCATAAATCCCATTGCGTTAAATGTTCTTGCAGCAGCAGCAAATAAGTATAAAGTAAACGATTTTACTACTGGTGACGGATTAAATACTGGAGGTTTCAGATTTAACGCCAAGACTCCAATTAGAAACAATGTTTTTACCACCAGAATTGATGGTAAAATTACAGACAATCAGGACGTTTTTGTGCGTTATCAGTATCAGCAGGATAACAATACGAACACTTCTCAATTTCCCGACACAAACGCAGGGAAAACTTGGAGTCATCCTTCAGGTATTGCTACTGGTCATACTTGGACAATAAACAATAATGTAATTAACAAGTTTACTTATGGAATGACACGTGATGCTTTTACTACTGGCGGTGATTCTTCGGCAAACTCGATTTCCTTCAGATTTGTTTATTCACCTAACAGATTTGCCAGAACTCTAAGTCGCATCACACCAGTGCATAATTTTGTTGATGACATAACAATTATTAGCGGAAATCACACAATTAGTGCTGGGGCAAACATCCGTTTAATTTCGAATCGTCGAAATTCTTTCGGGTCTTCTTACGATACTGCATCAACAAATCCTTCGTTTTATGACGAGTCTGGAGACGTTGTTACTGTTGCAGGAACTCTATTCCCGGACATTGATGGCAGCATTGGTCTAAGAGATGCTTTAACTGCAATTATAGGCAGATATTCTCAATTCAGCACAAATTTACAGTACGGAGCAGATGGAAGATTGCTTGCATCTGGCACTGGTGTTGCACGTAATTTTAAGACTCAAGAGTATGAATGGTATGCACAAGACAGTTGGAGAATGTTTAATAATTTTACTTTCAACTATGGAGTGCGTTATTCAACGTCTACGCCAGTATATGAGGCTAACGGTTTACAAGTCACCCCAACATCAAGTCTCAGCGATTTCTTTGATAGAAGAGTTGCAGCGGCTCAAAATGGACAAACTTTCAATGATTTAATCAAAGTAGATAAGGCTGGAAAAGCTAACAACAAACCAGGTTACTATAAACAAGATTTTAACAATTTTGCACCAGCAATTTCAGCAGCTTGGTCGCCTAATTTTAAAAACAGTTTTCTAAAAGGTTTATTTGGTGGAGAAGGTAAAAGTTCAATTCGTGGTGGTTTCCGAATGACTTATGACCGAATTGGAAGTGCACTTGCTGTTGCTTTTGATTTGAATTCGACTCTTGGTTTTAGCTCTACTAGCGGAACATCTGCAAACACATTCAATGTAAGTGACAGGCTTGGACCTTTGTTTACTGGATTTGGACAAGCTATTCGCCCATTGCCGGGATTAAATTCACCTGCAACTTTGACTTTTCCATTACAAACAGCCGCTGATGAAGATTTGCGTATTGAGCAGTCTCTTGATGATAAATTAACTACTCCATATAATTACAACTTCAATCTGTCTTATGCTAGGGAAATTAAATATGGAATTACTGTTGAAGCTAGTTTTGTTGGAAGAATTGCCAAGAAATTGTTAGTTTCGAGAGATACTGCACATTTTAATAATCTTCGTGACCCAGCTTCTGGTCAGGATTTTTATGGTGTTATGCGACAGCTCATAGGTTTTCGTAATGCAAATGCTGCAATAACTTCAATTCCTAACATTGCTTGGTTTAATCGATTTATTCCTGGTTTAGCTGGAACATATAATATTAATGGAGTTCCAACTGTTTTAACTGCTACGCAAGCCGCTTATAGAAGAGTAGCCCGTAGTTGTGTAAATAACACTGCAACTTGCACTGGAGCAAATAGCATCAACGGAAGAAATACAACTGATTATACATTTGTTCAACTTCTTTGGGATGATGGTTTTGGCGGTCCAAATGGTGGTAACAACATATTCATCCATCCGCAATATGCAACTTTTGCTGCTTATTCAACAGCTGGAGAATCGAGTTACAATGCTTTACAGTTGAGTTTCCGCAAACGATTTAATCAAGGACTCGGTTTTGATATAAATTACACCTATGGTCATTCTTTAGATACTGCTTCAGGTAACGAAACAAGTGGTGCAATTTCTTCAGGTGCCTCGCTTATTTTGAATCCATTAACACTTAGAGAAAATCGAGGTGACTCTGATTTTGATGTTCGTCATTTAATAAATGCTAATTTCCAATACGATTTGCCTTTTGGTAAAAATCGAACTTTTTTCAACCAAAACAAATTTGCTAATTGGTTAATTGGTGGTTGGCAGTTATCCGGCATATTCCGATGGAATAAAGGATTCCCAATTGGACAGCCATTTGATGATTCACGTTGGGCTACGAATTGGAATGTTCAGTCGAATGGAGTTCGTTTAACAAATGCTGGCGGAGAACCAACAAGAAGTGACCCAAGTGGTTCGGCAAATATTTTTTCTGACCCAACTGCTGCTTACAGAAGTTATCGCAACGCTTTGCCAGGTGAGGCTGGTGATCGCAACATTCTTCGTGAGGAGAGTTTCATTGCACTTGATGCTGGCATTGTCAAGAGTTTTAACGTTACTGAAAGAAATAAAATCACTTTCAGGTTAGATGTATTCAATGTTTCGAATACGCAAAGATTGACTGGAATTGCCAATTTTGCACTTCAACAGGATCCTTTTGCTCCAGGAAGTAGTGGTGGAACACCAGCCCCTAATTTTGGAAAATATACTACTACACAAGGAACACCACGTCTTGTTCAATTTGCACTTAGATATGATTTCTAATCATTTCGTAGTTCATTTATAGCTAAGAGCTGGAAGAAATTCCGGCTCTTTTTTTATTTTCGTTTCAAATCATCAGTATAAAGTTCTCGATACATACGATAGTTTGTCATTACTTTGAAAATGTAATTTTTTGATTCTGCGAAGCCGACTTCGGCTGTGAAGATGGCGTTTTCTTTTGGTTTTGAGCGGTTTAGCCAGCGGGCAGCGTTGTCCTCGCCGCCGTTGTAAGATGCGGCGATTGCTTCATACATTCCGCCGAATTGTTGTTTTAAATCAGCGAGATAAACACTTGCAATTGCGATATTAATGTTTGGTTTATACAGTTGCTCGGCTTGCAGATTAGGAAAGCCGGCTTTGGCATTGTATTTCAAAGCGGTGTCCATAGTGAGTTGGAGCAATCCACGGGCGGCGGCTGGGGATTTTGCGTTTGTTTTGAAACTGCTTTCTTGCTTCATAATTGCCAAAACAAACCGTGGGTCAATATTTTTGGATTTTGCATAGGTGAGCAGTTCGGTTCTAAAAAGTGCCGGAAGGTCTTTAGCAAGTTTCGAAAAATTTGAAGAAATTTTTTGCAGACGAAAAGAAGCGACATTTGGACTTAAAACAAACAGTTTTTCGGTAGCGAGTGAGCCGTAATATGACGTTGGCGAGTCTGTTATTGAAGAATAAGTAGAAATTGCATCATTGCGTTTTCCGGCTTTATCGTAGGCTAAGGCTTTTAAAAATGTAACTTCATCATAGCTGGTCATTGAACCCGAAAAATTTCGCAAATTTCGAAGTTCGTCACAAGTTGCGACAGCTTTGTCCCATTGTCCGCGAAATACTTCCATTCTAAGTCTTGCAAATAAGGCGTTTACTTCAGTTGGAGAGCCAACAAATCTGGTGCGTGTTTTATCAACCCAACGGTTTGCATCATCATATTTTCCAGCTTCGCGAAGTGCGTCAATCATATTTTGATAAGCCGAATCTATTTTTTCGCCAAAGGGAAACATCGTGATGTATTGTTCGTAAACTTTTGCGGCTTCATCGTTTTTCCCAAGTCTAATTAGGCTTGCACCTTTAAAAGCCAAACCTTCGCGTCCGTCTTTTGTGTCAGGAAAAGTTTTAAACAACTCATCAAAATAAGAAACTGCGAGCGAATATTTGCGTTCCCACATATTCGAGCGTCCCATTCCAAACATCGCTTTTGAAACTGTTGGATCGTTTGGAAAGTTACGAATAGAAATTTCCCAATGCTCGCGAGCCTCGCTAAAAGCACGATTTGATGAGTAAACATCAGCACGATAGAGATGTTCATTTAATCCGAGTGCCGGAAGTTTTCCTTTGCTGTCTCGAGAAACTCGGTCTTGTTCGCGAACTCTTGCGAGAGTTGCGTCATTGTAAACTTGTGCGTTTAGAGAAATTGCGAAGGTTGTGACGATAATTATTGCGATGATGGCGGTAAATAAGTTTTTCATAAGTAATTGGAAAACGAATATTTTAACATTATTTTAGACGCGAGAAAAAACAGTTGGGTTGCGATAAATGACAGTCTGTTTGAAATTTTTGAACTTTAAAGCCCGTTTGCGGGCGGTAGCGTTAAGCTCCACGCGTGAGCGTGGAGTTCGGGTAGCAATAAGAAAAACCGCGTTTTGCGGGCGAAAGAAGAGATTGAAAGAGCATTTATTTCCATCTATTTTTTGACTGCCGCCCGCAAACGGGCTACGTTGGAGTTCGTTTGTGCCTACACGCTATCGCGTGTAGCTTAAATCTTTAGTCCGCAAACGGACAAAGAACGAAACCAATAAATTTACTAGAAAATCCGAATGAGTAACCTGGTTTAAATAACACTTAATTAATGTGGAATCTCGATTCAACAAATTGCACCAGCTTCGAAACTTATTGAAATGTGAAACGTAACATGTCTGAGATAATTTAAGAGCAGTTCTAAAAATTAAAAATAAGAAAAAATTCTTATGAATTGCCTCCAGCTTTAGCTGGAGGAGAGTGTTTATTATAGTTTAGGCTTTAGCCAAATTATTCAAATAAATCATTTATCCGCTGAACTTTAGCTGAAGCAATAAGGAATTTTTACTAAGTTTTATATTTGGCTAAAGCCGTTTTTCAAAACTTAATCTTTCCGTCAGCTAAAGCAGACGGCAATTTATAGAACTGCCTTAAATTTAATTTTCAAATTTCTGAGGAGATATATACCGTGATTTTTCAACGTTTTTTTGTTTTTTTGTTAATTGCAATTTGTGCAAATTTTGCTTTTGCTCAGTCAAAATCAAAGCCAAGCGATATGTTCAAGCAGCTTGAAACTGAGCTTCAGTCGCCTAATGAACAACGCACAGCTTCTGGTGCTCCGGGAAATAAATATTGGCAAAATCGGTGCGATTATGTGATTGATGTTGAGTTAGACGATGTTAATCAAAAAATTATTGGCAAACAGACGGTTACCTACAAAAATCTTTCTCCTGATTCGCTTTCGTATATTTGGTTACAATTAGATCAGAATTTGTTCGCAAAGGACTCAGTTGCCGAAAAAACTAAAACTGCTCCTGAGTTGAAAAACGTCCCGCTGCGTTCGATTGAAGATCTTGTTGCTCGCGAATATGACGGGCGGCACAATATCAGTAATTTGAAAGATGCCGCTGGTAAGCCGCTAAAGTATTTTATCAACGATACGATGATGCGGATTGACCTTCCAACTCCGTTGGCTCCAAATGGAACTTTTGTTTTTTCGCTCGATTGGAATTTTAATGTCAATGACCAACGCAGATATGGCGGACGCGGCGGTTGGGAATATTTCGAAAAAGACGGAAATTACCTTTACGAAATCGCACATTGGTTTCCGCGAGCGGTTGCATACACCGATTATACCGGTTGGCAGCACAAACAATTTCTTGGTTCAGGCGAATTTACCCTCGAATTTGGCGATTATTTAGTGAGAATTACAACGCCAAACGATCACGTAGTTGCTTCAACCGGTGTTTTGCAAAATTCGGCTGCGGTGCTAAAACCTGAATGGATTCAGAGACTTAAACAAGCCGAAACTGCTAAAGAACCGATGAAAATCGTTACTCAAGACGAAGCAACCGCTAACGAATCGAGCAAACCAACGGGCAAAAAAACTTGGATTTATAAAGCTGATAATGTTCGCGATTTTGCGTTTGCTTCGTCACGAAAGTTTATTTGGGACGCTCAAGGTCACAATGTCAACGGTAATAAAACAACGGCGATGTCATATTATCCGAAAGAGGGAAATCCGCTTTGGGAAAAATATTCGACCCACGCAATCATTCACACACTCAATGTTTACTCAAGATATTCGTTCGATTATCCATATCCGGTCGCGATTTCTGTAAATGGACCAGTCGGCGGAATGGAGTATCCGATGATTTGTTTCAATGGTCCGCGTGCAAATGCTGATGGGAAAACTTATTCAATGGGAGCAAAATACGGACTCGTTGGGGTTGTTATTCACGAAGTTGGGCATAACTATTTCCCGATGATCGTTAATTCTGATGAACGTCAATGGACTTGGATGGACGAAGGTTTGAATACTTTTGTGCAGTATTTAGCTGAACAAGAATGGGAACCAAATTATCCTTCACGGCGAGGCGAGCCGAAAAACATCACTGATTATATGCTTAGCGAAAATCAGGTTCCGATTATGACGAACTCAGATTCGGTTCTGCAATTTGGCAATAATGGATATGCAAAACCCGCAACAGCACTCAATATTTTGCGTGAAACTGTTCTTGGTCGCGAATTATTTGACTTTGCATTCAAGACTTATGCACAACGTTGGAAATTTAAACGCCCAACACCTGCGGACTTTTTCCGCACAATGGAAGACGCTTCCGGCACAGATTTAGACTGGTTTTGGCGTGGTTGGTTTTATTCAACAGATCACGTGGATATTGCGATTGAAAATGTTCGCTTGTTTCAATTAGATACCAAAAATCCGCAAGTTGAAAAAGAGTTAGCGAGAAAACAAGCCAATTCTGCACCTTTGTCTATTTCGCAGATTCGAAACAAAAATATTCAAACACGTTCAACTGAATTCCCGAGTTTAATTGACGAGTATTCAAAAAAAGCTGATGTTCCAATAACAATAACTGATGCTGAAAGAAGTTCATACGAAGGTTTTCTTGCTTCGCTCAACGAAAAAGAAAAAGCTCTCGTCAACGGTGGATATTATTTTTATGTAGTTGATTTAAAAAACGTTGGCGGAATTGTGATGCCTCTGATTTTTAAAGTTGAATACGTTGACGGAACAAGTGAAGAAATTCGCGTTCCGGTCGAAATTTGGCGATACAATAATTTTAATGTTTCGAAATTGATTGTTACAAAAAAAGAAGCGAAAGGAATTACACTTGATCCAAATCTGGAAATTGCAGACGCAGATTTGTCCAACAATTCGTTGCCGCGAAAACCTGTTTCTACACGTTTTCAAACTTTCAAAACCGGAGCTGCTCCGCGTTCAACCGTACCTGTTGCCACGACTCCAACTATTGGAAACACTAATCTAACTGGAAAGTGGAATATTGCAGTTGATGCCGGTGGACAAACAATTAGTGCAGTTGCAACTCTAGTGCAAACCGGAAATACAATCACCGGAACGATTGCTTTTTCACAAGGCGAAGTTCCAATTTCGAGCGGTATAATGGAGAACGGAACTTTCACATTAAAAACTACTGGCGGGTTTGCATTTACTCTAAAAGGCACGAGAAGCGGCGATTCAATCAGCGGAAGTTTTGATGCACCGCAGGGAAGCACAACATTTACAGGAAGCAAAGCACCGTAAGAAAGTGAATAATGAAAAGTGAAAAGTGAAAAAGTGAAAAAGTGAAAAATGTTATGAGAAAGAAAATTGTAGCGACGTTGTTTTTGAGGGTTTTAACTGTGTTTGTGATTTCACTTTTCGCTTTTCACTTTTCACTTTTCACTGTTTTTTCTCACCGGTTTCACACTACGCTAACTAGAATTGACTATAACGAAAAGGCGAAAACTGCCGAAATTTCAATTCAAATGTTTACTCACGATTTGAATCAATTATTTGAATCAAAATTATCTAAAAAACTTGATTTAGAAAAAAAAGATGAAGTAAAGAAAATTATTTTTGAATATCTCATTAAGAACTTTGTTTTGAAAGATAAATCAGAAAACAAATTAGAACTTCGATGGGTTGGAATGGAATCAGACGCTGATTCCGTGTGGATTTATATTGAAACTAATATGACCGAAAGTCCTGAAAACTTTAAAATGCAAAACTCTCTCTTTTTTGAAAGTTATCAAGAACAAAGTAATCTTGTGATTATTAAATTTGATGGGAAAAAAGCTGATTTAGCATTCAAAGTTGGAAATAACTTTAAGGAAATAAAAGCAAAGGTGATTGAATAAAAAATATGTAAATGTTTGGTAAGAAGGTGAGCTGCGAGTAGCTCACCTTTTTTCATGGACAGACAATGGGGTGAAACAGGGGTTTTGTAACCTCAGGAACAGGAAATGATTAACTTAAAACTACTAAATTTTTCACTTCCACTTGTATATGACAAAAAACATCAAAACGTTACAACTTTTTTTCAAAAAAAATAAAATATTTTTTAATTGTGATTTTCCAGCAGGTTTTTCTATGCAAATATTTCAATTAATTTATGATAAAATCATACTTCTTTTGGAATATAATTATGAAAATAGCTTTAAATGGTGCGACAACAATGCACGCAGATTTGGTTACTGACATCAAAGCAGCAAGCGAAGCTGGTTATGATTTAATTGAGATTTGGGCTTCGAAGCTTCGCAAATATTTAGTTTCAAATACAACTGCTGATCTCAAGCAATTGTTGCAAACACATAACTTAGAACCTTATTCAATAAATTCAATTGAACACATAACCTTTCGAACTGCGATTGATTACGAGTCGATTATCAAAGTTCAATGCGAAGAATTATCAAAAATAGCTAACGAAATAAATTGCCCATATATTGTTGTTGTTCCCGGAAAATTGCCAACAAACGCGACCAAAGATGAAATTATTTCTGAATCTGTAAAAGTTCTTAACGAACTTGGAGACATTGCTGAAAAGTATCAAGTTTCGTTAGCCTTTGAATTTCTTGGACAAACTGATTGCAGCGTCCAAACTCTCGACTTGTGCAATGAAATTATCGAAAAAATCAATCGACCAAATATCGGAAATGTTCTCGATTCATTTCATTTTTACGCCGGAAACTCAAGTTTTGAAGCAATCGACAAAATGAATCCGGAAAAGCTATTTATTTTTCATATCAACGATGCCGAAAATCTCCCGAAAGACCAACTTAATGATTCGCATCGGTTATATCCTGGCTTGGGAATTTTACCGTTGAAGGAAATCAAATCGCGTTTTGATAAAATTGGATACAATCGAATGGTTTCGATTGAAATTTTTCGCCCGGAATATTGGAACCAAGATCCTTTTGAAGTTGCTCGCGAAGCACGAAATGCAACTATAAAAGTTTTAGGTATAGATAAATGAGCAAAGTAAAAATCGGAATTATTGGAACGGGTTATGTCGGAAATCTTCACGGGCAAATATTCTCGCGGGACAATCGTTGTGAAATAGCAGCTCTTTACGACATTATTCCTGAAAGAGCCGAAAAAACAGCGAGATCAATCGGCGGAAAAGTTTGTATTTCACGCGAAGAATTGCTCGATAATTGCGATACAGTTTTAGTTACAACACCAAATAAAACTCATATCGAAATTGCAACGCACGCAGTTACAACCGGAAAACACGTTTTTTGCGAAAAACCTTTTGCGATAGGACTTGAAGACGCAGCGAAATTACTAAAAGTTGCAAATGATAGTAAAAATGTTTTTCAGGTCGGACATAATCGCCGTTACGCTCCGGTTTACGTTAAACTCAAGGAATTAATTGCCGCAGACAAAGCACATTCGGCTCATATAAAAATGAATCGCGGTGAGTTGCTAAATCCAATTTGGACAGGCGACCCTAATGTAACCGGCGGTTTTCTTTATGAAACTACAATTCACTTATTTGATATGATGCGGTTTCAGTTTGGTGAAATTGAAGAATTAGTTGCATACGGCTCGCAGCACGAATATCCTGAACTTGATGAATTTTCGATTATTTTTAAATTCAAAAGCGGATTTCATTGCACATTTGCGTCTTCTTCAGATGCGAGCTGGCATTTTCCATTTGAAAGAATTGAAGTTTTTTGTCATCACAGAACAATTTTAACGCAGGAAATGGAGAATATTATTGATTCAAATGGTTTCGACGCTAATCATCAAACTTTTTCCTTTCATATGCTTGAAAAACAGGAAAAATGGGGTTATCAGCAAGAAGATATTGCGTTCATTGACGCTATTTTAAACGGAACAGAACCGCCGGTAACAGCATTAGATGGTTACAAATCGGTCGAACTCGTCGAATCCGTTTATCGAGCAATAAAAACCGGTGAGAAAGTTCGTTTTTCTTAAACTTTCGTGTATGATTCAACGTTAAAACAATAGCCCTGTGTTTGTTGGCTAATTTTAAATTTTACTTACTAAATATGCTTTGTCAGAATTGTGGACACGAAAATTATCAAGGTGCAAATTTTTGTCGGTTTTGTGGAACAAAAATGAATTTGGCTCAAGTTCAGCCAGAAAATCAACGCGATTTTGAAGGAAATCGTCAGCCATATTCTTGGAAAACTGATGAGTTTCAAGTTACTCAAAATGATGCTCGAAAAACTCAGCAAATTACACAATCACAGTTTCAACAAATGCAGCAACCTTCGCCGCAAACTCAATATACACAGCAATCACAACAACAAAATTTAACTTTTCAAGGGCAACAATTTATTGCCGGGAATTATCGTTGTCCGCGTTGCGGAACAAATCATTTACCGATTGTTAAACGTCAAATTTCAACTGCCGGTTGGATCACTTTCGCAGTTTTATTAGTTCTCACAGGAATTTTATTTTGGATTGGACTTTTGATTCGCGAAGATGTGAAAAGTTGTCCGATTTGCAATTTTAAAATGCCGAATTAAAAAATTAACGGTGAATATAACCTTTCGGATGTTCTATTTTAACTTCAGGATTTGTGCTGTAAACTAAAACTTTATGAAAGCCTTTTTTGGGATGAGTTGAAAGGTAAGTTAGTGCGAACTGACGACTTAACGTTATAGAAATCTCTCGAAAAAAAGAATCAAAACTTATTGGAGTTGATGTGCCTTGAAAATATGCACGACCGCCTGATTCATCCGAAAGTCTGTTGAGCAAACCTTGAGCATTCAAAATTACAAACGAACTAGCGTTTTGTGTTGAGCTTGAAGTGGCAAAAATCGAATAAATTGCAACACTCTTTTTTTGTGCCTTTAAAATTGCACGGTCGAGTTCAAGACTTTGCGTAGAAATTTGATTTGACGAATCAAAACCATCAGAAATCAACAAAATCGCTCTGCGTCCAATTGGTTGCGAGTCAAATCTTTTTAGTGTGTCGCCGACCTGTTCGTAAGGATTTCCGGCAGCAAAACCACTTGAGTTTGTTACAATTCGCAACGATTTTGAGGCTTTTTCTAAATCTTCCGTAAATTTTTGTCTAATATTTAAACTTCCGCCGCGAATATATGCGACCATAACCCGCGAACCTTTTGGTAAACTTAAAATGGTTTCCGCCAGTTTTTTTAATTGAAAATTGACTGATGTATCCGAGTCTTCTTGAATCAAAACGGCTAATTGGAGCGGACTTTCATTGACGCTGCGAATTGAGAGAATAGTTTGTTCGTCGCCGTCTTCTTTGACAATAATATCGCCGACTTCAATAAACTCTTCGGTTTTTTTCTCTTTAATTTCTTGTTTGGAAAGTATTGAAATTGGGATAGTCACGGTTCTAACCTTGTCCTTATTTTTCTTATCTTTTTCGTCTAATTTTTGTGAAAAAAACGAAGAGAAAAAGCAGGTCAAGGCAAAACACACCGTAAAAAGTTTTGTTAAATAAGGTTTCAACATCATATTTGTTCAACAAATTTAGATATTAACATAATGCATTAATAAAAAACGATTATTCATTTAGATGTTGAAAGAAAAATTTTGGCTGTCTATGATATATTTTGATAAGTAAAATGAATATTGAATTAAGTAAAAACTACGAAATTACAAGTCGCGATTTGTTGAAAGACAAAATGCTGACTTACACTGCGTGGCTCGCACCTGTCTTATTTTCTTTTTTACCCGCGATTATTGTTTTTTTATTTGGCTTTTTTTCGGTAAATGCCGCTTTGATTTTTTTTAGCATTATTATATTTTTGGGCGGATTATTGCTCGGTTTTATTACTTCCGGAACTTCACTTTTTTACCGCTCGCGTTGGTGGACAAATATGCGTGAACGTTTAGCCGTAGATGGAATAAAAACTGAAGAAGTTAAGTGGTTTATGCACGAATTAAAAGGTTCCGAAAAAAAGTCTCTTAAAGAATTAGAAACCACAAACCTTTTGCTTGCAGATGCTTATCGTGAAACTCTAGCAACCAGATTAACTTCAACCCGAATTTTAAAATCTGCGAAACAAGAAATTTTGCTCGTGCAAAGAAGACAAACGAAACTTAAACAATTAAAAAGTGAAACTTCGGAAGTTTTACTAAAAGATTTGACAGCAGATCGTGAAAAACTTGAAAAAATTAAAAACGATTCTGAACAGATGCGAATTGAAGCCGAAACACGGTTGCTAATGATTGAAGCCGCTTCACGAAGAGGAACTAGCTTTGTTGATAACGAGCTGACATTAAAAAGGTTAAATGCTCATTCTAAAGAGCTTCCGCTCGCTCTTCAGTCGCTAAAAATGGAAGAAGAATTGCGAAAAGAGTTTGAGCAAGAATGAAGTTTAAGATTCAACGGCAATTCTCAGACGTTCAATTTTTGTTGCTTTTCCGGTTTCTTCATTAATTTCAATTACAACTGCACAAATTAAAACATCACCAACAGAATGATCTGCACGACGTGCCGGAATTTTCATAAATCGTTCTAAAACGTGATCTTTATTCATTCCAATTACGCCCGAATGGCTGCCAGTCATTCCAATATCGGTAATATATGCAGTGCCTTTGTTGAGAATTCGTTCATCGGCAGTTTGAACATGTGTATGCGAACCGACAACAGCCGAAACTCTACCATCTAAAAACCAACCCATCGCATACTTTTCAGAAGTTGCCTCGCAATGAACGTCAACAAGTCGGATTTTTACATCAGCCGGAATTGCTTTTACGCATTGATCAGAAACCCGAAAAGGTTCATCAATCGGCGGCATAAAAACACGCCCTAAAATGTTTAAAACAGCAATTTTAAATCCATTTATTTCGCCAATAAACAAACCTTTTCCGGCAGTTCCGGTCGGATAATTTGCCGGACGCAATATTTTCGGATTTTTATCGAGATAAGGAACTATCTCTTGTTTATCAAAAATATGATTTCCAGAAGTCATCAAATCGATTCCATTTTTAAAAAGTTCATCAGCATTCGCCGGCGTGATGGAAAATCCACCAGAAACATTTTCACAATTCATCGTGCAAATATCAATTTTATATTCGTCACGGATTTTTTGTAAATTATTAAGAATCGCCAATCTGCCAGGGCGAGCAACAACATCTGCAATCATTAAAACATTCATAAAAAGTAAATCGTAAATAATTGTTCGGTGCAGTTAACCCACATACAGACAACTATTTACGATTAGATATTTAGCGAAAGAGAACCGAAAAAGCCGTAGATCAACAATTGAATTGAACCTATTTAATAGGTGGGCAACCTCACAAATTTCTTTGCATTAGGCGGATTTGTCTGAGTTTTTAACCTAGAAAAACTTCACTAAAAACGCCGTTAGTTTCCCGTTCAATACAATGTTGGCTCAATAATGGATTGTTAATCTCGCACAACACAGTAGCTTCTATCGCTACATTCATACTAGCAAATCAGTTGAAAAAAAGGAAAGAAAAATAAGTGATTAACAGATTAAAGAAAAGTAAATTATTGCTCTTGCTGTAGTTCTTGAGTTGCAATTTCGCGTTTGATTAAACCATCGAGCAAAGTTGAACATTCATCGCTTCGAGCTGCGAGCAATGCGTCAGTTTGTTTCAATTCGGATTTTAGTCTGTGAAGCTCGTCTGCAATGTGCAAAGCCGCAAGAATCGAGACTTTCAACGAATCGACTGTCAATGTGCCGGAAGAAAGTTCACGCATTTTTTGATCAACATACTCCGCAAGACGAACAATATGCTCGCCGTCACCTTCGCCATCAGAACGAATATTGTATGTTTGATTATAAATTTCGACTTGGATTGATTGTTCGTTCAAGGTTTTCTCCAAAATTGATTATCTTGCCAGCACGTCAGAAAGTTCAGGCTCAATAATTGCGATTGCGTCGAGCATTGCTTCAATTTTTAATTGAAAAGCATCGCGTTCGGTCATCAATTTTTCGATTTTAGTTTCGAGTTTTGTGACATTTTCACGCAATCCGTCAACTTCTCCACGCAAAGATTTTGACTCGCTTTCAAACTTTTCTTTGTCCTCACGCATTTTTTTGGCAAATTCCAACGTAAGGTAAATCTTGTCTTCAAGATGCGAGAATTTTTCCATTCCAGAAAGGCTACTCATTCACTCACTCCAAAAGGTTTAGCTCAATATTTCAAATAAATTATGTTTCTATTTCGCAAAAACTTCAAGCGATTTATTATGTTTTTCTAAAATCTTTGCCGTGCATTCAACTTTTCAGCCAAAATTGACAAAATTTGTTGATGCGTTTTTTCAACCTCGGCTTCTGTCAAAGTTCTTTCAAGCGAACGATATGAAAAACGAATTGTGATCGAACGTTCATCATCCGCCACGCCTTTTCCTTCATAAACATCTACAAATTTTACACCTTCGCAAATCTTAAAGTCTTGTGATTCAATGAGTTGCTCGATTTCAGCAAACGCAGTTGTTCTCTTAACCAACATCGAAACATCAATCCATTTAGAAGGAAATTTTGACAAAGGTTTATAAAAAACAGGTTGTTGCCGCGATTCAAACAAGGTTTGCAGATCAACTTCGGCAGCAAAAACAGGTTGTTTAAATTTATAACTTTCCGCAATTGAGCTATTTATGCGACCAATTGTGCCGACAGTTTTTCCACCCGAAATAATCTCTGCTGATTGTCCTCGTTGTAAATGTTTGACATTTTTTGCCGCAAACTTTAATTTCGGCAAATTTATCGAGTCTAAAGCAATTTCCAATGCACCTTTTGCATCGTAAAAATCGAGTTCTTTTCCTGTAATTGCTTTATTATTAAATGTTTCGCTTCCGGTTAAAACTATCGAAAATAATTCGCGTTCAATCGGAAGTTCGCTGTCAGACGTTGCGAAAACTTTTCCTAATTCAAATAATTTAACGGTTTTAGTTTGATAATTGAAGTTGTTTTTTACCGAATCGAGCAAACCTGAAAGTAAACTTGGACGCATTCGCACCGCACTTTCAATAATCGAATCTTGCAAAGTTACAAATTTTTCATCTGCATTCTCATCAACCAAACCGCCGATAAGTTCAAACGTTTCATCAGTTTCCGGCTTGATGAACGAATACGAAATTGCTTCGTCAAAACCTAAGTTAGACATTGCAGTTCGCAACGATTTTTTGCGAGATTCGGTCGGCTGATATTCGCCCGCAGATTGTGTTGGTGGAAGTTCCGAACCGATTTTGTCATAACCGTAAATTCTCGCAACTTCTTCGACCAAATCTTGCTCGATTGAAATATCGTGTCGCCAACTTGGAACGGCGAAAAGTCCTGAGTCCAAAGTCTTTAGTCCCAAGTCGTTTAGAATTTTCTCGATTTCAGTTGTTGAAATATCTAAACCAGTTAGCTGTCTTACTTTGTCGTAATTGAACTTAACGGTTTGTTCTCTGCGTTTTGTTGGATAAAAATCGACAAAATCTTCCGCAGTTCCGCCTGCGAGTTCGCAGATTAATTCAGTCGCACGATTTGATGCACTAATCAAATTTTCAATATCAACACCGCGTTCAAAATGATGACTCGCTTCGGTATTTAATTTAAGTTTACGAGACGTTTCGCGAATTGATTCACGTTTGAAATATGCGACTTCGAGCAAAACGTCGGTTGTTCCGTCCGTAATTCCCGAAAATTGTCCGCCCATAATTCCCGCAACTGCGACAGGTTTTTCCGCGTCGCAAATCAACAACATATCTTTGGTAAAGGAGCGTTCAACTTCGTCCAAAGTGTTCATTTTCTCGCCGGCTTTCGCCCGACGCACTATGATTCGATTTTCCGCTAAACTATTGTAATCAAACGAGTGCATCGGATTTCCGAGTTCGTGCATTACATAATTCGTGATGTCGGCAACATTGTTAATCGAACGTTGTCCGATTGCTTCAAGCCGATCAACCAACCATTGCGGCGACGGCGAAATCTTTACGTTTCGGATAATTCGTGCCGTGAAACGACTGCAAATATCAGCATCTTCAATCGTAACTAAATTAGGCTTGTTCGATTGCACGTTTTCGACTTTGGACTTTGGACTTTGGACTTTGGACTGAGTTATCGTCGCAAGTTCGCGGCTTACGCCCAAATGCGACAAGCAATCACCGCGATTCGAGGTTAAATCTATGTCAAAAACAAAATCGTCTTTGTGCGGATGAATGCCTTCGACCGCCAAACCGACGCTCGTTAATTTTTCCGCCGTTTCCTGCGGACTTAAATCTATATCAATAATATCCTTCAGCCAATTGTAACTAATGTTCATAAATTAACCCATTTCCCGAATACCGAATTCGCCGTAATCCAGCCGTTTATTCTGCCACGATTTTTGCCGATTTGAAAGCGTTTATCTTGAATTGCTTTAAAAATGAAGATATTCTCCACCATTTGAAAATGTTCCGTAAAATAGAGTCAATTAAAAACCGACCTAAATATTACTCCATAAGAACGCCATCAATAAACTGGGATAGGTTTGCTGAGCGACACGAATTGGTAATACTTAAGTTGGTTGAAGATAGTAGTAAAAAATCGTACGTAAATCGTGATACTAGAAAGTTAGCAAAGATATTTTTTGAATTCAAATACAATTTGCGGTTAAACTTTCCAGATATCAATTTATTCGCAGTTCTTCAAATTGCTTCCGGCATTTCAGATATCGGCTTTTCACCGTCGAAGACTTCAGCTGCTTGAACAATTCGCTGTGCCAATTGCTCAAAAATAAAAAAATGAGCCGGATAAAACGCATACCAATATAAGAAACCAAAAAGTCCTTTTGGAGCAAACATCGCGGTTTGAATCAACTGCGTTTTACCATCTATCGGCACTACTTCAAATTGAAGCCAGGCTTTTCCCGGAACCTTCATTTCCGCACGCAAAAGCATTCGCTGGTTTTTACGCAAGTCCTCGACTCTCCAAAAATCCAATTCTTCGCCGACCAACAAATCGGTTGGATGGCGGCGTCCTCGGGAAAGTCCAGGACCGCCGATAATCTTATCCATTAATCCGCGTAATTTCCATGCCCAACTCCAAGTTAGCCAACCTTTTTCGCCGCCGATCGAGGTAAAACTCCGGTAAACTGATTCAGCGGATGCTTTTGTCGTGACAGTCCGAATTTCTTTGATTAATCCTTCGTTATCTGTTAAACGGTATGTTGCATCATCGTCGCCGTAGGAACCACTCCAACGAGTCTCCACGGCTTTTTCGTCAATTTTAGATAAAGCCAGCGAAACTGCTTCACGATAATTCATTAGCTGAATTTCGGGGAATTCTTTCTCGGCTTTTGCCGTATTTGCCATGACGGGATTGATAATTCCTTTCACGAGCGGAACGGCTAAAGAATTTGGAATCGGTGTTACCAACCCAACCCATAATCCTGACAAAAGCGGTGTTAAGACCGGAACAGGAATAATGATTCGTTTCAAACGGCGGACTTCGGCGAAAATTTCCATCATTCCACGAAACGGCAAAACGTCTGCTCCGATATCGACAATTCCGAGGGGTTCGCGGTCGAGTGCGGCGAGCAGATACCCGATCACATTACGCACGGCGATTGGCTGCACTTCGTTCTTGACCCAACGCGGAACGACCATTATCGGAATTCTTTCCGTCAGATACCTAACCATTTCGAATGATGCCGAGCCTGAACCAATAATTGGACCTGCCCGAAATTCGGTCGTGTTGCCGTTTTTGCGAAGGATTTCGCCCACTGCCGCCCGGCTTTCAAGATGTTCTGAAGTGTTACCCTTTGGCAAAAGTCCGCCAAGATAAATGACTTTTCCGATTTTTTTTACAGCCCAGGCAAAATTTTCGGCAATGAGTTTCTCTCTTTCCGCAAAGTCACCGCCTTCATTCATCGCATGAACAAGAAAATAGGCTGCGTCAATGTCTTTCACGGCTGACGAGATATCGTTTGTATTCATCAAATCGCCGGTGAAAATTTCAACTTTTTCAAACCATTGTCGCCCTTCAAGCCGACGCGGGTCACGCACGAAAACGCGAACATCGTGCCCGCTTTCCAAAAGTCTGGGAATCAAACGTCCGCCGATATAACCAGTTGCACCCGTGACGAGAATCTTCATTATATTTCTAATCTTCTACACTGACCAACTTACCAAAGATTGAATTTGCCGTTATCCAACCATTTATTCTGCCGCGATTGTTGCCGATTTGAAAGCGTTTACCTTGAATCGCCTTGATTAAATGCAGATATTCGCTGCCGTTCACTTTGCACAAAACGATGTCGCCTTTTTATAAAGTGTCGTAATCGTTGATCGGTTCAACGCTGCAAAGCTGTCCCGATTCAATCTTGCCTTGCATCGAATTTCCAAGCGGACGAAATGAAACTGTTTCGCCGATTCTGATCGATATAAGTGTCAATCCCTCAATCATCCCAGCTATCTTCGAATTTATTTTGAATCTCCCAATCCGTGTCCGATACCCATTTAGTGCTAAATCTAGATTCGTACTCATGTTCTAAAATCCCACGAACCTTTTCAATATTTGGACGCCCAGAAGCACCTCTTAAATGCATGTCGAGAAGCAGTTGACCAATATTTTCGTCATTCTGCTTCAACCGATAATTCATCGAAAGAAACCGACTAGCAGTTGTGCCACGTAACAATCGAGCGTTCATAATTTCGAATACGTGATGGGGACTCGCCAAAATTTGAGCTGTAAACAATTCGAATAAAGTGATACCGGTAGAGTAGATATCACATCGGTTAGTGACTGATTTTGGGTTAATCGCTTGTTCTGGTGCCATGTATTTTAAAGTGCCGAGACCTCTTTGATTTGTTGCTGTGAAAACTCCGGTTGAAAGTGAAGAATGAAAATCGCCCCATTTAACAATACCGAAATCCCCTAGTTTTACAAGTGGAAATTTCTCAGTATCTTGGCTCCGGTAAATAAAAATGTTTGCTGGTTTTATGTCACGATGAATCAGTCTATTTTGATGCAATTCTGTTATGGCATTAACAAGCTGTATCGCAATATGCAATCGCTTTTGATCGACAGTAAATTCTCGCTTTTCCGTTTTCGAGATTCTTCGAATGTAACTTTCTAATGGTTTTCCAGAGACTCGCTCCATTAAAATAAAAGGATTTATTGGATACTTCGTTTCGACAAATTGAGATCCATTTTTGTTTTCGCAAAAGGCAAAAACTTTTAACAAATGTTCGTGGTCGAGTTTGGCTCCCTTTTCCCCTTCTTTTTGAAAACGATATGCAACGTCGTCAAAGTTTGAAACCTCAATATACTTTGGGTCAGGGGCTAAAAACTTGACCGCGAACTGCTTCTTGTCTTTTTTTCGAACTGCTTTTCTAACTATCCCAACTGCACCGTCGCCTAAATCTCCTCCAAGCTCATATTCAACACCGGAAACTTCAAAACAAACCCCTGTCCTTGGGTGGCACAAATCTCTGCTTAGCTCATGAGTCATCTTTCTAATAACCTCCAATAAAATTTAGCGAAACTGTTCCAAAAATCTCACATCATTATCAAACATATACCGAATATCATCCAAGGCATACATCAACGCACACATCCGCTCCAGACCGAATCCGAAGGCGAAACCTGTGTAAACTTCCGGATCAACGCCGCAATTTTTAAGCACATTCGGGTGAACCATTCCGCAGCCGCCGAGTTCGATCCAGCCTGAGCCTTTGCATGGACGGCAGCGTTCGCTTTCGAATGCTCCCGTGCCTTCGCATTTGAAGCATGAGAAGTCGAATTCCGCACTTGGTTCGGTAAAAGGGAAGTAGCTTGGACGCATTCGGATCTTCGTTTCTTTGCCAAACAGACGACGCAGCCATTCAGCCACAGTTCCTTTCAGATGTGCCATCGTGATTCCTTTATCAACACATAACCCTTCAATTTGGTGAAACATCGGAACGTGCGTCATATCGGGAGTGTCGCGTCGGAAAACTCTGCCGGGCGAGATGATTCGCAAGGGAACTCCGCGTCGTTCCATCGCACGGATTTGCACGGTCGAAGTTTGCGAACGCAATGCCAAACCTGTGGTTGTGTAAAAAGTATCTTGTGATTCGCGTGCGGGATGACCTTCAGGAATGTTCAATGCGTCGAAATTGTAATAATCGGTTTCAATTTCGCGGTCGTCTTCAATCGCGTAACCCATAGAAACAAAAATATCTTCGATTCGCTGACGCAGCAAAGTGAGCGGATGCAAATGTCCTTGTCGCAAACGATTCGACGGCAACGTAACATCAATCGCTTCTTTCGCGGTTTTGGCTTCGGAGATAAATGATTTAACCGTAGTTTCGGCTTCGTCTAGTTTTTGATTAACTTCCGCAATCAGAGTTTGAATAAGTTTGCCAAATGCGGCACGTTCTTCGGGCAAAACTTGACCGATGAGACGGCTTAAACCCGCGATTTCAGACTTTTTGCCCGTATGTTTGACACGAAGTTCGGCGAGTTCTTTTTGCAGAGTTTCGGCTTCATCGAGTGAAAGCGATTTTTCGTTTAAAGTTTGGTAGCGTTCGAAATCATTTTTGAAGTTTTCGAGAGCGGTTTTAGCTTGTTCGTTTGGCTGATTCATAAAAGGCAATTCTACAATAAGAATCAGCGAAATCAAAAGTTAGCGGCTTTATGTAAAATCGAGAATAAGCAAGAGAAGAAGAATGCTTTTTTAATCAAAGAGTAACTGTGGTAAAAATGTAATCGTGTTTTAAGCCATTTCGTTAAAGTTTATTGAATATTTTTATAATGCTTGATCGTAGTTAAACAATTATGAGTTTTGAAACATATCTCGATTTGCTACATTCGCGAGTGCGAAAAAGCAAGTTATTACAATATTTTACGGTGTTTAATCGAATAATTTTAGCGATAGCTTTTTTGCCTTCCGGTTTGACCAAACTGCTCGGAAATCGTTTTACACAAATCTCAATCGATAACCCAATCGGACTATTTTTTGAAGGATTTTATCAAACCGGATTTTGGTATCGTTTCGTTGAATTTGCTCAAATTTTAGCCGCAATTTTGTTGCTCATTCCTCGTACTTCAACACTTGGTGCGATGATATTTTTCCCTATCGTGCTAAATATCATGATAATCACATGGTCACTTAATTTTACCGGAACTTGGGTGATTACAACCGCGATGTTTCTAGCAAATTTATATCTGATTTGCTGGGATTACGATAAATTCAAGTTGATTCTTCCATTCAATTCAGGCGAAAGGAAAACGTTTAATTTGAAAAGAGCTTTACCGATAATTGTCGTCTGGATCTTAGGCACTTTGGTTGTTTTTTTCGCTTTTAGAGCGATTAATCAAAGTATAGCCAACTCAGGTTTTGTCGGGGGAATTATTGCATGTTTGATTGGTTGTGCTCTCGGGTTTTTAAATTCTTATCAAACGCAAAAAAATTAGTCCTTTCAACCTGAAACTTTTTCGGTTACACTTCCGTAACAAATTTTGCAATTCAAATTTATCTTTCCAAAATGATTATGAAAAAAATAGTTTTCGCTTTTTTTGCGTCAATTTCGCTATTTAGTGTTTCGATTTTTGCACAAACTTTCGCTATTACAAACGTCAAAATTGTCACCGTTTCAGGTGCGACAATTGAAAAAGGCACGGTTGTAGTTCGTGATGGTTTGATTGATGCAGTTGGGGAAACAGCTAAAATTCCGGCTGATGCACGAGTTTTTAATGCAACAGGTCTGACGGTTTATCCAGGTTTTTTTGATTCAAACACGAATCTTGGTTTGCCGCAAGCACCGCCACCGCAGCCGCGTGGGCAAGGCGGCGGTCAAGCAGCACAAGCTGCACAACCAACTTCGAATTCAAATTACGCCGTTGGTTTACAACCTGAAGTTTCTGCTTTTGAAAAAATTGCTGCAACCGAAGCATCTTTTGAACAACAAAGAAATGCCGGAATCACAACAATTTTGACAGTTTCGCGAGACGGGATTTTCAACGGTCAATCAGCTGTTTTAAATCTAGCTGGTGACAGCGTTGCGGCAATGTCCGTTAAATCAAAATTTGCTCAACATATTACGTTTACAACACTTAGAACCGGGCAGTTTCCTGTTTCATTGCTCGGAACTTTTGCCCAATTGCGACAAATGTTTTCAGATGCACAGCGTTTAAACGATTGGAAAAAATCTTATGCAACTAATCCACGTGGAATGAAACGACCTGATGCTGATGCTTCGCTCGAGGCGTTGATTCCACTTTTAAATCGTGAAATGCCAACCGTTTTTAATGCAAATTCGGAGCGAGAAATTATTCGTTCGCTCGATTTTGCTAAAGAATTTAACTTAAAACCGATTATTAGCGGTGGATTTGAGGCTTGGAAAGTCGCTGATCGTCTGAAAAAGCAAGACGCAATTGTGTTGCTTTCGCTAAATTTTCCGAAGAAAACTACTGCAAATTCGGCTGAAGCTGATCCGGAAAGTATGGAAACACTTCGCTTGCGAATTGAAACGCCAAAAGGTGCAGCGAAGCTCACTCAAGCTGGTGTGAAATTCGCGTTTCAATCTGGCGGAATGCAAGGTTTGGGCGATTTCTTTGTAAATGCAAATAAAACAATTGAAAGCGGGCTTTCGAAAGATAACGCACTGAAATCAATGACTTTAACTTCGGCAGAAATTTTAGGTGTCGCAGATCGTTTGGGTTCGATTGAAGTTGGTAAAATTGCAAATTTAGTTGTCACAAACGGCGACATTTTTTCGAAAGACAGAGCAATCACACACGTTTTTGTTGACGGCAAATTTTTTGAACAAAAAGCTCCGCCAAAACCTGACGAAAAGAAACCAACAATGCCAACTACTGGCGAAATGCCAAAAGTTTTGCAAGTTGCCGGAACTTGGTCTTTGACGATTGATGCTCCAGGTCAATCTCTGCCAGTGACGCTGATTTTAACTCAGCAAGGCGATAAAGTTAGCGGCAAAATGGAAGCTCAACAACTTGGCGGTTCTGATATAAAAAGTGGTTTGGTGACAGCAACTAATCTGACTTTTGATGCAACGGTTAATTTTCAAGGGCAAAGTCTTGATTTATCGTTTAGCGGCAAAATCACCGGAAATCAAATTTCGGGAAGCGTTTCAACACCAATGGGAGCAATTCCATTTTCGGGAGTGAAAAATCCATAAATTATAAAATTATGAAGAAAATAACGGCTTTATTTTTGTTAAGTATCTTGATCCTTTCAACATCAAGCGTGGCGTTTTCGCAAACGTCGAGCGAAACGTTGATTCGTAATGCAACGATTTTAACGGCGACTAAAGGCACGCTTTTGAACACTGATATTTTGATTCAAAACGGTAAAATCGCGAAAATCGGTAAAGGTTTGAAGTCAAACGGAACAGTAATTGACGCAACCGGAAAGTTTGTAATGCCCGGAATTATTGACGCTCACGCACATACCATGCTCGATGCAATCAACGAAGGTTCGCTCAGTGTAACTTCAATGACACGCACCAGCGATATGCTTAATCCGACAGATATTGCAATTTATCGCGGACTTGCTGGCGGCGTCACTGCGGCAAATTTGCTACACGGTTCGGCAAATTCTATCGGCGGATTATCAACTGTTGTGAAGTTTAAATTTGGTAAATCGGTTGAAGATTTTGTGGTTGCTGATGCTCCACCCGGAATTAAATTTGCGATGGGTGAAAACCCCAAACGCCAAGGCGGACAAGGTCCGGGCAGATACCCGAGAACTCGTATGGGCGTGATTGAAACAATGCGAGATGCATTTGTTCGTGCGAGAGATTACAAACAAAGTTGGGCTGATTTTAAAGCCGGAAAGACCAAAGTTTCGCCGCGAAAAAGTTTGGAACTTGAGCCAATTGTCGAACTTTTAGAAGGAAAAAGAGTAGTTCACGCACATGGTTATCGCTCTGATGAACATCTAAACTTGTTGCGACTAGCAGAAGAATTCGGCTTCAAAATTGGCGTTTTACAACACGCTCTTGAGGCTTACAAAATCGCACCAGAGATTGCAAAACACGGTGCGGCAGTTTCGATTTTTACGGATAGTTGGTCTTATAAACTTGAGGCTTATGACGCAATTCCTTATAACGCTTACATTATGTGGAAAAATGGTGTCAATGTTTCGATCAATTCTGATGATGATGGTCGAATGCGTCGTTTGAATCTTGATGCGGCAAAAATAATGAAATACGGCGGTGTTCCGGAGCAAGATTCGTTGCAAATGATTACGATAAATCCGGCGAAACAACTTGGAATTGATAAACGAACTGGTTCAATTGAAGTTGGAAAAGATGCGGACTTAGTAATTTGGACAGCACATCCGTTTAGTGTTTTTGCAAGAGTTGAGACAACCTTTATCGAAGGTGAAGTTTATTTTGATCGAACGAAAGATCTTGAAATGAGAGTTGCGATGGAAAAAGAACGCAAAACTCTCGAAGGCACTGATGCGAATAAGTCTAAAGGAAATGAACCGCCGCCAATTCCAAAAGAAAAGAGAAAATCACATCTCGACGACGCTGATGGAGGAAATCAATAATGAAATTTCAAAATTCAAAATTCCAAATTCCAAATTATATATTTCTTTGCTTTGCACTATTCACTATTAACTTTTCACTATTCGCTCAATCCGACGGTTCGCAGCAAAATCTGCTCGGCAAAGCCGGAACGTTTGCGATTAAAGGTGCGAAAATTATCACAGTGTCGGGTGAAACAATTGAAAACGGAACTGTTGTTATAAAAGATGGGAAAATTCTTTCCGTTGGTACAACTGCTTCAATTCCTAGCGATGCACAAGTTATTGATGGTAAAGGCTTAAGTGTTTATCCGGGAATGATTGATGCATCGACAAATCTTGGTTTGGTTGAAATTGGTTTGAGTGCAGATCCAACCGTTGACGTTGCCGAATCGGGCGATATGAACGCTAATGCCAAAGCAATTGTCGGTATAAATCCGCACACGTCGCACGTTAATGTGACAAGAGTTAATGGAATTACAACCGTTATGTCTTCGCCGACAGGTGGAATAGTTGCGGGGCAAACTGCCGTAATTAATCTTTGGGGAAGCACACAAGCCGAAATGGCGATTGTTCCGCTTCATTCTTTAGCAATTAATTTTCCGCGAATTTCTACATTTGCCGGATTTTTTGGCGGACCGCAAATAGACTACAACGAAGCTGTCAAACAACGCGATAAACGCCTCGAAGATTTAAAGAAAGTATTTCGTGATGCAGCTGAATATGCACGGATAAAGGAAGCTTACGAAAAAGATAAAACGCTTACAAGTCCGGCAACGAACACGAAAATGGAAGCGATGATTCCATATATTCGTGGTGAAAAACCGATAATGTTTACTGCCGAACGTGAGAGAGATATTCGCGGCGTTGCCAAATTTGTCGAAGAAATGAAGGTTAAAGGAATTATCGTTGGCGGACAAGATGCTTGGAAAGCGGCAGATGTTTTGAAGAAAAACAACATATCTGTAATTTTCACAAATATTTACGCTTTGCCTGTGCAAGACGACGATGCTTACGATTATTTGTTTGAAGCACCTTCTAAAATGCAAAAAGCAGGAATCAAATTCTGCATTTCGACCGGAAACGATGGTGCAGAAGTTCGAGATTTGCCTTATCACGCGGGTTTGGCTTCTGCTTATGGACTTAGTGCAGCTGATGCTCTAAAATCAGTAACGATTTATGCCGCCGAAATTCTTGGTGTTTCTGACAAAATTGGTTCAATCGAAGTTGGGAAACTTGCAAATATTGTTGTGACAGACGGCGATATGCTTGAACCACGAACGAATATCAAATATCTTTTTATCAATGGCAGATTGCTTCCTTTAACGAGTCGGCATACTGAATTATTTGAAAGATTTAAAGATCGAAAGTAGCCAATTTAAGTATCATTTAGAAAAAAGCACTCCGAAAATTTGGAGTGCTTTTTTGTTTTTGACTCAAAGTTTTTTGCATTCAAAATAGAAAAGTGGATAATGAACGGAATAAATTAACTTTAAAAGTTATGGAGCAAAACGAAATGAAAAACGAATCAATTTTCAAGAAAGCTAGAAAACTTATTGATGAACGCGAAGTTTTAGAATCAAACCTCGATGATGCCCATGATTTACTTTTTGATCTTGTGGAAAAAGATTCAACCTGCGATTGGGCTTTGGGTTTATTGTCAGAACTTTATTATTGGACGGGCGAATTTGCCGAACCTGATGAAAAACTTTTCAACTTTGAATATGGCGTAAATTATGGAGAAAAGGGAGTTGCGGTAAATGAAAACTCACTTGAGGCAAACTTTTGGCTCGCTGTAAATTATGGTTCGTTTGGCACAGAAAAAGGAATTATGAAAAGTCTTGAGCTTATAAAACCGATAAAAAAATGTGCCGAAAAAGTTTTGGAAATTGACGAAAGCTACTTTTACGGCGGACCGTGGCGAGTTTTGGGCAGACTTTATCATAAAGCTCCGGGATTTCCGTTTTCCGTAGGCGATACAAAAAAGGGAATTGAATGTTTGGAAAAAGCTCTCGAATTAGGACCGAAGTTTTACTTAAATCATCTGTTTATTGCTGAGGCTTATCAGTCAAACTCTAATAAACAAAAAGCAAAAGAGCATCTCGAATGGATTATTAACGCACCTTTGAATAAAAATCACGAAAAGGAAGACGAACTTTATAAAAATGATGCGAAAAAAATGTTGGAAAAGTTTTAGAAAGTAAAAAAGCAAGCCGTAAAGACTCGCTTTTGCAATATATAAATACACTCGTCATGATTCGAACATGCGACCCTTTGATTCGTAGTGTAACTATATGTGTTTATAATAGTTTAGAGTAATTCGTTTGAGTTCGATTCTATCTATTTCAACGCTAATCTCTCGTCAATCTAGTCTAGTTAAATTTGTTTGAGTTTGGCAGAGTTGGAACACAACTGGCACACAAGCCCATCTGAATGTTAATCTGCAAAAGAGAACCAACATGCGACTGTTTTGACTCCGTAAAACGATTGAAAGGTTAGATGACATAGTCGTAGTTCGAAAGGTATCGCTGATACTATGGGTCATTCGTTCTATGCCGTTTACGAGGTTTTCTTCTTGCAATAGGTGAACGAAGCGATTCAGTTTGAATTGTAATTAGACGGATCCACCGTTTTGTCTAACAAAGAAGCATTGTCATAGACAATTAGTTTTCTGACACTCTTAATCAAACTCATTCTCATTCATTAATTATGTAACTTTGATTTCTTAACGGATTTTGTAACCAAAGAGTTAGTGAAAATATATTGGACTGCAAGTCACAAATTAGAGTAAAAAAAACGAACATTTTTGAAAAATCGGGGAGTGATATTACTTGAATTTTTAAGTGTCAAAAAACTTCTCAAAAAATGTTTTTCAAAAGTTAACTGTTTTCAGATATTTTTATTTCATCTTTTTGATGTCAGAAAATTACTCTCTTTTGACGCATTTGGGACATAGCCAATTTAGGTCTAAAAAAGGAAAATGGTCTTAAACAAATTCAAAACTTTCAGATTTGCAAGAACAAACACTAACATTCAATTTCAATCTGTGGTATGAGCTCGAGAAGAATTTTTATTCACATTGGGTTTAATACCCCGTCGGCTTGCTGCGGAGCCTCTTATTCTAGCACTCGAAAATTCTGATTCTAGCAAAAAACTGGAATCAACAAGAGCGTTTGGCGAAATTCGTGACGAGCGAGCAGTCGAACCTCTTTTCGCTACACTCAAAAACAATAGTAGGGATTCATAACTGGATGGGATATGCAAGAGAGAGTGACAGAAGCATCAGGGAAGACTGCGACATCACAAAGCTTGCCCAATTTGTAAGTGTTGATTTGCCTTTTGATTGAAAAGAAATTTACACACATCAACCTAACTGCTTTGAATCGCTAATATTAAAAACGATCATTGATTTTTTAGCAAATGTAAAGCGAACACGGTATTTCCATTATTCCTTTCCACAGATAAACTTCCTTTGTGCTGACTGACGATTTTATGTGCAATCGAGAGTCCGAGTCCAACGCCTTTTTCTTTAGTTGTAAAGAATGGGTCAAAAATCTTGCCGGAAATTTTTTCATCAATACCGGCTCCCGTATCTCCAACTTCCACAACGCACAATTTATCTTCGCTAAAAGTGCGAAAAAATAACTTTCCACCGTCCGGCATCGCTTGCAGGGAATTAATAGCAAGATTTAACAAAACCTGCTTGATTTGTTCGCCGTCAACCGAAACCTTTGGCAAATTCTGCTGTAAATTCCTTTCAATCGAAACCGATTGTGCCGTCGCCTGATTTTCAACCAGCGAAACGACTGATTCGACTATTTTATTCAAATCATTTTCTCGGACCGAAAGTGTCGCCGGACGTGCAAAACGCAGAAATTCACCAACAAGTTTATCCAATCTTTCAACTTCTTTTTTGGCTAAATCGGCAAATTCGCGGCGAGGACTATTTTCGGCAAGTTCATCCTCAAGTATTTCAACCGCACCTTTGATCGCGGCGAGCGGATTGCGAACTTCGTGAACAATACCGGCGGATAGTTCACCCAAAGATGACAGTTTTTCAGCTTGGAGAAGTTGTTCAAAGGTTTTTTGTAATTCGTCGTACGCTTTTTGACGTTCTTCAGCATTGCGTTCAGCTTTTTCCCGTGCCTGCTTCAACCGGTCGCCGAGTGCGCCCATCACGCCACCGACAAGATTAAAAATGACAATCTCAGCGTATTGGTTAATCGAGTAATCAAAATGTCCATCCTGCCAATGCATAAAAACATGCGGTGAATAAACAACGGTCGTAAAAATCGAAGCGGCAAGTCCCCCACGCAGACCAAAAAGAAGTGCGGCGGCGATAATCGGAATGTAATAAAGCCGCTGATAGATTTCGTGCCAAACAATCTGGTCGAGTGGCGTGAGAAAATGCAGAACCGTGATTAAAATAATCACCAGACCAATCGTGGTTTGCGGTAAAAAGCGTTTCATCAGTTTTCATTATACGCATCAACCTATTTATCTTCGGCACCCAAATTAAACTTCTGCATCCGATAAATTAATGCACTGCGGGTGATACTCAAATAACGAGCCGTTTGCGACTGGTTGCCGTCAAAACGCTCAAAGGCTTGGCGAATGATTTCGCATTCAACTTTCTCCAAATCAAACGGTTCTGAGGGTAATGGAAACCAGAGATTTTCCGTTGAGATTTGCATATTTTTGATATTTTCGGGAACATCCAAGAGCGATAGAGTTTCGCCATCGGACAAAACGAGCATTCTTTCGACGACGTTTTCGAGTTCACGAACATTGCCCATCCAGGCGTAATTATAAAATACACCGAAAACTTCGCGTTCGATTTTCGGCTGTTTGATCTTATGTTTCATGGACGATTTTTTTAGAAAATGTTCGGTCAGCAGCGGAATGTCTTCGCGCCGCTCACGCAGAGGCGGCAAAAGCACCGGGACAACCGCCAGACGGTAATATAAATCTTCCCGAAAATTGTTTTCCCTGATCAAATCTACTAATTTTTCATTCGTTGCGGCAATGATACGAACGTCAATTTTGCGAGGCGTGTTTTCACCAAGTCGCGTGATTTCCTGTTCCTGCAAAACGCGCAAAAGTCGGGTTTGCAAAGGCAAAGGCATCGCACCGATTTCGTCGAGAAAAAGCGTGCCGTGATTGGCTTCTTCGAACTTGCCTTTCGATTCAAAATTTGCACCCGTGAACGCACCGCGTTTGTAGCCGAAAAGTTCGGCTTCAATCAGGTTTTCGGGAATCGCCGCACAGTTGACTACAATAAAAGGTTTATTGCACCGTGCACCGGAAAAGTGAATGCCTTTGGCGATTAACTCCTTGCCCGTGCCGGATTCACCTTCGATTAAAACCGTGACATCAGTTTTGGAAATGCGCTCGACGGTTTCCAGAACTTTCAGCATTTTTTCGGACGTTCCGACCACGTTTTCGAGACGAAAATCTTCGTGAACGAGTCGGCGCAGACGACGGTTTTCCGACAAAATCGTGCCGTATTTCAAAGCCCGGTCAACCGTCAGCAAAATCGCCTGCCGATCAAACGGTTTGGTAATAAAATCAAACGCACCGGAACGCATAGCGGAAACGGCAGTTTCAACATCGCCGAAAGCAGTAATGACGATAATCGGCGTTTCGCTCCGAATTGCCACCGCACGTTGAATAAATTCCAAACCGGAAAGCTGTGGCATCAGCCAATCGGTAATCACGCAATCGAAATCGTTACCGGAAAACAGTTCTAAAGCCACTGCCCCGTTTTCTGCCGCAATCACCTGAAAACCCGATTCTTGAAGCTGAAATTCCAGCACACGGCGGAGAGAGTCATCGTCATCGGCAATTAAAATTTTTGTTTTTTCTTCTTTCACTTTTTTGGGTAGGCTGTTTATTTGGTTGCTTTCAGCAATCTTATAGTGCCGAATAAACTATTAAAATATTGCGTTTCTTCAGTTTCCCGAAATCCTGTCTCGCTAATTAAAGATGGCAAAAGACCTTTGAAATTATCTCCTGTAGTTACCGCACCATCAAGCAGTTCGATTCCGCACGATGCAATTTTCATCAGAAAATTTGACGGCGAGCCCCAATCGGCAATATGCAGTTCGCCATTTAGTTTCAAAACCCGCAAAACTTCGTGCAAAGTTTTCAATTTGTCCGCCCGCGTCAAATGATGAAAAAACAAGCTCGAAACAACTCGCTCAAAAGAATCATTCGAGTAAGGCAATTCAAACGATAATCCTTCATCTAATTGAACTGAAACACCTTTTTTAACAGCTTTCTTTTCGGCAATCGCCAAAATTTTCACATCGCCGTCAATTCCGGTAACTTCAACTTTCGGATAGGTTTCTTTAATCAAAACAGCAAGCGTTCCCGTGCCGCACGCTAAATCCAAAACGCTTTGACCGTCCGCAAAATTTGCCTGCTCAATCAAAGCCTTTTTGAATTTTTTTTCGCGCACAGTCAGCCGCACGACCGAATCGTAAAGCGGTGTCAGCACGTCATAACCCAAAGCCGGAATGTATTTTGCGTCTTTCAACTTTTTTTAATTGCCTCTTTTGAAACTGCAAAACAAAAAATTTTGCGTAGTGCCGAAAGGCGTTTGGTGGTCTTCGGTAATGCACTTTATTTTTTCAAAACCGCCGTCAAGCTGCGTTTGCAATTCACTTTCGCTGTATTGTTTGATATTCAGTCCGCTGCATTTTTTCGGTCCTGCCACGGAAAATGTCCCGATGGTCAAAAATCCGGCAACTGCTTTTCTCGCAATATTGAGGTAAGCGGCAATCTCTTCCGTTGTAGTTAAAAAATGAAAAGTTGCTCGGTCGTGCCAGACATCGAAAACAGTTTCGGGATTGTATTCAATTACGTCGGAAACCACCCAATTTACTTTTTTCGCTTTTTCTCCAAGTCGCTTTTGGGCTTTTTCTAAGGCTTTGGCGGAAATATCCAAAACTGTTATGTTCTCAAAACCTTCATCGAGCAGAAAATCAACTAGGCGGCTGTCTCCGCCGCCAACATCAATAATTTTTGCCGACCTATCCAACTTGAAACTGTGAATAAAATCTAGTGAAGTCTGCGGAACACTTTGCGTCCAGCTTACTTCGTCCGGCTGTTTGGTTTGATAAACCTTTTCCCAGTGTTTTTTCGTTTTGTTTTTCATAGCAGTTTTTACTACTCCACAATCAATTTTCCGAGCAGCATATTCATTCCGCAGGCGAACGTAAATTCTCCGCTCTTATCAGGCGTAAATTCAATCGGCGTGGTTTTTTATGCCGGTAAATCTTTGGCAATTCCGAAATCACCGAAAACGAATTGTTCGCTGCACGAAGAGGTTTCGTTGCTGTAAAAATTCAGTCGCACAGGAACGCCCTGTTTGACGACAATCACATCGGGCGAATAACCTCCTTTCACTATAACTTTTATCTCCTGAACGCCTGATTCGGAAGTTTCGGCGGAAACTTTTTTACGCTCGCCGAAAAAATACCAGAGCGTTAGTGCGATCAAACCAACTCCACCAATAATTACTAAAATTTCCATTGTTTCCATAATATCAAACCTCCTTGTTAATTTACTTTTGTTGCACTGAATGAGCGCAGACGCAAACTGTTGACTACTACCGACACCGACGAAAGGCTCATCGCCGCCGAAGCGATAATCGGCGAAAGCAACCAGCCTGTCAGCGGATAAAGCAGTCCGGCGGCAATCGGAATGCCGATCACATTGTAAATAAACGCCCAAAAAAGATTCTGTTTGACTGTTGCGATTGTTGCCTTCGATAAGGCAATTGCCGTTGCTACGCCGTGCAAATCACCTCTGATGAACGTAATGTCGCTCGCTTCAATAGCTACGTCTGTCCCTTTCCGCCACCAGCTTGTGCGAGTGCGGGCGCGTCGTTACTGCCGTCGCCGACCATACCGACAAGTTTCTTTTCAGCTTGCAGTTTCTTTATTTCTGCCGATTTTCCTTCGGGCAAGACTTCTACCAAAACTCTGGTTATTCCAACCTGCACCGCAACTGCTTCCGCCGTGCGTTTGTTGTCGCCAGTCAACATCACGACTTCCCGCCCCAGATTTTGCAAAGTTTTGACAGCTTTCTTCGATTCTGGTTTGATGGTATCAGCAACCGCGACAATTCCCGCAAATTTTCCGTCAAACGCCTTTGAACTTCTGCGTCAGCCAAATCGCCAGCGGCACGAGCAAAGTTAATTGAGCAAAAGGTAATAAACCGATGCCGATGATCGGTAAAATCGGCATGGCACGGTTGTATTCCCATAATTCGAACCAAAACGCAAACCCTTCAAAGAGGGTGGCACATAACGCGCCGCATAATGCCGCTAACAAGTAAAATAAAAACGGATTCGACAAGTTGATTCTGCTCAATAAACCGTAAATCCCGATTGTTACTCCTGTGTCAATCACTGATGCTAGCGTGCAAAAGAGAAAAATTTGCCAAAGACTTTCTTCCGGCTTTATCTCAAAGGCGAACATCTGCACCATTTCCCATATCCAATTCAATCCAAAAGCCGTTATCGCTAAAGTCGGACAAATTCTTTCGGCTCTCTTTTGCATCTTTGACCTCAAGGCTTTCGCCTTTTTTCAACAAACAATTTACTTGCTCAAAACCTGCTTGGAAGTGTCAGGTGTGGACGGCGACACGTCATCATCCTCAAGCTTTTCCGGTTCGCCCCATTCGCTTTTACCCGTTAATTTTCCTTCACGTTCGGCAATAATTCTTTCGGCGGAAGGTCGCCCGAATTTATAAAAAACAGCGGGTGTAACGAGTTGGTCAAGCAAGGTCGAAGTAATGATACCACCCAGCACTACGACTGCTAACGGATGCAAAATCTCTTTGCCGGGAGCATCTGCGGCAATTGCCAACGGCAGAAGAGAAAGTCCGGCGGTCAGCGCGGTCATCATCACGGGAACGAGCCTTTCAAGACTGCCGCGAATAATCATTTCTTCGGTAAAATCTTCGCCTTCTTCGCGCATTAAATGGAGATAATGCGAAATCATCATAATGCCGTTGCGCGAAGTGATACCGACAAGCGAAATGAAACCGACCAGCGTGGCAATCGAAAAAACGCCGCCCGATAACTGCAAGGCGATGACTGCGCCGATTAGTGCCAGCGGAATGTTGATCATCACTTGGAGTGCGGAACGCCAATCGCCGAGAGCTTTGATAAGCAGAAAAAAGATGGCAATCAGCGAGAAAACAGTTAAAAGCGATAAAGTCCGTGTCGCTTCGCGGGTGGCTTCAAATTGTCCGCCGTATTCAACGAAATAACCTTCAGGAAGCTGAACTTGCACAGCAATTTTTTGCTGGATTTCTTGTGCCACCGAGCCTAAATCACGTCCGGCGACATTTGACCCGATGACGATACGGCGTTTCGTGTTTTCACGCAAAATTTGATTCGGTCCCGGAAGGTTTTCAATGGTTGCAACGGCGGAAATCGGAATTTGTGTGCCGTTTGGCGTGTCAATCGTCACATTTTTAAGTGCGTCTAAACTGCTGCGGGAAGCATCATCAAATCGCACGACGACATCATAACGTCTGGCTCCATCAATTGCTTGCGAAACTGTCCGCCCGTTCAGAGCCGTTTCTAAAGTTCCCGTGATTTCGCCGGGTTGCAAGCCGTATTGTGCGGCTTTTGCGCGGTCAACATTAAAGCGAATTTGCGGGATTAAAACTTGCCTTTCAATCGAAACATCAGTTGCACCTTCGACAGTGCTGATTGCATTGCGGATTTCTTCCGCCTTAGAGCGAAGTATTGCCAAATCATCGCCGAAAAGTTTGACGGCAATTTGGGCACGAACGCCTGATTGCAGATGGTCAAGACGATGCGAAATCGGTTGTCCGACATTGGATGTAACACCCGGCACAACTGCGAGTTTCGCCCGAATGTCTGTCAGAATTTCTTCGCGCGTTCTATCCGACTTCTTCAAATCAACGTCAATTTCCGTGTAATGAACTCCTTCGGCGTGTTCGTCGAGTTCAGCACGACCGGTTCGCCGTCCGGTTGAAATCACTTCTGGCACTTCGAGAATCAGTTTTTCGGAAATCTGTCCGATGCGGTTCGATTCTGCTAGCGATGTTCCCGGATTTGCCTGCACATTGACGGTCAAAGTTCCTTCGTTAAATTCGGGCAAAAAAGACGTGCCGACAAACGGCAGAGTCGCCATCGTCAAAACGAATAAAAGCAACGTCCCAACCATAATTTTATACGGATGGCGAAGCGTCCAATGGAGTAGTTTTTCGTCGTATTTTTTCAAGAAGCGAACGAAGAAGCCGTCTTCTTGTTCTTTCATCGCCTTAATTTTCGGCAGTAAATATGAAGCCAAAAGGGGCGTTACGGTCAAAGAAACAAAAAGCGATGCGACCAGTGCGGTAATGTAAGCCAAACCGAGCGGCGCAAGGAGTCTGCCTTCAACACCTGTCAGCATAAAAAGCGGCAGAAAAACAAGCGCAACAATGATCGTCGCATAAATTATTGACGAACGAATTTCGAGCGATGCGTGATAAACGACTTCGAGCGACGGGCGCGGATTCGGACTGTTTTTATTTTCACGAAGCCTGCGAAAAACATTTTCGACATCAACAATCGCATCGTCAACCAGTTCGCCAATCGCAACCGCCAAACCGCCTAGCGTCATCGTATTAATCGTGATGCCAAAGGCGTAAAAGATTAAAAATGTAACAACGAATGACAGCGGAATTGCCGTTAAAGTAATAAAAGTCGTGCGGAAATTGAGCAGAAATAGAAACAGAACAATCGTTACCAAAATCGCCCCGTCGCGCAGGGCTTCGATGACATTCGAGATTGAATTGTCAATAAAACTAGCCTGTCGAAAAAGTGTCGCATTAATTTCGACATCGGGCGGCAGAGTTTTTTGCAATTCTTTAACCGCTTCGTCAACCTTTTCAGTCAAATCCAAAGTTGAAGCACCTGGCTGTTTCTGCACTGAAACTATCACGGCAGGTTTGCCGTTCGTGCCGGCATCGCCACGTTTGATGCGTGCACCGAATTGCACATCAGCGACATCGCCGAGTTTGATTGCCGTGTTGTTCCGATAAGCGACAACCGTTTGTTTGAGTTCCTCAATCGAATAAAATCTGCCCAAATTGCGAACGAGATATTCCTGCGATTGTGCGTCTACGAAACCACCCGTCGAATTGGCGTTCGATTTTTCGAGTGAGGTTGAAACTTCTTCAATCGTTACGCCAAATTGTTTCAGTTTATCGGGTGAAACGAGTGCTTGATATTGCTTTACGCCGCCGCCAATCGGAATAACCTGCGAAACGCCCGTAATTGTCAAAAGTCTTGGGCGAATCGTCCAATCGGCTAAAGTCCGCAACTCTAATGGATCGGTTTTGCTGTCTTTCGACGAAACGGCAATCAGCATAATCTCGCCCATAATAGAAGAAATCGGTGCGAGAAACGGTGAAACTCCGGGCGGAAGCTGTTCGCGGGCTTCGGTGATTTTTTCTGAAACAAGCTGGCGATTGCGGTAAATATCCGTTCCCCAATCGAATTCGACATAGACGATACTCAAGCCGATGCCGCTGACCGAACGCACCCGCGAAACGCCCGGAACGCCGTTCATTACCGTTTCAATCGGATAAGAAACCTGCGTTTCGACTTCTTCGGGTGCGAGTCCATTGGCTTCGGTCAAAATCGTAATCGTCGGTTTGTTGAGGTCCGGAAAAACGTCAACCGGCAAATTAAACGCAACATAGCCGCCCCACGCCAGCAGCAGAGCCGAAATTGCTACGACAATCAGCCGATTTTGTAATGCCCATTTGATAATTGCGTTCATAAAAGAATTTCGTTTTGCACAATTTCCGCAGGATTTTTAATCGTTCGCCGTTTTCGATAACCTATAAACTGCATTATCACTGTCCAAACAACAAATACTCCGAAAATAAAGAGATACGGCAAGATGCGTTTTTCAACCACTATATAAAAAATTCCGTGCAGGGTAACCAGAACAGCAAAAACATAATTCCAACGCTGAATCTGTTTCCATCGCCTACTTTTTAGATTTTTCAGATCAAAATCGCTGGAAGTTGACAGCAAAATTACCACGACAATCGTTGCCGCGACACCGATATAATTAACGAAACCGAACATATCGGTTCGCCAACTGCCCGCATCGTCAAAAAAATAATGCACCCAGCTTTTTTGATGGACATTCAGCCCGATAAAAGTATGTGCGATGGCAAAAATGGCACACCAAATACCGAAATCATGGTGCAAATCGCTGGAAATCGAATTCGATTGTTTGCACCAAATCCGCCACGCACCGATTGAAAGCGTTGTTGCCAGAAGTCCTGCACTAACTCCAACGAAAAATCCAAACCTTCGGCGAAGGATAAACAAGCGACAAAATAAAATACAAAATCGTTGCCAACCACAGACTAACCGCTGCCAACCACAAATGATTTAGCAGTCGTTGGCGGTTTCGTTTTGATATTGGTAAAAGTTGAAATTTCATTCAGTATTGAAATTTACTCAGCCACAATCGTTCCTTTATACATTCCCATTCCGCAAGTAAAATTTATATTGCCGGTTTCACTTGGCGTAATTTTAATGGTTACAGATTTGCCAACGGGTAAATCTTTAGTGATATTAAGCGACGGAAAGACGACTTTGTTACCGCAACCTTCTTTACTTGTGCGCTTAAAAATCAGCGTCAAAGGTGAACCTCGTTCAGCACTAATACTTGAAGGACTGAAGCCTTTTTTACTGACCGTAATTCGCACAGTTTTCGGATTGGCGAACTTTTTCTTCACCTTATTTTTGCCGTAAATCGGATTTGCAAAAGCCGTGTTTCCGCCGAATAGCATCGCCAGCATCATCGAAGCGGCAACGATTGATTTGATAATTTGTTTTTTCATTAATAAATTCACCTGTTGTTTATTTGCTACTGAACCACGACTTTTCCTTTCAACATATCCATTCCGCAGGCGAAGGCAAGTTCACCGCTTTCGGTTGGGGTGATTTCGACCAAAACTGTTTCACCGACAGGCAGTTTTTTCGTGATTTTGAGTTTCGGAAAAACCACTTCGCCGCCGCAGTTTTCAGCATCAGCTCGATAAAATGCCAGCGTCAGTTTTTCGCCTTTTTTCGCGTTGATCGAAGCCGGTTCGTAGCCGTTTTTTGAAACCGTGATTTTAGTTGCTCCAGCAGGAACATTCGCGGGTTTGACTTCCGCTTTATTGGAATTTGCTTTGATATTGACGACAAACGGAACGGTGATAACTTTTCCGCCGCGTTGAAATTGAGCGAAAATTTTGAAAAGTCCGCTTTGGGGAAATGAAGTGTGTGCCGAAACTTCCAAAGGACTCGCCATCTTCATATCTTTCATATCCGATTTTTCGTCGTGCGTATGCGGCTTGCTTTCGTCAATTTTTTTATTTGCATCATTCATTTTGCTCATATCGTGCGAGCCTTCGGAATGTTCTTCCTTCGACATCGGATGTGCGTGGACGAACTGTTTCAAGTCCTGACTGATGATGACAAAATGAGCATATTCGCCGAGATATTTTTCCAGATCGGTCACGGGTTTGTTCGTCTTTTCGTCAAAAACGGTAAAATTGAGCATCAATTCTTTGCCCGCAACCAAATCGGCATCGGGTTTCATTACAAATTTTAATCCGTCAATCGTTTTTTCAAGTTTTTCATCGGCTTTGAGTTCGACTTTTGCCCGTTCATTACCTGAAACTTTCAACATAAAATTTTCGACGACTTGTGGGGAATCTTTTGGCGTAAAATCGGCATATAGTTTGAAATTACCGCCATTTTGGAAAGTGAACGGAACTTTGTAAGAGCCGTCCGCCTGCGGTTCCGGGTGAATGTGATAATATTCCGCCAAATCATCCGAGACGATCAGCAAGTGCATTGGTTTTTCGTGAACTTTCGGCAAATCTTTGACGATTTCACTCTTTTCGTTCTTGACCGTAAATGAAAGCTCGGTTTGTTCGCCCGCTTTTACTTCTACGGGATTTGTTTTAAATTCAGCCTTAAATTTGGCTGATTTTGTATCACTTTTTGTATCGCTGACCGTTTGATTCGTATTTGTATTTTTTGTTTCGGCGGCAGAATTGCAACCATATAAAAACAAAAAGCCTGATGTAATAATTGTAAAAATAAATGTTTTCATAAAAATTTTAGCTCGGCTGAGTCGCACGAAGCTGGTAAATACCTTCGGTGACGACTCTTTCGCCTCCTTTTAATCCTGATTTAATTTCGTAAAAATCCGCCCCTTCCACGCCCAAAGCGATGGAGCGTTTTTCAAAACTTTCACCGCCGTCAAAAATGAACACGAAAGTCTGCCCTTGTTCGTTTACGACTGCTGCTTTCGGCACTGCTAAAACTTTTTGATTGCCGCTTGTATCAATCGTCATTTCAACAAACATTCCGTCGCGTAATCTCTGGGCGGGATTTTTAACTTCGTAAATTACTGAAACATTCCGCGTTTGTTCGTTAACCGTTTGACCTATGGAAACAATGCGACCATCGCCGTCAACTGTGCCGATCGTATAAACTTCGCCCGATAAAGCCGAAGCCGTAAAACTCGCCCGTGTTGATTCACGAACAACGGGCAAATCCTTTTCAAAAACCTGTGCTTCGAGAAGAACAGTCGAAAGATTCGCCAACGATAAAATTTCTGTGCCGGTTTCAACCTGCTGACCGCTCGTTGCTTTGATTTCATTGATAATTCCCGTGATTGGTGAAGTTAGCGGAAATCTTTTATTCGGTTGATTGACTACCGGATTACGAAAAATTGTCTGTCCGGCGTTGGTTTGTTTGATTTGATTGTCCAGCAATTTTACCTGCTGTTCAGCAGACGAAACTTCCTGTTCGACAACTTTGACAGCAGTTTGTGCTTCTTCGAGACGCTTTCGGGGAACTGCCCCGACTTCGACCAGATTTTCTGAACGTCTTAACTCGCGGTTTGCCTGAGCAAGTTGTGTTCTGGCTTGATTCGCTTTGGAGCGTTGATCAGCTTGTTGCGCTTGAAGTTGCAAAACAGTATTTTTGATTTCCAGCCGTTTGGCTTCAACTTCGCGCTGTTTGGCTTCAACATCGAGGCGTTGTGATTCAAGTCCGGTTTGTCCAGAAACATCCAAGATTTGTTCGACATAACCAATCTGTTCGCCGCGTCCGACTGCTGAACCAATCGTGATGCCTTCGCTCAAAACAATTTTTCCCGCAACCGGTGGCACAACGACGGCTTTGGCATCGGGTTTCGCCCTCACTGTTCCCGTTGTTCTTAATCCGCCCGTGATTTGTTTCGTAGCCACGGTTTCGGTTTTGATGCCGAAAAGTAGTTGCGATTCTTTCGGAATGTTCAAAACGGTTTTGGTTTCCAACTGATTCGCGGTCGTTTCGACTGTTGCATTCGGCAAAATTTCCGCGATGGTTCGCGTTTGTCGTGGCGGGAGAAAAAAGGCTAGAGCCGCTGTGCCGAGTGCGAAAATCAAAAGTGCGGCAATGGAAAGCGGAGCCATTCGCATGAAACTCATTCTGCCGCTTCGCTTTGCCGCATAAATGACTGCACCGATTGAGGCGAGCATTAATAAACTCAGAATCAGCATTCCGATCCAAAACGATGAGCGAACGGAGGCGGAAGCCACCGAGACTGGAAAATCAACCGAAAAAGTGCGGTTATCGGCAGTAGCTACGTCAATAATGATTTTGTAATCGCCCGCAGACGAGAAAGCGTAAGCGATTTTGTAATTACCATCCGCTTCCGCTTTCGCCGCGATATTTTCCGCAACGGCTGTTCCGTTAGCTCGCGTGATTTTTGCCGTAACATTCGCTTTTTCAAGCAGAACGGGTTCGCCACCGCCGAATCCGCCCTCGACTTTTTCGGCAAAACGTACCAAAAACTGTGCCGTTTCGCCCGTGCGCGGATCAGCCGGGGAACGTTTCAAAGTCACGTTAAATACACCCACATCGGTGGTTAGATTGCGTTCCGCCGATACGATTGTAACCGCTGCACTCGAATTAGCAGCCTTCGGTTCATTCTCCGCACCAAAAATCGGTAAAAGGAGAACGAGAATCAGAAAAAAACTGCCCGCCGAATTTTGAATGTTCAATTTGAAATCTGAAATTTTCATCTAGTGTGAATGTGCCGAGCCGTAAAGTGCTTCCATCGTCAACACGTCAATGCGGACAGCTTGGGTGATTGATTTGGCTTGTCCTTCGCTTACATCGCCGACCAATTTAATGTCTTCACCGAATTTAATTTTCGTATCGTGATTTTTCCCGGCAAACTGAGCCAGAAATTCCTTCGCCACACCGTCGGCTCGAACTTCCTTAATCGTCGGCATCCCGTTTTTGCTTTCGTAAATGATAATGATTTCTTTGCTGTCGGCTTTGACAATTGTCGTCGCACCGATTTGTGTCCGTTTGCCGTCTTTCGTCGCAAAAGCGAGATACGAATGATGGTCTTTATCGGGAACTTTGCCGCCCGTGTCTTTTTCAATCGAAGCGATCTTGTCTGCCGGAATATCTTTGTGCTGCGTCGTAAAGCTTTGCACGTCCGTAAAAACGGCTTTCACCGCCGCCGGAGTTTCATCATCCGTTTTGGAGGTATTCGCGGTGTTTGCCGCATTGGTCGGCTTTGCCGTGTTGGTTATCGCTTGATTGCCGGTCGTGTTGGTTGTTGACGTGTTTGAACCGGACGAGCATGCACCCGCCAACCCGATGATTGCCGCCAATCCGATAATTGCCAAAAATGTTAGTTTTTTCATTTTTCTTCCTCTTCCTGTTTTTTGTTTTTCGATATTTCTATTTTTTTCGGGATTTCAACCTTTTCGATTGATTTCAAAAGTTTTTCGCGATTGACCTGGTTGGGAACTAAATCTTCCGAAGGCAAAATTGACGAAATAGGTATCAAACCGGTCGGCGGAATCGTTGTGCCGATCGCGGATTCGAGTTCGTTCAAAGCATTGTAATAATCGCGCAAAGACTGATTGTAGTTAGTAACATTTTCGATCAATCGGCGTTGCTCGTTGACGACTTCAAAGACGGAAAATTCACCAAATCCATATGCCTGTTGCACCGCTTTCAGATTTTCTTCCGAGCGCGGAATAATTTGCACTGCATAAATCGTTAAAGTTTCCGCGGCTGCTCTATATTTTCGATAAGCGATGGCGACATCGCGCTTGATAGTTGATTCCAAAAACTCACGGTTGCGCGTGGATTGCAGTTGTTCGCCGGTGGCGGAAGCGATTTCACCCTGATTGCGGTTAAAAACCGGAATATCAATGGACATTCCGAAAGTCAACGAATTATCGGTATTCGGGAATATACCGCCGCCGAGATTTGCCGGAAAATCAAGCACTCCTTTCGAGCGGGTAAATCGAGCCGAACCCGTAATGTTCGGAACGGCATTTGATTTTGCCAAATTGAGCCGAGCCGAGCCGAGTTGTTCGCCGAGCCGAGCGGATTGCAAATCTCCACGGTCACGCAGGGCAATATTGGTTAACTCGCTCAAACCTAAATCAAGCCGTGGCGGTTTTTCCGTTTGTGGGGCGAGCTTTATTGCTTCGGCAACGTCGACACCGATTATGTTTCTGAGTTGCAAAAGTGCAGTTTCCAAATCATTTCGTGCCTGAATCGCTTTGATTTTCAAATTGTCGGCTTCGACTTTAACCAGATTTACATCGAGCGGGGCGACATCGCCTTCTTTCAAACGGGCTTCAATGATACGAACGATTTCCGCATTGGCGACGATCAATTTTTCCAAAACGTCGAGTTGCCGTGCTGCTGAAAGTGCATTCGTGTAAGCCGCACGGATTTCAACCGCCAATTTTCTTTCAAGCGATAGAACTTCGGCACGAATTTGCTGCAATTCGAGGTCAGCTACCTGCACCCGCTTGGATCGTTTCCCGCCTAGCTCAAATGTTTGCGAAATCCCGGCGGAAAAATCGTATTCGCCTTCACCGCCTAAAAATCGCGGTGTGCCGTATTCAGTGTCAAAAGTCGGATTTGGTCGAAAACTAGCTTGTCTGAGTTTCCCCGCGGCAATTATCAATCTGGCTCTTGCCGCCTGTAAATCAGTTCGCCGGTTCGCACCGAGTTCAAGCAGTTTTTCAATCGTTAGACCATCCTGCGAAATGTATTCGGTAGAAGTTAATCTGATCGGAGTTGGGATTGGCGACGGAGTTACGTCCTGCGAAAAATTACTGACGGTCACGACAAGAATCACCGCCGCGACCGTTAGAGTCGCAAGAAGACAGGAAAATCTCTTCGAATTCAAAAAACTACCCCGGCTCGAATTATTTTGTAATTGAGACATTTGATTAAACATTTAAGCGGAAACTGTTTCCTCAGCCATCGGTTTGCCTTCGCTGAAACGCAGGACAAAATAAATCAATAAGCCGAATAACCCTAAAACAATTGAAAAGACGAAAATAATCAAAAATGTCTGCACCCACGACATTTGACGACTTTCAGACGAAATAATTGGGAGATTCTTGATTTCTACACCCGAAAATGTCGCCGTATCGGTTTCGCCTCCGTGAGTCAGTTTCGTGCGAATCGTATATGTTCCTTGTGGCAGAGTCGGAAAACTCACAGCAAAAACTCCCGCCGTATCCGTTTTTTCGATTTTGGCTTCCGTTACCGAATTGCCAGAAGATTCGATTTCGATTGCCGGAGTAACCTCAGCAAATCCTTGATTGGTTTCAAATTTGGTTACAAAAAGCCGACCTGTCGTCGCGGTATCGGGTGCGAAAACCGGGTGTTTAAGCATCACTTCCAAATCACCGAGCCGTTTTGAATATGAAACGATTCCTTTATCAGTCGTTTCGGTTTTCGGCTTTTCGTCACCGTGGTCTTCGCCGCCGTGGGCGAAAACCTGTAAAGCACTTCCGGCGAGTAAAAATAAAAGCAGAAAGCCTATCGCAGATATTTTTTTTCCTTTAATTGCAGTTATCTTTTTCATAAATTGCCTCAATCAAACCTTCCTTGCGGCACGATTATTTCTTATTTTTGACTGTGCAAGAGGTATGCCGCAGATTTGCAGAACCTTACAATCTTTGTTATTGCAGAAAATAAAGAGGTTATGAGGTTTGTGTGAGAGGAGTCGAAATCTGTAGCAGAGAGCCGGATGTTTGTTTGCATACAACAATCTGTCTGTAATCAAACAGTATTCGTCAAAGCAGGAATCAAAAATAGTATGTTTTGGCAATTGCTAACGGATATTCAAAAATATGTCGTCATCGGAGTTTTGGCGATGGCAATGGTGGTCTTCGGGTTGACATTGCTCGTGATGTCTTTAGATCGACGCGGAATTAATACTCATCTTGAGAAACCGAAAGAATTAAATCGTCAGGAAAGCCGGAAGAAAAAAAGATCGATAAAGAAGAGGAGACGCGAAATCTAAGCTATTTACTTTGTTAAAAAAGGACAAATATTTGACATTGAAGTTGAAAAAACCAATTTTCCAATTAGGTTTTTAGTTTTTACGGGATTTCACATATTTAATGTGTGCGTTAACAAACTCTTTGATAGAACATCCTACGAAAAGCTCAATAAAATTATTAATTATTATTTATTATGTCGCACAATTTATTCTGTTATTACAAATGGACACTTATAACCACCGTGGTCAAAAAACGCCCGTAGGGATTGGCAATAATGGGCAAGACCAAATCAAAAGGAAAAAAAATGCAACGCCAATGATTGAAAGAAGTGAACCGGATAGAACGAGATACTCGGATCAAACTGCTGAATCATTACACCGTTGCCGTTTGATTTGTTGATCTCGATACGCTTCCGTGATCTGACAACTGCTCGAAGTAACGAACAATTCAGAGTGCTGTTGACTAATTTTATTGAGTTGGGGGCGAAATTGGGTTAGTTTGAAGTCGTAAATATCGGTTTATTTTGAGTCAATCCTTATTACAGTCGAAATATGAGTGTTATGCCTAATGGTTCGGCATAATAATAAGTTCGGTGTTTTCGTTTAAGTTACGACGCTAATTTCGGAGGTGGCTCCCAAAATATCAATTTGAAGATAACAATTCTTATTGATTGTTGGCGGAACGACTGTCGCATCAAGTTATCTCGGAGGTTGCTAAGTAGCTGAGGGGCGAGTTTTGATTCCCGTCGCGACAAGACTTTGAAGTATTTGAAAATGAAAAAAACTAATGAATCAAATAACCAAAATGCCATTGATAACACATCGGATCAAAAGTATGAGCAATTGCAACGGCGTTAGGCAATATTTAGCCGCTTTGTTGGAAGACTTAAACTCGACAAATTTTCGGAATTTCCCATCCGGGTAAATAACAATGCATTCGGTCAAAAAACGCGGCGTCGATCATAGCTTCGGGAAATGGTGCAAAAAGGTGAGATGTTTTGACGAGATTCTCAACCGAACCATTAATATTCCCGACGAATACCAGCGAAGCATCAGCATTAATTGAATCTCTTCCGCGAGAAAAACTTCCCGATGCCATGAAGTCCTTCATAATTTGAATTCCGTCTTTATCTTTGAAGTTGATTCCAGCCACTTCATCAAAAGCTACCACGTCCCAAACTCCAACGTGCCCGACCAACCGCGACGACATATTGTAAAAGAGATTCGCAACGGTTGTCTGCCCGCCCGAAACCAAAAAACTGTTTGGTGATACTTCTTTGTAAATATGACTTTTCCCATTACCGCGTGGACCAAGTTCGCAGAGATTGTAATTATTCTCAACAAACTGAATCAAGACTATTGTGCATTGCTCTCAGGAGATGTGGATGGTAGCTGGGTTGCACCTTTAGCTTAGCCAATGATTGCTACGATAGAATCAAAAGGCGATAAGGTCAAAACCGACGTAGCTGAAGTTGTTGTTTCTGAAAGGAATACTTCTGCACCAATGAATGTATCCGTGTCGTTGCCAACGCAATCCGTATGTCAAAATCTACCGTTCAGTTTGGAAGTTATGGTTGGAAATTTAACGGGTGAAAACGTTACGTCGTATGATTTTGATGTCTTGTATGATCCGAACATCATTGAACCTGTGGGAATCGATCCAACTGATAAGGCAGGTACTTCGAGCGGCGGTGCAAACGTCTTAGGCGGTTTGATTGCACCAGGTCAATTGGCAGTATCTGCGACATTGCCCGGACATCATTGGCAGGATCCGGAACTTTAATAGGGTTAATGTTTAAGGCGAAGACTGCTACCAACCGCTCCGGTTGGTAGCAGTACAGCGTTAAATTTCAGTCCGTTTATTTTTAATGCGGGAACACCAACGGCAACTGCGGTTAAGGTTGGAGGTCGTGTTACTAATTCTAGTGAACGCGGAGTTTCTCAGGCTTCGGTTTCGTTGACGGATGGAACAGGTGCAGTTCGCACGGCATTGACAAACCCGTTTGGGTTTTATCGATTTGATAATGTTCAAGTGGGAACGACATACCTTGTGAGCGTTTCATCGAAGCGATTTACATTTACAACCTAAACTGTAAATGTTTCAGATGGACTAACAGACTTGAATTTTATCGCCCTACCGTAGAACTCAAGTTATGATCAAACTAAACCGGCAAGCCCCCAAGCTTGCCGGTTTTTTTATTTGAATTCCTACCAAATTACGGAAATCCTCTCAAGCTGTATAAAACACATAATGTTTTCTGATCGAAGAGAAAGATTTTTGGAAATAAACAGAGATTCGCTCTGTATCAAATCTGACGAAAATAAAAGTCTTCGGTTTGTTTTTTTACAAAAGATGCAATTTATTGTGTCTGGTAAAGATTTGAAAGAACATTATCCAAATATGCTAAAAAGATTGTTTTTATTAGTTGTGTGTCTGCCGATTATTGGAATATCTCAGGTTGTTTTGCCGCAATCGGGAGATAAATTCAATTCGCCTTCAACGGAATATAGATTGAAGCAAGGCGACAAGATCAGTATCAAATTTCTTTATCAGCCGGAATTGAATGAAACGTCTCTAATTGTACCGCCGGATGGACGTGTGAATCTCCAGTTGATTGATGAGTTTTCCGTCCTCGGAGCCACCCTTTCTCAGGTGAAAAAGGATTTGGATAAAGCCTATCAAGAAATTCTGATAAAACCGATTATTACAGTTACTTTGCTCGAATATGATCCACCGCACGTATTTGTGGGCGGCGAAGTAGGAAAGCCCGGACGATACAATTTACGAGATGGACAGACACTTGTTCAAATGGTTTTCCTCGCCAGAGGCTTTACACGAGATGCAAATAAAAAACTCCTGATTCACGCACGCCCTGATGCCAAAGGTGATTGGATTATTCATCAATATAATTTATCGGAGATTTTAGCTCAAAAAGGAAAGCAAAAGGATTTGGATTTGGCGGACGGCGATTACATTTATGTCCCCGAATCAAAAATTTCGCAATTTAATAAAGCTGTTGAAGGTTTAAGAGGATTTCTCCCGAGGATTTTTTAGAAGAACAGTGAGTGCTATCAATGAGATATAATACAGAACAGACTTTAGCCGAACAAGTGTTTCGGGCAGCAGCAAACCATAAGCTTTTGATCATTGCGACTTTTGTATTGATCGTAGCGGTCGGTATGATAGCTACACTCCTAATTACACCAAAATACGAATCATCGATGGCGATTCTATACACACGAGATCGTGTTGACTCGCAGATTTCTCCTACGGAAAGACAAGTTAATGCATCCCAAATTATAATCAGCGACGAAGAATTCAATTCGGAACTTGAACTGATCCGCAGTAGCGAAGTAATTAAGGGTGCAATTAAAGATTTGAATCTTATCAATGACCAAAAACCTAAGGATGATACTAAACTGAGCAAATTTCGATCTGATATCAAATTCGGAATCGAAAAATTCTTCGGAAAGTCATCTTCTGATCTGAATGGAACTATCTCGAATGTGTCGCCGGACGAAGCATTTGCGACTGAGCGTTTGGTTAACCGAATTGTGAGCAATTTGAGTATCGTTCCTGTAAAAAAATCTCGCGTAATTCGCGTTAGTTTGACTGACACCGATCCGCTAAGAGCAAAGAAAACTCTGGAAGCGATTTACAAAAGATATTACGATTTACGCGTAAAACTTAGCGACACCGCAAAAGACATTGCAGAAACAAAAGCGGGCGAAGTATTTTCTGATCTTACGGCAAATTATAACGAAAGGCTCAAATCCGCTACGAATAATATAAAGAAATTTGATAGTGAAAATGAGCTTTCCGGAACCGAAATGGGAACGCAGAAAGAACTACTTCTTAAGCAGACGATGGACATCCAGTCTCAGCTCGATACATCTCGGCGGGAAATTCTCGAAACACAGCAAAGAATAGGTGATTTGAAAGAAAAGGTAAAAGTTCAGCCTCTGGAGATTCAAACAAGTTCTGTCACTCGTTATGTATCAGCTTTGGACAAGATGAAGGAAGAACTCGTTCAACTCGAGGGTCAAAAAACACAGATAGCACAAAAATATCAACCGTATGTCGAAAATGAAGAGCGAATTGCGAAACTTAAGGCATCGATAGCGGAAGAATCGAAAAATCCACCGACGGAGAAATCTTACTCTCTAAACGACGTGAGAAAAAAACTCGAAGCCGAATTATTTACTTCGCAAAACAATCTCGTTGCTTTAAATGAACGGGAGCGTCAATTGTCACCGCTACTTGCGAAATTAAAAAACCAAGTTTCAACACTAAATACAAGAAGTATCGAACGAGACGGACTCGAGCGAGAAAAAAAGGTTAACGAAGAAGCGTATCTGCTATATGAAAGAAAGCAGCGTGAAACTGAGGTTGGGCAATCTCTCGGTCAAGAAAAGCCTTTGAATTTCAATCTGGTTGAACCGCCGCGAACTGATGGAGAAGCGAAGAATCCTAAACCAATACTCAACCTAATCGTTTTGATATTTGTCGGAACGATCTTCGGTTTCCTTGGTGCCATTGCGGTAGAAAGATTCACGTTTAAAAATGACGACAACGATTTTATAGCCACTGCATTACAACTCGAAGAACGCTGGAAGATTCCGGTACTCGCAACAATTCCGATTATGTGTTTACCCGAAAAGGCTGATTCGCACTCGCTGCCAGCTGAAGTTCCGATAGAAGAAACTGTTCTTGAGAAAGGACATGTAAGAAGTAAACAGAATCCGCATTTTCGGCGGAATCTTGAAAAACAATCAATCGTCAGAGCCGTCTTTCGTTTTATAAATCCGTTTGGACGAAAAAGACAACAAAGTTAGCAAATATTTCTAAACATGAAAGAGAGAATCAGAGCATCTTTGGTGCTTGTTTACAAAATTTTAGACCTTGTTTCCTTAACAGTTTCGCTGTGGCTCGCATTTTATTTTGCCGGACCTCAAGGTTTACATTACGTTTCGCAAACGTTCAGCCAACCGACAATTGAGAATTCGTTGTTTTTTGCGGGCGTCTTGTTTAGTTGGGCGTTCATATTGTCTTCTTTTTGACTTTATCGCTCAAAACGCCTTGCGACATTGAAAGACGAATCTCTGGAAGTAGTTCGTGCAGTAACTTTTTGCACCTTAGTTTTGGCTACACTGATCCTTTTAACTGAATGGCAGGTTTTTCCTAAAAGGTTTCTTTTGATTTTCACATCAGCCTCTGCAATATTACTTTTTTCGGTTCGTATGTTAAAACGCAGTTTGCTCAAACATTTCCGTCTACATGGGCGAAATTTGCGATCTGTAATTATAGTTGGTGCGGGAAGGCGGGGACAGAAAATGTTGAAATTGATTCGAAACCGACCCGAAATTGGCTATCATTTTGTCGGATTCGTTGACGACTTTGCGGTAAAAATCGAATCGGTAATCTTGAAGAAATTAAGAAGGTTTTGGCGGAAAATATTATCGATGAAGTTATAATTTGTCTTCCGATAAAATCGTATTACGACAAAATGGAAACGATTCTTGAAGCCGCAGAAGAACAGGGAATTATCGTCAGAGTCTATTCGGATCTTTTCAATGAAAGCCTTTCAAAATCAGTTTCAGGAGAAATCGGCGAAGAACCGATTCTCTCGCTTTATCGAACGACCACGGTTCGCTGGCAGATGATCGTAAAAAACGCGATCGATTTTCTTGGAGCTTTAACTCTTTTGATAATCGCATCACCGCTTCTTTTAATCTTGTCACTTTTAATAAAATTTTCGTCGCCGGGACCGATTCTTTTCGTTCAGGAACGAGTAGGATTGAACAAAAGAAGATTCAAAATGCTGAAATTCCGAACAATGTTTTCAGATGCCGAAGAACGCCAAAAAGAATTGGAAGTTTCGAATGAAGCAAATGGTCCGGTTTTCAAAATGAAAAACGATCCGCGAATCACACCGATCGGAAAATGGCTTCGCAAAACAAGCCTAGATGAATTACCGCAATTGTTCAATGTTTTGTTTGGTGAATTATCGCTCGTTGGACCACGTCCGCTTCCCGAACGAGATTTTCAGAAATTTGACCAAATGTGGTTTAACCTTCGATTCAGCATCAAACCCGGCATTACGTGCATTTGGCAGATTTCGGGAAGAAGCGAAACATCTTTCGATAAATGGATTGAGCAAGATCTTGAATATATAGATAGTTGGTCGCTATTGCTCGATTTACAAATCCTATTCAAAACGATTCCTGCCGTTATCCGCGGCACCGGAGCAATGTAGGAATTTTTGTGAGACATCAATTCGCCGAAGGCGTTTCAAAATCATCCAATTCATATTTTCGTGGAGCCGCTATTTTCGGTATTGTGCTCGTGGCAAGCATCTGCGGTGTAATCATTCCACTGCTAATCCCCGTATCTGCTAATGAAGCATTAGTAATTGCGGCGGGATTTGGTGTAATTACTCTTGGAGTTGTATGCGTTGTATTTGATTTGCCGATTGATATGATTCTACGATTCAGTTTCGTTTTTTCGTTTTTTTTCAAAAGAGATTTAAACCTATATAAAATTGACGAAATCGAAGATCCATCAGGCTTCAATATATCGCTCACTTTGGTATTGGCGATCGCATTGATTGCTTATGATGCTTTTTTTGGAAATGATTCCTGCAACGTTCGAGTCTTTCCCAAATCATTCGCCATTTGTATTTCGCTATTGCTCCTTTGGACAACATTTGGTGTGATTTACGGCGGTTCGAATATGATCGGATGGTTTTCGGTTTGGTCATTTATTACCTTGATCATTCTTTCGTATTCGATTGCATCACACTTTAGCCAACGCGGAAGATTAATAGAACTCGGTTATTATTTAGCAATCGGACTTGTGTTTACAGGCTTGGTTTCGATGTCGCAATATTTTGCTGATTTTCCGACAAATATGGCATTTTTCGGCACCGGAACTGAAGAGGAATTGCTCGGCACACAAAGTCGGATATTATCGCGAGTACAATCATTTTTACGGACACCTACGGAAATGGCGTGGGTGCTTTCCAGCTTATTACCCATTGTTGCCGCATTGGTTGTTTGCCGCGTTAAAGGTTTCGATTCGAAACAGAAATTGTTATTTATTGCGGCAAGTTTATTAGGCGTAATTGCAATCATTTTATCGCTTGCAAGAGGAAGTTGGATATCGTTGGTTATTGGTTTAGCGGGATTATTTGCATTTGGCTGGTATCGTTTATCCAAAGACGAAACGAGAAGTTATCTTGTTTCCGTTATTGGAGTTGTGGCTTTGAGTTGCTTGTTGCTGCTGCCGTTAACAGGGAGAATTGTAGATAGACTTTCAGGCGAAGATGATGGATCGGCAATGATTCGGATTCCGTTAATGGAAACAGCGATTCGAGTGATTTCTGACAATCCTTATGTGGGCGTGGGGATGAATAGCTATCGAGAGAATTCACGAAAGTATGACGAAACATCTGTATTTGTGAGCACAATATTTCCGAATCCCGTCCACAATGTTTTTGCACACGTTACAGCTGAGGTTGGTATTCCCGGCGGCTTGCTCTTTTGTTTTCTTTTCGTTTTCGCGATTTATGAATGTTGGAAGGCAACATCGAATTACGATCGCTTGATCTTTGCAATTGGGCTTGGTGTATTTTGCGGATTGATCGGTTTTATTATTTCCGCAATGAAAGAACCGAGTTCTCTAGGCTCTACACGTCCGCCGATGCGTACACTATTTCTGATGTTCGGAATAATTCTTGCCGTAAGCCGAATCCGCCGACAAACAACGGTTTACTAATTGCTAGGTTTGAATTCAGATTTTGAAATGAAAAGTGATTCACGAAAATTAGATCCAACCATCGAACAAAAACATTCAAGAATTGGTAGGAGTATGTTTTGGATGGTGTTATCCGGAATCATCAGCGTTGCTAATAGCATTGTTTTGTGGGCATACTTCGCTCGAATGCGAGAGATCGAAGACGTTGGAAGATTTAGTATCGTAATGGGACTTTATAGTCTCTTCTATGGCGTTTGTACACTTGGATTAAGCCCATTTCTCATTAGTGAAATCACTCGCCGGAATGAAATTCAAAGCGACGATTCACTGCACAACAAGTCAGAATGCGGTTCTTTTATCAGCACAGTTTCAACGATTCTGTTGGTCTCAGGAATTATTTGTGCCTGTTTGATGACGATTTCCGGTTTTATTGTCAGCAGCTCGTCATCGGTAATGCTCGCAATTGCGATATTGAGCATAGCAATTATTCCAACAGGACTTATTGGAGTTGAAGAAGCTTCGGCGATTGCTTCGGGACGAACCCGTTTGATTGCAGTTGCAACGATACTTGAAAACTTATTGAGAACAATTATTCCATTCGCTCTAATCTGGTTCGGATTTGATATTTGGATTATTTGCCTTTCGTTTGTTGTAGTTAGATTTGCTGCTTTGAGCATTTATTTGATCTCATCGCCACGCCAAGCGAGATTCTTTGGTTTCAACTCGGATGAGTTGTCAAAAGTTTGGAAGGTAGTGCCAACATTCGCAAGCACAACGATCTTGGTTTCGATAAATTGGCAGGTTGCGATAGTGTTTCTTGGAATTTTGAGTAGTGAAACCGAGACTGCAAAGTTTGGCGTCGCTTCTCGATTTCTGATTCCGGTCAGTATTTTGATGGCGAGTTATGCCGACGTGATTCAGCCGATCATTACGAGTGTTACAACTCGATCAGTTGAAAAAACCGGTATCTACCTTTCCAAGATATTAACGCTTCCTTTGATAATTGCTACATCTGCGGCAATTCTGTCACCTTTTCTTTCTCGTTCAGTTTTGACGCTATTTTTCGGTATCAAGTATGCAGATACCGCTCAAGCACTTGATATTTTAGCAATCAGCGTCATTCCATTTTGCATAGTCATGATAGTTGCACGCGGATTGGTAGCGACTAATTCGCAGCCAATCGATCTAATGGCAAATGCGATCGGAGTAGTTGTATGCATATCATCGTGTATTCTCCTAATCCCAAGATATGGAGCAATCGGTGCCGCAATCGCACAATTGCTTTCATTTTCTGCAATGGCACTCTTCGAAAGCACACTATTTTCAAGGAAACTTGCAAGGTTTCGAATATCACAGAAAGTAGTTTTATGAATGTGTTTTGTTATCTGTTTACAGGCATTTTTGTGGAACTGAGCTTGGATTCGATGTTTGTTTCGCTGTGATAGATTAAAACGAGATGACGGCAATCAATATAAAAAAAATAAGCGGTTGTTCGACACAGAAATCGAACTCGACGGAAAGTCTAATTGATTCGCAAAATATTGCCGCTAGTTCGACAGATCGCAAAAGTAAAATTTTGATGATTGGAATGCATCTTACGAAAACTCGAGGAGGAATTACTACGTTGATCGCAGATATTCTCGAGTCTCCATTAAAGTCCGATTTTGATTTTGAATATATCGAATCTCAGGCTGAAGATTACGGTCAAATCCAAAAAATAATATTGGCTATTCAATCTTGGTTTCGATGTATTTGGATCTGCTTATCGGAACGTCCAAAACTGGTTTATGTCCATCTTGGCAGTAATGCAAGTTTGTATCGCGAATCGGTTTTCATTTATTTAGCAAAAATATTCGAAAAGAAAGTTGTAACCCATTTTCATGCAGGTGATATTGATAATTATTTCCCAAAACAAAACCGTTTTGGGCGTTGGTTTATAAAACGAGCAATTGAAAAAAGTGATTCAATAATCGCGGTTTCACACGAATCCAAAAAACAATTGGAAAGAATCGCGAATTGTTTGTCTGTAGTTGTTATCGAAAATGCAATCAATACCGAATCGTTTTGCAAGATTCCAATGATTCGGGAAAATCGCAATACGACCAATTTGCTATTCGTTGGTGCGACGGGAAAATTAAAAGGTGAACGAGATCTTATCGAAGCCCTTTCGATTCTTAGTAGAGATAAAAAACCGAATCTCAGGATTTCATTTTTGGGCTATGGAGCAGAAAACCTAATGCAAGAATGCGAGAATCGCGGATTGACGGATTTGATTGACTTTTTGGGAATTGCATCGCTAGCCGACCGAATAAAATATTTTGAGAACGCTGATATTTTTATTCTGCCAACATACGCGGAGGCAATGCCGATATCGATTATTGAAGCTATGGCGGCGGGACTTCCGGTAATTTCGACGACTGTCGGCGGAATTCCTGAATTAATCGATGATGGAATTGACGGATTGCTTTTTACACCGGGTGACACAAACGCTTTGGCAGAGAAAATCGCATTGCTTGTAAATGATCGAGAGAGCAGATATCGAATTGGGAAAGCGGCACGGCAAAAATCGATAGAACAAATAGGTTTCAATCGATATGTTGAAAAACTCCGATTACATTTGTCGGAGAACATTTAATTAATATGAATAACCTAAAATTACAGCTGAAGCGAACGATAAAATCATTCGCTGCGGCGACTGGAGTAAGAGCCGGATTTCCGGTTGTAAAATCTGGGTCGGTCAACATAATTGCCTATCATAGAGTCGTTGCTGATATTAATACTGCAGAAAGAGATTCGATTTATGGAATCGTGATTTCGGCTGCGAGTTTTAGAAAACACTGCGAACTATTGCGAAAATTTTACGATGTTGTCTCGCTGGAGACCGCAAAATATTTTCTGGACGGCAACCGAAAAGCTTCGCGTCCGATGGCGGTTATTACATTTGATGATGGCTATCTCGATTTTTATGATCAGGCGTTTCCAATTCTCAACGAATTCGGGTTGCCCGCTACAGTTTTTCTTCCAACCGACTTTATCGGACAAAGCAAGCCATTGGCACACGATAGGATTTATTGGTTACTCAAACAGGTTCGTAAAAGCTCGATTCCGATAACGCGGGCGTTGCTGGCAGCGGGTGTTTCGGTTGAATTTGCGGAAGCGATCAGTAGCCAAAAAGACATTTTGCAGCAAACGGATTCGATCGTATTTTGTAGCAATGAATGTCGCGAAAACTTTATCACCGAAATTGAATCAGAACTCGGAAGTCGATTTGAAAATTATCCTGCTGAATATCAGTTGTTGAGTTGGGAAATGGTGAAGGAAATGTCGAGAAAAGGCATAAGTTTTGGTGGACACACAGCGAATCACGTTGTTATGCCGAGCGAAAATATAGCAGAAATGGAAGCGGAAATTTTTCAGAGTAAAGCGAAACTCGAAACAGAATTAGGAATGATGGTTAATTCATTCGCCTATCCAAACGGTGAACTAAACGACCAATTGAAGAATTTGGTCGGTAAGGCTGGATATAGTATTGCGGTAACGACCGAAACCAAAGTAAACCGATCCGGAGCAGATTTGCTATCTCTCGGCAAAATAAGCATTTGTGAAGAATCTACGCGTGGATTTTATGGAAGCTACTCTTCAAATGTAGCTAGCTTGAGGTTAGGATTATGAAAATGAATGTGACTACACATACTGGTATCGAACCAAGGATAAACAGTTCCGAAGTAAACTCAGCCTTTCGATCAATCGGAACTGAATACCGAGAAAATCTTTGGACTAATTCGACATCAAAAGTCGAGCCAGATTCCAAATTCGACGCTGAAGCAACGAATCAAGGTGAAACCAAAATTCATTCGTTGTCATTGATTTCAAACACGATCGTCCTATGGATGTCGTTTGCAGTGGGTTTATTAATTTTTGCAAATTCAGCCGTATTGTATGCCGATTTTTTAACCGGATACAGTTCTGTATTAGTTCACAAATTGGTAAAACTTTTTTATGTTGAACTTGAGCTAAATATTCCGGCATTTTTCTCAATGTTAATTCTACTTTTTGCAACGTTACTCATAGGTGTAATTACATTTTTGAAGAAAAAGGATAATGCACAATACGTTTTCGAATGGTCAGTGCTTTCGCTTGGATTTCTGTTGATGGCATTTGATGAGATAGCATCGATCCATGAACGATTAATTGAGCCAGTGAGAGAAATTATTGGAGAAAACAATCTCGGTGTATTTTATTTTGCGTGGGTGATTCCAGCTGTAATTTTGATTGCGGCACTTGGATTTTTCTTTCTCAGATTTCTTTGGAACCTTCCTTCGAAAACGAGGATTATGTTCATAATAGCGGCAGCAATCTATCTCGGTGGAGCCGTTGGTCTCGAAATGATTGAAGGTTGGTATTCCGAGGTAAATGGGCGAGAAACTCTAGTTTACATGTTTTTAACAACACTCGAAGAAACACTTGAAATGCTGGGAACTATTCTGTTTATAAGAGCGTTGCTCAATTATATTGCCGAAAATTACAAAAACATAGAAGTAGAGCTTCGAGGATAAATGCGTCGCCACTTTACAAACGAACGTGGAAAGTTATAAAAATATGCGAAACGAACTTAATGTTATCGATCAACAAATGTCCTTAAACCAAATCAATAAAACGACTTACTCGAGAGCTGATGTTGTTAAATATTATCAAAATAAGGAACCTCTCCTCAAGACTGAAGAAGTTTTGTTTGAAAAATTATCCGCAACCCTAAGCAAATCCGTTGTTTTGGACATCGGAATTGGCGGTGGTAGAACAACAAAACATTTGCTTCCAATGTGTAAAGAATATATCGGCGTTGACTATGTTCCGGAGTTTGCGGAGGCAACAGCGAAAAAGTATCCGAATGCAAAGATTATTTGTAGCGATGCGACGGATTTAAAGGAATTTGAAGCAGAATCTGTTGATTTTGTCTTTTTTTCTTATAATGGAATTGATTCGATTACAAATGAGCAACGACTATTGGTTTTTAGCGAGGCGAATCGAGTCCTAAGAAAAGGCGGCACATTGATGTTTTCAACGCACAACCGCGACTATGTAAATTTCGATAAACTGCCATGGCAACGACAATTCGAATTCGATAAGAACTTTATACACTTCCTTTTGTATTCAATGTATCATTTGCCAAAGCACTTCAAAATGAAGAAGCACGAAGTATTCAACGATGAATATGCCATTGTCAACGACGGCGATCACCGATATTCTTTGCTTCTTTATTACATCAGTATTTCGAAACAAATCGAGCAGCTAAATAATTTTGGATTTGGTGAGGTCGAGGCGTTTGACATGGATGGCAACTTGGTGAAAACCGATACTAAATCGCACTGGATTCACTATATTTCAAAAAAGCAGTAGCAACGTTCGCGAATAATAGCAAAAAGTAAAATTTCGTTCTGAAACAAGGCTTTTGTCAATTAGTCTCTCGATTGAGCTACATTCGCTGATTGGTAACTAAAGTTTCGAACTCGGACAACCTCTGTAAAAATTTTAAAGCTTGGGTCAAATTCTTATTTGCTCGGGCTTTTTGCATTTCCATAACTAAAAACGAAATTGGCTTCTGTACATCGAGGTTCAAATTGACTTTTGAATAGAATCGAAATCTTTCGCCAAAGCCTTTCCGAATAATGGAAGATTCCGCGGATTGAGTCTTTCATTTGTAAAAGAGTTTTTAGCCTTTACTAAATTTGGAGAGTCGATAAGTTTATGAGTATTGCAATTATTACAGGATGTTCTGGATTGATAGGAAGTGAAGCGACAAAGTTTTTTCACGAGGTGGGATTTACCGTAGTTGGTATCGACAACAATATGCGTGAATATTTTTTTGGTGCGGACGGTTCAGTTGAATGGAACACTCAAACGCTAAAAGGAAGTCTAAAAAACTTTGTTCACTATTCAACTGACATTCGTGACGAAAATGCAATTTTTAACATATTCCAAAAATATAAGAACGATATCGCAATTGTCGTTCATGCAGCTGCTCAACCAAGTCATGATTGGGCTGCAAAAGAGCCGCTGACCGATTTCAGTGTAAATGCCACCGGAACGTTAATAATGCTCGAAGCAACTCGCACATACTGCCCGGATGCGACCTTTATTTTTACTTCAACGAACAAAGTATATGGCGATACACCTAATCTGTTGCCTTTAGTTGAACTGGAAAAGCGTTGGGAAATTGATCCGTCACACAAGTTTTATCAATTCGGAATCGATGAAACGATGAGTATCGACAACTCAAAACATAGTGTTTTCGGAGCGAGCAAGGTTGCCGCTGATGTAATGGTTCAAGAATACGGACGTTATTTTGGAATGAAAACCGGTACTTTTCGCGGCGGTTGTTTAACCGGTCCGGCTCATTCAGGTGCTGAGTTACATGGATTTCTTGCTTATTTAGTCAAGTGTGCAGTTTACGGAAAGCATTATCAGATTTTCGGATACAAAGGCAAGCAAGTTCGCGACAATATTCATTCGAATGATCTTGTTCGTGCATTTTGGCATTTCCATAAAGCACCAAAACCAGGTTCGGTCTATAACATGGGCGGAAGCCGACATAGCAATTGTTCGGTTCTTGAAGGGATCGATTTGATTCAGGCTCAAACTGGAAAGCCGCTTTATCATACTCTTTCAGACCAAAACCGTGCCGGCGATCATATCTGGTATGTCAGCGATGTGAGGCATTTCGAAAATGATTTTCCTGAATGGAAGTATGAATACAACTTAGAAATGATCGTAAAAGAAATTGTGGACGCAACGACAGAAAAGTGGCTTGCCGAGTCGAAAACACAAGTTGTAGCCGCTTAAGTTTTATTTCGATACAAAAGAGAACCACAAATAAATGATTGATTTCGGAAAGCAAAATATATTGGGCGTTGGAATCAACGCGGTTGACTATGAATCTGCGGTTGATAAAATTGCGGATGCAGCACGCGAACACAGACCATTTGCAGTTAGTGCTCTTGCGGTTCATGGCGTTATGACTGGTGCTTTGGATTCGGCTCATCGTCATAGATTAAACAAATTAGATCTAGTCGTGCCCGACGGACATCCTGTTCGATGGGCGATGAAATGGCTTTATCGAGTCAATTTGCCTGATCGAGTTTATGGACCTAATTTAACACTTGAGGTTTGCCGGAGAGCAGCAAAAGAAGGTTTGGGAATTTATCTCTATGGTAGTCAATCCGACGTATTAAAAAAATTCGAAGAGAATTTGAAGACTCAATTTCCCAATCTAATTATTTCAGGGACCCAAGCATCGCTTTTTCGGCAAGTTTCAGAAAAAGAACAACTCGAAATTGCTGAGAAGATTGAAAAAAGTGGTGCTTCTATCGTTTTTGTTGGCTTGGGTTGTCCGCGGCAGGAAATTTGGGTTTACGAAAATCGAAATCTCATTTCAATGCCTTTAATGGCGGTTGGGGCAGCGTTTGATTTTCACGCGGGAACTGTTTCTCAGGCTCCAAAATGGATGCAAGATCGCGGACTTGAGTGGTTTTATCGCTTACTTCAAGAACCAAAACGACTTTGGCAGCGATACCTTTACTTGAATCCACTTTATCTTTCAATGATCGCACTCCAGTTCTTAAAGTTTCGAACTCGAGAAATTGATGACGCTTTTGCACCCATTGAGCAGCAACGTTTTGGGTAATTTTTCACGGTAATGCCAAAATCAATCGATTTTTCAATTTCAAGTTTCGTTTGTCTTCTATGCGTATTCGCGTGTGGAATCCTTTTTTGCACGAGTTGTAATGTCTATTCAAAAGCCCAAGAAAATTCGCCTGAAAAAACGAACAAAAATGAAAAAGCGATTGCAGACGCCGAACTTAATATAGAAAAATATCGCAAAGGAAGTTCAAGCTTATCGATTAGTGATAAATACGGAAAGCCGATCGAAAACGCAACGATCAGCGTAAAGCAAACAAAACATGATTTCAAATTTGGGGCGTATTTGAAAATTGATGACCTTCCAAAATCCAAACTTTCGACCTACGAAAAACAGTTTTCCAGTCTTTTCAATTACGCAGTAATTGGTACATATTGGGATTTTGTTGAAAACAAACACAATCAAGAAGATTGGTCTTGGTTTGAAAAGGAGGTTGAACTAGCGAATCGACTTAATTTACGCTTCGCGACCGCACCGATACTTTGGGGAACGAACGAATCAGGAACACCCGCATGGCTACCAAGCGATAAATCGGAGCTTTCCGCAGTGGTAAATCAACGAATTGAAACAGGGATTCGTAAATCTGTATTCGCCGATGAAATCGAGTTGGTCAATGAACCATTATCGCCAAATCCTGACTATTTCGGACGCACGCTCGGATCGACTTATATTGAAAATGCGTTTCGCAAAGCACGAGAAATAAACCTGGAAAAACGTCTGATGATCAATGAATATGGCGTTTTTGGGAATGAAAATGCTCGTAATTTCAATCGCGATAACTACTTTGAATTACTTTCGAATTTGATTCAGATCAATACGCCAATCGATGTTATCGGAATTCAGGCTCACGCAAACGGCGAATGGTTTGAGCCGGCAAACGTTTCACAACAGCTCGAACGTTACGCAAAACTTGGTAAGCCAATTCAGATTACAGAATTTAGTTCGCAAACTCATGAGTATGACAATCGCAAGAAATTTCTTAGTATTTCGGGCGGTTACAAAAAAGGTGAATGGGACGACGAAAAGCAAGCGGAATTCTATCGTGAGTTTTATACTGTTGCGTTTGGAAATCCGAATGTTGAAGCAATTGTTACGTGGGGCATTGACGATGAACGCGGTTGGCTACCTGGAATTGGCGTAGTGGATCAAAACGATCTCCCAAAACCCAACTATAAAATTCTCGATTTACTAATAAATCATAAGTGGAAAACGAATCTCGAGGGTGCGAGCAACAAATTCGGGAAATATGAGTTTCGCGGATTTTACGGAGAATATGAAATTAGTGTCTCATTTAAAGGGAAGTCAATCACCAAAACATTTACGATCAACAAGGGCAAGCCCCTAAAACTAGATTTCGTTCTATAACTTTTTCTAAATGACAAACGACTTTTTATTATCAAATACCAAAATTCATAACGCAGACATCTCAAGGTCGTGTGAATACGGGTCGCAACCAATTAGCAGTTTCACAAGCGAAACTTTGGTTGGAGGGCTTGATGTAATCGAAAATTTAGAGCCGGAGTGGACGGTGTTGTGCAACGAAGGTGCATCCAATGAACCGTTTTTGCGACCCGAATGGTTTGCCGCTTTTGTTGCTAACTTCGACACAAAGGCGAAACTTCTGATTGTTCGCCGCAACGGAAGATTGCGAGCAGTTCTTCCGTTGATGACAACGCGTGAAACTCTTCATGGCATTCCGGCGAATAAACTCAATGCGATTTTTAATCTGCAAACGCCACGATTTGATCTAGTTCACGGCGATGATGACTCGGAGCGTGATGAGATTTTGAATTCACTTTGGAATGAAATAAAAAGGCAACCAAAATGGGATTTGGTTGAAATGCGGTTGGTCAGAAAAGACAGCTGGCTCAATGATTTACTCATACTCGCCGAGAAGGAAAAGTATAAAACCGGAATTTGGGATATGGATAGTGCTCCATTCATCGAATTGCCCACGGGCGAAAATAATGAGCAACTGATCAGTAATTTTACTAAAGGATTGAAGAAACACTTTCGTCAGGAGCTAAAGCGACGTTGGAATCGATTGAGTGAATTGGGAAAAGTTGATTTTGTCGTCTCTCGAGAATATTCGAGCGAACTAATGGAGACATATTTTGAACTCGAAGCAAATAGCTGGAAAGGTCGCGAGGGAACTGCCGCGACTTCAGATATTCGCTCGCGAAAATTACACGAAGATTTTGCTTGCTCGGTTTCGGCAAAAAACGCGTTATATTTTTATGAACTAAAGCTCGATCAAAAGACCATCGCGATGGGGATAAACATTATGTATCGCGATAAAACCACTTTTTGGAAAACATCTTTTGATGAAAAATTTGCACGATATGCTCCCGGAAATCTCTTGATTCGCGAATTTTTGTTTGACTGTATAAAGGAAAATTCAGTTGAGCTTGATATGCTAAGTCCTGCCGCTGAATACAAGAAAGTTTGGACGACCAGTGAGCGTGAGCACGTTGCGTTTTACATTTTTAATAATGGACTTAAGGGTTCTCTGCTTTGGAGTTGGAAATTCAAATTGATTAGATATTTACGTAACTATACGACACGATAATTTCGCGTTGGTTTTCTATAATTTATGAGCGAAATTCAAATTCAGCGTGCGATAGGAAGTAACATCTTTGCGGATTTGAAATCCGAATGGACTGAACTTTATTCGAAATCGAAATGTGCTCCTTTCTCATCTTGGGAATGGCTCTCAGTTTGGCATTCGAATTTCGGAAATAAAAAAGAACCCTACATCTTGAAAGCATTCCGCGATAACCAATTAGTTGGAATTCTGCCGTTATTCATCGAGCAAAAAAGTTTTTTCGGATTTAAGATTTCCAGGGTTGGGTTGATCGGCGAGAAGCACGGCGGTGCAGATTATTTGGATTTAATCACAGACGAGACAGATTGTGAGCAAATTGCAACGGCTTTTGCGGAATTCCTCGTAAGTGAAAAGGGTTTCGAACAAATTTCGTTTGAGTATGTAGATAAACATTCGATTATTGCATTAATTTTGCAAAAAATGGCAAAGTTGAATTCGAAATGGAAAGCACGATACAGCGTTTCTAGGTCAACGAATAGCCCGTTAGTCAATCTCTCGGGAAACCCTGACGAATTATTGAAGCAAAGCCGTCGATACACTAATTACAAACGCAGATTGAATCAACTCCAAAAAATAGATGGTTTCGAATTTAGAACGATAACTTTCGTAGAAGAAACCGAGGCGGCATTTGAACGATTTTATTATCTTCATGAAAAACGTTGGGCGGAATCAGGCGGTTCGGAACTGAGCGGACATCCAAAACTTCTATCGTTCCAAAGAGATTTGATTTCCAATTTAACCGCAGCGGATTTGCTCTGTTTCAATGAACTTTGGATTGAGGGCAAATGTAGAGCTTCGGTTTATGGACTCCAGAATGGAGATGTTTTCTACTATTACAATGCCGGATACGATTTAGAATGGGCGAAAAAAAGCGTTGGACTCGTTCTGATTGGATTATCCATCAAAAATGCCGCCGAGAGGGGAATCAAAACCTACGATTTTCTTCGAGGCGATGAAGTATATAAATTCGATTGGGCAAACGAAAAAAACGAACTGCTAAATATAGAAATTAATCGACCGACAATTGCCGTGAAGGCAGAAAACGGTATTTGTGAGTCGTTGTCATTGGTTAATCGATTGGCAAAATCTTTGTTGCCGCAAGGGTTTGGCGAAAAACTTCTCGGACTTTGTCGGAAATTTAAACGTAATTATCAATTATCAACTGTTAACACGGAGTAATAGATTTAGAATTATGAAACAGAGAGTTTCAATCGTAATTATCGGACGAAATGAGGAAAAAAGCATCACAAAATGCTTCGATGCTGCAATTTCTGCGGCTGAAGAAATAGGTGGCGGAGAGATAATTTATGTAGATTCAGCATCGACTGATAATACCGTTTCTGTTGCGAAATCATTTGGAGTTCGGATTGTCGAAATGAAGGAGACAATGAAACTCTCGCCATCAGCAGGTCGATATGTTGGAACTCAATTCGCGAAAGGTGAATTTATACTATTTGTTGATGCAGACACCTTGATTTATCCGAAATTTCTGTCAAATGCGTTAAATCATTTTGACAAAAATACTGAACTCGCAGGAGTAAATGGCTGGATCGACGACCTCGATGAAAATGGCGAAAACTTAAGCGGAATCGAGGAACGAAGTCACGAAATTACCGCTTCGAAATGGCTTCGCGGTCCAGCGTGTTTTTATCGGAAGTCAGCCTTGGAAGAATGTGGATCATTCAACCCCAATCTGCTGGTTGAGGAAGAAGCCGAACTCGGTCTGCGTTTGTTAAAAAATGGCTGGAAATTGTCCATCTTGCCAATTCCGATGGCGTGTCATACGCGGTGCTTTCATCTCCAATCGCTTAAAAGCTTGGCTCTAACCTTCAAAAGGGATATCGAAGTGAATCGAATTGGAGCAGTCGCTAAAACTATTTCGTATGCCTTTAAAGGTGGATTTGGACTATCCTTTTGCTGGTTGAGATTGAAGACAACTTTGCTATTCTCAACTTTAATTGTTGCTATTCTGATTTCACTTATTGTACCGAGCGATTTCTATCCCCTAACCTTGTCGTGCTTTGCAATAATAATCGCTGGGTTGACGGTACTGATAAAAAAACGAAGCCTTCATCAAACACTCGTGTTTTTTGCAAACAAGTTTCTTAGCGTAATCGATATCGCTCTCGGTTTCAGAAAGTTTTATTTATTTGATCCGCTCATTTATCAATTGGATGTAAAGGAATATCCCTCAACCCGAACTACGAAGTTTTAACAGCTGTTTTCAAAGAATCAAGTCTCTACACCAACAAAAAAGCTACCCCCAAAATGGATAGCTTTCTCATTTTATTTTAAGCCGATGATGGGACTCAAACCCGCGACCTGATGATTACAAAATTTCGATGGCTTGTTTAATCCATTTCAATCTAATTCAATTAGATTTGCTTCACCTCGATTAAATGGGGGTTTTGGCGTCGTTCGGTTTATTTTCCGGGAATCGAGTTATTTGTAACTTTGATTAGTTGGCACACAACCAGTACACAAGCCCATTTGAATGTTAATATGCAAAAGAGAATCAAAACGCCACTATTTTGAGGGCTCAAAAGGTTTGAACGCCGGGATGATATATCAAATAGAGCAACAGATTGCTGATACTACGGGACATTCCTATGATGCCGTTTACGAAGAGTTTTTCAATCTAATGAGTAATCACGTTGTGAAAATCAATTACAATGAATTGTTTCGGCTTTCTTGTTTGAATAGTTAACGTAAAGTGTTGGCTAATTCCAATACCCCTAATTTGTTTTTGTTGATTTTTTGATTTGTTGTTGTGTTCATTTTTGACATTCTCCTTTTTGGCGGCTAATTGAGATATACTCCCAGTCAACCCAGAATGTCAGATTAAGTCGTGACTATTACAATTAAGCATACCTTCCGTCTTGAAACCATTGATGCTCGCTGCCATCTATTTGCGGTAGCATTCCCGGCAAACTTCGCCGCTCACCACGCTCTTGACGCACTTTCCGCCTATTCTCTTTTGCCGTGAGTCCGGACTTTTGCGATAGCATTTTTGTCCACGTATAGCTCACTTTTATCTCGCGTTCTTCTTCCAATTTCTTGTGAAAATGCTTCACGTTGAAATCAAAATATTGATCACGATACAACGTTTGCCCCTTTTCGATTATCTCTAGCAGCGTCCACCTCCGGTTAGCCTTGCCTTTTCGTCCATCAAATATCGAGTGAAATCCGAATTCATGAAATTTAGCCTTAACCCGTCGCAAATGACTCGCCCTCCAATCCAAAATCTCCGCCGCCTCTTGCCATTTCAACTTCCCCTCATACACCCGCAAAATTACTTACTGTATCGGCATCGCCCTCTCCAACGCGATCTCGGTCTGTTTTTTTCGTAGCCTTTTACTAGCTATATCTTCACATCTCATTCGCCGAAAGCGGACATATCATTTGCTATTACCATCGGACTTATTATGTGCTACCCACAATTCAAAATAAAACCTTTATAACTACCGACACATTTATTATTGGAAAGGTCAGAAAAATAAAATCTATTGTGGAAACAAATATCACGCTACTTTTGCTGAAATTCGCGGATAACCGTGAAGATATTGCCAATCAACTTTTACCTTTAATCTACAATGGACTAAAAAAAATCGCCTCAAATTATCTTCGCCGAGAACATTCCAATCATACTTTACAACGAAAAAAGTGAAATTGTTGGCAAAAATTTGACTAAAACGCCTCAGGCAAATCGATGGTTTTGTTCAATTTACAACGATAAACCGGTTTCTGAGACAATTTGGCGACTAAAACTTGAAAACACAGCCAACTTGGATAACTCTGTAGTTTTGGCTGGTTGGAGCACTAAGCCAAAGTAATTTTGCTAAACATACGGTACAAGACAACAATTCAACTTTTTGCGGGAACCCGCATGGAGCAATTGGGCTGACTGTTCGCCCTCGACTAGCGTTCGGGATTCTGGAATCTGTGATGGAATCAGAAAACGATAAACAAAATCTCCGATAAAATGAGAGAATGAGAAAATTCGACAATGAATTCAAAAGCAGCGGTGAAGAAGTATTTAGACAGAAGTTCAACATCGTCAATCTTTACTTTTATTTCGACCCGAGGAAATTTCCTAACGCTGCTTAAAATAGGTGGGAATTAAAAAAAGAGAAACCTTGTGATTTCTCTAATTCGTTGGTCTTATTGATACACTCGGCATGATTCGAACATGCGACCCCTTGATTCGTAGTGTAACTATATGTGTTTGTAATAGTTTAGAGTAATTCGTTTGAGTGCGATTCTATCTATTTCAACCCTAATCTCACGTCAATCTAGTCTAGTTAGATTTGTTTGAGTTTGGCAGAGTTGGCACACAACTGGCACACAAGCCCATCTGAATGTTAATCTGCAAACGAGAACCAACAGGCGACTGTTTTGACTCCGTAAAACGATTGAAAGGTCAGATGACATAGTCGTAGTTCGAAACGTATCGCTGATACTACGAGACACCCCTATCACGCCGTTTACGAATAGTATTTCGGTTTAATGACCAATCACGTTGAACGAATCGATTCTCAAGCAAATAATGACCCGATAGTCACAAATCGTTCTTTGTTTTTCCAATTCGAGGTTTCTATCACGGCAAATAATAACTCGGCAGCGGCAAATCAGTACTCACTCCAAATTGCTGAATTATTACACCGACGCAGTGTGATTTGTCGATCTCGATACGCTTCGGTGAGATGACAACTGCTCGAAGTAGTAACTAACAATTCGGAGCGCGGTTGGCTAATTTTATTGCATTGGGGGCAGCAAATCGGTTAAATTGAATCCGTATATAAGCTTATTATGACGAATCATTCTTCATAATACACGAATTTGGCGGTGTTATTACGAAGGATTCTCGATAATATACGATTTTAGGTGTGTTATCACGATTGAATCGTGATAATCATAAGTTGGGCGTTTCGTGTTGGTTAAGTATGCAAGGTTATCAATGTTCAACTTGTGGCGAGTTTCATTCGGGCTTACCGTTTAGTTATGGTTTTCCTGCGCCAGTGTCTTATTTCGACATTCCAGAAAACGAGCGCGACAACAGAGTTTTGCTTTCTTCAGACCAATGCGTGATTGACGACGAACATTTTTTCGTTCTTGGACGCTTGGAAATTCCCGTGCTTGATGCTGACGAAGAGCTTTTCAGTTGGAACGTTTGGGTTTCCTTGAGCGAAAAGAATTTTAAACGTACCACCGAGTTATGGGAAACCGAAGGGCGCGAGAGCGAACCGCCATATTTCGGCTGGTTAAGCACCTCGCTACCTTGTTACGACACAGACACTTTTCTTTTGAAAACCAATGTTCACACGCGCCCCGTCGGAGAGCGTCCGTTTATCGAGTTAGAGCCGACGGAACATCCGTTGGCGATTGGACAGCGAAATGGCATAACTTTGAAACGAGTTCAGGAAATTGCGGAGTGCGCTTTGCACAGTTGAGTGATGAAAATCAAGACACACCGAACAATTCAATGGACGTGAGGGTGAAACAGCGACTCTGTTATCGCGTTGTTTGTTAAACTTTAGCTTGTGTGGCGGCGGTTTCGCCCCACGTCATCTCAGCCGTTGGGCGTTTCGTGCTTATTTATGAACACTCTCATTTACGAGGAATATACGATTGAGTTATTTCGTTATTTGAAACAGCACACGCCCGAACGCATTTTTTCTGACGAACACTATTGCGTAGTTTTCGACTACGGAGATTTTCACGTTACCGCAATGCCCGAAGATTTTGTCGCCGCTTCGCAAAACAAATCTGACGAAGCTATAAGAGCAAAATTTGAACGGATTGATTCCACATTTCAGCCGCGTGAAGATGAAAAAGTTTTGTTTGAGTGCAAAGCAATCAGTCGCTTGTGGATTCTTCGAACTTTACTTTATTTTACAGACCACGTTCTTTTTAACAGCGAAGCCGAAGCACTTGGAGATTTTCAGATTGAGTCTGAAACGGACAAAGCAATCGCTGATATTATGAGTAAAACCACTGGCGGACACGACGAAGTTGTGTGTCATCCGAAAAGCGCGGAAGCCGAAGGCGTGAATAAAGAATTTGCGAATCTTGTTGATGCTGGCGTGATGTTGGAGATTGATGATAAATTGCTGATGTCCTTTTCGTGGAACAATGGTTTTTGGGTTGTTGGCAAAATTATGTCGCTTGACGAGCTAAAGGAAGAAGTCGCGCCTTTTTACGAGTTTGTCGAAACGTAAAGTCAAGCCCAACAATTCAATGGACGTGAGGGCGAAACAGCGACCTTGTTATCGAGTTGTCTTTTTAACTCTGATTTGCATGGCGGCGGTTTTGCACCACATCATTTAAATCGTTCGATGCTTTCGATTTAACTCTAAAAGTTTGAATTATGAGAAATTTATTTTTAGCTTTTTCGTTGTTGTCATTGGCTTCTTGCTCAACAACGTCGCAGATGCAAAGCCAAATTGTTATTCCTACGTCTTCAGATTCGCCGGTTGTAAATTTCGCAAAAACGTCAACGACTTCAAACGAAAGTTTGATTGATGCTTTAGTTACTGCACCGGAACTTGTAACCTATGGTGAAGACGGCGCACACGACGCGACGGTTATAGCACTGTATATACGAAATGTTGACGAAGTTATTCCGCCTAAAAAAGAAGTCCGAGATATTGTCGCTTTGAAAGATAAGGCAATTCCGCTTTTAATTGAATGTTTAGACGATACGCGCCCCACTTCTGCAATATTTATCGGTGGTTACATTTCTGGCAAGCCGTATCCGAAAGTTCCTGTTGGTCACGTTTGTCTTGATATTTTGATTCAGATTGCCAAAAACCGAGATTCTAATGACAAAGGTTGTCCCAGAGGCGAAGCCGAATTGGGCGCGTGTATTAAAGACGGTTTTTATTTTCGTCCAGACGATTACAGTCCAATAGGTGATGGATTAGGTTATGGATTTCAAGAACGTGCGATCGTCAGAATTGTAAAAGCTAATTGGTTAAAAGAATATCGAAATGGAAGAGTAAAATACGATTATGTTGTAACGTGGAAATAACGCCGAATCGAACAATTCAATGGACGTGAGGGCGAAACAGCGACTTTGTTATGGAATTTGTCCGTGAACTCGGAGTTGCGCGTAGGCGGTTTCGCCCCACGTCATCTCAAGCGTTCGACGTTTTCGGCGTTTCACAGCTATATTTGAGCGCACTATTATTTATGGACAACGAGGAAAACAACCAAAGTAAAGCCAACCCAAAAGTTATCTCAAACGTCTTGATGTTTCTGGGCATCTCGGTTGTCCTGATTCTTTTGATTTTGATTGTATTCAAATCACTCAGAAACAGGAATTGTTGGGAACTCGGCGAAAGATTTGTCCGAAATAACGAAGTAATTAAACAAGAAGTCGGAAACATTAGACGTTTCGGAAAAACGGCGCAAAGCGAAGGTATAAACTGGGAAATTACCGGGAAAGTTTACGGAGAAAGTAAAACTACCGAAATAACAATATCCGCTTTCAAAGGGGAAGATGGAGGTGGCTGCACTATTTCAACAGTTAAATTCAAAGATGAGAAAGGAACTTGGAACGAAATACCGGTAGGATGGTTTGATAATTTGTTGCTGACGTTCAAGTAAATTATCACACGTCGAACAATTCAATGGAAGTGAGGGCGAAACAGCGACTTTCTTATCAACAGGCTTTGCTCACTTTTAGCGGGCTTGGCGGCGGTTTCGCCCCACGTCATCTCAAGCGTTGTGTGCTTTATTGTGTAAATGAAACAGTGTGATTTGCAAACGATTTATTCAGCCTTAGCTTCTCAACTCCCATCTCAAACTGATGGAAACGAGAGCATCACATTGTCATCTGAAAATTTACCATTATCATCTTCCGATATGACAACCGACAGATTGTATATCTTGAAAACCCAACACACTTATAACGACTGGTTCAAGGTTGATTCGCTTTGGTTTTATGCTCACAAAGAAACGTATCGCTATCTTGGGTTGCTGATTTTGTCTGTTGTTTTCCATCGAGTTTCAGAAATTAGAGTCAGACTAAATCACCCGCATGGCGAAATTAAAGATTTGATTGTCGAGTATGGTTATCGAAACATAGACGATTTGACGGCTGGCTACCATACTCAACCGTTTGCTTTTGAACATTATCCGCAGCTTCCAGCCAAGCATCCATTCGACAGTTGTGTTTCGCCTAAAGATTTAGCTTGTTTTGAACTATCTAATTCCAAAGACTTAAACCTTACTGACGTTGATAGGAAGCAACGCGACACAGTTAAAATCTTCGGCACCGATGTTGGCTTAGTGTCGTTTGCAGAACTGCTGTTAAACTTGTCAGTGTCGTACAACGAACAAGATGAATTTGAGCTTGAGGGCGAAAGCGGATTTCGTGGCGTTGGCATAGGCAGTGCGGAAGTTAAGTTGTTTTTACCGAATCATCTTGCTTGGACAGAAGAACATTGGCAGGAAAGCTCGTGAAAATAACGCCGCACCCAACAAATCAATGGACGTGAGGGCGAAACAGCAATCTTGTCCCCTGAGAAATCTATTCGTTTATAGCAATTTAGTTAGACTAGACTTGGTTATTCGCTAAGTTATTCGGGCAACCGCACTGTTTGTAAAGGCTCGGGACAACAACCAAAGTTCATTTAAGAACAACTTGGAATTAAGCGAGACATTAGATTGGGTTGAGTTGAACCGGATAATTGGATTTTTCGGTAAAAAATAAACCAAGTAGATTTTAGATATTTTGGAAGAAATCAGACTAAATACTTCACCGTAGTTTTAAAATCTAATGAAAATCATGCGAAACAACCTTCGCCATAAAATCATTAATCGATTCAAAATACAATCCTTTTATCATATTTCCTTCTTCGGCGATTCCTTTGATTAGAAGGTAGCTGTTTTGCATTATCACGTTGCGGAATTTATCAAAAACATCAGGCATCACGATGAAATTTGAGTAACCAGTTTCGTCTTCCATTGTGATGAATAAAACTTTATGAGCCGAACCGGGACGTTGTTTTACGATTACCGCTCCGGCGACCGAAACAACGTCTTTCTTCTTTAGATTCAACGTTTGCGAAGCTGACAGCACGTTTTTACGCTTTAATTCCTCGCGGATAAACGCCATCGGATGTTTGCCCACGCTCAAGCCTGTAGTCATCAAATCGGTTTCAATCGTTTCAAGTTCGTCCATTTTTTTGATGAATGAAAAATCGTGTTGATTATTGGTAATTTCTTGAAAAAGTTTGCCGTTTGGTTTGATGGCAAGTTCGGCTTGCCAAAGTGCTTGGCGACGGTGAACGCTTTCAAAACTCAACGCTCCTGAAAGGCTCAACGCTCTGATTTCCTTTTTATTGATAAGCGGAACGCGGTCAATTAACTGCTGTATATTCAGATACTTACCGTTTTGATTTCTCTCTTCGACAATCATTTCGCCAACCTGCTTCCGCAATCCTTTTACATATCGCAAACCGACTCTGACCGAAAACTTCGGCTCAATAGTAAAATAATAATCCGATTTATTGATGTCGAGCGGGTGAAATTTCAGCCCGTGGCGTTGTGCATCTTTGACCAAAGTTGCGGGCGAATAAAAGCCGAGCGGATAATTATTGAGCATCGCGGCGGTGAAAGCATCGAGATAATGCACCTTTAGATACGCGGACGCATACGTGAGCAACGCGAAGCTCGCAGCGTGCGATTCGGGAAAGCCGTAATTGGCAAACGCGACAATGCTGTTTGTGATTTGCTCTTGTATTTGCAGGTCAATTCCGTTTTTGGTCATGCCGCTTTTCAATCGTTCGGAAATCATTTTCAGCTTCACGTCGGCTCGTTTATAACCCAAAGCACGACGCAATTCTTCCGCTTCGCCGCCTGTAAAATCCGCAATCGTCATCGCCATTTTTAGCAGTTGTTCCTGAAAAAGCGGCACACCCAACGTCCGTTTCAAAATCGGTTCAAGCGAAGGATGCATGTATTCGACTTCTTCCTTTCCTTGCCGCCGTTTGATGTACGCAGAAAGCATTTTGCCGACAATTGGTCCTGGACGAATGATTGCCACTTGCACAACTAGGTCATAAAAATTCTCGGGTTTTGATTTCGGCAAAAACGCGATTTGGGCTCGACTTTCCACTTGAAACATTCCGATTGTGTCGGCGTCTTGCAAGGTTTTATAAACTAGCGGATCGTCTTTTGGAATCTTTGCGAGGTCAACAGTTTCGCCGCGATTTTCGCTAATTAATGTGAGCGTATCACGCAAAACCGCCATCATCCCAAGCCCCAATAAATCGACCTTGACGATGCCCATTTCCGCACAATCATCTTTATCCCATTGCACGATATTGCGGTTTTCCATCGACGCAGGTTCGAGCGGCACTACGCCGTCAAGCCTGCCTAAACTAATCACCATTCCGCCCGAATGCTGCCCCAAATGACGCGGAAAATCTAAAATTCGGGCATACATTTCCATGAATTTTGCGATACGGAAATTTTCGTTTGGATTGATTCCTACTTCTTTCAGACGCTCGATTAACTCTTCCGGATTAGTTGCCCCAAACGGCGAAATCAGCTTTGAAATTTTCGACAATTCATCCGATTCAAACCCAAAAACTTTGCCGACTTCGCGAATCGCTGAACGTCCGCGATAGGTGATGACATTCGCCGTCATTCCCGCACCGCGTGAGCCGTATTTTTTGTAAACGTATTGAATTACCAACTCGCGGTCATCGCCCGATGGCAAATCGATGTCAATATCGGGATATTCGCTGCGTTCTTCAGATAAAAACCTTTCAAACAAAAGTTCGCCCGCAATCGGGTCAACCGCCGTAATTCCGAGTGCGTAGCAAACCACCGAATTCGCCGCCGAACCGCGTCCTTGCGACATAATTCCGTTGTTTCGGCAAAATTCTGAAATGTCCCAAACGAGCAGAAAATATCCGGCGAGTTTTAGTTTTACGATAAGATTTAACTCGTGATCGAGCTTCGCCAGAATCTTCGGTGTCAAACCATCGTAACGCCAAATCGCACCACGTTCGGCGAGTTTTCGAAGCATTGAATCCATCGTTTCGCCTTCAGGGACGGGGAAATCTGGAAAAGTGTAGCCGAGTTCGTCCATCGAAAAATCGATCTGCGAACCGATTTCATTGGTGATTTCCACAGCCTCAGGATAATCGGTAAAAAGTTGCAGCATTTCGGATTTCGATTTTAGAAAGCGTTCGCTATTTTCCGAAAGGATTTTGCCCGCGTTTTCAATCGTTACGTGATTTTTTATGCAGGTGAAAACATCGAACAATTCGCGGTCGTATTGATTGCCGTAAAATGCTCCGTTTGAGGCAAAAAACGGAACATGGAGTTTGTGCGAAAGTGCAAGTAAATGCTGGTTGATATTCTCTTCGCTCCGCAAAAAATGCCGCTGCAATTCCACATACAAACGCTTTTCAAAAACGTAGTTTAACCACGCCAGATTTTCTTGTCCTTGCTTGTTTTTGATGCTTTTGTGCAGAAATCCGTCACTTCCGCCCGTGATGCAAATTAGTCCTTCGGAATGCTCTTCAATATCGCGACGAGTGGCGAAATGTTCGCCTTTTTTCGCACGAAGTTTGATGGTTGTAATCAGTCGGCAAAGATTCTGATAGCCTTTCAAATTGAGTGGAATGAGCGGCAAAAGCGAGCCATCGTCCATTGTAATTTCCGAACCGATTATCGCCTTAATTCCTTGCGTTTTCGCTTCAATATGAAACCTCACGGCACCCGAAACCGTGTCGCGATCAAGCAGAGCGACGCCTTTGATATTAAGTTCGGCGGCACGGATCGCCAAGGCTTCAGGCATACTTCCCGAAGACAAAAAGCTAAACGCCGAACGTGTGTGAAGTTCGTAAAAATCCATAGTTTATAAGGGGTTAGGGCGTAGGGTATAGGGTGTATTTTCTTCTCTAAACCCTAATCCCTACACCCAAAACCCTAATCATATTCCCCAACCACAAACCAATCCGAATCCCTTTTGCAAAGTCTGTAAACGCCGCCGTTTTCAATTTCCACGTCCCATTCGTTAGTCCGCCAAACCACATTCCACCAACGCGAATTTGCTTTCCAAACGCCCGAATATTGTTCGACTCTGCCGCGAAATCTGTCAGTTTTCAGATAAATTAAACGCTTATCGCGGATTAAAACTTGTGCGGTAATCGGCGGTTTGAAATAGCTGAATGCGATGATCGGTTGTTCGATTTCGACTGCTGTTACCTTTGATTCTTTGCCGATTGGCAGCTTTTCCGCGTCGAGCATAAAAGCTTCCGCGAGCCGCTGATCTAGCAAAACGGGCACGCCGACGTTCTCTTCGCCAAGCAGTTTTTTCAGCTTATTTGCTGTCAATAAAAGACTCTCCGGAGTTGGCTTCGGTGCGGCGTAAAGTGCGGTTTGCACAGGACGCGACTTGGCAAAATGCAGTGTAACGCCAAGCGAAATTATTTCGGCTTCGGGTGTTTCAAACGAAATCCGCAGATTTATCAATTTCAGCCAAAAGTTTTTTTCAAGCGTTGGAAAAGATGTTTTTATCTCGTAAATTTTTTCGGTTTTATCAACCAAACCAAAGCAAATATCGAGATGTTCGGTGCTGAAACCGTAACTTTTCGAGCTTTCAAAAACTGCGTCCAAGCCACGATTAAAAAGAAAAACGAGCTGTTCGTAATTCGTCACTGGTTCATCCAATTCGTATTTCCAACTAACCCGATTTTCCTTCAGATTCGGCTTCAAAGAACGCTTATCGGCTTCGTTTACGGCATCGATTATTTCGCGAAATCCTTGTCCGTAACGCGAAATAAGTTGGTCAGTTGGAATCTGCTGAAGCTCTTCGATCCGGCTGATTCCGAGAGCTTCAAAAACGCCGAGCGTATCACGGTTGATTTCCAAAGTCCTTAGCGGAAGTTTGCTGAAACTACTAACTGCACTGGATTTACCGCCTACGTTAAAAGTCTGCCGAGCCAATAAAATCGCGGAATTCAAGTGCAAATTTACTGCGACGCTTCCAAAAATATCGTGTTCAATCAACTGATTTTTAATCGCTTCGGCAATCTGTTCAGCGTTTCCGACCAGTTTTTCGAGTCCGCTCACATCAAACACAATTCCGTCGCCGAGCGTTTCAATTCGGTATGCAAATTGTTTCGCAACTGAGATTAATTCCGCTCGATTCTCGTCATTTGAAATGATGCAAGCAAATAATTTAGACATCTTCGTATGAACATTCGACCCGTGAAAAAAACGTTTCGGCGAATTGTTTTCGCGAATTTATCCGCAGGTGAAATTCTCTGAGCAGCTTAAATCGTCCGATTCCTGACCAAATTGTCCGGCTCCGTTCGAGTTGATAAGAAACCGTAGCGGCAGATTCGGCGATGGATTCGTTATTGACCGTAACGATAAAAATTGTCGGCGTATCGCGGACTTTTGTGCGAAATCGATACCAATACGAACGCGGAACGGCTCGCAAATCCTTTGCCGAAACGTGGTTGAGATTTAGCCAAATCGCTCCAAATCCTTTCGCCTGAATCAGATAATCAGCAGCGATAAATGCTTTTTCGATGTTGTTATCGCATCTTGTCCAAAGTAAATTTTCGAGTTTGATTCTGCCGAGTTTTGCGGTAATCGGATCGAAACTGTTTGCCGTATCGATTAAGGCACAAACTCCGCCATCTTGCGAAATCTTAGCCAATAATGAAACGGCAATCGAAAATTTTCCCGAACCAACTGAACCAACCAATTCATTCACAGCACCTTTTTGAAAAGACAATCCATGTATTTCTATCGCTGATTCAGGAGCATTTTGTTGGCAATTTTGTAACTGCGATAGTGGTTTTACCAAAGCTAAACCCATCTGAAAACGCTCCGTATACAATATGATGTATTATCTGTGAAACAAATTATAGCATAGTATCGCTTGAGCTAGTCAAATGATTCAGTTTGAAAATTTGTTGTAGTTGTTTAACTGTGAAAACGTATAACTTCATAGCTTTGGGCGAACAAAAGCGATTTATGTACGTTTGGAGTGCATACTGAGGCGGTAGAACCGTTCATAATGTCAAGGATATTGCCTAAACATTACTAGATACTACCGTTTTGGTTATATGACTGGAAATCAATCGTTCGTTCAACCGTAAGAATGTTTTGGCAATGATATTATATATATCTGCGATTGAAATTATCTTTGTAGGTGGTTATCGTAATCCAAATGAAGAGTTTGTCGGAGCGGTTGTTATGAGACGATGTAGAATTTGCACGCACGAACAGAGAAATGAGATAGAAGCCGCCCTAACTTCAGGACGGACATATCAAGACATAACACGACTTTTTGGAGTCTCGAAACAAAGTATTGGAACGCATAAACGTTGTATTTCAAACGTTTTATAGTTATACGAAACACGTCGGATAAAAAGGTCAAGGCAAGTCGTTATGGAAGCCTTAAAACCCGTAGTCTATCTTTCCGCGATTGAGAAGCAAAGGTTCGTTCAATCTTCAATATTGAACGACCTTCCGAGTGCAACATCAATTGCAGAAAAATCCCTTTTGTATCGAAATTTCATATCTTCGTGCGACCACGAAAACAGATTGTTTGGCAATTACTCACCGGAAAAACAGGACGCGAATAGAAAAAAACAGACTGAATTGGATGAACATTTCAATTTGGTTTGGCGTGCTTGGTGTGCAGCTTGTTTGCATAAAGGGCAAATGATAAGTTTCAATTAGGAAAGTTTTCTCGCTGTACTGCATCGGTCAATGGGATTCAAAAAAAGCTATTTGACCATTGTGAGACTGATTATTTCCGAGCCTTGTTTAAGAGCTATTCTTGTTTCTTACCAAGAACTGACTTTGCCTTGACTACTCTTTCCAAAGAAATTGAATCCGTAGTGAATGGATGACGTGCCAGCCTACATTACGAACTTTTTTATATACGAAACCCAATCCGCCAGACTCGCCGGAAGTCAATGATAACCAAGAAGGTTGAATATAGTTGGAGTTGCCGAAATTGGGGAAAGAGTCAAAACAAGGCTCCGGACGAAGGGGACTTGTCACAAAGCAATCGTGCAGCAGAGCCTGTAAAACATGCAGTTACACAATCTGCTTTACAGAGTCGGTCAAAGCGGTCATTTCTCGAATCGGTAGCATTCATCACTCTCCCCCTTTTCCCAAGGTTCCGTTGACCTGCTCTGCGGTTACAATGTGGATGGGTTTGTCTTTTCCACTTTCTTTGTCGTTTCTGCTTTATTGGAATCACCTTCCGTCGGTGCTTTTTGCTTTAATTCCAGATTCTTTTCTTTAAGTGCCAACTCATTTTCCTTTAACTCCAGTTCCTTTGATTTGTCAGTTCCGGAATTGTTACAACCTGCCAAAGCAAGTAAAGACAGGAGTATCAATATAGACAGTTTTTGTCTCATTTTGATTCCCTAATTTCTTGCTATCTTTCATCTCACATTGCCCCGGAGTGAATCTCTACTGTGCATGTTTAAGGCAAGCTTAGCTTCCGTCTCGAGCTGTGATCTTAAAGGTTATCGTGTATTCAGCACTGGGATTTTTTGCAGATGAACTGAGATCTACAGTAACTGTATATTTTCCGGTTTTATCTAGTGCACCTTGTGAGTTTCCTTCTGAATCTACAATTTGTGACACGCCATCCGGGTCCACGACATTATAAACCGCATATGGAGCGGATCCCGCCCCATTCGCTTCGAATTGAATGTAGAACATTTGTCCGGCGTTCGCATTAAGCGTATATTTGTGCTGACCACTTTTACCACTCATTTGGCATTTGAAAGTTTGACCAGACGTGCCTTTCTTGAAATTCACAGCAGTTGTAGGTTGACAGCCATTTGTGCTCGGGGAATCAGTCGCTTTAACAGTTTCCGTCTTTTTCGTATTTGCTACTGTAACGGGATCTGGTTCCTTTGATGATTTTTGTTTTAATTCCAACTCTTTTTCTTTCAGAGCCAGCTCCTTTTCCTTTAAATCTAATTCCTTTGAATTGCCAGTTCCCCAATAACCTAATTGTTTTAATTTATCAGCTCCCAAAAATCCTACGACAGAAAGCAACAGCAGGATTATCAGAATGGATAATGCCACTTTCCATTTCGAAGTCCCCTTCGATCCGTTTTCCTTTAATCCCAGCTCTCTTTCTTTCAGAGCCAACGCCCTTTCCTTTAACTCTAATTCCTTTGAATCAAACATAATTATCTCCTTTAATCCCAGCTTTTTTTCTTTCACAGCCAACGCCCTTTCTTTTAACTATTGGACATGACTATCTCCTTGATTTCTTGAAATCGCGTATTGAATTTGCAGCAACGTTTTCGTCCTTACCTTTAAGTCTCATCAATAAATTTATTTAAGACCCAACCCTTTTGACCATTTTCCAACTGGACGTTTTTCATTGTGAAATACTCCCCCTCCCAAACTACGAGGTCGTCGGATACTCCGATGACATAAACTTTTTGACCTTTTTTGAGTGAGGCGACTTTCTTGGCGGTAAGACTCGGTTGAGCACGCACGACAACATCACTCGCATTAATAATGGCGACGGTCGCACCGGTCGGTGGTTCGACCTTTTTCAGAGGTTTCGGCGTTTCAGTTTTTTCCGATTTTTCGGTTTTATCGGAATCAACTGCTTTCGGATTTTTTTTGGTCAATTCGAGCTCTTTTTCTTTAAGAGCCAACTCCTTTTCCTTCAGCTCCAATTCCCTGGCTTTGTCAGTTCCCGAATTATTACAACCTGCCAAAGCAAGCAAAGACAGAAGTATCAATATGGTCAGTTTTTGTCTCATTTGTTTTCCTCAATTTTCTGGTATTTTTCATCTTCGGACCGTCGTCCGACACACAAGTGATCCGGGATGCCGTCGATCTCGGTCAGATCTGCGGGTAACGACAGATTCGCTTCCGGATTCATTTGGGAATTACTTTCCCGTCTTCTGCCCGCCTTATATACGGCTACTCAACTTTCCAAAGCTTTACAGTTTTGTCATCACTTCCGCTCGCCAGCGTTTTCCCGTCCGGCGAAAAGGCGACTGAACCCGAAAACCCTGAGTGTCCCGAAAGGGTTTTCGGGTTCTTTCCCGTCAGCGACGTTCCACAACTTGACGGTTTTGTCCCAACTCACGCTCGCCAGCGTTTTCCCGTCCGGCGAAAAGGCGACTGACGTCACGATACTTGAGTGTCCCGAAAGGGATCTGAGTTCTTTCCCGTCAGCGACGTTCCACAACTTGACGGTTTTGTCATCACTTCCGCTCGCCAGCGTTTTCCCGTCCGGCGAAAAGGCGACTGACCTCACCTGATCTGAGTGTCCCGAAAGGGTGCTGAGTTCTTTGAACTTTTGGTAATCTATCGGAGCGGTCTGCGATGTTGTGTTGGCATTAGCGTTGCTGTTTGCTGCATTTGTCGATTCACGCTTGTATTTGGTTGAGCCTTTGGCGACGGTCATTGTGAGCACTTCGCCTTCAAAGGTGAATTGAGCTAGCACCACCTCCCCTTTAACTTCAATTCGGATCACGTTATTGCTCAAGAAGGTGTATTTCCCGTCGACCCCTAAACTTTTAAACGCCACTTCACCGGCGGTGAATACTATCTTCACTTTCGGATCGTCCACTCCAATCCAAGTGCCGATCAGTTCGGTTTTGAATGGTTGAACCCTTACTGCACCCGATCCACGCGTGTATCTTTCTACGATTCCTTTATCGTTGATCACTATCAGCACTTCGCCGTCCAATATGATTTTCGTTTGAGATACCTTACCGTCAGGTGTAAGTTCGATCTCGTTATTGCTCAGGTGGGTGTATTTAAATTTCTTTTCCTCAAGATCGGGACCTCCTCGCCCTTCATCGAGATCCGCCAAGTCATAATAGAACGTCACTTCATCGGCGGTGAATGTTGCCAACTTTCTCGAACTGGTAACAGTGCTCCAGGTCCCGATCAGTTCGTTTTTGAATGGTTGAGCCTTGTTCACAGTCGAGCCGCTCGATTCACGTCTGAATTTGGTTGGTTGATTGTCGAGGGTAATTGTCAGCACTTCGCCTTCAACGGTGGCTTTCGCTTGCCGTTTCTGTCCCTTAAATACGAATTCGAACTCTTGGCTGCTCAGACGGGTGTATTTCACCTTGTATTCTGTCCCGTCCTCAATGGATGTCATTTCATCGGCGGTGAATGTTATCTTGTTTTTCGGTTTGTCCACCCCGACCCAGGTGCCGATCAGTTCGTTTTTGGATGGTTGAGCAAGATTTGTCTGTGCACTGGCACTCAACACACCGACCAGACCGATAACCGCTATCAATAAAAATTGACCTAATTTTGTTTTCATTCTATTTTTTTCCTGAATTTTCTTTACTTTTCTTTTTTTTTAACTCATTAGAGTTGGGCAATTTAGGACAAAACAACTTGTAAAATCTTCGTTTTTTGTCCTTGTTTAATTTATGTAAGAAGAATTTCTAACAAAGGGCTAAAAACCTCTTTATTTTTTCTCATCTGCTTCTAAAAAAATCGTTAGCGAATTCAGGCAAATCATCAATGCTCCTGCTTCCGTTTCGGTAAAATGCGACGCTTCTTGTTCGATAATCTGGAAAATTCTACTTTGTTTGATGCCGAACAAAATGGCGACTTGTGCGATCGTCAACATCGGTTCTCCGCATTCCGCTTGATTTCTATATTGCTTTTTATCGAAAATAGAATTCTTTATTAGGGCTCAATACCTACGCCAAAAAGATATTTGAAAACTTGAAACGAAAAGATGAAATGAATTGAGTCTTTTAGTCGATTATTTTGCGAAGAAATTTACTTAAAACCGCAATTTATTTTAATGGAAATCTTAACATGTTTTGCTTGTTGTTCACATCTTTTGAATCGGACTTCTCTACGACATTTGGCAATTATTGCCCAAGCGATGTTAGTTTTGAGCGTACAAGTGACAATCTAAGGTTTGTCTCGGTGGACGCAAGACAGAGCAAGTTATCGCACTTTGCAACGCTTTTATGCCCAGACTGTGCGGTGGTTGGCACTTTAGGTCAAGTTTTTTGAGACGCATTTATTTGATGCTGAGGAAGAGTATATTATCGGTGGCGACACCACCACGATTACCAAAGCGGGTAAAGAAACACACGGGATTGACCGATTCTTTTCGGGAGTTTTGGGACAAGTGGTGAAGGGGTTGGAGTTCAATGTTTTTCGTTGATTAGTGTCAATGAACGAAAGTCGTATCCGTTAGCAGTTGGACAAACTGTCAGAAGTGAAGCGGAAAAAGCTGAATTGAAGGAGAAACGTGAAAGACGTTGGAAACAGAAACAGAAAAAGCGGAAGAAAAAACCGCGAGGTCGTCCGAAAGGGGTTGTAAACAAAGTGCTAAAGGAAGCCGAATATTCGAGAGAAATGTTAAGAATCGGCGGATTATTGAAGTGAATGCTCAATTTGATAAGGCATTTTGTGAAAGTCAAACATTTGGTATTAGACGGACATTACGGACACGCCGAAGCAGTGCGGTTGGCACAAGAAAATCAATTGGAATTAGATTCAAAACTCAGATGTGATGCTGACCCGTATGAGAAATACGCTGGAATTTACAGTGGGCGAGGGAGACGGAAAAAATACGGAGAGAAGTTGAATTATGAGAAAATTCCTGACAAATATGTAATCAAAAGCGAAACCGAAGGAGAGCTTATCACCCGTTATTATCAAGGCTTTTTTTTACACCGAAAGTTCAAAGGCGAGTTAAATGTGGTAGTGATTGAAAAAATAAACGTCAAAGAACAAAACATTGCGAGAGTGATTTTGTTCAGTAGCGATTTAGAATTAAGTTCAGAAAAAGTGATTGAATGTTACGGTTTAAGATTCCAATTTGAATTCAACGTTCGAGATGCCAAACAACATTTCGGGTTGGAGGATTTTATGAACACTTCGGAAAAAGGAGGCGAAAATGCGGCGAGTCTTTCATTTTTGTCGAACCGAAAACATTTTGAAGTCGCAGAAGCATACCAATCTCAGATTCTTGCTTCTCGGCTTTGAAAGAGCATCGGCGAAACCAACTAAAGGAAAGATTTGCACTCGGTGCTGGATACGAAAATCTCGATTTAGTTTTCGCATCAGAGGTTGGAACTGTTTGCGATATTAAGAATTTGCGAAACAGACATTTCAAGCAAATTTGAGATAAAGCCGATTTGCCGAAAATTCGTCTTTACGATTTAAGACAAACAACCGCAACTTTGCTTTTGTCCGCAGGTTAAAACCCGAAAGTCGTTTCGGTGAGACTCGGACACGCAAGCATCGTTCTCACTTTGGACACCTATTCGCACGTATTACCGACGATTCAAGCCGAAGCAACAAATAAACTCGAAAAACTCTTATTTGGAACATAGATTACGAAGTTGGCACACGCTAGGCACACAAACACAAAAGACAGGGTTTAAATCCTGTCTTTTTCAGTTTCTAACTAGTTGTGTTTATTATACTTATTTAATACACTCGGCATGATTCGAACATGCGACCCCTTGATTCGTAGTCAAGTACTCTATCCAGCTGAGCTACGAGTGCGTAATCCGCTTGAAGCGAATGTAAAGACTACAAATGTTCTCGAAAAGTGTCAAGTTTGAAAGGAAAACACATATGATTTCTCTCTATTTTGGAGTATAACCTTGTCGAGTTTTAACAATTAATTCCGGATTTTTTACTTCCAATTTGATTGTTCTAAATTTTCCATCGCGTTTATCGTTTGTCGGTTGATATTCGAGTGTGTAAAGCGAACGTAAACTTGCTGCTGCTTCGGCAAAAAATTTACTAAGCTCTTCTAAGCGATTAATCGTGTAAAGCGTGCCGCCACTTCGATTTGCAATAATACTCAAACGACTTCTGGCGGCTGAAAACATTGCTATTTGAGCCGGAGTTGGGTCAGCTAGTTTTGATGGATCGCCTGTCGGCAAAGCAATCGGATAAATTGTCACACCTTGAGAATCTGCGTAGTTTAGCGTTTTGCTTAAAATTTCATTTTTTTCGGGGTTTATGGCAGTAACAAAATCTTTTTCATCTAATTTGGAAAGCAAATCACGATCGTTTTCTTTCACAGCCGAATCGACGCCATCAGTCAAAACAATAATCGCCTTGCGACGCTTTCCCTCACGTTTCAGCTTGTCAAGAGAAAAGTCTAAAGCCTTGTATAATTGGGTTTTACCACGACCGTTAGCAGCGTTAATTGAATTTGCGATTGAATTACCGTTTGTTGTAAAATCGTTTAATAGATTAATTTTGTCATAAAATTCAATAACTGCGACTCGGTCTTCAGATGACAAAGCACTGACGAATCTGAAAGCAGATTGTCGAATATTTTGCCGAAATCCGAGCGTTGAACCAGACATATCAAGAATTAAAACAACGCTAAAAGGTGTAACAGTTGTTTGAAAATTAGCAATATTTTGCTGAACGCCATCTTCAAAAACCGTAAAATCTTCTTTGTTTAAAGAAATAATCGGTCTGCCTTGTTTGTCAGCAACGCCAACATTAAGACGCACAATGCTAGAATCAATCTTAATCGGATCATCATCTTGAGCCTTAATTTGGACAAATATTGAGAAAATAAATAAGAGAAAAATAAAATATCTCATAATGAAACTATACATATTTCAGACGCTTTTTGAAACAAACTGGTTGCTTTTGAGAAAATTTAGAAAAATTCTTAACAAAGACTTTGATTTAGTTTATAATCAACAGATATATTATGGAATTAATTGTAAATCTATTACATTTTGTGATGAGCCAAATGAATTTTGGTAATTTTTGCTATTGATTATTTATTTAAAAGATAGATATTTATTTGCTTAGCTTCACAAGTTTTTAAGGGGAAAAATGTTTTACAAGCCGGTTTATTGTTGCGATTGTGGCGAAAAAATTGAACGATTAAGTGATAATTTGCTGAATATTAGTAAATTTTGTGAGGTTTGTAAGCCGCATCATAAATTTGACACTTATGCACCGAGAAGCATAATCGGCATTGGGATTTTAGGAACAATTTTTGGGTTTGGAAGTTTTTTGCAAAAGCCAAATCAGCAAGCAACTGTATTTAAAAAAAGTGAAATTTCAACAGTTGCTCCAATTGTACCGGTCGCAAAAAAACCCTCTGTGACGAATTTGAAGCCAGAAAAAACTTCAGTTAATGTTGAAGAAGCAAAAATTGGAACGAACCAAGCTATTCCAACGTTTGAAAAGAAGATAGCACTAGTGGCGAAAGAAAATGTTGAAGATATTGAAAATAAGTCTTCAGAACCAGTTTATTTTTGTGGTGTGAAAACTAAAAAAGGAACACCTTGTTCTAGAAAAGTTAAAGGTGCAGTGAGATGTTGGCAACATCTTGGTCAAGCCGCAATGTTGCCTCAAAATAAGTTGATTGCAAGCCAATAAATATGAAAATTTTAGAAGCAAAAAGTTTGCTACAAAATCGTTATTTAATCGAACATTTAATCGGCAAAGGCGGAATGGGAGAAGTCTATCTTGCTGTGGATAAACGACTTGGACACAAAGTTGCACTCAAGCGAACATTCTTTACCGACGATGAAATTTTAGCTGCGGCATTCGAACGAGAAGCACGCACTCTAGCCAGCTTGCGTCATCCTGTTTTACCAAAAGTTAGCGATCACTTTACTGAAAATGGTGAACAGTATCTGGTGATGGAGTTTATTGACGGCGAAGATTTATCAAAGAGAATTGAGCTTTCAAAAAAAGCATTTCCGATGAATTGGGTTTTATTTTGGGCTGACGAATTGCTTGAAGCACTCGCGTATTTGCATTCGCAAAAACCTGCAATTATTCACCGAGATATTAAGCCACAAAATCTTAAACTAACCAGCGATAATCACATAATTTTATTAGATTTTGGGTTAGCAAAAAACAATGCCGGTCAAGCAATTAATACGACCGGAAGCGTTGTCGGATATACGCCACATTACGCACCGATGGAGCAAATTCGCGGTTTGGGGACTACTCCGCAAAGCGATATTTATTCACTTTCTGCAACGCTTTATCAGTTATTAACAAATGTTGTTCCGCCTGATGCACTGAGGCGTGCGGATGATATTGTTAATGGAAAAACTGATTCCATTGAAGTTTTGACTAAATTAAATCCGAGCATTTCAGCTCCAATTTCAGATGTAATTTTGAAAGGACTATCTTTGCGTGCACCTGAAAGGTTTGAAAATGCCCGCGAAATGCAAAAAGCACTTCGCGAAGCCTATGCCGGAGTTCAAGATGTTCAAGCCGCAAATGCAAACACAGTTGCTTTTAATGTTGCTGATGAAATTCCGCAATCGCAAATGCAAACCGAAGCCTTTGTTTCGCCTAGTTTTTCGCCAAACAATGGAGCTGACATAAAAATTGAAGCCTTGAAAACTGCTGATAATATTTCGGTTATTCCGGCTCAAGATTTAGGAGCAACAATCAGAATTGAAAACTATAATGCTCCTGTTGGTGATAAAACTGAGGTAATGATTCCGATTGGTGACAAAACTGAAGTTATGCATTCTGTTGGCGAAAAAACTGAAGTATTACCAAATTTTTCAATTCCTGCACCAGTTGCCTTTGAAGAAAATATGAATGCGACGATGCCAAATATTTCATTCAATAATGAAGAAAACTTTACTCCAACTGAAGTTTCGCACATCTCGCAAAGTGAAGGACAGCAACCGGTTTTCTTTCAATCAGCCGATTCTTTAACGCCAAATTCTGTTGTTGAACATCAATCTGTTCCGACTCAAACTCAGCCACAAGCTAAAAAGAAATCAGCAGGCTTTGCTTTTGCAATTCTTGGAGTTATTGGATTAATTGGTTTGATAGTTATTGGCGGTGGTATTGGTGGTTGGTATTATTTAAGTGACACTGGAAGTTCGGTTATAGCTGAGCCAACTCCAAGTGTGAAGCCAAGTGTTGAAGAAACGGTAACGCCAACTCCAACGCAAGAAGTTACAACAAATGACAGCAGTAATTCGAATATAAGCAATTCGAGTTCTGATTCGAACACAAACAGTTTGCCATCAAACACCTCAACAATCGGTGAAACAATACCGACTGTTGATGATAAACCAGCAGATAAACCTGTTGTTATATCTGATAAACCAGTGTTGACGCCAACACCTAATAAGGTTGCGACACCGAAACCAACTCAGCAACAAGTTGTTACTCAAAAACCTCCGGCAACTCCGAAGGTTGTAACAACACCTAAACCTAAGCCAACACAAGGTGGCAGAACTGATATTTTGCAATAATTTTTTGAGGTTAAGATGTTAAAAAAAATCACACTTTTATTCGTCCTACTTTTTGCATTTTCGACGATTTTGGTTGCTCAGCCAAACAAAAAACAGATTGAAAGAGCAAATAAATTAGCCAAAGAAGGCGATGTTGCTTATCAACAAAAAAAGTTTCGTTTGGCTATTGAAAAATACACCGAAGCAGTAAAAAATGTGAACGTATTTCCAGGTGCGTATCTGAAAAAAGCATATTCTCACTTCAACTTACAAGAATATCCGCAATCAATTCAGAGTCTTAACACATCACTTTCGCAAGGTTCTTTGCCAATTGAAATATATAAACTTAGATGGCTTGTTTATTACAATACAAAAGATTACAAACTAGCAGCTGTTGACGTTGAAGAAGGGTTAAAGTTTGAACCTGAAAATGCCTATTTTAACCTTGCAAACGGCGATGTTCAGCGAGCCTTAGGAAATTTTCTTGAAGCTGCAAATGCTTATTCAAAAGCTGCTACGCTCGACCCGAAAAATCCTGATACAAATTATTATGTTGCATTGTGCTACAACGCTGTAAAAGATTTTAACAAGCAAACTGATGCGGCAGAAAAAGCAATAAAAGCCGGAACTAAATTTAAGCTTGAATCTTATAATTTCCTTGCTCAAGGTTTATTAATTCAACGAAAATATCCAGAAGCGGCAGTTGCATACGAGCAAATATTGGCTATAAAACCTGATGACATAAACACTTATACCAATTTGGGTGATATATATCGAATCTTAAATAGATACGATGATGCGATTGCAACGGTTCGTAAAGGTTTAAGAATTTATCCGAAAGATGGCAGTTTGTGGGTGAGTTTGAGTTGGTATAACAGCTTAATAAATAATCACCAAGAAGCTGTAAATACTGCAAAAGAAGCTATTAAATTATCGCCAAATTTGAGTATGGGTTACACGAATTTGTGTCGTGCTTACAACGATTTGAAGCAATCAAATGAAGCAATTCAAGCCTGTAACAGTGCTTTAAAACTTTTGCCGGAAGATGGCGAAAGTTATCTCTATTTGGCTCGTGCTTTTGATGACTTGAAAAAGCCTGATATTGCAACAAATATGTATCTCAAAGCGGTTTCGGGTTTATCGACATTTACACGTGAAAATCCTGAATATTCTGATGGTTTTTATCTTCTCGGAAATGCTTTATATGCAACAAATCAGCGTCCGAAAGCCATTGCAGCTTATTTGAGATGTCTTGAGCTAAGCCCAAACTTTATCAAAGCTCGTTATAACCTTGGATATATTTACGTGTTGCAAGGTGAAAAAAATTCTGCAAAAAAACAAGCTGATACAATCTTGAAATTTGACGCTGATTTAGCGGCAAAATTGAATGAAGCTATCAAAAAAATGAAATAGTTAAACTACTCGTTTTTGTCTGGAAAGAACTAATTGCAGAAAAATTAAAATAATTACGCTGATCAGCATTACTAACATACCTTTGCGTAAATCATTGTAAAAATTGGAAATATAGCCAATTAACCACGTTGTAAAAGTTGCACCTAAAGTTCCGCAAACGAAAAAAGGTGTAGCTCTTCGAGTTGCTGTTTCGCCAAAAGTTTTTGTAAATCGAGATAAGTTTGTCGGGAATATTGAGGAAGTTCCTAAGCCTGCGAAAACACCACCAACGCTTAGCATAAATACGTCTTGAGCTAAAAGCATCAAAATAAGTCCAATAAAAATAATACTTAATCCTAAAATCAGCATTTTATTTTCGTTGAGAAATCTGGAAAGAAATGTTGCAATTACACGTCCAAAAACAAAGAAAACGTAAAATAGCAATACCGGCTGGATAAAAGTGTTTGCTCCATCTTCAAATCTTTGCGTATAGGTTTTTAACCAACCGCCCATTCCGCTTTCAAATCCAACGTGAATAAAATTAAAAAGAGCTATTCCCCAGGCTATTGGATTAGTCCAGATAGGTATTTCCGTATCTTCATTATTGCTATCACTTTTAGTTCTTTTTATGACATTTTCGCGAGGCAATAACGCCATTAGAATTCCGATAAATCCGAGTGCGGAAGCAAGCAAAACTGTTGGTAAAATCAGACTGGTTTTTTTACTTAAAATATCAACAAAAGGTTGACTTAAAATTGCACCAATTCCCCAAAACACATTTAAAACATTTAGTGCCGAAGCTGGGTTTTCTGGCTTCATTTCGAGAATTAACATATTAATTGAAGGCAAAGTTAAACCAATTCCAACTCCATTTAAGGCAAATCCAGCGAGGCAAAGTTCAAATGAGCTGGCATTGATTAACAAAATTCCAAATGCCATCGAGAGACAGCCAAGCAATGTCGCAAACAAAAAATTGTCACGCTTTCCAAACCAATTTGTGAGAAAAGTTCCAGCCAACGAACCTGCAAATTGTGCGGGAAAAAGATATGCAATTTGCTGATCATTTAATGAAAAACGAGTTGAAAGAATCGGTAAAACTTGTCCAATCAAAACGGTGGCAATTCCTGAAAGAAAGAATCCAATATGGAGAAAAATAAGGAAAATTTTTGAAGATTCTGCTTTTATTTGCGGCATAACTTTTAAGATTAAGCTATCAAGTATTTTATTGTCTAATGAATTTTGAAAAAACAGGAAATTCGACCATTTTTCAAAAATGTTATATCTTTGGTTCGTGAAAAATCTTATCGAAACACCTAAAAATTTTAATTTTGAACGAACGCTAAAAAGTCACGGTTGGTATTCGCTCTCGCCATTTGTTTTTGATGAAGCTGAATGGAAACTCAGTTATGTTTTTAAAAGTGAAAAACCTTCTTTCGTAACTACTTATGCTAAAAATGGAAGTGTTTTTATTGATTCAAATGATGAAAAACACATTGCCGGATTTAGGCGTATTTTAAGACTTGATGAAGATTTTACTGAGTTTTATCAGCTTCTAAGATATGAAAAAAACTTTAAATGGATTGAAAAACAGAATGCCGGAAGACTTTTGCGTTCACCTACGGTTTTTGAAGATTTAGTGAAAACTATTTGCACAACAAATTGTAATTGGTCAATGACTGAAGCTATGGTGACACGACTTGTGGAAAAACTTGGTGAGATTTCCACCTGTGGAAAACGTGCTTTTCCAACTGCGGAAACGATCGCGAAAATGCCTCTTGAATTTTATAAAAATGAGATCAGAGCTGGTTATCGCTCACTTTATTTTGTTGAAATGGCAGAAAAAATTGCGGTTGGTAAATTAAATCCTGAAGATTGGCTCGAAAGCGAATTGCCAACCTCAGAATTAAAAAAAGAGATGAAAAAGGTAAAAGGTGTTGGAAATTATGCGGCTGAAAATCTCTTAAAATTAGTTGGAAGATACGATGGTTTGGCTTTAGATTCTTGGTTACGTTCGCAGTTTGCCAAAAAATACAATAACGAAGTTGTTTGTGAAGATAAACAAATTGAGCAGTTTTACGAAAGGTTTGGAAAGTGGCGTGGACTTGTTATTTGGCTTGATATGACTGAATCTTGGCATTCAAAATGAGCACTGACGTAAGTAGTAAAGCCTTTTTGCGTAATTACTTGCATTATGAAATTCTGAAATTCTTTCAGACTTTTTCACTTTATACATCGTCTAAATTATTGAGCGACAAAAAATCGCTTTGATATTTATAAAAAATGGAGAGTTAAAATGAAAACAAACTTTTTGAAATTATTCGCAGTTTTTTCGGTAGCCTTTATGTTCTTAGCAATGGTTGAGGTGAGCAACGCCCAGCCGCGTCACGCTCGTGGAAAATCATTTACAAAAGCGGAAGTTGAAAGAATTATCAAACGTGTTGAGGAAAGAACCGACACCTTCGTCAAACAATATGATAAATCGCTTGATAATAGCAGTTTAAATGGTTCTAGAAAAGAAGATTGGCTTAATAAAAGAGCGAGAAATTTAGAATCAGCAACCGATGAACTTCGACGTGAATATGACCGCCGTGATTCTTGGCAAGAAAACAAAAACGAAGTTCGAAATTGTTTAAATATAGCAACTGATATTAACAACAATATGAGAAATAAACGTTATAGTAATCGCACCGAAGCCAACTGGAAAGCCGTTGTTTACGAACTAAACACACTTGCCAAAGTTTATAATCTTCCGCAAGTTGGCTCAAGAAGCTATTAATTTATTTGAAATAGTAAATCGACAAAACGAGTCATCTTTTTATTGAGATGGCTCGTTTTTGTGTTAATATTAGCAGATTGAGAGGTCTAAAATGATAGAAGCCGGAACACTTTTACAAAATCGTTATCGCGTTGAAAAACAAATTGGACAAGGCGGAATGGGAGCAGTTTATATTGCGATTGACGAACGTTTTGGAAGCGTTGTGGCAATTAAAGAAACTTTTTTTTCGGACGAAAAATTTGGAAAAGCATTTGAACGCGAGGCTCGACTTTTAAATAATCTCAAACATCCGGCATTGCCGCGTGTCAGCGATCATTTTGTTGACGATAACGGGCAATTTCTTGTCATGGAATATATTGAAGGCGAAGATTTGTCAGAAATGATGGAGAAACGCGGTGATGCTTTTTCGGTCGAAGACGTTTCAAATTGGGCTGAACAGCTTCTTGACGCACTCGAATATCTTCATGCACAAGGAATTGTTCATCGAGATATTAAACCTCAAAATCTTAAATTAACGCCACGCGGACAGATTATTTTGTTAGATTTTGGTTTGGCAAAAGGAAATGCGACTGACGCGAAACATCAAACTGCGGCGAAAAGTGTTTTTGGTTATTCGCGAAATTATGCATCGCTTGAACAAATTCAAGGAACAGGAACTGAACCGCGAAGCGATTTATATGCTTTAGGTGCAACACTTTATCATCTTGTGACCGGAATTCCGCCGGAAGATGCACTTTCCCGTGCGATGGAAGTTTTGAGCAATAAACCTGATTCGCAAAAACCTGCAAATGTGATACAAAAAAATATTTCGCAAAATTTTTCTAATTTGCTCCAAAACGCAATGGATTTGAACGCCGGCAACCGACCTGTTTCTGCTCAGATAATGCGTGAAATGCTTAATGGAAAAATTGAGATTTCGGGCGTTGAAACTGTTGTTGATTATCCGAAATCTATAATTACAAGTTCGCAGAATATAGAAAACGCCCAAACTAAATTAATTGAAGGAATAACTGAGCAAGAAACTTCGGTCAAAACTAGAATCGAAAATAACTCGCCAAACTTATTTGTTGATATTCCAAAAGCCAGCAATCAACAAAGATTTGTTAAGCAACCTGAAAAAAAGAAGAGCGGAATTTTGGCTATAGCGGCTGCGGGAAGTGTTTTATTCGTTGCCGGTTTAGGTGCAACAGCTTATTTTGTTAAACCTGCTTTGTTTGGTTCCACTCAAAATGTAAGCAATTCTAGTGTTACAAATACTGCGACAAATACTCAAAAAATTGAATCAAAAGCAATTGGAAGTGAAGTTAATCAAGCGGAATTGTCGAATGTAAACGCCGTTCCAATACAACCTGTTGTTACGGATTTAACAGAAAAACCGAATAGCGAACCAGCGGCACAAAATCAGCAAACTTTTAAAAATGAAACTGTTCAAAAGAAAACTCCTGATTTAAAAGTTAAAAAAGAAAAAGAATTAATAATTGATACCGAAGACGCCAAAATTTATTCAGACGGATCAATAGAAACTGATGATTTAAAAATTTCAGCCGATGGGAAAATAAAAGAAAAAATAACGCCTGAAAAAAAACCAGTCAACAAAATTCCGACAAATGACGAAATTAATCAGATGACAATGCAGCAACGAAGGAAAATGAAACAAGTTTTTAATAACCTGCCGACTGCAGAAAAAGAAAAAATTCGTCTTGAAAGAGAAAAAATGAAACAAGATAATACGGAACAATTTCCAAAAGTAGAGCAAAGACCGCAACAAAGAACACAGCAAAGACCACAAAGACCGCCGCAATTCAAGCCGTAAGTTCTCGATTATCTCGAATAATTGCTTCAAGTTTGTCAGTTATTTCGTTGGCATAATCGCGAGTTTCAACATTTGACGGACATTCGGGAACTTCAAATATTGGATGATAAGTGATTTCAATTTGACGAAAAAACTTTGGATATTTCATTTCCTGCGACCAAACCCGATTTGCCCCGCGAAGTGTAACTGGCAAAATCGGAACATTTGCTTCGAGAGCAATTCGAGCTGTTCCAGTTTTAAATTCGAGAAGTTTTCCATCTGAAAATTCGCGTGTTCCTTCCGGAAAAATCACAAGAGTCGCTCCTTGACGTAAAACTTTAATCGATTTTTTGTAGGCTTCAGTTCCTTTTCCATCGAGGCTCACTGGAAATGCACCAAGAAATTTCATAATTCTGCCGATAATTGGGCGTTCACAGGCTTTATCCCAAGCCATATATCTCAATTTTCGTTTTACCGGAATAACAATCCAAAATGGGTCAATATATGTTTGGTGATTTGAAGAAATAATTAAACCGCCGGTTAAATCTTGCGGAATATTTTCAAGACCAACAAATTTAATTTGCCAAAATGCTTTTGAAATCCAGAAAAGCGAGAATCTCAAAAAAATCATCAAAAATTCAGGAGCGTATTCGTTTTGAGGAGATTCTATATTTTTCATTAGAATTATTTAGTAATGCTCAATTGGAAGTTGTTGATCGACAAATTCTAGATGTAAACGTGGAAATCCGTCTTCGCCAATTCTCCGGTTTCTGACAACTGAAATAATTGACATATTGTATTGTCCGCAAGAAAAGCGGACGAAAGAACCAATTTCGGCTTTAACTGTTGAAAAGACTGAAGCACCGCTAATGCTGACGTTTTCAGTCACGCTTTGCTCGCTTGAGGTTAGTTCGCCACTTTCATTAAACTGTTGAATGACAACACTTAGCGGCATAACATGACGTGTGTGTTGGCGTCGGATATTGGTTGCGTCGTCCGATTTTACGATGTGCCAAAGTCCTTGATATTCTTGTTTTGTTACCTCAAAAACTGTTTGCGGATTAAATAAATAACTCGCTGGCGGATTTTTCCCGATAAATGCCATTCCGTATGCAAATTCCGAACTTGGAAGCAAAATAGAATGCCGAATTATTGCCCAAATTGAATATAAACTTTCTGCCAAATCGTAACAACGTAGTTTCTGTGGAAGCGGCATTTCAAGTCTGATAAGGCAGCCTTTATTAATAGATTGTTTGAGCGAAAAACCAGCTCCAAAAGCTGAAACATCGCGAAGTTGAGTTGTTTCGCTCCATTCTTGATCATTTATTCCACATCCAAAAACGCGAATTGGTAAAATCAGAGAAATTCTCTGAATATTTCTATTTTCGATACCAATATATTGCTGGGAATTATGCATTGTTAAAACTTAAAAATAAGTAAATTAAAACCGTAGTTTTGAGATTTGAAATGTTGTATTCGGTTGCTAAATACAGCGTTTCGAAGTAAAATAAGGCTACAAAGTAAAAGTCTTATCTACAAAAAGTAAACAAGTCTTTCATCTAAAGAATACTACAATTCTCTGCATTCGTAAATTAACTTTTTTAACAGGTTCTTAATGGATATTTTAGAAAATCAGCAAATTAACATCGAAGACGAAATGCGTCGATCGTATCTCGATTACGCGATGTCCGTCATTATTGGACGAGCATTACCAGACGTTCGCGACGGACTTAAACCGGTTCATAGACGAGTTTTATGGGCGATGCACGAACTTGGCAATGCACACAATAAGCCGTATAAAAAATCTGCTCGTGTTGTTGGCGATACAATCGGTAAATATCATCCGCACGGCGACACCGCAGTTTACGACACGATTGTGCGAATGGCACAAGAATTTTCGATGCGATATACGCTTATTGATGGTCAGGGGAATTTTGGTTCGATTGACGGCGATAACGCAGCCGCGATGCGATACACCGAAGTTCGTCTGCAGAAACTTTCAGGCGAAATTCTTGCTGATATTGAAAAAGAAACTGTCGATTTTCAGCCAAACTATGACGAATCGCTTTCTGAACCGAAAGTGATGCCAACTCGCGTTCCGGTTCTTTTGATAAATGGATCAGAAGGAATTGCGGTTGGAATGGCGACGAAAATTCCACCGCATAATTTAACGGAAATTATTGACGCGACAATGGCTCTCATCAATAAACCTGAAATTACGATTGATGAATTGATTGAAATCGTTCCCGGACCTGACTTTCCGACTTCTGGTTTTATTTATGGACGCGAAGAAATTCACCGTGCATATCGCGAAGGTCGCGGAATTTTGCAAATTCGGGCGAAAGCCGCGATTGATAGAATTGGTCGCAACAACATCGAAAAAGATGCAGTTGTCATTACCGAAATTCCTTATCAAGTTAATAAATCGAAACTTATTGAGCGAATTGCGGAGTTGGTCAACGAGAAAAAACTTGATGGCATTTCTGAAATTCGTGATGAATCGAACCGCGAAGGAATTAGAATTGTTATCGAATTAAAACGTGATGCAGTTCCGCAAGTTGTTCTAAACAAACTATATAAACTTACGCCGCTTCAAGTTTCATTCGGAATTATCATGATTGCGATTGTCGATGGACAACCGAAAGTCTTGAATCTAAAACAAATTCTCGAATGCTTTATTGCGTTTCGTAAAGAAGTTGTCCGTCGCCGAACCGAATTCGAACTTCGCAAAGCACGGGCGAGAGCACATATTTTAGAAGGTTTAAACAAAGCGATTGACGCACTCGATTACATCATTCCATTGATTAGAAACTCGCGTGCGGTTGATGAAGCGAAATCTTGGTTGACGGCAAATTTTGCGACGCTTGACGAAGTAAAAAGTTGGCGTGGTGTTGCTTCAGACAAACCTTTACCGAGTTTTCTCAAAGATTTAGAAAAGGTAATTGGAAGTCTCGATTTTTCAGATATTCAAGCTCAGGCGATTCTCGATTTACAACTTCGCAGATTGTCAGCTTTAGAACGTCAGAAAATTACTGACGAACTTGAGTCAATTCTCAAACATATTGCCGGACTTGATGCGATTTTGGAAAACGAACATCTGCTTCGCGAAGTGATTGTCGGAGAATTAGAAGAAGTTAGAAGATTGTTTGGCGATGAGCGAAAAACAATCATCGTTGATGCTGGCGTTGAACTTCGAATTGAAGATTTGATTCCTGATGAAGACGTTGCGATAACGGTCACAAAAGCTGGATACATTAAGCGAACACCAGTTTCTACCTACACCAGACAAGGTCGCGGCGGAAAAGGACGACTTGGTGCGAAGGCAAAGAATGATGATTTTATCGAACATCTTTTTATTGCTTCAACTCATGCTTCGTTGATGATTTTCACGGCTGATGGACAAGTTTTCAAAATGAAAGTCCACGAAATTCCAGAAGCTGAACCTTCAGCACGCGGAAAAGCGGTCGTCAATATGGTTAATCTTTCAAGCGAAAGTAAACTCGTTGCTGTGATGGCTGTCCGCGATTTTGCTGAAGAAACTTATCTGACAATGGTTACGCAACAAGGGGTAATCAAAAAATCGTCACTTTCTGATTATCAAAACATTCGTCAAAATGGCATCAATGCAATCAATATTGATGAAGGTGATGAACTTTTGAACGTTATTAGAACTGATGGAAATCAACTAATTTTCATCGCAACGCATGACGGAATGGCGGTTAAATTTAATGAAACCGATGTTCGTCCAATGGGAAGAGTCGCACGCGGAGTTCGCGGCGTAAATCTTCGTAGTGGAGATTTTGTAGTTTCGGTTTGTGCAGTGTCAAAAGAGGGAACTGAGAAAATTCTTTCGGTTTCGGAACAAGGATTTGGTAAACAAACTCTTGCAAGCAGTTATCGACAGACGAAACGTGGTGCAACTGGTGTTATCAATATGAAAACGACAGAAAAGACCGGAAAAGTCGTTGCTGCGTTTCAAGTTGACGAAGATTCGGAGATTATGATTATTACGCAGCAAGCTAAATTGATCAGACTTGGCGTTGATAAAATCCGCGAAACCGGACGCTCGGCTCAAGGCGTTCGCTTAATCAGAACCGGAGATGACGATTTGGTAACTAGTGCATCATTGCTCGACATCACTGATGACGAAGGCGGTTTGGATATTGACGAATAAACTCAATTGAAAGAACAAAAAATGGATTGCGAAGAATTAATCTTCGCAATCCATTTTTTTTGTTAAATTCAACAACTATTCAGATATATTATTTCTCAACAATTTCGAACGGAATTTTCTTATCCATTTTACAATTGGTTTATGTGCGAAACGTCTAAAATTATCATTGTATTGGAGAGAAAATAAATAACCTTGATAATTATTCGAAAGTATATCTTGAATCATTGGATGTTTATAAAATTCACCAAAATCAACAACAAAAACAACATCAGATAAATTATAAGCTCTAAATGGTCTTCCGCTTTGCTCTAAAAAATCAGTAATCCTTCGAAGACTGTTATATATGATAGCCGCGTCATGAAAAATAATCATACCTTTATCAGTAACAACATCAATACAAAATAAAAAGTCATTCCAAGAGGCAATATCTGTATGTTCGCCATCAATAAAACAAACTTCGGGGCGAGGATCAATTTTTGCTTTCTCAATTTCTGAAGCATCAGCATCGAAACATACTATTTTTTCTAACCCAATTTTTGTAACCGTTTGTAGTATCTCTAACATTCGCGATGTCGAATTATGTTGATAAACGAAATCAATCCCACGTTCGTCTGGCTGAACCAAAGGTCTTTTATCAATTGAGTAAATAATTTTACATTTTTCATCAAGCAAATGCGGTTGAAGGCTTCCACCAAGATATGAACCAATCTCAAGATAAATATATTCGGGATATATCTCACGAACAGCATTTTGCAATACAAGAAGCGAACGCTTATCGCCATCAGTTGTTTGACTTGCAATTTTTTCAAAAAGTTTTAAGTCAAGGTTTTTTAAAGAGTCTTCAAATTTCATAAATGATTAAAAAATCAAAGGTTGATAGAAATACAATAATACTTATAGATTTATAACTTCGCAAATCTCTATAAGCAACTCCAACCACCCGCAATCATCATCGCTGGTGAGCCGCTTCCGCCTGACTGGCAAGGTGAAGTGTTTCTGCGGCAGTTTGTGCAGTAAACCATTGAGCCGTTTGGTTTTGCGGTTGGTAAAGCATTCTGCAAAAATGACGGAAGCTGCACCGGATTATTAAATTGAACATCAGTTCCGAAGACAGTTGGGCGACCGACAACATTTCCTTCGCTTGGCTGACCTGTCATAAATAAAACGCTTGCCTTGTCGAAATTGTTTGATTGAGGACCTTGGCAACCGAGAATATATCCATCGTAACAAAAGCGATCTCCGGTTGAATAAACCCGCAATCTTTCATCAGCTTTAAAGGTTTTCGGTCCATATAAATTTCCGGTTGAGACAAATGTCCGACGTGCTTTAAATTCAATTGAATGCCCAAAAATATTATTGACAAAAGTAATTGGGTAAGAATAATCACCTGCTCCGGGAAAATCTCCATAAAGCAGCGAATTTGTCATTGATTCAGTTTGCGAATTGATAACAGTTAAAGCAGTTCCGTCAATTATATTTAAAAATGCACCACCAACAGCGTTTGCAAAACCGCCACCAAAAGTATCTTCAATCAAAATTAAAGCACTATGATAAAAATACATCGCATCAGCTTTTGCTGTTTCAGTTTTCTTTGGAACGAGGAAAAAAGTTCCCGAAATTTTCCAATCTGCGTTTCTGATTCGACACCAAATTCCGGCATCTCGGTTGTAAGTAAATCGACAATGATTAACTTTTATATAATCCATTTGCCATTCATAATTAGAAGATTGTAATGCGTGGAAATATAATCCGCGAAAAAAATTATTGAATGAAACTCTTGTAAATTCGAAATCCTGACTTGAATTATAGCCACCAATAGCTTCTATCCCATAAGTGTTTTCGTTAATATTCGCATAAAGCTCAATATCGCGGACGACAACTCTTTCGGTGCATTCGCCGATGCGAAAAATCGCCCGATTCATCCCGTTTAGAGTAATCCGGCTAGGACTAATTTGATTAATATTATTTGTCGGAGCACCTGAAGAAACTGAGCCAACACCTTGGATAATTATTCCAGATGGAATGGTTAAACCTTTAAATCCCGGTTCGCCGCCAACAACAAAATCGCCTTCTGGAAACTGCAAAGTTCCACCATTTCGCGTTGCAATAAAAGCTAATGCACTTCTAATTGCGAGTGTGTCGTCTGTTTTACCATCGCCGATAGCACCAAAATCTTTGATGTTGTAAATTCCGGGAGTTTCGGGCGTTGAAAGCCATTCATAAACAACTTGCGGAGTATATTGATCGCCACTAAAACTTATTTTGTAAAGTTTATCTTCGCCGGAAAAACACCATTTTTGGTTGTTTGAATTTAAACGCATCGTTGCTGTTGAGGCACTTGTTTTAGTAATTGTTGCCGCCGAGCCACCACAACCTGAAACGTTCATCGGTGTTTTTTTGTCAATGTCAGTAATTGTCACGCTTGGTGCAGCTGTTGAATAACGAATAGCACACGCAAACGAAGTCTGAGTTTCAGGTGCATCCACAATGATATTTGCACCTTCAAATTTATTTTGTGCAAATGCCGAAACCGAGAAAAGAAAAATAAGTAATATGGAAAATCTTTTATGCATAATTATTAGATGTTTATTTTGAGATTGTAGCAGAAAATTTTAAAATTGCCTCGAAATAACTCTTCCCAGCGACCAAAACAAGATCGTTGTGTCCGGCACTTTCAACCTTGAAAAACGATTTTGACTCGTTGGCTTTTGCAAATAGTTTTTCGCCGTGCCAAATCGGAATCAGTGTATCTGCAGTTCCGTGGATGAACAACTTTGGGCAATTTACACGATCAATTTTGTTGATACTATCAAACTTATCAAACGGATAAATCGGTACTTTCGTTACAATAGGAAATGCTGAAACAAACGTACTTTCGACAATCAAACCGCCACATTTTTTCCGCGAAGCCAAATCAATAGAAATTGCACCGCCAAGCGAACGTCCGTGAAACATGATCTTTTCGGGCGAGATTTTTTGATCATTTACTAGATAATCATAGGCAGTTTCAATATCTTCGTAAACATTTTTCTCGCTCGGTTTGCCATCGCTTGATCCATAACCGCGATATTCATAAGCCAAAACGTTGAAACCTGCTTTGCTTAATTCCTGGAAAAATGGCGAAAGTTCATTGATCTCTTCAGAATTTCCGTGGCTGTAAAGTATTGTGAACGTTGCGGATTCGTTTTTGAAAATTTTTGCGGAAATTTTCTCTCCATTTGGTGTTGTGAGTTTGAAAACAGATTTGTCGTCCTTAACTAATTGCTGCTGCGGTTGAAAAATTACCGAGTCGGCGAAGAAATAAGCGTAAATTCCGAAACCAACATACAGCAAAATTGGAATTATGACCAATGAACTAATCATTCGCTTTACGTTGAATTCGCCGAGGAGTTTTTTCCAGTTCATTATTCAAAAAGAGTAGGAGCGTTGTTAGCTTTTAGCAAACTTTCCAAACCAAAATGTTGATACGCCAACTTTGTCACCATTCTCCCACGCGGTGTTCGATTTAGGAAACCAGTTTGAATCAAATACGGCTCGATAATTTCTTCAATTGAGTCTTTTTCTTCATGAATCGAAGCAGAAATCGTCCCGAGTCCGACAGGTCCGCCTTCGAATTTTTCGATAATGGTCAACAACAGTTTACGGTCTATTTCGTCGAGTCCGTAAATATCCACTTCCATTCGGTTTAGTGCATCTTTGGCGATTTCTCCAGTGATTTTTCCGTCGTAATCTACTTCGGCAAAATCTCGCACACGGCGAAGCAGGCGGTTGGCGATACGCGGAGTTCCACGCGAACGTTTGGCTATTTCGGCTGCTCCGTTAGAATCAATTTCAACGCTTAAAATATTCGCCGAACGCTCGATAATCGTCCGCAAATCATCAACATTATAAAAATCTAAGTGGAAAATTATCCCGAAACGACCACGCAGCGGAGCTGTTATCAAGCCCGGACGAGTTGTTGCACCAACGAGCGTAAATTTCGGCAATTCGAGCTTAATCGAACGTGCGGCTGTGCCTTGCCCGATCATCAGATCGAGATTGTAATCTTCCATCGCCGGATACAAGATTTCCTCGATCGCCGGATTGAGCCGATGAATTTCATCAATAAAAAGCACGTCGCCTTCGTTGAGATTGGTGAGAATCGCCGCCAAATCGCCCGCTTTTTCGATAATCGGACCTGCGGTCGTCTTCAATTCCGAACCCATTTCGTTGGAAATAATCAGCGAAAGCGTAGTTTTGCCCACACCCGGCGGACCTGTCAGCAAAACGTGGTCTAACGCTTCACGACGCGACAAAGCCGCCTTCATAAAGATTCGCAAATTATCTTTTACTTTGCGTTGCCCGATGTATTCGGCAAGGCGATTCGGTCGCAGAGAAAGCTCGATTTGGGCTTCTTCATCAAGCTGCGAACCATCGCGGTTATCGTAATTTTCTAGGTTTTCGGTCATAAATTATTGATTGTTTTTCAAAAATCCTTCGTATGTAATTAAAGCGTAATGACTTAAAGATAAGGCTAAATTTCGCATCAATCTTGCTTGGTCTTTTTCTGACATATTTGGATGTGAACCTGTGTTACTCAAAAGTCCGTAGCAAGTTCGGATTACTTCAACTTCTTTATCTTCAAGTATATTTTCGTTTTTGAAGTAATCTCTTACTAATCTTGGTGTAGAGAATGTATTTGGAGCAAGATTTGTTCCATTTTTCTTAACGTGAATCGCATCTGCAACTTGTTGCAGAATTGCTTCAAGAGCCATTCTTGAGTTTGAAATACAATCGCCCCATTTGCCATTTGAAAAATGCTCTCCCGATAAATTCAAATGATGCTTAATAAGTTTTGAATCTGAAATCGAAAGAGAATCAATCAAAATTTCAAGATAAGTTTGCTCTGTGTGTTGATTGATAACAGAGTTTTCAATTGGCAAAAGCTGTCCTTTCTTATAGACATATCCGTCAAGCTCTAATTGAAGTAACAACTGCTGGATGTATTCTTTTGGAATATCTATGAATTGCGAATTTTCTCGGTAGAGATTGATGATGTCCTCTGCCATTTTTTGTAGTAATCGTTGCCCACTTTCGGGAACAATCCTGATTTGAACTTCTTGAATAAAACGTTTCAGTTCTTCTATCGTTATGAGACCTTCAATTTCCTTCAGAATTGATATTTCATAATTTCTGTCGAAAAAAAAGTCATAGAGGGTTGCTGACAACGAAATTTCCCCATAATGCCCATATTCAGTGAACTGATTCTCGAAGATCATCGCTAATGTCGAAGTAGTTTCTCGTGAAATCATAATCCTAACTTTCTGCGAAAAATCATAAAGCTCGCAGTTCTTATTTTTCTAAAACCCATTTTCCCAAATCAACCCAAATAAATTTTCTGAACTTATAATCACCTACAAATTTGCCAGCTTTGAATAAACCAGTACCTGTAATTTTGGTTTTCTTTCCTTTATAATCCATTTTCCAAATATCATCACCAATTTTTGTAAAGGTAGTCATTAACTCATCTTCGTTGAAATACTCGCTTCCTGTAAAAACGGCTTTAACTTGGTACTTTTCACCCGTTTTTGAAATTGTTAAGACGATCGTTCCAGAAACTGCATATCTCTCGCTAGACCAGACACCTGTATATGTCCCTTCGAGTTCATTTGTGTTTTTGGGTTTAGGCACTTCTTGAGTCGGTAATGTTGATATTTTCTTTAAACTTTGCCCATCTGCTTTTGCATTAGAAGATAAAGGAATAACGTAGTTTACAGGTATTGCTGTGTTTAGATTTTGCCCGCCAATTTTAGAAGCAAAAACCAATCCAATCAATTTACCATTTTCATCAAGTAAAGCTCCACCACTACTTCCGGGCGAGGTTGGTGCTGTAAATTGAATTACTCTAAATCCGACTAAATCCGGACTTAATTCATTTGCAGAACGTAATCCGCTAATTAAACCAGATGATAGAGAACCTGTTAAACCTTTGGGCGAACCAATTGTATAAACTGCCGAGCCTATTTTTACTAAGTCCGAATTAGCAGATTCTAAAACTGGCAAACTTACGGCTTTGATTTTAATTATGGCAATGTCTTTTCTTTCATCTGTGTCGAGTATTGCAACATCATCATAAATATCGCCATTAGCTAAGCTAACTTTAGCGGCAACTGCATCAAAAATCACATGATGATTAGTCGCAATAATTCCGTCTGAACGTAAAATTACCCCACTTCCGCCAGAAACATTTCCTTTAGAGTCAACACAAGTAATGCTGACAACAGAAGAGACGGTTTTTTCATAAATAGCCGATGCCTCAAGTTTAGCCGAAGTTTGAGCAACTTGAGCAAGGGTAATTTTTGAATTAGTAAAAAAAGTCGTAAAAATCAAACAAGTCAAAAACAATAAATTTTTCATATTTCCACTACGTCCTAAAGTGATCTTTTTTATCGATAAACTACCGATTTTCTTTCTTTTTAATTCAGGTAGGCGGACGTTGTTTTTCTTTAGCTGCTTCGTCGTCTTCAAAAATACTCGTTCGCTCGCCGTAAAATGTTTCGCGGTTTTTATCATAAAGAATTTCGTATTTTTCGAAGGCACCGCCACGTCCGCGATAGTCAATTTCATATTTCCAAACGCCTTGATTGTTCACTTTTTGCCCGAAAAAATAATCAACCCAAAAATCGTTTGAAGTTTTTCCGTCAATTTTCAATTCGGTCTGATATTGAATTACTTTATCCTGCTTTTCGCTGTAGCCGATCAAGGTTGTTTCCAAACCCATACACGCAACCGCGTCAAAAAGGGCGAATTCGTGCGATTTGCCGTCGTTATTATAGTCGCTTATGTTCAACAAAGTCGGTTTTCCTTCTTTGTTTTTATCGAGTTTTGCAACATTGTAATATCCGCGTTTTATCAAATACGGCAAATCGAGCGTGTTGTCTTCACTCGTTAATCCGTTGCCGATTACCTCAATCGTGTTGATTATTTTTTTACTTTTAACATCAATCAGCGAAACTTTGGCGATTCCCGAATAATAGTGTCCGCGAGTTTGGTCGGGACAAGTGTAAATGTCGTCGTCAGCAGAACGCGGATTTTTATTCGGATTCGGCATCCATAAAACCACTTCACGATTCACCGTAAAATTTTTACGTTCAAGAATTACCGCAGATTTCGGAAACGTTTGAGCGAATGTTTGTCCAACCAAAACGAGCAACAGAATGAATAGAATTTTGTGCATATTGTTCATCAACCTTTGGCGAGAAGTTGTAAACTTCTACGCAATAGTTTCTGAACGCTCATCTCTGTTCCTTCTTGCATCGCTTGATTTAACGCTTTTTCCGCTGCTGCACGCTGATAGCCGAGATTAGTGAGAGCTGAAATCGCATCATCCATAATCGCATCGCCCGAACTAATTGGAATTCCTTCGGCTTTCATTTCTTCGCCGGCTATTACTGAAAGTTTGGTGATTTTATCGCGTAACTCGATAACGATTCGTTCGGCAGTTTTTTTGCCAACGCCGGGAATTGTATTCAAACGAACTAAATTATTCGAACGAATCGCAGATATAATCTCGTCCGCCGACATTCCCGAAAGTGCGGTAATCGCCGATTTCGGACCGATTCCCGAAACGGAAACGAGCAGTAAAAACAATTCTTTTTCGCGAACGGTTTTAAATCCGAAAAGTTGAAAAGCATCTTCGCGGACGATCGTTTGAATCCGCAAAGAAACATCAGTCCCAATTTCGCCAAGTTCGTAGAAGGTCGAAAGCGGAATCGAAACTTCATAGCCGACTCCATTTACGTCAATAATAACGAGGTTCGCATCTTTTTCTAGTAATTTTCCTGATAGATAAGCAATCATTGTTTCACACTTGAAACGTATTGTAAGTTATTCGCTTTAAAGAAACAAACCAATTTCGATTTCAGTGCATCTTTACATTGTGGAATAATTCACGTGCTATTTTTCACATAATGAAAATCGCGTTATACTCAGACTTGAAAGATGAAAGTAGATAAAATATCAGAATTGACGACCAATCGCTTGAGCATTTATCTTCGCTGTTTGCACGAACTTGTGGCGGCTGATATTAAGACAACTTCTTCAGATGGACTGGCGAAACGGTTTAATTTAAACTCGGCTCAAATCCGCAAAGATTTGGCTTATTTTGGTGAATTTGGCGTTCGTGGAGTTGGTTATTATGTTGAATCTTTGCGAGACCACATTACAAAAATTCTCGGTTTAGATCGTAAACATCGCGTTTGCATAATTGGTGCCGGAAGATTAGGAACTGCACTCGCGAATTATTATGGTTTTTCGCAAACGAATTTTGAAGTTGTCGCGATGTTCGACTCTTCTGTTGATAAAATTGGACAAATAGTTGGAAATTTAACAGTTTTCGATTTAAAACTAATCACGGAAGTTGTTTCGAAACAACAGATTGATGTTGCGGTTATTGCTGTTCCGGCAAATCACGCTCAGAGTGTTTTAGACGAAATTGCAAGTGCCGGAATTACCGCAGTTTTAAATTTTGCACCAACTCCATTGCGGCATAATGATGAATTGAAATTAAAAACTGTCGATTTAACAATTTCTCTCGAAAGTTTGGCGTTTTTCCTTGCCAAACCAACTATGGAAAATGTTAATATAGTGAAACCGAATTGAATTTTTCGGCGAACTAAATATAGAGGTATTTATTTATGTTAAAAAGAGCAATCCCGTTTATCGTAACCTTCGTTTTAGGTCTTGCAATCGCAAGTATATTTGTCAATATTGTTCCAAGTTTCAATTTCAAACGTGGCGACCGAAACAGAAATCATCGGCAAATTATTTCTGAGTTGGAAAAAGATAATGATCAGTTGAGAAAGGAAAACCGCTGTTTAAAAAATAAAACAATCAAACAAACTGATGAATTCATTTTCGAAGATTCTGTTCCACCGCCAATGCCGATTGAGCCGCGAAGAAACAGATAACAAAATCACAAAAAAATGAGTTCGCAAAGTCGCAAAAGTCGTGTAATAATGACTCTTGCGATTTTTTATTTTGGAGGACGATTTTTGTGAATTCAAATTCATGTGGAAGTGGTTTAGTAGTATTTTCTTTGACACTAATTTTTGGGCTTTTCAGTGGTTATTGTTTTGAATACCGATTACATGAATCTACCTTCGACCGCAAAGTAACCCAGAATGTTATACCGGACGTATCGTCAAAACTTGAAGGCGGTAGCGGCAGCTGCGGTGGCTCGAACATCTCCGAAGACTCCACTTGCAGACCTGGTACGTTATATTGTCCAAAAAATAAAGAAAAGCCTGAAATTCCAGTCCTTCAGAAAAACTTTGTTCCGCTTAAAATCACTTTGCTGCCAAAACCGCCATACACTGCACTTGCTCGTCAAAATCAAATTCAAGGTGTCGTGCGTCTTCGAGTAACATTTTTAGCAAATGGTAAAATTGGAGATTTAATCCCGGTTTCTGGTTTGCCGGATGGGTTACTTGAACAGTGTATTTCTTCAGCAAGAGACATCAAGTTTGAACCCAAAAAGTTAAATGGAGTCCCGCAAACCGTAAACAAGGTTATCGAATACCGTTTCACAATTTATTAAATGGAAGAACAAGCAGCTAGAAAATTAATCGTCGAAGTAGGAAAACTTCTTTACGATCGTTCGTATGTTGTCGCATCTGATGGCAATGTTAGTATTCGTCTTGATGAAAATCGTGTATTAGCAACGCCGACAATGACTTGCAAAGGTCGAATGACGGAAGATATGCTGGCGATTACGGATTTGGACGGAAATTCGCTTAATGATCGAAAGGCTTCAAGTGAACTCGCGATGCATCTTTTAATCTACAAAATGCGTTCTGATATTGGTGCCGTTTGCCACGCTCATCCGCCGCACGGAACTGCATTTGCCGTTGCCGGACTTGCGATTGATGAACCGATTTTGTCGGAGGTTATTCTCACGTTAGGTTGCGTTCCGCTAACTGATTACGGCACGCCTTCAACAGCTGAATTGACTGAATCAATGATTCCATACGTTCAACATCACAACGCACTTCTGATGGCGAATCATGGAGCGGTAGCTTATGGAACTGATTTGTGGCAAGCCTACGATCGTCTCGAAACTCTCGAACATACTGCGAAAATCGCGATTCTTTCACGTGCATTGGGTGGACCGACAAATTTGCCGGCTGATGCAATTGAAAAACTCGTAAACATCAGAGAAAAAGCAGGTTATCTGACATCTGAAGCTCGTTGTCAAGCATGTGGTTATTTGGAAGATTCGGTAATTTCTTGTAACACCGAAGGACATTCTCACAACGAAAAAATCGCATTTACTCGTGAGGAATTGATTCAACTTCTGAGTCAAGTTTCACAATTAAATTAGTTTAAAGTTCATATAAAAATCCACGCCTAGAAGTTTCTAAGCGTGGATTTTTTGTTTTGAATTCTACTAAATCTTATTCAACTGTCACAGATTTTGCCAAGTTTCTCGGCTGGTCAACGTCACAGCCGCGACGAACTGCAATGTGGTAAGCCAATAATTGCAACGGAATTACTGCTAAAATCGGTGATAGCAAATCTGACGCTTCAGGAATTTCGATGACGTAATCTGAAACTTTTGACGACATTGTGTCGCCTTCGGTCAGAATCGAAACGATAATTCCATCGCGAGATTTTACTTCAACAATATTCGAATGAGTTTTCTCGTATCGAAGTTCACTGAGGGCATTATCGCGTTCTTTTGTATTGATAACAACGACCGGAAGCTTTTCGTCAATCAACGCATTTGGACCGTGTTTCATTTCGCCAGCCGGATAACCTTCGGCGTGTATGTAACTGATTTCCTTGAGTTTAAGAGCACCTTCGAGCGAAACAGGGAAGTTAATTCCGCGTCCGAGATATAAGAAATCTTGCACTCGGAAAAACTCTTTTGAAAGTTCCTCAATGCTGTCAGCATCATTCAATAAATGTTCGATTTTGAGCGGTAGTTCGGCTAGTTCTTGTGCGTGATATTTGGCTTCAGTCTCGTCCATTTTTCCGCGAACTTGACCGAGATACATTGCAAATAAATAAATTGCAATCATTTGTGCGGTAAACGCTTTGGTTGAAGCTACTCCAATTTCTGGTCCGGCGTGAGTTAAAATTGTTCCTTCAGCTTCACGTGTAATCATTGAACCTTGCACATTACAAATCGCTAACACTTTGCAATTACTAAGTTTAGCTTCACGCATCGCAGCGATTGTGTCTGCGGTTTCACCTGATTGGGTGATGACGATGAGCAATGTGTTTTCGTCTAAAACTGGATTTCGATAACGGAATTCAGAAGCGTAATCGACCTCGACAGAAATTCTTGCAAGTTGCTCAATCATATATTTACCGGCAAGTGCGGCGTGCCAACTCGTGCCGCAAGCCGCAATTTTGATCGAAGTAAATGATTTAAACTCATCTTCGGAAATATCCATCGGATCGAGATAAACTTTTCCCGTATCGAGCGAAATTCTGCCTTTTACAGTGTCACGAATTGCACGTGGTTGCTCATAGATTTCCTTGAGCATAAAGTGCTTGAATCCGCCTTTTTCCGCCATAATCGGATCCCAAGTAATGCGTTGTTGCTTAGGTTCGACAACATTTCCATCGAAATCCGTTACTCGAACTGAATCTTTTGTAAGAATCGCAATTTCTTTTTCGCCAAGATAAAAAACATCGCGGGTGTGCTGCAAAATCGCCGGAATATCGGAAGCAACGAAGAATTCGCCATCGCCGAGACCGATTACAACTGGCGGACCTTCGCGAACAACGACAATCGTGTCAGGTTCATCAACAGAAATAATCGCCAGAGCGAAAATTCCGCGTAATTCATGAACAGTTTTGCGAACCGCAAGCTCGAGCGAAAGCGATTCAGTGTTGAGATAATACCCAACTAGATGTGCAACAACTTCGGTGTCAGTTTCAGTTTTGAATTCGCTCCCGAGAGACGTAAGTCGTTCTTTGAGAGACATATAGTTCTCGATAATTCCATTATGAACAACGACAACTTTGCCTGATTGATCGCGATGCGGATGAGCATTATTTTCAGTCGGACGACCGTGAGTTGCCCAACGAGTGTGTCCGATTCCGTAATTTCCATCGAGCGGATTTAAGCGAATCACTTCTTCGAGATTCCGAAGTTTTCCTTCAGCCCTTCGAAGCGAAAGATTCTTCGAATCATCAACAACCGCTATTCCCGCCGAATCGTATCCGCGATATTCTAGCTTCCGCAAGCCTTCAATAATGACAGGCACAACTTGTTTGTTTCCAACGTAACCAACAATTCCACACATAAGTTTTAGTTTAATTTAGTTCTGCAAATCTGCAAAAATTCGGCAGGATTAACAACTTTTAATTTCGGGTAAGTTTCTAAGAAATATTTATCTTTCGCCAAATCTAGCAGATCATTATCTCGACTGACTAGAAAATCTGCTTTCACCGTTAAAGCCAAATTGATAAAAACTTCATCATTCTCATCGCGTTCTAATTTGTAAGTATCTTCTGGTTTGTCAATAATAACTGCTAAAGAATAAATTGATTTTATAATTTCGTTGACTTTTTCGTCAGTTAAAACAGGATAATTTCTCCGCAATTTTGGTCGATTTAAAACATCTTTAATTTCATCTAAAATTGCATCTGTGACAAAAATACGAACTTCATTATTTTCCACCAATTGCCAACAAGCAAAAGCTGCACCTTTATTACTCAGAATTGCTTGGAGGTAAATATTTGTGTCAAATACCGCGTCGATCATCGGTTTTTTAAAGGCTTTTCGGAGCGAACTTCAGATAACGTCTCGTTGATTAGATTATCTAGTTCAGATTCGCTAATTTGCAATCTTTCAGATTGCAAGTGAATCGGTTTTGCCACTTCAAGTAAAGATTGAGATGCTTCGCGTTCTAATAAATTACTGACAAAAGTCTTTAGATCTTGTCCAAAAACTGCAGCACGTTTTTCGAGTTTACTCTGTGCTTTTGACGAAATACTAACTGTTATACTCATAAAACCTCCAACCAAATAATAACACAATCTCAAGTTTGTCTATTTCCAACATATCCGACTATTCTAGACATAAGTTTTAATCAAAAATAGAGAAGTTTATTTTGTTCGAGCTTTCCCCAAAAACAAGAATGCAAGACCTAATCCGAAAACACCAAAGAGAAACTGTATTGGTCTAAAAGAACCACTTAATAACAGTTCAGAACCTCTTAAAAATCCAAGAATACCTAATAATCCAAAAACAACAGTTAAGAGGTAATAAGTAATTTTCATATTTTTATTCTTTGAACACGGAATTATGCAACAGTTTTTATCGCTCTCGCCGGTGAACCAACAACCAGTTTGTTTTCTGCGACATTCTTAGTCACTACGCTTCCAGCACCGGTTACCGCACCATCACCAATTTCAATTGGTGCAATTAACATCGTATCAGATCCAATCTTCACATTATTCCCGATCTTCGTCGCATGTTTGTTTTTGCCGTCATAATTACAAGTGATCGTTCCGGCACCGATATTCGTTTTTTCGCCGATTGTTGCGTCACCTAAATATGTCAAGTGATTGGCTTTAGAGCCGCGACCGAGAACAGTTTTCTTTAACTCAACGAAGTTACCGACCTTTGCATTTTCTTCCATTTTGGCGTGTCCGCGAAGATGTGCGAAAGGACCAACTGTGCAATTATTTTCGATTTCCGAATCAGTAACAACAGAGCTATCAAGAATCTCGACCGAATTACCAATCTTAGAATTACTGATTCGTGAATTACTTCTAATCGTGCAACGTTCGCCGATTTCAGAGTTTCCTTCAATCGTGACATTTGGAAAAATTATTGTGTCGCGACCGATTTTTGCGTCGGCAGAAATGTAAGTTGCTTTTGGATTGATGAATGTAACGCCCGAATCGAGCATCAATTTTTTCATAGTCCGTAAACGCATAACTCGTTCCATATCAGCAAGTTGGAGTCTGTTATTGATACCTTCAATTTCGTTTTTATCGTGATGCTGATAGATTGCAACATTTTCGTTCATTTCTTTGAGAAGTTGCGGAACATCTGTCAGATAATACTCATTTGTCACAACGCTTGGCGTTATTTTTGTTAATGTTTGAAACAAAAGTTTTGTGTTAAAACAATAAATACCGGAATTAATTTCTCTTACTTTTCGTTCATCATCAGTTGCATCTTTTTGTTCAACAATTTTGTCGAAACTGCCTAGTTCGTCTCTGATAATTCTGCCGTAACCTGTTGGATCATCTAGCTTTACGGTTAAAATTGTGCAAGCTGCACCTTTCGGTGAAGAAGAGTGATGTTGTTGAATTAAAGCTGCGAGTGTTTCGGCTTTTATTGAAGGAACATCGCCCGAAAGAACAAGCAATGTTGAATTTTCATTTTCGAGGAATTGACGTGCAGAGTTGACAGCGTCGCCGGTTCCGAGTTGTTCGCTTTGCCACGCAAATTCTGTTGTAGATTCTTCTAATTCATTTAAAACAGATGACTTAACATCTTCTCCTTGGTGACCAACAACAACACAAATTTTTCTTGGAGCCAGAGCAGTTGCAGTTCGACAAACGTGATTAATTAACGGACGACCGTCAATTTTGTGTAGTACTTTGGCTAAATCAGATTTCATCCGAGTTCCGAGTCCGGCAGCCAAAATCAAAACATCAAGTTTCATTATTTCCATATTATAAAATACAAAATCGCGACAATATTCAATTGCTAATTGCGAGTTGTTTCAATGTTTTCTGTGCATCTGCACACAATAAAATCACTTCAGCGAGTTTGTCCGGACGATGACGAACCTGCTCGCTTTCGTCTAACAGATTACCATAAACAATTTCTGCTCCGGCAATTGTTTCAGGTTTTATAGAGCCATGAAGACCAATCTGGTCAGCACCTTCGACCGCGTAACGTGCAGCCTGTTCTTTTTTTACGGCACAATTATTCACAATGATATAATCAAATTGTATTTCCGGAGCGTATTGTTTAACTATTTCGAGGTGCTTCTTGGCATTAAATCCATCGGTTTCGCCTGGTTGAGTCATTAAATTACAAACAAAAATTTTCGTCGAAGTTGAATCTGCAATTTTTTTTGCTACGCCTTTGACAAGCAACGGTGGAAGTAAAGAAGTAAAAAGTGAGCCTGGACCGATCGTTAAAATATCAGCTGTTTCGATTGCTTCCAGTGCTTCCGGCAGTGGATGACAGGTTTCAGGCAAAAGTTTAATATTTTTTATTGCAGTGCCAAATTTCGATAAATTTGTTTCACCGAGAATTTGAGTGCCGTCTTCTAATTCCGCAACCAATTGGACGTTTGCGTTTGTTGCCGGATAAATATGTCCTTTACTGGCTAAAATTTCGGACGAAAGTTTGACAGCTTCTGCAAAATCACCGGTAATTTGTGTTAAAGCTGCAAGAAATAGATTACCAAAACTGTGTCCTGCGAGTTCGCCATCACCGTCAAATCTGTGCTGAAACAATTGAGATAGCAGATGAGAATCTTCTGATAAAGCGACCATACAGCTTCGAATATCGCCCGGTGCAAGCATTTTGAGTTCATCACGCAATCTTCCGGAACTTCCGCCATCGTCTGAAACAGCAACAATTCCGGAGAGTTTTTTTATCCAAATTGGTTCACTTTTGCCTGCATCAACGTATTTTTTTAAGCCGGAAAGTAGTGTCGAAAGTCCGGTGCCACCGCCAATCGAAACTACGCTCAACCCTTTTGATTCTTGAGAAAAAATGTGATTTTTCATTAAATACGATGTGTTTATAAACTCGATTTTTTTTTGAGCGGAGGTAACTCGTTGAAAGATTAGCATTAATCGCATTATGAATCAATATAAATTACTAATACAACTCACTTAAAATACTTATATTGTTGAATTTTGATAAACAAAAAAAACACTTGAAGCAAAATCAAAAACTATGATAAGTTAAATATGGGTGTTGAAGTGCAACCCGCCGAATTTAGTATTTTATTTTATAGATTCGATAACCTAAAGCTCTTTATTCCTTAATTTAGCACAATTCAAAATATAAATAAGTTGTCATGGCAGAAACGCCCACAGTAATTCACGAAAAACAATTTCTCAGGATAAAGTTTGTCCTTGAGCGGCTTTGTGTCGAATCTGCCGCACGAGTGGTTTGTCTTGTTGACCGCGATGGTCAGCCTATTGCATTTCACGGTGACATCGGTGATATGGATACAACAAGTTTTTCGTCTCTCGCCGCTGGAAATGTTGCAGCTACGAGCAGTATGGCTCGTTTAATTGGTGAAAAAACTTTCCCAACTGTTTCGCACGAGGGCGAACGTGATAGTTTGTATATGTGTGTTATTGGACGAAGTCTTCTAGTTGTTATTTATGATGACCGCTCAACTCTTGGGTTAGTAAAACTTCGAACCAAACGGGCAAGTTATGATGTGGCTTCTATTTTAGATGAAATCCAGCTAGATTCCGAAAGGCATCGAACCGAACAAAATTCTTTCTTTGCTGAAATAACTGACGAAGACATTGATAGTCTTTTCGCTTAAAATTTTTTATTTCTATGACTTTTATTAACTACGCTTCACGTGAAATTAATTGCAAAATCGTTTATTACGGTCCTGGTTTGTGTGGTAAAACGACCAATTTGCAATATATTTACGATTCAACTGCCCCGCAAGCGAAAGGCAAGCTCATCAGTCTTGCGACCGAAACCGACCGAACACTATTTTTCGACTTTATGCCGCTAGAACTCGGAACAGTTCGCGGGTTTAAAACTCGTTTTCATTTATACACAGTTCCGGGACAAGTTTATTATGACGCCTCGCGTAAATTGATTTTGAAAGGTGTTGACGGCATTGTTTTTGTTGCCGATTCTCAAGAAGAACGAATGGATGCAAACATCGAATCGCTTTATAACCTAGAAGAAAATCTCGTTTCGCAAGGCTATGAACTCAATCAAATTCCCTACGTTTTGCAGCTCAACAAACGCGATTTACCCAATGTGATTTCGGTTGAAGAATTAACCGGAGAATTACAAAAAAAAGGCGAATCAGTTTACGAAGCTGTTGCTTCTAAAGGAATTGGTGTTTTTGACACTTTGAAAGCTGTCGCCAAACAAGTGCTTACCGAATTGAGAAAAGGTTAATTTTACAATTTCTGCAAAAAAAGCCACTAAGTTTATCAAATAAACTTAGTGGCTTTTTTATATAATAATGGCGGAGCCGACGGGACTCGAACCCGCGACCTCCAACGTGACAGGCTGGCGTTCTAACCAACTGAACTACGACTCCGCATTTCGATTTCAAGTTTCGAATTCCAAATTTCAAATTGTAAGAATCAATCCAAAATCTAAAATCCAAATTCTCAAATCGGAATGGGCACTAAGGGACTCGAACCCCTAACTTCTTCCTTGTAAGGGAAGCTGTCTACCAATTGACGTAAGTGCCCAACTAATTCAAAAAACACGTTTCAATTCCTTGAAGCGAACGAAAATCTTACGAAAAATACGGTAAGATTGTCAAGCGAGTGCAAAAGTTTTTGTAAATATTTGATAAGATTAGAAATCTAAAAACTTGAGAGGTAAACAATGAGGATAAAATTGGTGTTTCTGACAATTATTTTGTTGTCGCTCGTAACTTTTGCTCAAACCAAAGTTGATGATGATGAAATATTGCGAGTTGAGACTCAACTCGTTGATGTTCCGTTTGTTGTAACCGATAAATTTGGCAGAGCAATTACAAATCTTAAGCAAAATAATTTTTCAGTATTAGAAGACGGGAAAATTCAGGAAATTCAAAGTTTTGGCTCAACTTCTGCACCATTTGAAGTTACGCTTTTGCTTGACACTTCCGGTTCGACACGCAATGAACTTGGGCTTATCAAGCAAGCCGCTGAAGGTTTTATCAACTCGCTTCGTGTCGGTGATCGCGTTTCTATAATTTCGTTTGATATGAAAATTTCCGGTAACAAAAAAGTTCCGGTTTCTGAAATTTTAACGCCGCTTACTGAAGACCGAAAACTTCTAAAAAATGCTTTAAATAATGTTCAGACAAGTTTTGGAACGCCATACTACGACGGACTTTCGCAAATGCTTGATAATATTTTTAATCAGCCTGCGAAAGACGAATTTCGTGGCAGACGAGCTTTGGTCGCTTTAACTGACGGCGTTGATTCTGTCAGTAATATTGAGTTTGACGAAGTTCGCGACAAACTTTTAAAAGCCGGAATTGTTAGTTATTTTGTCCAAGTTGATACTCGTGAGTTTTTTGAAGAAAACTTGCTTGGCGATTGCGAAAGTAGTGATGTGATGCGTTTTTCAAAATCACAAATAAAACGTTATTATCGAAAATTTTACCCAAAAGTGAATGCCGAAAGAGCCGAAAAAGTGTTTGATTTTTGCGATTTAGGATCGTTTGAAAGACTCGCAATTAGCAAAAAACTATACGAACTTTCAAATTACGAAATGAATGATTTAGCCGGAAAATCTGGTGGTAAAGTGTTTCCTGTCAGTGATTTAAGCGAAGCAAAAGCGGCGTTTCTAAAAGTCGCACAAGAGATTGGAATAAAGTATAGTCTCGGTTATTATTCGTCAAATGAAAAACGCGACGGAAGTTACAGAAAAATTAAAGTAGAACTCAAAAATGTTTCCGCCGGAACCCAAATTCGTGCAAGAGATGGTTATATCGCTCCAAAAAATTAAAGCAAAATCTCACTTGTGGTTGTAATTTTTAACTTTGAACTTTAGAATTTTTATATGAGTAAATTTAAACGGATTTGTTTGATGGTTTTAGATTCTGCTGGAATCGGCGAAATGCCTGATGCGGCAAATTGGGGCGATGCAGGAAGCGATACGCTCGGTCATATTCTCGCCTCCCGAAAGGTAAATTTGCCAAATTTGCAAAAAATTGGACTTGCTAACATCAAGCCTTTAAATGATTTACCTGCAATTGAAAGTCCAACTGGAAATTACGGAAAATGCACACTTTTCTCAAATGGAAAAGACACAACCACTGGACATTGGGAAATGGCAGGAATAATTTTGACCAAAGCATTTCCAACGTTTCCAGATGGATTTCCGCCGCGAATAATAGATAGATTTTGTGCGGAAGCAAACGTTCCCGGAATTTTGGCGAACATTCCGGCTAGTGGAACAGAAATTATTAAACAATTTGGTGAAGAACACGTTAAAACCGGAAAGCCAATTATTTATACTTCGGCAGATTCTGTTTTCCAAATTGCTGCACACGAAGAAGTTATCTCAGTTGAAAGGCTTTACGCCATCTGCGAAATTGCAAGAAAAATACTCGATGGTGAAGACAGAGTTGGTCGCGTTATTGCTCGCCCTTTTGTTGGCGAAAGTGCCGAAACCTTCAAACGAACCGAAAATCGACATGATTACGCTGTTCCTCCGCCACGTGAAAATCTTCTGGTTGAGCTTGCAGAAAACAATTTAGATGTTGTTTGTATCGGTAAAATTGCGTCAATTTATGATTCGATGGGCGTGACGCAAGATTTGTCGGCAAAAAACAACGACCAAGTTATAAATGTGACAATCAAAGCACTTGCAGATAATACAAATGGTTTGATTTTTTCCAATTTGGTCGATTTTGATATGCTTTACGGACATCGCCGAGACACGGAAGGTTACGCCAAAGCACTCGAACATTTTGATAATCGGTTGCCGGAAATTATTGATGCATTAAACGATGATGATTTACTTATTTTAACTGCCGATCACGGCAATGATCCGACTAAAGAAGGTTCAGATCACACACGCGAATATGTTCCTTTAATTGCTTTTGGGAAAAATGCCAAACAAAGCGTAAACCTAGGAACACGCGGAAGTTTAGCAGATATTGGGCAAACAATAGCAGAGAATTTTGGTCGTAAATTAGTTGCCGGTGAAAGTTTTTTAAACGAAATTTAATCTAAATAATCGTCAGTTTGCCAATAAGTTTTCTTAAATTTTTCTTCAGTAAAAAAGCCTTTTAAATGTTCAATTTTTGGGGCTTTTTTTTCGTTCAAAACTATTGAAATAACATCGTATCTAATTGCAATCTCTTTTGTGTGAAAAATTTGGCGATAGCGTTTTGCAGTTCTGATAATTTGTCGTTGTTTGCGAAGATTTACGGCAGTTTCCGGAGTTGCAAATGAATCTGAAGTTCGGGTTTTAACCTCAATAAAAACCAGAGTTTCACTGTCAATTGCAATTAAATCAATTTCACCTGAAACAGAAACGTCTTTGCTATTTCTCCCAATCGGCACCTTAAAATTTGCACAAATTATGCGTAAACCTCTTTTTGAAAGATAGTTAGCAGCAAATGTTTCACCAATTTCACCAACTTTTTGAGTTGAGTTTTTATCATTTAAAAGTGAAATTAAGTTTTCCATTCAAAAAGATATTACACCAACTAATTAATTTTTCTTAACGAATGCTATGTTTAACGTTTAAATGTAACGTTTATAAATGTTGACCATTTGTTCCGGATAAATTAAACTAAAACTGACGAGAACTTTAAGTCAATTTCTGAAATGCCTCTTAAATTAAAAAAAATCAGTTTAGTTTTTGTTGTTTTCGCAATACTTTTGTTAGTTGGGCTCGTTCCGTTGTTAATGACGAGTTGGCTGCTTTCAGAAAGAAGTGCGAAAGAATTGCGTGCGGCAGAAGGTCGATATCAGACACAATTAGTGCAAGATAAAGCTCGACAGATTGAAATGTTTGGGCAAAGATATTGCGATATTGTCGGAAATTACACCAAAGCATTAGAACTCACGACTGACAACAACTTGCTTTCATCGCCACAAACCCACCAGCAATTGAAAGAAATACTTGAAGAAAATCCAAATTTGCTATCATTTTCGGTGAAACCGATTAGTGGCGAACCATTATCCGTTTACAAAAACGATAAAATTCTAAATCCGGAAATCGATGAACTTTCTGCTACAATTCTCGCAAAATTAGATGATAAACGGCTGAAAATCGGCAAACCAACTCATGTAAGCTCCAGCAATCAAACGGTTTTTGCGGTTGCGTCGCCTGTAATGCTTGATAATCACATAGTTGCCGCTGTTGTTGCAATTATTTCGCTTGACGAAATTTCACGCATTATTTCTGAGATGAATGGAATGAGCGAACGACAACTTTGGGACGCTGGTTTACCGATTCTTTTTGTTGTTGACGAGCAATCTCGCATTGTTTTTCACCCAAACCAGCAATATGTCACGCAACAATTTGTTATGAACGAAGTGAAAATTGTTGAAGAATGGCAAGAATCGCGAAGACAAATTCAATCCGCACTTGTGCCGTTTTTATACTCGAGAAACGGTGAAGAAAACAGAATGATTGGTGCATATTCAACTTCAAATATTAAAAATCAACTCGTTTTAGGCGTGATTGCAATGCAACGTGAAGATAAAGCACTAGCATCAGTTGGCGAAATGAAAACACAAACTTGGATTATTAGTCTAATTTTTGCATTGCTTACGCTAATTATTGGAAGTATTTTTGCTCGCCAATTGACCAAACCAATTCTCGAACTCGTTTCGGCAGCAAAAACAATTGCTCTTGGCGATTTAACGACGCGAATTTTGCCAAAAAGAATTGATGAAATTGACACACTTGGTTCGACATTTAATTCGATGACGTCAAGTTTGGAAGAAAACATCAGCCAATTAGCCTTTGCCGCAACGGAAAATCGTGAACTTTTTGTTGGCACAGTTAAAGCCTTGGCGGCGGCAATTGACGGAAAAGATAGATACACACGCGGACATTCCGAGCGAGTTTCGCGAATTTCACTCGCAATTGGACAGCGGATGAATATGCCCGAAGATGAACTCGAAAAATTGCGAATTTCGGCGTTGCTTCATGATGTTGGCAAAATTGCGATTGACGATAATATCTTGAAAAAACCTTCAGCATTAACCGCGGAAGAATTTGAAATAATGAAAACTCATCCAAAACGCGGTTATAAAATTATGTCGCAAATACCTGCAATGAAAGACTTTCTGCCCGGAATGTATATGCATCACGAAATGATAAACGGCGAAGGCTATCCGCAAGGTTTGACTGAACACGAAATTCCACTTCAAGCAAAAATCGTCTCAGTTGCTGACACTTTTGACGCAATGACAACCGACAGACCTTATCAAAAAGGAATGGAATTAGACGTTGCTTTAGGCAAAATTGCCGGATTTGTCGGGACAAGATACTGCCCGAAAGTTGTGAAAGCTTTAGAAGAAGCCTGTGCCGATGGACAAATTGGGATTGGCGTTGTGCGGCTCAAATCTGTTGCTGGAAAATCTGAAACGGTTGAATTTGCAAAAGTTGCATAAATCAAACTGTCAATTTAAGACCTACTCGTTTATAATTTCACGTTTTGGAGTTATAAAAAGTAGGTTTTTTATTTATGGCATTTTTTTGGAAAAGAAATAAAAATGAGCAAACTCATTCGAGTTCGGTTCTTGGTTTAGACCGCTCGATTGAAGAACTAAAAGCTCAAGAAATTGCGGTTGAAAAAGAGTTTGGCGTGAGGTTTAACAAGGCAATTGCCAAAACTCGCGATTCGATCAACAACAAACTCGACACAATTTTTCAAGGCAGAAAACAAATCGACGAATCTTTTCTCGATGAACTCGAAGAAATGTTGATTTCTACTGATATTGGTGTTTCGACAACTTTGCAAATTCTCGAGGCGATTCGCAAAGGAGTTTCGCGACAAGAAATAAACGATCTTGACGCTCTAAAAGCGGCAATGAAACGCGAACTTCTCGACATTCTCAAGTCTTCAGAACGAAGTGGAATCGCGTCAGAAACACAATTTGCACTGATAATTCGCCCGTATGTTTTGATGGTTGTTGGCGTTAATGGCGTTGGCAAAACCACAACAATCGGCAAAATCGCCCAGCGAATCAAAAATGAAGGAAATGAGGTTTTGATTTGTGCGGCTGACACCTTCCGTGCCGCTGCTTCTGAGCAACTTCAAATTTGGGCAACTCGTGCTGGCGTTCCTTTGATTCAACAAAAACAAGGCACTGATCCGGCAGCGGTTTTGTTTGATGCTTTGCAATCTGCGAAAGCGAGAAATTCGGATGTATTGATAGTTGATACCGCTGGAAGACTGCACAACAAGGCGAACTTGATGGCTGAACTCGAGAAAATGAAACGAATTGCCGGCAGAGAAGTTCAAGATGCACCGCACGAAACGCTACTCGTGATCGATGCCGTGACCGGACAAAACGGACTTGAACAAGCCCGCCAATTCATGAAAACTGCGAATGTGACCGGAATCGTTTTAACCAAGCTAGACGGCACCGCAAAAGGCGGAATCGCAGTCGCCATCGCGAAAGAATTGAATCTCCCGATAAGATTTATCGGAATCGGTGAACAAGTCGATGATTTGATGGTTTTCGATGCGGAAAGCTATGTGAATGGGTTGTTTAATTAAATTGAACGAAAAAAACATACAATTTGATATTGAAATGACACAACGAGCGTTTGAACTAGCGGCACTTGGTGTTGGACAAGTTTCGCCAAATCCGTTGGTTGGTTGTGTAATTGTCGCGGAAAATGGCGAAATTGTCGGTGAAGGAACTTACATTTTCGATGATGTGATTCACGCCGAAGCGATTGCACTTGCACAAGCTGGTTTGCGTTCGCGTAGCGGAACGGCGTATGTTTCGCTTGAGCCTCACGATCATCAAGGTAAAACTCCTCCGTGTTCTGTTGCACTCATAAATGCTGGAATCAAACGAGTTGTCTGTTCTTTGGAAGACCCGAATCCGCTTGTTTCCGGGTTGGGTTTCAAGCGTTTACGTGAAAATGGTGTTGAAGTTGTAACCGATATTTTGAGCCATGAAGCGGCGAAACTAAATGAGAAATTTATCTGTTGGCATCAGAAAAAGCGTCCATTTGTTCATCTCAAAATGGCGATGTCGATTGATGGGCGAATTTCGATTAACGAGAGCGTTTCCACAACTCTTTCGGGCAAAGAATCTGCGAAAAAAGTTCAAGAAATGCGACACGAATATGATGCGATTCTAGTTGGTGGAAATACGGCAAAGGTCGATAATCCGAGTTTGACTGATCGCAGCGGCAAAAAACGAAGACGAAAACTCGTTCGGGTAATTCTCGATAATCGTTTGCAGATTCCGGTCGATTCCATTTTAGCCGAAACCGCAAATGAAACGCCGACGATTGTTTTTTCGAATTCAAATGACCTAGAAAAGATTGAAAAATTAGCGAGAAAAGGCGTTGAAATTGTTTCCATTGACGCGAGGAATTTGCCTGAAGTTTTAGAGCAATTAAGAATTCGCGAGATTCAAAGCGTTTTGGTCGAAGGCGGAACAGCGGTTGGCGGTGCGTTTGTTGATGCAAAACTGATCGATAAAGTTTCGTTTTTTATTGCTCCAATCTTAATCGGCGGAAATGCACCGAATGCGATTGGTGGAAAAGGAGCAAGCGACATGGCAGAAGCATTGAAGCTGCAAAACGTTGAAATACAACAGTTTGGCGATGATTTTGGTGTTACAGGTTATCCAATATGAAATCTAATGCACAGCGTTTAAAACTGAAAATAAACAATCAAAAGCAAAAAGATTCTCAACCGAAAAGTGTTTTTGCAAAAAAATCACTTGGACAGAATTTTTTGGTTGACCAAAATGTGATTGAAAAGATTGTTGCCGCAGTTGATCCACAAATTGGCGAAACAATTCTGGAAATTGGTCCGGGACGCGGAGCAATTACGCGAAAACTTATCGAAAGTGGTGCAAATGTAATTGCGATTGAACTTGACCGCGTTTTTGTACCAAATTTGCGTGCGGAGTTTGCTAGTTTTTCAAACTTTGAAATTATTGAAGCCGATGCTTTGGAAGTTGATTTCACAAAAATAACAAGCGAAAAAGTAAAACTCGTGGCAAATTTGCCTTACAACATATCGACCGCGATTTTAACTCGTTTAGCCGAACAAAAGGCGTGTTTTTCGAGTTTGATTTTGATGTTACAACGCGAAGTTGTCGAACGAATTGCCGCAAAACCAGGCGATTCAGAACGCGGATTTCTAACAATTTTAGTTGAAAGACATTTTGAGACAGAAAAACTTTTTGACGTTCCGGGAAGTGCATTTCGACCGATACCAAAGGTTTGGAGTTCGGTCGCTCGTTTGACTGTCAAAGAAACGCAACCTGTTGAAAATGAAGAGCTTCTGCGTCAGCTTCTGATTATGTCTTTTGCCCAGAAACGTAAAACAATTCTCAATAATCTCAAACAAAAATACGAGAATGCTAGTCAAATTTTGCTAGATTGCCAAATTGAACCAAATAGACGTGCGGAAACTTTGACGCTTGATGAATGGATTAAGCTGACAAAGGTTTTGGGAGAACTTTAATGCATACTGATTTAGCCGATGTAATTGGCGACAGCATAAAAGCCTAGTGTATTGCTTTGCGAAATGCTAGGTACAAGTATAAACAATAAATTGGAGCTATCGTAGATTGCGATAGCTCCAATTCATGTTCTCATCTGTCGCCCATTTTCATGGGCTTCATTTGTCTGTGATATTCGTTCCTAGCTCTCACGAGCTAGGCTTTGTGCTGTCGCTTTCAGGTGCTTTAGGAAACAATAATGAAGCAATTACGGAAATTCCAATCACGCCTAAAATAAATCCTAGGCTATATGAAATAGGGAATTTTCCGCCGAAAGCATCATTTAACCAAACCATTTTCAGCCCAACAAAAGTCAACACTACAGCAAGTCCATATTTCAATAAATGGAATTTATCGACCGCACCTGCGAGCATAAAATACATCGAACGCAATCCTAAAATCGCGAAAATATTTGACGTAAAGACGATTAAAGGTTCTTTCGTTATTGCAAAAATCGCAGGAACACTATCAACCGCGAAGATAATATCTGTAGCTTCGAGGAATAAAAGTGCAACGAAAAGCGGCGTTGCGTGGCGAACTCCGTCGATTTTCGTGAAGAAGTTTTTTCCATCCATTTTGCTTGAAACCGGAATAAATTTCTTTAAAATTCGGACTAAAAGGTTTTTTTCAGGTTCGATTTCTTTTTCGGAACTAAACACCATTTTGATTCCAGTAATGATTAAGAATGCACCAAAAAGGTAAATCACCCAATGAAATTGCATCAATACCGAGCCAAGTGTGATGAAGATTGCACGAAAAATTAGAGCTCCGAGAATTCCATAAAACAAAACGCGATGTTGATATTTACCGGGAATTGCAAAATATGAGAAGACCAAAACGAAGATAAAAATGTTATCAATCGATAGCGAATATTCGATTACGAATCCGGTCAGGAACTCCATCGCGAGATTCCACGAAGTAGCATCGTCAAATTTTGTTAGCGAATATTGGTAAAATCCAAAATTAAAAGCCAAAGCTAAAATCACATAGATGACGCTCCATGTTGATGCTTCTTTGAAAGAAACGGTATGTTCTTCTTTGTGGAAAATGCCTAGGTCGAGTGCAAGTATTGTGCCGATGAATCCTAGAAAAATGATGTAAAACCACCAGTATTCGGCAAATGGAAAAAGTGTCATAAGTGAATTTGTTATCCTAAAATTGTAAAATAAATATAGCTTTTAAAAAAAATAAATAATGCAGTTTGTTAAACTGCATTATTTCAAAATCAAAAGTTAATTATACTTTTTTGTTTGTAAAATGTCCTATTGAATCAGAATGAATTGAAGATAAATGATATTTCTCATTTCAATCATCTCTTGTTTCTTTCTTTTAAATTTTTTTAATGCAAAATTTCTCTTAACCTGTTTAGCAAATGTGTTTCTTCTGGGCTAATGTGATGATTTATGTCCATCAATGATTTGCCACCTGCTGATGCAGCTACTTCATTACATCGCTTTAAAACTTTCTCTTTAATTTTATCTCGCTCTTTAACTGTCATTTTTTCCAAGAAATTATTTATCAAAACTAAACATTCCTCAAAAAAGTTCTGACTTGGCTGATACTGCAACCATTCATCAATAATGTCGTTAAAATGATGTCTTTCATCAATTAATTCTTCGCGAGCAGCTTCATAAATTACCCGCTTTTCTCTTGGAGAAACCCCACCGCAAACCCAAGCTGTTTGAATTAAAGGAGTTAAATACAATAGCGAAATTTCTTCGGATGTTAACTCATCTGGGCTTTCTACATTAGTAAATAATTTTGTTCTTTTTTTCATAGTGAATTTTCCTCAACTAGCCTTTTGTTATTTCTGTTTTTGCTGCTTTTGGAAAAGCTAAAGAAGCAATAACTGAAACTAAAATCGTGCCTAAAATAATACCAAGCGACCAAACGATCGGGAATTTTCCACCGAACGCATCATTAAGCCATACCATTTTCAGACCAACAAATATTAGAACAACCGACAGACCATATTTGAGCAAATGAAACTTATCAACCGCACCAGCCAACATGAAATACATCGCCCGTAAGCCTAAGATCGCAAAAATATTAGACGTGAAAACAATCATCGGCTCTTTGGTCAGGGCAAAAATTGCCGGCACACTATCAACTGCAAAAATCACATCTGTTAGCTCGAGAAACAATAGTGCAATGAACAGCGGAGTCGCAAAAAATCTGCCGTTTTCTCTAATAAAGAATTTTTGCCCATGTAACTGTGGTGTTACGGGGATAAACTTCTTAAATAGTCTTATCAAAAAGTTTTTCTCAGGATCTAAAGCTTTTTCCGGAACAAGCATCATTTTGATACCTGTAATGATCAAAAATCCTCCAAAGATATATATGATCCAGTGGAATTGCATTAACCAAGAACCAGCGGCGATAAATATCGCTCTGAAAATCAAAGCTCCGATGATACCGTAAAATAAAACACGATGCTGATAAATCGGCGGAATCGCAAAATAAGAAAATACCATTACGAAGACAAAAATATTGTCAACCGAAAGAGATTTCTCAACGATGTATCCGGTTAAAAACTCAAGTGATAATCGGGTGCCTGTGTCCGGACCAAATTTATCAATCGTGTAGTAATAGAAAATTGCATTAAAAATCAATGCCAAACTTATCCAGACAATTGTCCAGATAGTTGCTTCTTTAATCGAAACCTCGTGAACTTTGCGATGAAAAACCCCTAAATCAAGGGCTAGCATTAACAAGATAAATGCGGTGAAACCTAAATAAAACCACCAATATTCCGCGAAGGGAAATAAAATTGTCTCCATAAAATAAATACCTTTTAATCAAAAAACTTCTTAAACTTGTAACTTAAACCTTTCTTCTTCTTTGGTTTGTAATATTGCTTTTGTTTATCAAAACCAAATCTTTTAGCGATAAATCCATAAAATAGTTTTTTCAAAATGCTTTTTAACATGTGTACTCCTCCTGCAATAACAAAAAGAAAAGACCTTGAGCTGAACTGTATTAAAAGTTCAGCACAAGGTCTTGATAATTTTTTAATAAACCGGAATGGCATTCACCACTCGTATTGACGATTCATCAAACCGTTTCCGGCTATCTACTCCCCTTGGAACGAATTGCTATTTACATCATTACAAAACTTGATTAAAAAGTCAAGATTCATTCTAAAAGAAGTTGTGTTACAATCGGAATAGCTGAAAATACTAAATGAAATGGAAAAAAGGATGAAATAAAATTGTGTCAAAACTTGAAATAATACCTCTCGGCGGAATTGGCGAGTTTGGTATGAATTGTATGGGAATCCGCTTCGGCGGCGAGATGATTGTTGTTGATGTGGGCATGGGATTTCCTGAAGAAACGCCTTACGGTGTCGATATTTCGATTCCGGATTTTGATTATCTCAACGAATATAAAGATGAAATTTCTGCTTTAATTCTCACGCACGGACACGAAGATCACATCGGTGCTTTGCCTTATTTTCTCAAAAAATTTAACGTGCCGGTTTATGCTTCGCGGTTTACGATTGGTCTTGCTGAAAAGCGTCTGGTTGAACACGAATTGATGGGCGATATTATGATTCATCGCGTTGAGCCGAATCAAATTATCGAAGTTGGCGATTTCAAAATCGAATTTATTCACGCCTCGCACTCGCTTGTTGATTGTTTTTCGCTCGCGATTGAAACGCCGGTTGGGACAATTATTCATACTGGCGATTACAAAATTGACGACACGCCGGTAATTGGTAAACCATATGATCTCAAGACTTTAGCGAAATATGGCGACAAAGGCGTGCTTGCACTTTTATCTGACTCGACAAATGCGACAGTTGCCGGAAGAACGCCATCTGAGCAAGCTGTAATTCCTGCATTTGAAGAAATTTTCGCCCAAACAGAAGGTCGGATTATTGTTTCAACCTTCGCTTCTTCCATTCATCGTCTGCAAATTGTTTTTGATGTCGCACATTCATTCGGACGCAAAGTTTGTCCGCTCGGGCGTTCAATGCTCAAAAATCTCGAACTCGCCGTTGATATGGGATTAGTGAAAGTTCCGCACGGTTGCATGATCAGCCTTGGCGAAGCGAGACAAACTCGTGGCGAAGATTTGGTCTATCTCGTTACCGGTTCACAAGCAGAAAGTCGTGCTGTTTTGTGGCAACTCGCAACCTCAGCTTACAAAGGTTTGGCTGTTGAAAAAGGCGACACGGTAATACTTTCCGCGAGAATTATTCCGGGAAATGAAAAAGGAATAAGTCGTTTGATTGGTGGGCTTTACAAACGCGGAGCGAACATCATTGAAGAAAAACGTCGCCTGATTCACGTTTCCGGTCACGCTTCGCAAGAAGATATAAAAATTATGACGGAAACTGCGAAACCGAAGTTTGTTGTGCCGATTCATGGCGAATATCGGATGCTTTTTCGACACGGTGAGTATGTGAAAAATCATTGCGGTTATAATGATGACAACGTTATTTTAATTGAAAATGGCAATGTTTTGGAATTAACCGAAAACACTGCGAGAATTACCGCCAAAAACGAGATTCATAAAACATTTATTGATGATGAAATTTCGGATCAAGTTGATTTTGACATTATTCGTGAACGCAAAAAACTTGCTAATAGTGGAACTGTAAACCTAGTAGTTGCAATAAATAAACGCTCACGAGAGTTAGTTTCAGAACCTTCGATTACTACACAAGGCGTTGCTGGTTTAGACAGTTTGGGTCAAGATTTGAAAAACGCACGCGATATGATCCGCAAAGCTGTCGAGCAAATGTCGTTTGAAGAAGTTACTGATAAAAACTGGTTTAAAGAAAATTTACGCATTCAATTAAAGCAATTTATCCAACGCGAAATTGGTGCAAAACCAGTTATTATTCCGACGGTTGTTGAGGTTTAAGTTAATGATGAAGTCAATAGTTTTTTTACAAGTGCTTTTGATTTTTCTTACAAGTTTTGTCGTATCGTCCGCTCAGTCAAATATCTTCGAAAGAAAGTCTGAAGTTGTGAGACGACTGGCTATTTCTGGGCAGCTTTTTTTTAAGCAAGAGCGATACGATGAAGCACTAGCAACATTTTCAGAGGCAATTTTAGTTGATTCAACTATTGCCGGACTTTTTGAAAACCGAGGAGTGATTTATCTTCGCAAATCGGAATGGGACTTGGCTATTTCAGATTTTACTAAAGCAATTGAACTTGAGCCAAGGAATCCAAATTTCTTTGTTAAACGTGGAAGTGCGTTAAGAGAGAAACTCTCATACAAATTAGCACTTCTGGATTTTAAGCATGCTATCGAACTTGACTCGAAAAAGGCTTCAGCATTCAATGGAATTGCCAAGGTTTATGGAAATTTGGATGATTACCAAAATGCATTAGTCAATTTTAATAAGGTAATTGATTTTGAGCCAAATTCATCGGATGCATATACCAATCGTGCATGGATTTACTCGAAAATGAATTATTGGGATTCAACAATTATTGATGCTACGAAAGCTATTGAGCTAAATCCAACTGCATTTATAGCTTTTAACACTCGCGGTTATGGTCGGTTAAAAAAAAGGGAGTATGACTCTGCTTTGAAAGATCTAAATATTGCTAAAGATTTAAAATCAAGTAATGCTTTACCTTTTAATAACATTGGACTGATTTACATTAAACAAATGAAGCTTAATGAGGCAATAATTGAGGTTGAAAAAGCTCTCCAATTAAATCCGAAATTAGCGGAAGCGTATGACAACAAAGGAATAATCCATTTTTACAAAGGTGAACATGAAAAAGCTATTGTTAATTTTGATATTGCAATAAAACTATCTTCAAAATTGGCAAGTGCTTACGTTCACAGAGCGGAGGTTTATTTAGAAACCAATAAAATGGAACTCGCGATTTCGGATTTGGATATAGCTATCTCAATATATCCAACCTTTGCAGAAGCTTTTTTATGCAGGTCAAAAGTTTACGAAAAACAGGGTGACAGTATCAAAGCAAAATCTGATTTTCAAAAGGCTGTTCAATTAAAAAAACAGTTTCCGTTTCAATAAATTATGACTAACTCCACCGAAGAAATTCTAAAAAAAACTCGAGTCCAAGTATCACTCGAAACGTATTTTCTCGTTTCGATGAAGCATGAAGAGTGGCGAAAACTTCTCGAAACGCCAGAACTTGCTCCGCGGATGACTGCTCCGTTTATGATTTTTTCGGACAAATATGAAGTTACTTTGCTACTCGACGAAATCGACTATGGAACGATGCGACACGCGATTCGCGAGGCGAAAAAGCAAGGCAATTTCAGAATGTTGACTTTTGATTTGGTGATGGATTTTGATGTTGTGGGCTTTATGGCATTGGTTTCGAAAATTTTGGCTGAAGCAAATATTTCTATCATTGCATTGTCCGCTTTCTCGCGAGATCACATTTTAGTTAACCAAGATGATTTACCCAAAGCCTTGAAGGTTTTAGGTCCGTTTGTTGATGAACTTTGTTAAAACCAGATTAAGCATTAGAGATTTTTAGGATGTTTTCGAAAACTATCTTTTACCGCCAAGTATCCAAGAACGCCAAGAATGAGTTACAAAATAGAAAGATTTACTAGGAGCTCTCTGCGTTTTGGCGGTCAAACTTTTAATACATAATTTGGTTTAGATTGAAAATGTTTTATGAAAGACAAAGTAATTTTTTTGACAGGTGCTTCGAGCGGAATTGGTGAAGCACTTGCACTTGACTTAGCAAAACGTGGAGCAATTCTTGGTTTATTGGCGAGACGCGAGGATTTGCTCAAATCGATTGCTGAAAAATGCGAAGCGAATGGCGGAAAGGCACGAGTGTTTGCCGCAGATGTTGCGGATGAAAAATCGGTCGCGAATGCAGTCGCGAGTTTAGAGAAAGAATATGGCGGGATTGACATTGTGATTTGCAACGCCGGAATTGGCGGGGCGAAGCATTCAAAGGATTTGACGCCAGCTGATGTTCGCCGTGTGATTGACGTAAATTTGATGGGAGCGGTTAATGCAGTTTGTGCCGCAATTCCGAAAATGCTTGAAAGAAAAAGTGGGCAACTTGTTGCAATATCGAGCCTTGCAGGTTTTCGTGGTCTTCTAAACTCAGCTTCATATTCAGCTAGCAAAGGCGGAATGACAAACTTTTTCGAATCGATGAGACTTGACCTAATTGGAAGTGGAATCGATGTGACGATCATTCAACCCGGATTTATCAAAACGCCGCTAACTTCTGGCAGAGCAAATAAATTACCATTTTTGATGGAGTTAGAAGACGCGATTCCGTATTTTGTCAGAGCAATAGAGAAGAAAAAGAGGTTTGCGGCGTTTCCTTGGCAACTTGCAACACTTGTTCGCTTGGCGAGATTTTTCCCAGCTTGGCTTTATGATAAAATTGCGGGCAAAGCTAGATATCGAGAGTAGTTTGTGGTAAGTTCCTTATCGACATTTCTTTACAAAAAAACCATCATTTATGAATTTACTGCAAGCTATTATTCTTGGCATTGTTCAAGGTTTAACCGAATTTATTCCAATTAGCTCTACTGCTCATCTTGTTTTTGCCGCTAGGTTAACGGATCTTTACGGAGGAAATCCGGAAAAAATTACTGCAACGATTGCCGTTATCCAACTCGGCACTCTGCTCGCGGCTTTTATCTATTTTGGAGCAGACATTTTTAATATTCTCATCGCATTTTTCCGCGATCATTGGGCGGTATTAACCCGAAAACGCGGAATTTCATACTCAGGAACTGGTGGTGTTCGTCCGATGTGGTTGAGCGAGGAGGCGTGGCTTGGTTGGTTGGTTATACTCGGCTCAATTCCGATTGGAACTGTCGGGTTATTGTTTAAAAAACTCATTGAAGGTCCAGACACAAAAAATCTTTGGGTAATTGCTATAGTGATGATCGTTGTTGCTTTATTGCTTGGACTTGCAGAAATAATCGGAAAACAACGTAAAGAACTTCGCGAATTCGGTTTGATTGACGCAATTGTGGTTGGTTTTGCCCAAGTTTTGTCATTGATTCCGGGTGCAAGCCGCAGTGGTTCGACCATCATGGGCGGACTTTTTGCCGGACAAAAACGCGAAGCCGCCGCGAGATTTTCGTTTCTTTTGATGATTCCGGCAGTAACCGCCAGTGGCTTATTAGAATTAAAGGAAGCAGTCAATATTTTAACGAAAGACGATCTGATTCCGCTGATAGTTGGCGTTATAGTATCGGGAATTGTTGGCTATCTTTCAATTTGGGGCTTGTTAGCTTTCTTGCGAAAAAACTCGACATTTATCTTCATTGTTTATCGAATTATAGTCGGTGGAGCAATTTTAGGATGTCTTTATTTTGGTTTGATTAGTCCGCAAATTCAGTAATTGAAAAATGAAAAGATGGAATTTTCTAAGACACGACCGCGAAAATGTTGCGAAACTCGCAACTGAAATTAATGTTTCGCAGATTGTCGCAGCGTTATTAATCTCTCGCGGTTACGACTCGCCCGAAATTGCAACGAAGTTTCTCAAGCCTTCGTTTGACGATTTACACGAACCAAATTTACTTAAAGACTTAGAAAAAGCGTCAAAACGGATATTTGAAGCCATCGAAAATGGTGAGAAAATTTTGATTTGGGGTGATTATGACGTTGACGGAACAACTGGAACTGTCGTGTTGCGAAAGGCTTTAGAAATGCTCGGAGCAACGACCGGTTTTCATGTTCCGCATCGTTTTACGGAAGGTTACGGACTCAATATTCCAAAGCTGATTGAAGCAAAAGAGAATGGTTACACGCTTGTAATATCGGTCGATACTGGCTCGCGTGCATTTGAACCTGCAACTTGGGCGAAAGAAAACGGAATAGATTTAATTATCACCGATCACCATTTATCCGACGAAAAGCTCGGAAATCCTGACGCTTTTGCCGTAGTTAATCCAAATCAAATTGGTTGTGATTATCCTGATAAACATCTTGCAGGTGTTGGCGTTGCGTTCAAACTCGCACACGCAATGTTGCGTGAACGCGGCAAAGGACATTTAGTTGAAGCGTTTCTGAAAGTAGTTGCCATCGGCACAATCGCCGATATTATGAATCTGACAGGCGAAAATAGGGCAATTGTTTCGCTCGGTTTGCGTGATTTGCCGAAAGCAAAAAACTTCGGACTTCGAGCGTTAATGGAAGTTGCGGCTTGCAACAATGAAATGACAAGTCTCGATATTGGTTTCCGAATTGCACCGCGAATTAACGCTGCCGGAAGAATGGATGTGGCACGACAGGTTGTTGAATTATTAGAAGCAAAAACCTTTGAAGAAGCGAGAAAATTTGCTGATATTTTGGACACGAGAAACCGCGAACGCCAGCAAATGCAGAAGACGATCACTGAATTGGCGTTGCAAGAATATATTGACAATGGTGGAAGCGAACATCAAAAACACGTTGCGGTTGTCGCGGGCGAAAACTGGCATCGCGGAGTAATCGGTTTGGCTTCATCGCGGATTACGGACAAAATTTACCGACCAAGTTTGGTGATTTCGCTCGAAGATGGAATTGGTCACGGCTCGGCACGTTCAATTGCTAACTATCATTTGCTTGATGGTTTAGATGCTTGCGGTGAGTTATTCGAAAAATTTGGCGGACACGCCGCGGCTTGCGGTTTTACAATCAAAGCCGAAAACATTGATGAATTGCGTGTAAAAATCAACGAACACGCTGCTGAACATATGTCAGATGAAGATTTGATTCCTGAAATTAAGATTGACGCGATAGTTGATGCAAAAAATCTTGATTTAAAACTGGTTGAAGACATTAAACAGCTCGAACCTTTCGGAGCAGGAAATACAAAGCCAAAGTTTCTCACAAAAGATTTAATTTTGGACAGCGAGCCTTTTGTGATGAAAGAAAAACATCTAAAACTGAAATTGCGAAGCGAAAGTGGCAAACAATTTGAGGCAGTTTGGTGGGACGGCGTTGAAAAATCTATTGAGCAAACCTTTGAACGCAACTCTCGCATCGAACTTGTTTACTCGCCGGAAGCAAATTCATGGAACGGAAACACTCGTTTGCAGCTTGTGGTTGAAGATTTGAGAGTAGATAATTAACTTTGAAAAATGAGTAATGAGCCAAATATTAACAAACTTCAGATTCGTGCGAAATTGCCATTCTTTTTCCGCGTTTTGGCAATTTTGTTGCTAGTTGGTGGTTTGATTTATATTGGTGTCGGGTTTTATCAAGCGAGAAATAATCGTGATTTTCGGACGAGAAACGGAATGCCAGAACTTTCAGATGAAGTTAAAGCAACAATTGTCGGTTACGAACGCCGAGAAGCAAATGGAAATGTTCTTAAATATTTGATAAAGGCTGATAAAGCAACGACTTTCGTTGATAATCATCAAGAATTAGAAAATGCTTATATCGAAATTTATGACGAAACAGGCGAGACTTTTGATAAGATTTCCGGAAATAAAGCGGTTTTTGTTCCAAATGGAAAAGATGATTTTAAAGTTTGGCTTTCAGGAAATGTTGACATTGAAACTAAAGATAAATTAAGTATTAAAACTGAAAACATTGCTTATAATCGCGGAACCGAAACTGCTGAAACTGATGAATTTATTGAGTTTAAGCGAGAAAATATTTCGGGAAAGTCTTTTGGAGCAATTGCGAAAATAAAAGAAAAACACTTAGAACTTCTCAACGATGTTGAAATTTCTGCTTTTAATGATGCTAATTCTCAGCAATCTCTTGGAAGCCTCGAACGAGCAAAAATAACTGCAAAGAAAGCCGTTTTTGATCAATTAAACGAGAAAATTGATTTCGAAGGCGACACTAAAGCCTTACTTACACCTTTAAAAATCGACAATTCTTTCTCACAAGAAACAAATATCAGAGCCGAAAATTTAACTGCAATGTTTGAGAATAAAGAGATTAAACGAATAGAGTTAGCAAATAATGTTCTAATTTCTCAGCCAAATAATCAGAAAATGCAAGCAAATCGAGCGACTGCTTTTTTTGAAAATGAACTCACAAAAGTTGATTTGAAAGACAATGTAGAAATTATTACGAGCGGCGAAAATCCGGCAAAAATCCGCTCGCAAATTGCGATTTATGATAAGGCTTTAGATAAGTTTGAATTAAAAAATGGCGTCGAAATAACAACAAATCAAGATAATAAACCAACTTTAATTCGTGCAAACGAAGCAACTTATGAGCAAAATAAAGGAAATATTTTTCTTGTCGGAAATGCTGAAATTATTCAAAATAACGATCTTGTAAAAGGCGATTCAATTGACGCGAAACTTAACAACCAAAAGAAACTAACCAATGCAATTGTTAGAGGAAACAGTTATTTGCGACAAGTTACAGATCGCACAACTGAGGTTTGGGCAAATGAATTTGACGCAAATTTTGATGATAAGCAAACGATTTTGCTAGCAAATGCACGCGGAAACGTCCGCACAAATACCAAGAATCCTGAAAATCAAATGACGCTCAATGGTTCTGATTCTCTTGTTTTGAATTTTAGTAACGGTTTATTGCAAAAAATGTCAGCCAAAGGAGCTTCGAGTGTTTCTCTAATTCCGGTTCAACTGCAAGATTACACGCAACTTAGCCTCAACGCTCCGCGAGCGATTAATCTCACCTTGAGCAATGGAATTTTGCGACAAATGCAGACCGATGGAAGAACTACAATTGTAATGAATGCGGCTAATAATGCACCTGACGCGGCAAATAAAAAACTAACGGCTGATAGCGTAAAAACATTTTTAAATGCTAACGGCAAAGATTTGCAACGGGCGGAAGCTATTGGAAATGCAGAACTTATCATTGAACCTTTGCGAAATTCGAGCGAAAATTATAAGACAAATATTAATGCTAATCGTTTTGATTGTTCGTTTTTTGAAAGCGGAAATGATGCAAAACTTTGCACCGCAAACGGAAAAACTAAAACTGTGAGAGTTCCGACTGTGCCTAGTGCTAATCGTGGAACGCAGAACCTAATTGCCGAAAAACTAAATGCGAATTTTAATCAAAAATCGAAAGATATTGAGCAACTCGAAGCTCTCGGCAATGCAAAATTTTCTGAAAAAGACCGAAATGGAATCGCGAATCAAATCTTATATACCGCAAAAGATGAAATTGTGAGGCTTCGCGGCGGCGAACCAACAGTTTTCGATTCTTCCGCGAGAGCCAAAGCAGGTGAAATAGACTGGTTTACACGCGAGGAAAAATCAGTTTTACGAGGAAAAGTTTCGACAACTTATTACAGCCAAAAACAGACAAATGGAGCAACGCCGTTCGCTAAAGTTAATTCACCTGTTTTTGTAACTGCTGATTCTGCTGAGTTTAACCATCGCGAAGAAGTTGGTGTTTATTTCGGAAACGCCAGAGCTTGGCAGGAAAATAACTTTGTTCGGGCTGATAAATTAGTTTTACAACAAAAGTTAAAACGAGTTGATGGCGAGGGAAAAGTCCAAAGTTTACTCGCAAATGCAAAACAAAACAGCAAAAATGTTCCGGTTTTTGCGAGTTCTGAAAAGTTTGGTTATTCGGACGAATCAAAAGTTTTGAGATATGAAGGAAATGTTGACATCAAGCAGGGAACTGACCGCATAAATGGTGGAATTGCCGATGTTTATCTCGATGAAAAAAACGAAGTTAAGCAAACAATCGTGCAAAATAAAGTTGTAATTACACAGCCAAAACGTCGTGCGACCGGAGATTTTGCTCAATATACTGCCAGCACCGAAGGTTTCGTGATTCGCGGAAATCCTGCGACTGTTGCCGATACTGAACAAGGATCAACCAGCGGTGGCGAAATTTCATTGAACGCAAGAGACAAAAGTTTTTCAAGCGAAACAAAAAAATCGCCTACAAACACAGGTGGCAGAACACGGACAGTTTATAAAATCAAAAAGCAATAAAAAAGACCCGAATGTTTAGGTTCGAGTCTTTTTATTTAAGCAGCAATTCTAATCTCATCCTCAAATTCTTCAAGGTAAAGATATTTTTTCCATTCCGGCTTGCTCTCTGCATAGTGGCAAAGCAAAACGCGATCAAGTCCAATATTCAAAGCCTTTTGTGATGTCAACATTGGCATTCTCGCTTGGTCGGGCGTGCGATTTCCTTTGCGTTGATTGCAAGGAACACAAGCAGTTACTAAGTTTTGTGGTGACGATTCGCCGCCTTGTGCTCTCGGTAAAATATGATCTAGCGTCAACTCGCTGGCGTGTTTATTTTCGCCGCAATATTGACAGCGATAACGGTCGCGAATGTAAATTCTCGCACGTTTCATTGCCGTTTCTCTGCGTTTTCGGCGAACGTTGATGTATGTGCGAAGTCTAATAACACTCGGCACTTTGAAGGTTTGACGAACACTTCGAATTACATTATCGCCGTCATATTCTTCCACCGAAACGGTTTCGCGTATCCACATACACATCGCACGTGCAACGCCGACAGTTCCTAATGGCTCGTAACTAAAGTTAAGTAATAAAACTCTTCCTGTTATCAATGGAATCAACTCCTTTTTTTTGTAATCTAACTAATTTTACAACAAAACGCAACATATAGTCGTGTAAATTTGTTGTTAACCAACATTTAGCGTAGCAAATGGTGATTTGTGAATGATGAATTGTGAATGAAAAAGCACAAATCATCGCTGCTACGAATCGACGTTTTCGAATTCGCAAAATCGGGAAACTGATATAACGATTCTTTTGATTTGAAGGGAAGTCCGTTTGCGGACGCGAGAGTTAAGCTACATGCGTCAGCGTGTAGAAACAAGCGACGAACGACAGCCTGTTTGCAGTAGAAAGAAGAATCTACCGTACGCAAACATATTGATATTGGAAGTTTCGTAACGGATTTGAGCCAATATCTTAGATGAAAATTATCTATTTGTAGCAATAGAATCATCAACTGATAATTTACCAGAGCCGTTGAACAGAAAAAACAGCGAAACTGCCAACATTTGAATCGCTTCGAATGATTGCATATACGTTTTATTGAGATGCACCAAATACAACGCAACGATGAAGTTGATAACTAAAGCAAACGCAAACCACCTGATTTTGAAGCCGATAATAATTGAGATTGAGCCTAAAAACTCAGTTAAAATATAAAGCCAGCCCATAAAATATGGAAACGGCACTCCCATTTGAGCAAGCATTTCTTCGTTGCCCGAACCGGCTGTTCCTTGAAAAACATCGCCGTATGAGTATTGAAGTAAGTGAAAGCCAAAGGCTAATCTGATGAAAATTGCGGCAAACGGTTTTAGCTTTTCCGACCAACTGACGGTTTCTAGTTCGGACATAATACCAACATTATTTCACAACATTTCTTTCGTAAACTTGATTCAAATCAAGTTTGATTATTTTTTATGCGACTCAAGGTTTCGGGAGTCATATCAATATACGAAGCGATTGTTTTCCAATCAGCTCGATTCAACAAATGCGGAAATGCTTCGCAAAAACTCTCGAAACGATTTTTGGCATCGGATTTGAGCATCATGCTTACTCTTTTTGTTTGATTCAAATATGCTTGTTGATAAAGAATTCTAAAGAGCTTTTCAAGTGCGGGAATTTCTTCTAAAGCCTTTAACCACTTTGTTTTACTAAGCACTAATAATTCACAATCTTCCGACGCTTTTATAAATCTGCTTGTCGGTTTCAGGTAAGTAAAACTTTCTAAATCTCCGGTCCAAGAGTTTTCGGTCGAAATTTGGATAACTCTCTCAAAGCCTTTATCGTCAAATTCGTATGAAACCAACATTCCTTTCAAAATAAAATATTGACTGCGACAAATCATTTGCGGACTAAGCAATAACTCGTTTTTGTTCAACAAAACGAATTGAAAGCTGGCGAAAAAATCCTTAAATTCTTCATCTGTGAGTTTTACATACTCAGAAATATACGTTTTGAATTGAATTTGAATCGGTGTCATAGCTTTGAGTTTAATTCAAAATTCAATCTTTGCTCAATTTCAACCAGTCCGTTTGCGGACGCGAGATTAAAGCTATTTGCGTCAGCGTGTAGAAACGTAGCGACAAACGACCAGCCTGTTTGCAGGCGAAAGAAGAATCTGCCGTCCGCAAACGGACTTTAAGTTCTTATTTATCAACAACTACACGCTGACGCATATAGCTAAATTCTTATGTCCGCAGACGGACTGATTTTGAAAGAATCGTATCGGATTTGAACTGCTCTCATAGCAACGCTAAATATAGCTTTGCTTGAAATCAAAAGCCTAATTGCAATATTTATTTTCTTAGATTATAAAAGTTATTATGGCAACCAGAAAGAAAGCAACTCCAGAAAAGATTCCGTCTTCGGTTTCACCGGCTAAAGGAATTGATTTACTCAATCGTTTAATTCAAAAAGGTGAAGAATTATTAGCAAATCGCCCACTTGAAAGCGTAGAGCACAGGAACTGGGAGAATACTGTCCGCGACTATTTTACTCGTGCTTTTGGCTCAGATTCACAACATATGTATAACGTCCTCAATGCTGGAAGCCATTCTTTCACAATGGGACAAAGCGAACAATATTATGAGCGAATAAGGGCGGGGGATTTAACAAACGAGATAAAAGCTGTCAAAAATGCGATAGAAATACTTCAATTAGAAATTGAACTAGATTCGCCGGTTGGTGACGTAGCAAAATCGGGTTTTGAAAGTGAGAAAATCTTTTTAGTTCATGGTCATAATGATGGTCTTAAAGAGACAGTTGCCCGGCTATTGGAGAAGCTTGAGCTTGAAGTTACTGTATTACACGAACAACCAAGTGCTGGACGGACAATTATTGAAAAATTCGTAGAATACTCAGACGTAGGGTTTGCGGTCGTGCTTTTAACTGGCGATGACCGAGGCGGAACTAAAAATCAAGAATTTGACTCGCAGTTATTAAGGGCAAGACAAAATGTAATTTTTGAGCTTGGCTATTTTATTGGGAAAATTGGTCGCAATAGAGTATGTGCGATCTATGAAAAGGGTGTTGAGATTCCCTCTGATTATCAGGGCGTTTTATTTGTTCCGTATGACGATAATGGACAATGGAAACTTTTGTTAGGTCGAGAAATGAAAGCTGTAGGTATGCCGATTGATATGAATAAACTCTTTTAACATTGTCAATTTGGTAAAAAAAAGCTAATCGTTTTTTCAGCGTTACGTCAAACGTATCAATCACAGAAAGCAAAATCCGCAATCCGAATTCCGCTTTCCGCAATCGGTCTATCCTTTAACGCAAATAACCTGCTTAATTTCAGCCACAACTTCGACTAAATCAGATTGGTTACGCATTACTTTTTCGATGTCTTTATACGCTGACGGGATTTCGTCAATCACGCCTGAGTCTTTCCGACATTCGACTCCTTTGGTTTGTTTTTCCAGGTCTTCTTTCGTGTATTTTGCTTTCGCTTTTGTCCGCGACATTTTGCGTCCCGCACCGTGCGAACACGAATTGAAGCTTTCAGGATTTCCTAAACCTTTGATAATAAACGATTCCGCTCCCATCGAACCCGGAATGATGCCGAAACGCCCTTCTTCGGCGTTGATCGCACCTTTCCGTGTGACGAAAACTTCCTCGCCGTAATGTGTTTCGATCCCAACATAATTGTGGTGGCAATTCACCGCAATTTCGGGTCGAAACGCTTTGTCTTTATTGAACATTCGGTTGAATGATTTCAAAAGACGATTCATCATCACTTGGCGGTTCTTCATCGCGTAAGATTGAGCCCAATCCAAATCGTGCCAATAATCTTGGAATTCTTTCGTTCCTTTGATGAAATAAGCAAGATCGGGAGCAGGCAATTCGTTCAAACGATGCAGCGATTTTGCAGTCGAAATATGGCGTTCTGCCAATTCCTTACCGATATTTCGCGAACCCGAATGAAGCATCAGCCAAACATTATCGTCGGTATCGATGCAGACTTCGATAAAGTGATTTCCGCCGCCGAGTGTGCCGAGTTGTTTCATCGATTTCGCCGAAAGTTCCTGCACTTTCGGATGCAAATCTTTGAAAGTTTCCCAACCCGTCCAACGCGATGCTTCGTCAACCGATTCTTTATACCAATTGAACCCGACCGGAATCGCACGTTCGATCTCGTGACGCAAATCTTTCAATTTTCCGTCTAAGATGCCGCTTTTGAAAGGCGTTTTTACCGCCATCATACCGCAACCGATGTCCACTCCGACCGTTGCCGGAATGACCGCATCTTTGGTTGCAATAACCGAACCGACCATCGAACCTTTGCCGAGATGTGCGTCCGGCATCAATGCGACGTGCTTGTAAAGACAAGGCAGCCGCGAAACATTGCGAAGCATATTCTCTTCGTCGAGCGTTAATCCGTGATTAACCCAAGACAAAACATCGGCTTTCGCACCGCTGATATTTAACTTTTGAAATGGCATAAAAGCCTCCTTATTTAATTGTAAATTGTAAATTGTGAATGGTGAATTGCGATGACAAGGAATCGCTGAAACATTTTCGTTGCTCTACCCAGACTGAGCTACAAATCTTTCGATTTGATCGGATTCGAACCGACGACCTACGGCGTTAAAGGCATGTAGTTCCAACTGCATTCATCGCAAAATGAAGTTTACGAGGCGACAAAATTTGAAGTGATCCAAAGGTTGGATTCGAACCAACATCTTCAACTTTCGTTGACGCTTTACTCAATTAAGCTACTCCATTTGGATTGTTGTCGGATTGTAATCACTTCAGCATTCGCCCCGAAAAAATTTGGATAATTAAATCTAAAATCAAAGATCGCAACGGAAAGAATCGAACTTTCGCTCCCACGATTATCGGTCGTGTGCTTTGCCAACTAAGCTACGTTGCGTGAAAATTTGGCGACAAGATTTGTCTGAGAATTCCGCGTTTTTCAATGCGGGAACGTTTCGAGCGTTCATAACCATGTATTCCCAAACTGCATTCGCCAAATACTGTGATGTTTAATTTGAAGTTTTAGCCATTGAAAACGGCGATATGTTTGTAGCCCACAATGGAATTGTGGGTATGGTGTGGAATGAAATGGGAGTTATCGAAGATAACGGCATAATTTTATGCCGCCAATTTCAATGGCTATCGAATCTTTGTAATTCGCACTCATAGCCTTGCTATGGGCTACAAATATTTCGTTGTCTTCGACAACTTAAATGATTCATTCAACAAATCGGCTTCAACAAATCCATTTCTCGCTTCAATCGAAAATAAACGCTCACGGCTGTAAAATCTGAGCGGATAGTCTTTATCGAACTTTTCGATGATTTCGTTCGCTATTTCGATTGATGATTTGCCTTGATTTGCGTTGACGTAATCAAAAACGTTTTTCAGCCAGAAAACTGTCAGCGTTTCGTGATAGGGCATTTCAACATCCAAATCGACACCAAAAGCATTTAACAACTTGAAAATGCCCGACTTCATTTTGTCGTAAGCAATGGTGTAATCGTGATTTAACGCATAGTGCATCGCTACGGTCAGATGTTCGGCGTGTTTCCATTCATCACGCGAGATTGTGCAGTTTTCAAATGCTTCGACGATATTTGTTGCTTCCTTTTCGGTTTTGTATCTCATAATTTGTAATGTTCGATAATTCGTTCCGCAACGATTTCCGCCGAAAGACTTGTGTTGTCAATCACCAGGCTTTCTCGGTTTGGAACCGTTGAAAAAAGTTCATATTTTTCCAAAACTTCGTCCAATAATTCAACTGTTTTAACTTTTTTGAACTTTTGTCTCGATTCCGCTAAAACTCGTTTTTCTAACTCTTTACGTTCGCAGATCAGCAAAACTAAATTGACTTCACCGCCGTTTTCTTCGACCAATTTGAGCAGATTATTTACTCGTTCGTCGTCCAAACCTTTTGCGTAGCAATATGTTGTAATCAGATTGATATTGTTTGAAACGGCTTCGGCAATCAAAAGTTTGCGAAATTCATCGTTGAGTTTTGTGAACGGCTCAGAACCGAATTCAAAAATCGGCAAAATCGCGTCAACGGTCAAATGATTGTGAAAAACTTTGTAGTTTGTAAGCCTCGCAAGTTCGTTTGAAACGGTTAATTTCCCGACGGCGGGCGAACCGTAGATAAAGATTAGTTTCATATTTTTTACTTTTGATTATTGTTTTTATGGTAAAATCACGCGAAGGTGAAAGGTCGAGTATGGATATCAAACAAAAAATAACTCATGGCATTATCGGTTTTTGTGTTGGAAACATTATCCTTGTTTCATTGTTCTTTGGTTTTTCATATTTTTCAAAATCATCGAAGAATCTTATTTCTCTTGAGTCTGCAATCATAAAACTTGAAAACAAAGAAATTGGAAGTGTTGTTGTTAGAAAAGATTTTGCTGAATTAGCTGATTTATCGGACGATATTCTTCAAACAGTTTCGCTTACAGAAGATTCCCGTGAAGAGCTATTCACTGTAATTAAAAACCTAAACCAACATTCTCCCAAACATCAGATTAAATTAGCCGATGAATCAAATAGGTCGGATTCGTCGGAAAATCTATTTCGCATGTTGTTTATCTTGTTCATAATTAGTCCGCCGATTATTGTAGTATTGCTAATTGTTATCATCACAAAGTTAAACTCGAACAAATCTATCAGTTAAAGTAAAGCAAACGCTCTGTTTGGTCGAGAAACACGACCGTGAGGAAGTTTATCCCAACCTTTGATTTTAACACGCTTCTTAACAGTCGCGTTTCTGCCTTTGACTCCTCAAAGAATTTGAATTTCCAACGTAGGTGTTGAAATAGTCTGTGTAATTCGGGGCAAAATCGTTAAATTTGAGATTAATTCTGATTTAATTGCTGAACAATCAACCTGTAAGTTTCTTCGATCGGATTGATAATTGACGGAATATCAAGACCAATATATTCCGCCCAACGCTCTCGAGGCAAAAAATGTTCAAAACATTGATTTGGTTCAATATACCAAATTCGTGCAACGTCATTTTCGACACTAATACACCGAGCAACTCTTTCGAATGTATCAACGTAATACTTGTCAGGTATCAATTCAACGCCACATTTTGCACGTTGAAGAACCCCAAGGTGGATACTTACTCTCAATGAAATGTTTATTGACGCATGATGAGCATTTACGGCGTCTTCTAAGCTAACTATCGGATTACCATATCTAACTCCCGCCGGACATTGAATCAAATCAATTAATGTCTTCGGAATTTGCGGTAACCCCAATGCTTCTGCCTGATTCACTAAATTCTGCAAATTATGGGTGAATTGGAAAGTAGATCCTTTTTGGCTGATGTAGCTTTTGATTACTTTCTCGGTGACTTGTAAAGAAGCCCATTTTGAAAGACCCATTTGTGGAGGTGTCGTAAACAAATGTGAAACAGCCGCATCTAAGTCACCTTTTATCTCACTAATCAAAGGTAATTCGATAAGCGTCGTAAGTTCATTGCGGTTTTTCTGAGCGATTTGGAAAAGTTTTTGAATATGTTCAACTTCTATTTTATCCAATTCTTTTGAAAAAGATTCTGTTAAATCATCAATTAAATCAAAAAGATTTAGTATTGGCATTCCAAATACAAGTGGTAGCCTAACTCTAAAAACATCGCCACGAATGAGTACCGCTAATTTCCAAGTTGGATCAAATTTTAGTTTTTCGCCATAGCGATTCCGATACCAATAATTGATCTCAGTTGACAAGGAATCCCGAAAAACACTCTCGTCAAAATCTCTGGTTTTGACAAACATAGAACCAAGGATCAGATCATATCTTTCATGTATCCTAAGGCATGCTTCCATAGGTCTTTGGAAGATCTGATATTCTTCGTTCTTCAATTCGTCATCAATTGAAGTAAGCAATAAATTGAAGTCATCGTTCGAGTGAACAGTTAAAAACTTTTTTTCTGTCATGGAATCTCCACTTAATGGATTGATGCAAAAATGCATTATTTCTGCATCCATCCATTATATTAAACCTCAACCGCTTCAATCACACCAACCCAATGATCCGCGTTCAATTCACCTTTTGCGAACAGGTCGATGATTTCAAACACTTGGTCTGAGAATCCGCCGATGTTCAAGATGTCTTGGCGTTCTTGGGCTTGCGTAGTTGCATTTGGGTTGATATCGATGCAAACAAGTTTCGCATTTTTATTGCGAGCCTTGAAGGCATTCCATTGTTTCATTGTTTCCGTTCCGTTGTTCCAACCGCGGTTTGAATCCATCCACGATTCGTTATCCGAAACGTAAATTACCAAATCGCCGCCGGATTTCGCACGGTTCAATTGTTTTAGCGGTGCCGAACAATTTGTTCCGCCTCCGCCGATGCTTGCAAGTTTCTGTGCGTTTGTCATCACCGAATCACGCGGATTAAGTGCAACATTTACAACATCACATTCAAACGGCAAAACTTCCGCCGTAGGATTCTTGCGAAGTATCGCCGAAGTGACCAAACCCGCGACATCGATGCAGCGAACCGAAGTTGTCGCACCTTTACGATAACCTGTAACGGGCGAACTCATCGAACCTGAAACGTCGGGCAAAACGAAAACTTTACCTTCAATTTGAGGAACATTTTCGCATGCAATCTCCATCGCATCTTGCAATGCTTCGGTGATTTCTCTCGGAATTTCCGCATTGTTTGCCGCCATTTTATAAGCCATAAGCAATTGATACGGAAACACTTTCGAGCGTTTTACTTCGTCGGCATTTGAAAGACGAGCCGCAATGATTTTGACCATTTCAGCGTCTTGGAAAACTCCGTGACGCTGGAAAGTGTTCAAATTCATTCTGGTCATTGTCCAGCCTGCATTTCGTGCAATTTCGATCCAATCTTTCGTCGCCAAAGGCAAAGCCGTCAGCATTTGAAACGGAACATTAGGCACGTCCAAACTATCTCCGAGCTTGAATTTTTCAAACTCTTTAACAATTTTCGGAAGATTCTCGGCAGATATTTCACGACCGATCAGATATCCGAAAAGTGCTTCTTTTTCAGCATCTTTCGGATTGATGTGAACCATTTTCAAAATATCGGCAAAGCTCGGCGATTGTCCGACCGATTGTTTGAAGATCGATTCCGCGTTGCGGTTTTCAAACCATTCACGAACCAGACGTTTCGGCATTGTTCCCAATGATTTACGCCCAACTGCTCCGCTTCGCATAATTTGGACAAAGTTTCGCAGCATCTTTCCGTTGTTTATCACACGCGGGAAAATCGCCTCAAGCAAAGCCTTATCTTTTACCGAAAGCATCGCTGCCAAAAATGCGGGCATATCTTTCATGTATCCGCGTTCACGGGCGAAAACGGCAAGTTTGGCGATAAATTCCGGGTCAACCTTTTCGCAAAGTTCTAGAACTTTAGCGAATTGATCTTCGGCATTTGCGTAAAAGGTCGAATTGAATGAACCAGTTACGGCGTATTGTGCAAGGGCGTGCTTCGGAGTTAATTCGTAAGCACGTCCGCCTGCTTTGTTGATAGTGTCGGTTTTCGTCGTGAACATTCCACGCACGGTTTGAAATAATGAGTTGTTCATATTTTTCCTCCTTTTTTAGACAAGTATTTTTAAATTGTGTTGGTTAATTTCGGTCAAGCTAAATGATTTTTGACTGAAAGCATTATTCAATTCTTGTGGGTAAAACTTAGTATGGATGATTTCGGAACGGGTTATTCATCATTAAGCTATCTGCACCGTTTGCCGATAAATAATGTGAATCAGTAGTAGAAAACTAGCAAATAATCAAATCTTTCTATGAATTTCCTACTGCTTCACATTATTAAATAGATCGGGTGGGATTTGAACCCACGATACCTCGCTTAAAAGGCGAGTGCTGTAACCACTTAGCTACCGACCTAAACGTAAGGATGAGGACGGAAGGATGAAGGATGAAAAAACTTCATAATTCATAATTCATAATTCATAATTCATAATTCATACTTGAGTGAAACTGACAGAGCGGGATTCGAACCCGCAACTTTCGCTTTAACAGAGCGACACTCTAACCAGTTGAGTTATCTGCCAATAAGAAATAATCCAAAATTACCAATCCAAAAATTGAATTGGTAGGCAAACGAAACGAAAATTAAGCCGTTATCGATAAAAGACAATTGTGTCCGTTGCAGACAAAAGGTTGGCTGTAAGCATTCTTTTATCCGAACAAAATCTCGCTTCGTTTGAATTAGGTAAGATTGGTTGCAAGAGCGGGAATTTAACCCGCCGATTTGCAGAATATGAACCTGCCGAGCCAACTTTGCTCCATTCTTGCGATAAAATCGGGACAGCAGGATTCGAACCTGCAATCTTGCGGTAATCTGCCGCTAATATCGGGTATAAGCCGACTGTTTTGCCATTAAACTATGTCCCGTTTTTTTGAATAAGGCGACGGTGAGAATCGAACTCACATCGTTCTGTTTACAAGACAGAAGCTTTTGTTTCCAATTAAGCTACATCGCCGAAAAAAATGAGGTGAGGTGTGAGTTTTCTTTTGAGAAATTGCGGTGAGTGGATTTGAACCACCAACTTCAGGCTTATGAGACCTGCACTCTGCCGATTGAGTTACACCGCAAAACAGTGAAAAGTTAAAAACTAAAAGTGAATAGTTTCAGGAATTTTCACTTTGCACTATTAGTTTTTCGTTGAAAATATAGCCGATAAAGGATTTGAACCTTTAACTTTCTGCGTGTAAAACAGACGCTCTGCCAAGTTGAGCTAATCGGCTGTAATTTGTTTTTACCAAGTTTGAATTTAATTCCAAACGTCAACCATAATCATATTTTACAAATTTATTTTTCATAATTTTCTGATGGACAATGTTGGTATCGCACCAACCTTTTCGGTTCTTCAAACCGACGCTAATCTGTCTCAGCTAATTGTCCTTGATACGGCACGGAACAAGTTGTAAAATATTGTTATGAACAAAGAAACCATAAAGAATATAGCCCGCATTGGTTTAGGCAGTGCGTTGGTTTTTGCCGGAATCAGTCATCTGACCTTTGCCCGCAAGGACTTTCAGGCTCAAGTTCCCGATTGGGTTCCTCTGAATAAAGACGATACGGTTGTTTACTCGGGATTTGCCGAAATCGCTCTCGGCAGTTCACTGGTTTTGGCAAACGAAGATTACCGCGAAATAACCGGTAAAATTGCCGCAGCATTTTTTGTCGCCGTTTTTCCGGGAAATATATCGCAATACGTTCATCAACGCGACGGATTGAATATGGATACCGACGAAAAAAGGTTTATCCGTTTATTCTTTCAGCCTCTTCTCGTATTGTGGGCTTTGAAAAGCACCGAAAGAAATTAGAGATAAACGGGACTGAACGGACTCGAACCGTCATAGTCTTGGTTGACAACCAAGTGCATACACCTTTCTGCCACAGCCCCACAAATAAATTCAGATTGTTAATTGACGATTTTGGGTGGACAGACGAGATTTGAACTCGCACTCGCCGCATTCACAGTGCGGAGCTTTACCGAATTAAGCTACTGCCCAACGGAAACGGAGAGATTTGAACTCTCAAGGGATTTTTTCCCTACACTTTAGCAGAGTGTTGCGGCTACCAATTTCGCCACGTTTCCAAAAGTTTTGGGCGACAAAAATAGAAATGACATTGGTTTCATTGATAGTGAATGTAGTCATTTCGGCATTCGCCCGAGAATCGCAATAAGGACGACGGGATTTGAACCCGCAATTTCCAACTTGAAAGGTTGGCGGCTTGACCATTCGCCTACGTCCTCATAAAAAAATATGCGTGGAAAGATTCGAACTTCCAACCTGTTGATTTTAAGTCAACCGCCTCTGCCGATTGGGCTACACGCACGTAAATACTCGCGGTGAGATTCGAACTCACAACCTATGGTTTTTGAAACCAACGCCTCTTTCCGGTTGGGCTACGCAAGCAGAAAACTTGATTCATTTACTCATCGAATCATTGTTTGATTGAAAAATGATTCGATGAACAAATGAATCAATAAAAGATATGGAATGAAAGGGATTTGAACCCTTACAAAAAGTTTGCAAAACTTCTATGCTGCCAATTAACATCATCACCCCGTAAATACAGATGGCGAGAGTCGAACTCGCAATAACTTGTTTCTAAGACAAGTGCCTTTGCCGTTTGGCTACATCTGCGTAAAAATCTGAGTGGCAAGATTCGAACTTGCGAACACTAATTTCCAAAATTAGCCCATATATCCATCTGTGGAACACTCAGTTATTAAAAATTGGTTTCGGGAAAAGGATTCGAACCTATATTTACTGATTCAAAGTCAGCCGTCCTGCCAGTTAGACGATTCCGAAATAAAAGGCTTCGGCGAGACTCGAACTCGCAACTTCAAGTTTAGAAGACTTGTGTTCTGATTCCATTGAACTACGAAGCCGGAAAATTGGTGGAGACGGAAGGATTCGAACCTTCAACCTGTTCGTTCGCACTGAACCGCTCTAATTCCGTTGAGCTACGACTCCAAAAAATGACTTCGGCAGGACTCGAACCTGCAACTTTCTGTTTCGAAGACAGATGCTCTAAATCCATTGAACTACGAAGCCAAAGTAACGGCGACAAAATTGAAATGACGTTTTTACTGAGCTATTTTTCCGAAGAAAAAGTTGGTATCGAACCAACGACCTTTTGAGTTTCCTCAAACGCTCTGACCATGTAGTCATTCCGGCATTCGCCGAAAGCAAGTAGCGGGAATCGAACCCGCGTTGAACAGTTTTGCAGACTGTCGCCTTAAACCACTTGGCTATACTTGCGAAAAAACGGAAGGTGCGGGATTCGAACTCGCAAACGATTGCTCGCGTCAGTTTTCAAGACTGGTGCCTTACCAATTAGGCTAACCTTCCAAATAACACGAACGCTCAGATTTGAACTGAGAAAATCGGTTTTGGAGACCGACGGTTTGCCAATTAGCCTACGCTCGTAAAAAGTAAGCGACGGGAATCGAACCCGCAACATCTAGTTTGGAAGACTAGCACTCAGCCGTTTGAGTTTCGCTTACGAAAAATGCGTCGGGCAGGATTCGAACCTACAAAGCTAATTAAAGCGGCTGTTTTACAGACAGCTTGCCCAACCAAATGGCTTCCAACGCAAAAATATGTTAAAAAAGAGACGGAAAAGCAGGCGTGCAGACACACGAAGACACAGTTGTGCCTTAGTTTGAATCCAAGATCATTTTCTATTCAACTCGCCAAAGTTCTGTCAGAAGATGATCTTTTTGTACGGTCTGCTTTCCGTCATAAAATCGTTATTCAGTTTTCAAATATCGTAAAAACAAAAAAAGCGACTACAATTTTTGCTTTCTGATCGGAAAGCATTGTAATCGCTCCTAAAACGGATAAACCTTGTGTTTTCTATGTTTTGGGAGCGAGAACAATCGCTCCCGCTTTTCTAAATCTGTTGCTCGTGTCGGTCTCTGCCGCCATCGAGTGTTGTTTCTAATCCAAATATCGGACTATAGGAAATTGCAAAATTTTGACATAAATCAGACATCACAATGCTGCGTGAAACCGACGTTTCTTTTATCGCCGGCGAGCTGCTTTGTCTTAAATTTTTATGTTTCCAATTCTGCTGCATAAAAAATGCTCCTTAAAAATTTGCTTCAATCTCTCGAAGCAGTTTCAAAAATTAGCACGACTTTTTTTAAGTGTCAAGAGTTTTTCGTAAAGTTTTTTGAAAGGTCAAAAATGTTGATAACCTTTTGGATGTAAAATTATCGTTTTTGAATCGCGGATAAGTTCAATGTTTCCAGCATTTTGCGTTATCTCGCCGATATGATAAAAATGACTTGTTTTTAAGCGTGAAATATTTTTTGGTTTGATCGTAAAAAGCAGTTCAAAATCTTCTCCACCGTCAAAAAAATAATTTGAATTGGGAAGATTCGAATTCGAAAAAGCTGGAATTCTATCAAAAAAGATTTTTGCACCAACTTTACTTGCGTCACAAATATGCTTTAAATCAGACGAAAGTCCATCTGAAATATCAATCATTGAGGTTGCGACTTTTGCGAGAAACTGTCCTTCTTTAATTCTCGGATTTGGCTTTAATTGAAGTTTTTTAAACTTGTCGAAACCTTCAGTTTTTTCTTCTAAATATTTTAAACCAAGTGCAGCACCACCGAGTTTTCCAGTGACAAATATTTGATCGCCAACATTTGCAGTTGAACGCATAACAGCTTTGTTTCGTTTGACTTCGCCAAAGACAATTGAGTCAATTACAATTTTATCCGGCGTTTTAGAAACATCACCGCCGATTAATTCCACATTAAATTTCTGTGCTAATTTATGCCAACCTAGGTAAAATTCTTCAATGAAATTTGTCTTCCAAATATCTTCCGGAATGCCAATCGAAAGCATTGCAAATTTCGGTTTTCCGCCCATTGAGGCAATATCAGAAAGTGAAACGGCGAGAGACTTATGACCTAAGAATTTTGGAATCATCCAACTTCGGCGGAAATCAATATCTTCGACCAATAAATCGGAAGTTATAATTGAGTCGTGTTTTTTATCTTTGGGAATTACTGCACAATCATCGCCGATTTTTGGGAGATTGTATGTTCGTTTAATTTTTTCGATAAAAGCGAATTCAGTGTTCATTTTTACACAATTTCTTGCCCGATAAAATATGTTTGCGAATCGAACTCAGCTTCTTTTGATTTTGGTGAAATTAATGAATATTTACCACTATTTTGGAGCTCGTTTGCATTCAAATTATCACGAAAGTACTTCTCCAAAATTTCGTTTTTGAGGTAGGTTCTCAAACGCTTATCTTTAATTGGCACAATAACTTCCACACGTCTGTTGAGATTTCTTTGCATCAAATCTGCACTGCCGATAAAGACTTCAGGTTCAGCATTATTTTCGAAATAATATATGCGACTGTGTTCTAAAAAACGACCGACAATGCTGATAACTCGAATGTTTTCAGAAATGCCTTTAATATTTGGACGCAACATACAAATTCCGCGAATTAATAAATCGACTTTCACGCCAATTTGAGATACTTCATAAAGCGAATGAATAATTTCAATATCAGTTAAACTGTTGACTTTAATGATTATATGAGCGGGTTTACCTGCAAGTTTATTCGCTTTTTCGCGTGAAATTAAATCAAGAATTTTCTCACGCATATTAACCGGAGCAACAAGAAGACTGAGATATTCTGTTTGTTGAGAAAATCCGGTCAGGAAATTAAATAAATCTGACGCATCTGAGGCTATATTTTCATCGCACGTGAGCAAACCTAAATCTGTATAAATGCGAGAAGTTGTCGGGTTGTAATTTCCGGTGGCAATGTGTACATATCGCCGCAATTGATCATTTTCACGCCGGACAACAAGTGCGACTTTTGAGTGAGTTTTAAGTCCGTGCATTCCGTAAATTACATGAACGCCCTCGCTTTCCAAACGCCTCGCCCATTCAATATTATTCTCTTCATCAAAACGTGCTTTTAGTTCGACCAACGCCGTAACTTGTTTACCTTGTTTACTTGCACGAACTAACGCTTCAACGATGGGCGAATCTTTTCCCGTTCGATAAAGACATATTTTGATGGCTTGTACGTTATCATCTTCAGCCGCAGAATTAATGAAATCGGTAACAGCAGTATAAGATGTGTATGGATGATGGAGCAGAATATCTTGCTCGCGAATCGACTCAAAAATTGATTTTCGATGACGAAAAATATTTGGAATGGACATCGGAATTGGTTTGTCTTTCAAATCAGGACGATCAAGTGAATACAATTCCATCAAATCGGGTGTGTTTAAAAAACCGTTGATTTTATAAACGTCATTATCAGTAAGTCCAATCCACGAAGTAAGATTTGTGACTAAATCTTGCGGCATTGAGGCTTCTACTTCAAGGCGAACAGGGAAACGGAAACGACGACGATGAAGTTCTTGCTCCATTGTTTTGAGCAAATCTCCGGCTTCATCTTCGCGAATTTCGATGTCCGCATCACGTGTGACGCGAAAAAGATGGCAAGCGAGAAGTCGCATTCCGGGGAAAAGTTCACCGATATTTGCACGAATTAATTCGCCAAGAAGCGTATAACGCGATTCGCCTTCGTTTATTTGAATCAAACGTGGAACATTTGGCGGTAATTTAATTCTGGCAAAACGCGACTCTTTGCCAAGATGTTTGACCTTAACTTCAATTGGTTCGACAATTACGCCGAGATTTAAACTGAGATTAGAAATATAAGGAAACGGATGACTTGCGTCAACAGCTTGAGGCGTTAATACCGGAAAAACATTACGGAAAAAATAGTCGTTGAGTTTAGTTTTTTCAGCTTCGCTGAGTTCGTCATAAGAATGAACTATAATTTTTTGGTTTGAGAGTTTTGGGAAAACATTTTCGCGAAGTGCAATCATTTGCTGATCAATCATCGGTAAAAGTGCAGATCTAATTTCGCGAAGTTGTTCGCCCGGCGACATTCCATCAGGCGAAAGTTCGCTAACATTGTTTTCAATCTGTTCTTTCAAACCTGAAACGCGAATCATAAAAAACTCGTCAAGATTGGTCGAAAAAATTGAGAGAAACTTTAATCTCTCGAGTAACAAGTTCTTTTCATCAACGGATTCTGCCAAAACACGGCGATTAAATTCGAGCCAGCTAAGTTCACGATTGAAGAGAAAATCTCTGTTGTAAAGTATAGAATTTGGCAGCTCTGATTGGGTTTTCGTGGCGGATTGACTCATAGAATATGTGGAAAACGTTTCCTCTTAAAAACTTAGCAGAGAAAAAGGTTGTCAGTCAAAGGTTTTTGCTGACAACCATGTTAAATTTTTTTCAAAAAACTAAGGAATATATTGTTTAGGAATCGGTCTATCGGTTGAAACGCCAAAATTTGCGGTTGCGAAACCCGACGTGCTTTGGTTTAAATACCAAACTCCGTTGCGATAAACTGAAACATCATCTTTACCATCGCCGTCATAATCGCCGGGAACCGGAACATCCGTAGCTATTCCAAAATTCACGAATTGTGTTCCGCCGCTTGATTTAACAATATACCAAACGCCATTACTCGGACGAAAAACTGCGAAATCGTCTTTGCCGTCGCCATCGTAATCTGCCGGAACGAGTTTGTCGCCCGAAGTTCCCCAGGCTAGTGAAACGTCAGTTCCATCACTCGATTTATTGAAATACCAAGTATTGTTTGAACTTCGAAAAACAGCAAAATCGTGTTTTCCGTCGCCGTCAAAATCACCTGAAATTGGTGTATCGCTAACTGAGCCAAACTGGAATTGTCGCAACGAACCATTTTGCAAAACGTAAAAAATAGCTGTGCTTGGTCGCCAAATTGCGATGTCGTCTTTGTCGTCACCGTTATAATCGCCAACAATCGGAATGTCACCGATTGTTCCCCAAGCTGCACCTTGAAATGTAAAATCGTTACTGTTTAGAATATAAAAATCAGCTTGCCCCTCAACACTTGTTGGACGGAAAACTGCAAAATCCGTTTTATTATCGGCATTATAATCAGCCGGAACCAACGTATCGTTTGTGATTCCCCAATTTGCGGCGACAAATCCTGTTGAGCTGCGATTTAAATACCAATTTCCTTCACTTGGTCGGAAAACTGAAAGATCAGTTTTGCCATCACCATCAAAATCAGCACGCGATTCGGTTATTGCCGCATTACAAACAAAAGTTGAAATAATTTGAATATCGTCAATGTACGTTCCAACGCCACCAACTGCATTATCTGAACCCGAAATCCAACGAAATTGAACATTTTGTCCGATAGAAGAAGCGGGAATTATAACTTCAACTTGCGAATATCCATTTGAATTTCCAGACCAAGCATTTCGAGCCGCATTTGGAAAAGTTCCGTTATTCAAAATTCCGTTATAAGCTCCTGTGACGAAAGTTCCGTTAGTTGTAATATCTGCGTATGCTCCGCCACCAATTTTTATTTCAAGAACTGTTCCATCCCAACCGCTTTCGGTATTATGATTAATTTTGAATTTTAGACGCGAATTTGCAGAAGTAACTGAGAAAGGAGCTGACTCGATTATTGATGAACTCGTAGTTGCCGGATCTGTTGTAAATAAAGAGTTTGGAGCCGTTGCAGACGTGGTTGTTGAAACTGCCCAACCCAAACCAGAACCAGTTAAAGCACTTGACCAACCGACAGGAAGCGAACTTCCGGCATCGAAAGTTTCAGCCGCCCCAAGAGTTGGCTGACCAACAGAAAGCAATCTCGTAACGCTATAATTACCTCTCGAAGAACTAATGTTGAAAGCTAATGAAATGACACTTCCGCAAGGCTGATTTGCCGGAACTGTGTAAGAAATTCCGCGACTTATGGTTTGCGTGTCTGCAAAATTTCCGTAAGTTGCTGTTCCGCCGCCGACAACTTGCAGCGAAACTGAATTGATTAAAATACCTGACTCGTTTGAAAGCGGAACTTCCAAATTTAGTGTTTCGCCCGGATCAGCAAAGCCATTGTTGTTTCCAGCAGAATCAGTAAAAGTAAACTGTGGTTTTTGAAGAACATTTGGCAAGTCAAAGGCTTCATTAACAGAAGTTGGCGTGTTATATCTGGCACTAAAACCAAAGCCGCGAATTGCGAAACCTTCCCAAAAATCACTGAGATCAGAAGAAGTTTCAGGACTCAAACTACTTGCCCTCGCAGCAACTAAAATTGCATCGCGTTCTTGAATCATATTTGGACCCAAAGGAGCGAGTTTCATTCCATCGGTGACAATTTGTAAAGCCTTGCGATTTCCAGCCACTGCACCTAATCTGGCGATTAGTTTTGCACGAACTTCCCACAACGCACTACTCCAAATTTCACCCAGAAAATGTGTCGAATTTGTTTGCGGTGAAAAAGCCGGAGTAAATGCACCATCGCTGACGTTAAGTGTAGAGTTGTCGCTGTCGGCAAAAGTCAAGGGATTATGCGGACGATTATTTGGTCCGCCAGTAAATGCCATTAACGCTTTTGGAAAGGCACGAATGCCGTAATAATAATTTCCGGTTGAGTTAAACGGTGCACCAACTCTGAACCCGAAGGTCGAATATCCGCCGGTTGATTGAATTGAGTTTGCCGGATCGGTCGGTTCAGAAAGCAGACAATGTGCATACCAATCTGACCAACCCTCGCCCATTCCGCCCGCGACTGTTGAACCAAGACCGCTTCCGTTGCCGTGAAGCCGATTTGAAAGTCCGTGAGTGTGTTCGTGAATTATTATATCTGCATCTAAATCGCCATCGCGATCTGGAGTAGGAGCAGTAAAAATAAACATCTGCATTCTTCCGCGAGTTCCATCAGCCGGAGTCGAAAAATTAGCATTATTTGTTCCATTCGAATCTTGTGCTTCGCCGGAAACTCTATCTAAACCAAGTCCGCCACGTCCAAAATTATTGTCTTGAAAATTGCGTGCAGCTTCCGTAAATCCGAGACTATAAAGTTCATCGTGGTAACGATTTATAACGTAAAATAAATTTGTAACAGCACCGTTTCGGTAATCAGGATTGCTTGGTAAATCGCCGCTTCCGACATTTCCGGGTGTATATGCAAAGCTGAAATTTCGCGTTAAGCTGACTGCTTTTCCATTCGGATCAACTCCATTTGTGCCATCTACATCAATTCCTGCTTCGACCGTATTTCCATCGGTTGATGTTCCACCATCAGTTATCCAACCATTATTGTTGAAAGTGTATGGAGCTTCGTTTCCGATGAGAGTAACACTTGTTCTGGGGATTGTTGGAAACTGAGTTCCGAGTGATGGATCAAGTGGTCCCGGCGTTCCAGGTGCCGGACTTTCTGCCACATTCATTTGCGAATTAGGATTGGCATAAACGTTATAAGTTGCAGGTTGAGTTTGATCAGACGTAATGTTTTTTCGCCATAATATTGTGCCAGTTTCGGCATCAACAATAACGTAAAACGCATTTACAGGTTGCCAAATAAGAACTCGCCACGAGGCTCTTGCGACACCAACTTCCGTCGGAAAATACATTTTTTCAGCAGTTGTTGCAAAATCGCTTGAACCGAATATTGTTTTTAGATTTGTTGAACTTTTCGAAACAGTTGTGTCCTTTAAATTGTGATTGATGTTCTTTGCAGCGGCGGAAACTGCGTCTATCGGATTTCCAAAATCTGTTGAAAGGTCGCTGTAAACTAAATTCGGAGCGAGATTGTTGATAACGCGAATCATTTCACCGTTTCGCGTAAATCCGGCTTTTACTTCGCCTCGAAACACCGGAATTTCATTGATAAATTGCTCGAGATGGGCGAACGAAAGATTCCCGTCAGGATTTGTATAATCTGCTGTTACTTTTAATTGACTAGCTTGGGTGTCTGAAACACCAAACAAATTATTATTTTGATTAAGGAAATCTCGCAATATTTCTGAGTTTTTATTACTTGAAGCTGAAGTTAAGAATGCCAACTTTTGTTTAACGCTTGGTGATATTACTTCCGGAATTTTTAAATCTTCATTGTATTCGGTGATAAGAGTTGGAACTCTGTTTCTTAAAGATTTTTCACCGATAACGAAATTTTGTCTGGCATTATTAATTTCGAAAACATTTTTTCCGGCTTGATTATTGAAACGATTTAAAGCTTCAACCGCAGTGTTGGATTTATCGGTTCTGATATCGTAATAAGGCAGTGTTGGATCAAAACTTGTTGTCTGATGAAAAGAATTTTCAGTTTCAACTGCTTTAATCTTTGTGTTGAAAATTGCAAAAAAAACAAAGATAAATGCAATAAACGCAAATACTAAGAACAGACCGGAATAGGTTTTTAATAGGTAATCAAATTTTTTCATCGAAGTATAGTAAATCTCCAAAATTGAAATCAAACAAATTAGCTTTAAACAAAAGAAAGTTTGGGAATGAAGTAAAACATATATTTTATTTGTCGATTATGAACTTTAATTAACAAGTTCGTCAATTATTAATTTAATAAATGAAAAAACCGCTAATCAAATCAGAAGATTCAATTAGCGGTTTAATTTTAATTCAAATGAATTTAATCAATTGAAAGTTTAGTTTGGCAAATAAGCACGCGGAGCTGGTTTATCTGTCGCCGTTCCAAATATTGAAGCAGTTGCTCCGGCAGTTGAACGATTTAAATACCAAGTTCCTGCACGGTAAACAGCTTGATCGTATTTACCATCGCCATCGTAATCTCCGGGAACAGGAATATCGCCTGTTGCTCCCCATTGAACGATAGTTGATCCGCCTGAACTCTTACTGATATACCAAGTTCCATTGCTTGGACGATAAACAGCAACATCATCTTTGTTGTCGCCATCATAGTCAGCGAAAACAGGATTATCACCGGTTGCTCCC
>JANORS010000014.1:0-32342 GCA_031415455.1 Acidobacteriota bacterium | reverse complement strand
TTCAATTCCAAAATGGTTCGATTAAATTCGTTTGCTTCAACCAAACTCATCACGCTTTTTGGAGTGTTTCAATTCCAAAATGGTTCGATTAAATTCTGCGGGTGCAAAACTATCTTCTTCGGTGAACTTGATGTTTCAATTCCAAAATGGTTCGATTAAATTTAATCATTGATAATCTTGAAGATTTCATTCTTACTGCGTTTCAATTCCAAAATGGTTCGATTAAATTCAAATCCTTTCAGAATCATTTCGAAGGCGAATCCGAGTTTCAATTCCAAAATGGTTCGATTAAATTGACCGAATATCGAGTGAAAGGTGAATTTGCGGATTAGTTTCAATTCCAAAATGGTTCGATTAAATTTTAAAATGTCGCCGACTCGGAATTTCAACATATTATTGGTTTCAATTCCAAAATGGTTCGATTAAATTGGCGATTGACCGCGTTAAGCTCGGCACAGAATTACTGTTTCAATTCCAAAATGGTTCGATTAAATTTTATTTGATTGAGTCAGATAAAATGAGTTTTAGTGAGTTTCAATTCCAAAATGGTTCGATTAAATTATAAATTAAAAGGAAAAGAATAATGATTATAGTTACGTTTCAATTCCAAAATGGTTCGATTAAATTACGAGCAGGAAACTGATCAGTTCGTTCCGGTTCAAAGTTTCAATTCCAAAATGGTTCGATTAAATTACGCTTACGCCAACTCGCTCGATTTGGCGAAGCAATTGTTTCAATTCCAAAATGGTTCGATTAAATTATCGCGAAAGGCAGCGGAATGCTTCGCGTGATAAAGGTTTCAATTCCAAAATGGTTCGATTAAATTTCGGCGTTGGCGAATGGAATGCTGTCAAAGGCATCTGGGTTTCAATTCCAAAATGGTTCGATTAAATTGAAAAATACAATCGCGTGGGCGAGTGGTTTGCATATGTTTCAATTCCAAAATGGTTCGATTAAATTACAAAACAAGGTGTCGCAACGTGTCGTTAGTTTTCCGTTTCAATTCCAAAATGGTTCGATTAAATTTTGTTTTAATTCCGGTTGCTCCGATTGTTCTAGCTGGGTTTCAATTCCAAAATGGTTCGATTAAATTACAAAGTCAGCAGTCACGAGAGTATTTTTTTCGTGTGTTTCAATTCCAAAATGGTTCGATTAAATTTCTGGATTGGCTTTAATTGAGAGAGTAATAACAATGTTTCAATTCCAAAATGGTTCGATTAAATTGTGAGAGTAAAACGATTACAGCTAAAGATGTGATTGGTTTCAATTCCAAAATGGTTCGATTAAATTAAACCTGTGGTTACTGCACTAGCAAAAGCTACTACGTGTTTCAATTCCAAAATGGTTCGATTAAATTCAAAGTGTTCACCCATATAGAAAAATCTATATATACGGTTTCAATTCCAAAATGGTTCGATTAAATTCGAGCAACAGTCGTATGGAGAATCTTTACACGCTAGTTTCAATTCCAAAATGGTTCGATTAAATTCTGTAAAACAGTTATCAAAAAGCCGTTCCCAACACGAGTGTTTCAATTCCAAAATGGTTCGATTAAATTCTGTGCTTGCGAAGCAACACGAAGCTGGTTTGGAAGGGTTTCAATTCCAAAATGGTTCGATTAAATTCTGCAATTTCTCGAAGAAATCAGCGTTGGTTCAAAAAAGTTTCAATTCCAAAATGGTTCGATTAAATTTTGTCCGCTCAAAAGAATATTGCACCGGATTAACTAAGTTTCAATTCCAAAATGGTTCGATTAAATTATGCAAAAATCACAACAAAGGTTTTTGAAGCAATGTTTCAATTCCAAAATGGTTCGATTAAATTCGCTCAAGAACAGATTATTACACCGCAAGATTCTGGGTTTCAATTCCAAAATGGTTCGATTAAATTAGACTATATGCAAACAGCAATGTTAATACAATTTTAGTTTCAATTCCAAAATGGTTCGATTAAATTTAGTTTTGGCAATCAACGAATTGCAAGCCGAAATCTGTTTCAATTCCAAAATGGTTCGATTAAATTCCCGATTTTTTTTCGGGATTGTTGTTGAGTTTACAGCACTTATGAGTTTGTTTCAAGGTTTATTTTCGTGTCTGAGTCGTCAAGTGCCAATAGTGTAAAAAACACGGCAGGTTGACGACGGCAGGTAAATCTCGTTGTTTCAACAACTTAGCGTTTCAAGTAAAATATTTCGAGGTGTTTTTGATCTAAAAATAATAGAAATATTAATGTCTGACGACGCTAGTTTTGTCTAAACTGTTGGATTATATAATGTTATCAGTCGAACTCTTTTCTTGTCCGAGACTCTCGCGTTTCAGCCAACGCTCATCACGTGCAATGTATAGCAAAACATTATCCAACTCTTTATCAATTATCGCACGAAGACGGTTTTTCACGTCTTCAATTTGTGCCGGAGTTAGTTCGCCCTCAAAAACCGAGTTTTGAACCCAATGCAAATAGCGTTTCAAAAGTTTGTGAACCTTCGTAACTCGTTCAACGCCAATATCATAAACAATTAAAACATACATAGATTTTAAGGAAAAATTTACTCTCTAATCTCGCGATATTGTTTCAATTCCAAAATGGTTCGTTCAAACAAGTATTTCCAAAATGGTTCGATCAAATAAGTTTCAATCCGCTTTAAACGTGATGTGTCCGCCAATAACGAAGGAGGTTAATTATTATGGAAACAATACACATTATTTTGATTATGCTTCAACTGCTCAAAATAATTGTCGAGTTAGTTGAAAAATCAAAAGAAGATAAATAACATTGGCTGAGCCTTATTTGATAAAAATGAGGCTCTTTACTTTTACCTTTTTACTATTCACTTTCAAACCTACCACCAAGCTCTAAAGCCTTTGTAGTCTTCAACATCGCTCAAATGTTTGACCAATTTATAACATTCCAGCCGAATCAAACGCTCGTAACTAACCTTGCGTTTCAACCGCCGATGCTCGATTGTCGTGTTCAATTTCGCGTCCCATTCCTGCAAAACCTTTTTGCGTCCCGATTCTTTGAGATAACAGCAATTCAAATCTTGTGCAAAATCTTTTTCCGAAAGTTGTCCGTTATTAAACATCCGAAAAATCAATTTATCCGCCAAAATCGGTTTAAATATCTCCGCTAAATCGAGTGCTAACGAAAACCGACGGAATCCTGGCTCGTGCAAAAAAGAAATGGTCGGATTAAGCTGACTCCGATAAATTTGCGTCAAACAAGCCGAATAAACCAAGCCATTTGTAAACGAAATCAACGCATTGACCATATTGTCAGGCGGACGGCGAACTCGCTTTTTGAACTCAACATCTCGCTTGATAATTTTCTCAAACGCCTTATAATACGCGGCTCTCGCCCGACCTTCGCAACCCATCAATTCACTGATTGTTTTAACTTCCGGCAACCGCAAAACTTCCGCTTGCACTCCTTCCGTTTCCGCCAACAAATCAACGCCGCGATTGCCGTAATATCGCAAATTCCGCAAAATATTAAACATCGCCGATTCGATAAACTCCTTCGCAATCCGCAAGCGTTTCAAGTTCGATTTATAGTGCGTAACCTGTTTGACGAGCAAAAATCCGGCTTGCAAATACTCTCGCGGATAATATGAACCTGCGTAAAATCCGTAATAATTGAAAAAATGAATCGGTTTTTTGTGTTGCGACAAAAAAGACAAAACTCTCGCATTCAAATCCAATTCACGAAATGCCCAAAGTGCATCAACATCCTCAATCGGAATCGTCCGTTTATCCGTCACCCGAATCGGCGACTCGTTTTCCGCCTCATCTTCCAAGATAAACTTGCCTAGTTCATCATCACCCAAACTCTCAAGCAAAGAAAATTCTTCCAACGACTCCAGACTTTGGACTTCGGATTCAGGACTTTCTCGCTCTTCTTCTTCGCCCGCAATTTCAAACAAAAGCGTATTGTTTTTGCGGCTCAAACGTCCACTTCGGGTCAAGTAATAATGTCGCATAATCAACTCCAACAAAGCTCTGCATAACTGCAGCTTTGGCAAATTTTCATAAACTCAACCTGCGGCGGTTGTTTCAAGTTTGTAATTTCTTCCATTTCATTGATTGCTTCGATAAGTTTTGCTTCCTTTTCAGCCGTCAAAAAAACTTCTTGAGTCTGCCGCAATTTCGGATAATCAATTTGTCCGGTTAAATCTTCTACGCCTTTTTGTTTCAGATAAAAAAGGTAATAAAGCAGCTGAAATTCGTGCGATTCTTCCATTTTGTCAGAAAGTTTTACTTCGTGAATCACGCCGTCTTCCCGCCAATCAAGCGTAATTTTATTGTCAATCGTAATCTCTTTTTTCTTTCGCCCGTAAGAATCTTCGTGAACAACCTTGCCCAATTTCACACGATCAGATTCCGTCTCCATCTGAATTCCATTATGAAACCACCACAGTTTTTTCTTGCAGATGAGGTAATAATTGACTTCCGTGCCGGTGAATTTGGTGAAAATGTTCATAAAATTAAATTATAAAACCTGCGTTCGCTTTAAGTTCGATTCCTCTTTCAACAGTATATTTGCTCAAATCCGCGAGTTTGCGGATTTTACAACATTCTTCGCCATCAAAAGCAGGTGCGAGGTTTTCATCTCTAACCCGAAAAGTAACAATTCGTGCCGACATTTCTTTCAATTTACTTTCGATGGCAATGCGTTTCTGCATTGCTTCTTGATAATTTCGCGTATTTTTAATTTCAGTTAGTTTTTGCAAATCTTCAAATGTTTCATCTCGATCACTTTTCGGAATATAATAACGAAATTCAAAACCGAAATGTTGTTCATCAATCAAACGAAATTTTCCCAAAGTTTCAAATGCAGCTTTGTTTATAAGTTTTACAAAATCAAGTTCTTCACCATATTGTTTATGAGTTCCAAATTTTAGATATTCGCCGATTTCGGTTTTGAAAAAGTCTTTTTGAATCTCGAAAAGTTCCGATTCGGTAATAATTTCGGGCAATGTTTTTCGGCAATAATTCAAAAAACCTTTCGCTTCATCACGATAAATCAATTCCGATGAAAGTTTTCCGTTTTCTTTCTGCAATGCAAAAAAGAAAACTTCGCCAAAATCTAACTTTCCATTGCGGTTACAGCGTCCGGCGGATTGAATCAAGCTCGGAAGCGGACAAAAATCTCGATAAACTGTCGGAAAATCAATATCAACTCCGGCTTCAATAAGTTGGGTTGAAATCAAGATAATTTTTTCTTTATCGGCAATTCGTTTTTGGCAATATGTAATCTTTGCTCGTCTGTCTGCCAACGTGAAATGCGTGTTCAGCAAAATACATTCGTAATCCTCGTAACTATTTGCAAGTAAAGTATATAAATCTTTCGTGTCGTCAATCGTATTGAGAATTACTAAGCAAGACTCATCACGATTTTCGATATGTTCCGCAAGTTTTGAAACCGTAAAATCTGCTTCAAAAAGTCTGGTTACGCGATACCGATTAAAAACTTTTTCGCTGAAGTATTTTGGAGCATTCAATAATTCATCGGGCGTTTTGTAGTTTGAAAACAGTTCTCTCGCGGCAATATGTGTTTCGGTTTGTTGATTTGAAAAATCGAGATGCGGCATTGTTGCGGTTGAAATAATCGCGTAAGAATCAAATTGCCGACAAAATTCATCCAATAACGCCGTGAAAAATGAATACAAACGATACGGTAAGGCTTGAATTTCATCAATCAGAAAAACGGTTTTCGAGAAATTCGGCAAACGTAAAACTGTTGCGTTTTTGTTGCTCAAAAGTGCTTCAAAGACTTGGACAAAAGTTGTAATTATAAACGGATGATCGAAAGTTGTTTCGGTAAATGCTTCTTGCAACAGCCTTTTGACGTTTTCATCGGTTTGTTCATCGTCGAGTTTTTCTTGCAGTTTTTGAATAGTCTGATTTTCGGCTCTCGAATCAATCCGCAAAACTTTGTCATCAAATATGTTGCGGCAAATTCCTTCAACTTGTTCGGTAATCGAAAGAAACGGCAACGCATAAATTACGCTCAAACTTTTATCCTTTGCCAAAATTTCTTTTGCCAAAGCTAAAAGCATCATCGTTTTTCCCGCACCTGTCGGAGCAGAAAGCGTGAAAACCCGTTTATTTTCAGCGAGTTTTACACGCAAACTTCCAACTGACTCCAAACGCATAGTTGTCCGCAAATCGTTCAAAGCGTTTCTTTCGCTGAACGAATTTAACTTTTCGTCAATCTTTTTGCCGAAACTTTCTTCAAAATAATCTTCGCGTAAATTTTGGCGATTATAAACTTCATTGTCGCCTGCGTCGCGTTTATCGGCTTCGAGCAAGCACGCAAAACAAAATTGAGTTTCGAGGAAGAAATCAAGTGGCTTTAAGTTGTTATCTTGAATGAGTTTAGCTTTGAACAATCTTTCTTGAAACTGAGCAGAAATGTCCAAATCAAATTTTTCGTGTGATTCAAGTATTTGCAAAAAATCTGAAATCGGTAAGTCCGGATTTGTTGCTAAAAAGTTTGATAATCGAGTTGTTTCATCTTTGTTCAAAATACCGCTTTCAAAATCGGGCAGATTTCCGTGATGTCTCGCAATCATTGCTAAAAGGTTGCGAGTTTGGTCATTTCGCGTGAGCCAAGATTTAACTTTTTCGGGATTATTTTGGCAAAAACACATAAAAGCATACGCCGAAAGATAAGCGTGTGAGGAATATTCTTTGACCTTTTCGCCTTTTAATTTGCGTTGAAAATTCGGGTTGATTTTGCCTAAATCGTGAAAAAGTGCGGCGATTTCGGCAAGTTTCAAATTGAGCGTGGTCGGCAGATTTTCGGTGCGATATTTTACCTTTGCCATTACGCCCTGCAAATGTTTTTGCAAAGGTTTTTCGGTGTGCGAATTAAAAGCTGTCGTTAAATCAATGTCCATTGTGAGCCGTCCGTAAATTCGTAAAATTCGCCGTTGCCAAAAACTTCGTTATTTTCCGACGGATAAATTACACGCTCGTATTTGTCGGGCAAATTCCAAAAATCGTTGTTCTGAAATGTCGGGATTTTTTCCACTCCAAGCCGAAATTTACTTGTGATAATTTTTGCCGCATCAAGTTGATTTTCTTTGATAAAACCTTTACTTGCAAAACTTCCGACTTTATCAGCAAACTCGCCTACCACAACCAAACCAATTTCAGCCGGACAATTATGCAATCCCAAAACAGGCGTAAATTTCGCTTCGCTTTGCTGAATTGCCGAAACAAATTCGTTAAAAATATTTGCCGAATTTTCGTTTTTCAAAGCTAACGCAATTTTATTTTCAGGATTTTTCAAAAACTCCATTTGCTTCGGTGCTTTGTCCAAAATATCCACAACTTTTCGCAACGTAAACGCCCAAGATTCTTTTTTTACCGAATTTTGGACGCTGACACCGTAAAGCAAATCGTCCGAAAGTTGCGGAAAAAGTTCTCTCATTTCATCGCGTTCAATGCCCAAAACCGAGCCAATCAAACCGATTAACGCCGTTTTTGTCATAAAATCGTGCGTCAACGGATTGTTATTAGTTTCGGGCTTGCGAAAATGTCCCCAATTCCCTTTTAGATTGAATATAACGCCTTTCATAAAGCAATCTCACTAAATTTCGGTAATGCAGAAAGTTCCGTTTTCCAATCAACTTTTTCAGTATAAAAATTAACGGCTGAAACCTTGTCATTGTGTTCAAGTGCTTTCAAATCCGCAAAATCAAGCGTGTATTCATCCGAATTACGAATTTGTTCATCCCGTTTTTCGGAATTAAGTTTGATTAAACGGTCTGCACCGTAAATCTTTTTATTCGGTTCGGAATAAACAATTTGAATCAATAAAAGTGAATTTTGATTCGATTTTGTCCGCGTATTGGCATTGTTCACACTTTCCCAAAGTGCTTTGAACATTGCGTTTATGTCTTCATCGGTCAAACTTGTATGTTTTGCCGAAAAAGGATTTATCCAACCGTGAATTTGATTGATGGCGTATGGAACAACCGTTGTCGTCCCGATTGAGCCGCGAGATTTTTCTTCGCTCGATGAAAAAACCGAAGTATTTTGATGAATCCGCAAATCTGCCGAATTAAGCGAAGGATTGAGTAAAGCAAATTGAACAGGTCCGGTTAAATTGACGGCATCGCCTTCTTCGGTGGAAATTCCACCAAACAAACGCACGTCAATACATTTTTGCAAAACTTTCAAAGCATCAAAAGTTTTACCTTTTTTTCCTTCTTTCATCACGCTTTCATCGTCTTTGAATTTATTTTTCAAACTCAACATCCGCAACGCCGCCCCCGAACCTTTAACGCCTTCGCCAAGTTGAGATTTATCGTTGATAACATAAATATCTTTGCCGTTTTCGACAAAATAATCACGGATAAATCGTTTAATGCGAACATCGCTGACCAAAATTTTCTTGGTCTCGTCGTCATAGCGTTGTTCGCCCGTGAACGGATCGCCGTTTGGCATCGAGTAAGTGCTTTCGTAAAGAAATAATATTTCGGATTTGTTAATCATTGGTTTTCTCCTTGTTTTCAGGTTTTTCAAACTTTGCAAAATAGCCTTCAAAAAAACCGAAGGCACAATAATCGCGGTGATATTCGCGTTGATTCAATTCGCCTAAAAGATTGGCAAGTTCGCCGTATTTTTCTTTCAGGCTCGGATATGCTCGCTCGTGAATCGCCAGTTTTTCGTTGATAAAATTAGCAAAACCAATCAAACCTTGCATATCGGAAATTCGTCTTGAGAGCAAACCGACATAGTTTTTCTCAAACGATTTGATTTCCCACGAAACAGGTTGAGCCAGCGTTCCCAACAATTTTCCCGCTTTGTAACTCTTTGAGTTTTTCATTTCTTCCATTGTTTTTTCTCCGTTTTTATTGCGTAATCTGACCAAAAATTCATAATCGAATTTGAGGAAATTAAAATTTGTTTTTTCGTTTCTGATGTTGTATTCGGTTTTTTCGATAAATGCCGCTAACAAAACTCGGTCTTCGTAATAATTTCCCGCGTAAATTTGCGGTAAAACTTTCAGCAAATGACTTTGATATTTCTTTTTGTCTTTTGTGACATCGCCCAAAATGTTCAAAAAAGATTGCTTGATGCTCAAAGGTTTAATTTTGTCCGATTTACCGACAATTTTTTCTCTGTCAGCTTGAACATTAAATCGAATCTTATCAATCCGTGTTGAAAGTTCCGCCAATAAACTGCGTTTAATTCCCGCAAGTTCAATCATATCAACATCAGGCGAAGTCATTCCGCCGGCTTTGCTGAATATAAAATCAAACTCAACAATCGAATCCGGCACATCTTCAGAAACAATCGGAAAGAAAAATTCGTCCGATTCGTTTTCAACTTTATTTTGCTCGATTAGTATTTCTTCGGCGTTTTCTTCATCTTGAAATCGGCGGCGTTCAAAAAATTGTTCGATGTGGTTTGCTTCCAAATTATCGCCTTTCGGCAAAATAATGACTTTAATATCTCGTTCACGAACTACGGGTTTAGTCGAATAATTGATGGCGTAAATTAAATCCAAGACTTGTTCATTTGATTCAAAAGTCCTTGTTTTGTAAATATTTGACTCTGAAAAATTTGGAAACGGCAGATTCTTTTCAGGTGATGCCAGAGTTTTATAAAGACCTTTTCGCAACACAATCGAACCGTTTTGCTTTTCGCCGACAAATTCAAATAAAAACTTGTCGTTGATAATTTTCAGTTCATTTTCAAATTGATACCAATGTTTTCCTTGAAAATCGAAATGCAAATAACAAAATTTTTCCTTACTATTTTCCTTCAAAAGATTCTCAATTTGCACACGATTAGCTTCAAAAGAATTGCGGAATTTTTCAATCAAAGTTCCGTTAAATGTTTTGGCATCTTCAATTCCGCGAGTGAACGAACTTAGCCCAAAAGCGTTTTTAACTGAGGGATTATCCATTCGATAATAGCCTTGTTCCTTGCCTTTTTTATCAATTCCGTAGGAAATATCGCCCCAAATATATTTCATCAAACTATCTGCGTCAGACGATTTATAACCGAGATAATAAAAATCGGGAATGATATTTTCGTTATGAAAATCAGTTTCCAAGTTATCGAAATCAAACGTAAAATCCTCACGCACAGGCAAGACGAGATAAACAACATCAGTTTTTATGCCGCCTGTTTTAGTTTTTTCTACTTTCGGAGCAGCTTTGATATAACGATGATGCCGAAGCCGTCCTGATTCGCGTAAAGTTTTGCCGATTTGTAAAAGTGTGTCCAACATTAATATTTTCCTCAACGACTAATGACTTTTTTAGCCAAAAACTTACAGTTATTTTCCAAAATCTTTAAACAATTTCCGCCATCCCGAAGCCTTGCGAATTTTTATTGCCAAAACCTGTTTCGTAGCCTAGTTTTATCAATTCCTTGTCGCCTTTGACTGAAAATGGAGCAAGCCAGCCGCGAACTTTAATTCCTTTGATGTCAATTAGTTTCGAGGCTCGTTTGTAACCTTTTTCGTCCGCAAAATAATCTTCGTTCCATTTCCATTCGATTTTGGTGTTGGGCAGACTTTTGCCGTAAAGTGCTTCATGTTTTCGTTGCAGGTTTCGAGTGATAATTTCTGACCAATCAACATCAGGTGATAAATAAACTACTTCGTTATTTTCGCTGCGAATGGCTTCGGTAATCGGTGACAATGCTCGAAACGACATTTCTTCAACAATTTCCGGTTCTTCGATTGTTTCCGCCGAATCTAAAATAAACTCCGATTTATCAATCCGAAATGTTTGTTGCGAAAATGTGCCAAAGACAAAGTTTTTCAAAAATTCGTCAATCGGCGACGAAACTTGCAATTTGATATACGGATTGTTCAAGAAAATTCGGCTTGCTTTGAAATCAACAAAAGCATCTTTGGTTTCAATCCGCGAAAAGGTGAAAAGTTTGAAGGTCTTTTCCTGCACAATAAAACCTTTTTCATGAAGTTTTTGGGCAAATTCGGGCGACGATTCGGCAATCGTTTTATAAATTAACGCCGAAACCGCATAGTTGTAATTCAGCGGAATTGAAGCATTTTCGTCTTTTGCTCTAAATGTAAGTTTTATTCGCATTATTGTGATATTTACAACCAAATTGACTAAAAAGTAATTTCATATTTACCAAGCCCAAAAACTGAAGCACTTCCAGAGTGCAAGAGTTCACAAGCGATGATAAACAACAGAAAGTCTTTATTTTCAGCGGGTTCAAACTCTGTTTCGCCAAGCATTCCGTCTAAATCAAGTTTTTCGCCTTGTCGGTTCGAATATCGCTTTGAGTCGTGTCGCCAAGTATTTTTCGAAATTGTCTTTACTGTTTCCGCTTTTTTATTCAGAGTTTGATAGTCATATTCGAGAGGAATTCCATAATTCTCAAATAAAAGGCTTGTTCGTAATGAACATTGAAAATAGAAATTGCCAAATTCAATATTTTCTACTAGATATTTTTTACCAAATTCATCTTTTCGCAGAATTCGCAAAGGCGTTTGCAGTTCAATCTTAAGACTTTTGTTTGGTTTAATTTGGTTCAATCGCAACGAAACAAACTCTGCCAAAGTCGTTTCTTGAAAAGGCAAAACTTTTGATAAATGCGGCGTGTAAATTGAAGTTTTACAATGGTTTACGCCAATATAAAAAACCTCATGAACTGAAAAAGATTGACGATTTGCTCCAAGTCCGTGCCGAGCCATTAGTTCAAATGCATAGATGAAATAAGGTAATTTCTTCGCCGCTTCACCAATTAAAGTTAAACCAAACGAGATTTTTCCGTTCGCCGAAACACGAAGTTTTAGGGTTTGATTTTCGGAAATTTCGCGTGTTAAAGGCGGAATCGGCGGTTCAAAAATAAATGGTGGCGGAACATTTTTCATTTTTGGCGAGGTTGGCTCAAAAATAGTTGTGTAAAGACAAGCGTCAGAGAGAAAACATTTTTGGCAATTTTGATGCTCAACCGAACACGAAACAGCTTTCAAAGCGTGTCCAAAAGCACCTCGCAAAGTCGAACCGATTAACGCGGGCAAAACCGCTTCGGACTGCGATTGCAACACAATCTCAAAACGTGAAACTTGGAGATTTGAAAACTGTTCGAGGATCATTTTTTTACTTATCAAAATCAATTTCGATTTGGTTTGATTTAGCCCATTCTTCGATAAACTTTCTCAAACAAATATCACGAAACGCATACTATTGCTGCAAATGTTCTTCGGAATTATCTAAAATTGCACGAAATCGGCGAAACGGTTTGCTATTACTAATTGCATTCACCAACTTTTCTTGCATATCAGAATCTTCCACTTCGTTCAAAACAAACTTCTCCATCCAGCTCCAATTATCGCCGGAATGTGGAGGATTAATTAGCAAAAAACGATCTTTGTCAATAATTTCATCACTTTTAAGTTTGCCGTTCAGCACCAAAATTTGGCGAGTCGCTTCCCGTTCATCTTCGCTATCATACAAGGCAGCGTCTAGATCAAATTTCGATAATTCGCTGTCAGTTAACACAACAGCACCAGCATGTTTATCTAGCCAATAACGATTTTCCTCGCTCCAAGTTTGAAATCAATCTTCCAATTTACTAAATAAAACCTTCATCGGAAATTACCTCTCCAAAATCTTTATTTTGCCACTTTCCTTCGGCAAATTCTCGATTAAATTCTTCCATTTTGCGTTGTTTTGCTTCCCATTCTTCAAGTGTTTTGTAGAATGAAAACTCAAATCGGTCATATCCCATTTCCGAGCCGTCCAAACCCCAAATCATCGGCACATCGATAAATTCGACCGCCAGCATTTCGCAAATTTCGCAATCTTCATCAATCAAACATTCGTGAGCGGACATCGTGAGATTGACACGACGGCGTTCTGATTCGATGATGTTCGCCGGAATTCTGCCGTCGAATTCGTCGTATGGATTGGTTAGCCAAACATCACTAAGTTCTTCTAATTGTTCGATTTCGGTGATGTTATGCTCAAAGCATTCACCAAGCAAATAACGAAACAAATCATAATAAACAACAATTTCATTTGTCCCGAAACCGGCGAATTTGTAAGCATTGGTATCTTTCGACAAAGGCGGCGGCTGAGATTTCTCAAAAGACCATTGCAAAAAACGAGAATGTAAATCCGAACTGATAAACTCCTGCTTTTCAAGCAAAACCTCCCGCGACGTTCGCCCACGCAAATCACTTTGCGGAGTCATCAACCATTTCGCGTGAATATTAGTAAATAACTCTTCATCTTTCGAGTCTTTATTCACCAAATATTCCGAAATAATAAACTCGAATAAAGGCTTGCCAAACAACACTTTTCGAATATCAAACGGCGGATTGCTTACCAATCTCTCTCGTCCTTTTGCTTGTGCATAATGAAATTCAGGCATCGATCCAACACGCTTCCAATCGTCCGCCAAACGATACGGCAACATAAACTCTTCGTCCGCGTCAGTCTTAATCCGAACCGAACCTTCCGTCGAATAATAAGAATAAGTCGAATCCGCCATAATCACTTTCGCCGCCAAATCTATCACCAAAAGCCCTGCATCCCAAGGCTCAAAATCCTCGCCGGATCTAAACCCACGGAAAACCGACCAATCCGATTCGCGTTTGATAAACCGCTGAATCGCCGTTTCCAATTCCTCAATCGTCTCAGGTTCAGCGGTCAGGGAAGCTACTATCACATCGCCGTAACTCCCGTGAATCGTGCCGGAAATTGTTTGGGTATTGGTGATGATGTTGATGCGGATTTCGCTCATATGTTTTGATATTGCTGTGCCAATAAATTGATTTGTTCAAACCATTCTGAGTTAGATAAATCAATGCCTAAACTATCCGCTTTTGTAAATAATTCTGTTGCTATTTCGCCTTTATCACCATCGGATAATTGTAGCTCAAGTAATCTTTTACCAAATTTCTTTAGAAGTTTTTTATCTGAAATTCTATTTAGTTCCTGCTTTTTACTCTCAACAACTTGATTGCCTTTTTCGGCTACTTCATCTTCATTAATTTGAATTTCAATTTGGTCAATATCTGACGGAAATGGCAAAACATGCCGTTCTTTCCAGTGGTCATCGGGGACACCGACATAATTCTTCATATTGTTCGTCTGAGTATCTTCCCAAGTAAGCATCGTGTATAACTCTTTCAATCTTGGTATGTTGTTGAATGAAAATTCACCTGTAAAATTTTTTATTTCATTTTTGAATTTTGAAATTGAATCTTTTCTTACCTGAACAGATTTATTACTGTCAATTTCTCCTTCCTCAAATTTTCCGCTATTAGCAAAAAGGCTTTCATAGCGAGGTATTCTCTTCTGGATTTTTAAGGTTGGTATAATTTCGATACTTCCTAAGCCGTAAGGCTTTGCCATTCCGATTTGATGACGCATATTTTCAGGTAAATCCAACGAAGTCAATAAAGCACCAAGTTCAAACTCAGTAAGATTTTCAAAATAAACTTTGCCAAAAAACTTCGTATCTTTTTCTACCGGTCGAATAATTGTATGTTGTGAACTTTCTATTTTATTTCTTCTATCGTCATATTTCTCGACTCTTTTGTTTATATCGTTAATCCAAACATTTTCTGTGTTTTCAGACCAGTTACTTTCTCCGACATTTTTCTTGTGCCAATATCTTTTGAATCCGCGAATTTCAGTTTTTCCAACATCGTCGTATGTTTTCAATTCGTGTGATGAACAATTTAGGACAATATTTACTTGATGGACTTCAAATGTTAAACCTAAATCACTTAAATCATCTAGATATGCTTGCTTACTTTTATATTCTTTTCCAATCAAAGTTTTTATTTTTTCACAAACATTGTCGGGAACTCCTTCATCTTTCAATCGTCTAATTGAAGATTCTTTAATCAAAAACCAACGAGTTGAGTCTGTCCGATGATGATTTGGTTCATTTTGATTCAAGTAAAGCTGAAAAGAAGTTGGCTTTGGCGATGAAAGAATTTTGGGGACTCGTCTTCCATTATTTGCTCCACCTAAAAATGGACTTTCATTCGCATTCGTCGGATTCCAAACCGCGTCTGTAAAGAAAACACGGCTGGCAATGGATGTTTTGGAATCTTCATCAACCATTCCAAAAATTGATTCAGCCATATCAAGCCCCGCATTTTTAATTTCCTCGGAAATTAAATCAACTGCTTTATGTGTGTAAGGCAATCGAAACATCATTGTCGGACCAAAGAAAACCAACTTATTTTTATCGTCAAGAAGATAGAACAAAGGATCATTTGGATTTCTTAATTTTCTTCCCTGTTCACCGCTTCTCTGCATATCTCTGTCTTCTTCATAAACTTTCCACATTTCTTTGGGAATTTCGATTGCATTGACACTCGTATCTTGTTCATAAATTGCGGCGACCATATGCTTGCTTGCACCAATTCCTTTCGTGCTAACAATCGTTGCAGGAAATAGACCTGTTGAACTAGCAATCGAAGCAGTTGTATATGCCAAATCAAGTGAGATATTTCCGCCGCCGCGATTGTCGGTTTGAATTCTTGCAACAGGCTTAACAAAAACTTGACTTCCGGTTCGCTGATGAGAATTAGGCAAAGGATTTCGTTCGACCAGAACAAACGATTCACTATGCCCGCTTGGTTCTTGTGATGGACGAATGAAATGGTTTCCTTGCGAATCAATCTCTAAATATCCGCCTTTCAGATGTTTCGACGGATAATTAAAATGCTTATTTCCAATTATATCCAACATCTTTTCCCGATATTGATTCCCAAACGATGTGGAATCTGCAACTGCCCGATAAATAAGTTGTTTTTTGGAAACATTGCTTATTTTTGAATATGAAAAAATCTCAACCAAACTCCGCGTCATTCCGCGTAAAGTGCTTCCGGGAATAACGGGGATTTGTTCATCTCCGCGATGAAAGAATTGTTGAAGTTCGGGAATTGCAGTAGTTTTCGGTTTATCTTTGTCGCTGAACTCAGTCTTCAACTTTCCATGTTCATCAACATATCTTGAATCTGAAAAAATGTTTGCGGGATACGCACAACGAGTGTAAAGCGGCGTCTCCGTTTTTATTTCCAACTCGATATAGCCTGTGTGTCGGTCAGAATCGTATTTATCGTGTGCCGCAAATTCTTCGGCAACCAAAACCTTTTCGGGCAAAGGCACGAAATTATAAGGTGCTTTGGCTTTATTTGTTTGCGGACTGCGATGTTGGATAAATTCTGCGGGCATTAACTTTTTCTCCTAAAACTATTCAAATGAAACCTGTATGCTTCGCCACCAATTGATTCGTTTTGGTCAATGATAATGATGTGAACTCGTTGTTATTCCGTCTTTGGTAGAGGCTTTTTCAGAACACGAATTATGGTTTGTGGCTTTGCATACAAAGGAGTAGGCAAAATTCTTCTTTGTTCAAAATCATTATCCGCGGCTTCAAAATCTGAAGTGATTTTGAAACTTAAATCAGGATTCTCGTTCCACTCCAGTATTTTGAGAAACATTTTAATACGTTCAATTTCAGAAAGTTTGGATTTGTCCGAATTTATTGCAATCCGAACAAATGTTTCAAAAGCATCAATTAAACATTGCCATTTGTTTTCATCTGCTCTATTTTCGCCTTTTCGCCACGAATTTCCCTCAAAAAGTGTTTCGTATCTTTGCTGACGATTTGAAAGAAACAAAGTTGGTTCGAGATAAACTGCTCCCATTCCAAAAGCCTTCCCCATTCCCAATTTATGAAAATAACTTTTCCCGGGTTCGCCTTGCGGATTCAAAGCCCAACATAAAGCCCCAAGTTCTTCATTGGAAAGATTTTCAAAACAGACTTTAAATTCAAAAGTAATGCCACATTTGACAGGTTTGAATTGTGTATGAACTTTGCTGTTTTCATCAACATTTCCAAAAGAATCCACTTTTGGCGTGTTTGGTTTAGCTTTCAAATCTTGATTTTCCACGATGCCACGATGCCAATAAAGTTTGTGTCCACGAATTGCCGTTTCTTTTGGAGTTTCACTTGCGAAGTGTTTTAACTCTTCTCTTTTTTCTGAATTTTGGACTAGATAATTTTGAAAAGCAGTTGGTTTGGGTGTTGCTAAAATTGGTGGCGTTATTACTTCGAGAAAAATGTCGCTTTGACTTTTGGCTAATTTAGCATCACTAAAATAAACTCTGCTTGCATATGCCTTTTCTTTACCTTTTCCATCTTTTTTAGTAAATCCAAATATTGCTTCGGCAAAATCAATATCCTTCTCTTCTCGCAGTTCTTTCGGAACAAAATCAAGCGGAGTTGATGCTCTGTTTTCCGGTTCAAAAATCGCAGGCAATCTGAAATTTGGTGTTTGTCCAAAAGCACAAACTTCGTCATTCTCAATAATATAAAAAACCGGATGATTTTCCTTCAAACATCCAAAGTTTTTATCAAATGGAGATTCTTTCAAAAAATCTGTGAGCGAATCTTTATAATCCAAAATCGCTTGTGATTGGATTTTTATTTCGTCGGTTTCTGAGTCTTCCGGTAAGATAAGAGTGTGTTTTTCTCGCGGCGATTGATTTCCATCGCTATCATTTTCTAACATATTACCCGAACAAACTAAAAAACCGTCATACTCGTAACTTGAGTCCGAACCTCCAATATCGGTTATTTGGATGTAGTTTACAGTTCTATCTTTCCAATCTTGTGTTTCGCTAATTTGAGCATCAAACTTTATTTTATGGATTTGAGGTTTGTAGTTTTCATGATTGTATTCCAAAAAATTCGATACTTTTCCATTTACAAAACTGTCTTTAATTGATAGATAAGGCTTTTCTGCTCTGACATTTTGCCAAACATCACTTATTTGTTTTGCTGGTTTCACAAACCATTTATTTTCTTTTTTCTTCAAGCAACCAACTTGCAAATTCTTAATCTTTTCCTTGTAAAGATTTCCAAGAGAATCATCTTTCGGAGCCGCGACCGCACGATAAAACATCTTAGGTTTATTTTGAACAACGGAAATTTTGCTGTAACTCAATATTTCAAGAATATTTCTCAGCATTCCACGCAAACTACTTCCCGGAATTGTTGCACTTTGCTCTTTCTCTTGTTCATTCGTATAGAAGAAATCAAAAGTATTTGCGATTTTATCAGTGAATTTTAGGTCATTTTGATTTTCCTCTTCAGCCTTTTGTTCAACTTGCTTTTTTGTCAATGCACAACGCACATAAAGAGGCGATTTTGTAGTAGCTTTTATATTAAAATGTCCTGTGTTTGGAAAGTTTGGATTTGAATAATTATCTTGGTGAGGTAAATCTTCAGCATTTCCAACCGCCTTGACAACTTTGTCAGGTAATTCGACAAAATTATAAGCCGCTGAAGAAATTCTTCCGTTATTTGTAGGGTTGTTATGTTTTATCCAAGTCATTTTCTTAGACTCCTTCAACTGAAACATTTACCAAACGGCTAAAAGCGATTCTGGCACAGCCATCAGTGTCATATTCGATATAGTGTTTGACGTGTAGACGCAGCGGACGTTTTGAATTACCGAATTTGCTTCTGTCAACTAATGGAAAAGCGTGTTTCAAACCTTCCGAACCATCACAGACAATCATAAAATTGCCGTTTTCACTTTCACAATCAGTTCCGTGCAAAACTTGCTTTTCGTCAATTGGTTCAAAATCCTTGAGATAACTTTCCAAAGCTAAACTTCCTTCAAATTCAGTCTCACTTTTACGCCAAATGTGAAGTTGTCCATTGTCGCCAAATAAACGAAGTTCTTGCAAAGTTTCGTAGCGAAATTCGGGCGAAGGTGTTTCGACTAATTTGAATGAACCGTTTTCAACATCGCCCGAAGTTATGAGTTCATTTTCTGCTTCGTTAAATTGAACTTTTCCCCAAACAACGCCGTCATCGTGGAAGGATAATAGAAAAACTTGGTCTTTATCTTCGCCTATTCCTTTCAATTCGGTGGCTTTTGATTCAAGAAAAGATTTCATATTTTGGGAAAAACCCGAAACACATTCATCTTTACAAGGCTCAATTTTAATTTTCTGTTCCATTGCTTTTCTCCGTTCCGTTGAGTTTGTTTTTCAAATCTGTTTCTACAAATATGTTCAGAAAAGTCTGCGATTTTCCTTCAATATCAATTTGTCCGTTTGGGTTCTGCGTCAAAGAAGAAGCCCAACATTTTTCTTTTAAGCTGTTTTTGTAATTCAAGCAGACAGATTTACCTTTGAGCCTTCCGCGTCCGATGCTTGATTCGCCGCCGACCGCTAAATCGGATGTCCATAAATCTTTGAGAAGCAATAATATCAAGCCAATTTCACAATGTTTTGCGTTTCGTAATCTGAGTTTGAGATTGACGGCTTCCATTTCGCCATTGGAAAAAACAGGTACGGCATCAAACAACGCCGAATCAAACGCTCCGCCCGTGAATCGGTCAATTTTTACCCGTGTATGAACTAAATCGTGAATGTTTTTGATGACAGTTTCGCTCACTTCTAAACGACTGGCGAAAGTTCTCTTTTTCGACTTTTGCATATCAACACCAAACATCGAATCTACAAAACTTCCGTCATCATTAGACTTGAGCGTATTAACAATCTTCGTTGCCCGATGTCGCAAAACTCCCGCGAGCGAAGTTCCCGAAATAATCGGTTTATCAACTCTATTTCTTTTTGAACGCAAATGAACAGAATCGGGCTGATATTTGTCGGAAAACTTTGAGCCTGAACGAATCAAAATCGAGCCGTCAATTGCAAACCAAGCGTTAAGTTCAAAATAGTTTCGGATGTCAGAATTTGGATCGACAGTAATTTTTAAGGTCGTTTCAATGTTGCCTTTTTCGATTTCAACCTGTTTATTTGTCGGATGCTTTTCTAATTCAATTCCACCGAATTTCAGCCAATCTAAAAGACTTTCCTTTTTGTTTAGCTCATAGCATCGAACTTTCCAACCTTCAACTTTACATTCACCATAACCACGACGTTTTCTACCGCCGAGATTTATTTCGCCATTTTCAAAACCTCGCAAAGCTGTCGCAAGTGCTGTAACTAAGGCATTTCGGTCTTGACCTTCACAAATCAAAAGTTCAAATCGCAAAGGAAATGCTGTTCCACTTTCCAAAAGTTCAAGGTCAAATTTTGCTTTATCAACTGCTGTGCGAATTTTCCCGTCAATTCTTACACCATCGCGTAATTCGGTTTTCGGCTTTTCAGAACTAACCGCATCATCAATAATCAAAAGACTTTGCGAACCGTTGTCTTCGTGCGAGCCGAAGAGTTTGACCGCAATATCTGATTCATTTGGGTTATTGAAACCGTTTTCACATTCACGCAAATAATTTCGCAATGCTCCGCAAATCGAAGTTCCGGTCAGCAAAGCATTTCCGCTAAACTCATCTTTTATCAACGAAATATCGGTCAAACCATCAGCATCGCCATTACTTAAAGATGTCGGCGTGATAAGTTTGAGTGTGCCTTCAACCACAATTCGTGCAACTATTTGGCGAGATTTTCTCCAACTCATTTTTTATTCTCCTTTGCAGCATTTTTCAATATGCTGTCAATTAAGCGTAAATGATACTCAATTAGTAATTTATCTCCGTGGTTATTAACTTGAGTTTCGGCGGGTTTACTTCCCAAAGAAAGTTCTAAGTCTTTAGCAAAAAGATTTTTTTTAGTTAAACTTTCAATTATCCAATATTTCAAATTGCCATTGTTTTCTCCGTATGTAACTCTGACTGATTCAAATTGGTCGCGGGCAGTTTTCTTCAAATTTGCATCGCTAAAAAAATCAGCTATCGGTTTTATATTTTTGTTGTCATCACTTAACACTTCGCGTATTACCAAACGAAATCGGGAAATTTGACTATTACTTATTTTCTGATTAATTTTCTTGCTCGTTTCTGCGTGATTTGGAACAGTATTCAAAAGTTTCTCGTCCATTCTTTGTCTTATTATTTTCACAAGGATATTTTTCGCAAGGTCGGTTGATTTTAGTTCAACATTTCTATGAACTTTTGATGGTTCAGCAAAACTAAATTCTTCGTCATTTCGGCACAAATTTATCGCTATTCGTCCAAATCCGTCCAAACGTCTTTCTCCGATTCCGTAGTCAACCAAAGTTTGAAACTCGCTTGATTGAATTTCTTGTTTGGCTTTAAAGGTAAATACACTTCCGGCTTTAATTGAATATGTTTGCGGCAAAGGTAAGCCCCATTTGCGATTAAAACCACCAATTACATCTAATTTTTTGAAAGTTTTTTCATCATCCAGAACGCCAAATTCGGTAAATTCATCTGAAATATTTGTTTGATAGAAGCCATTTTTATTACGAATCAAAGCATCGCTTAGGAGCGTTACCGTAAAACGATACGGAAACTCTACTTCATTGTTTTGTTCCCAACAATTATTGATTGTCGTTTCCGAATAATTTTTGCTTTCCTCAATAGCAATAATTTTAGCTTTGCCATAACCTGCCGTGCGTGAACCGCCGATAAAAATTTCAGTATTTGTCGGGATTTTCTTTACAATCTGGTTCAGTTTTTCTTCATCACCAATTATTGAACCAATAAATTTTGTTCCTTTGACGACAGATTCATAGCGATAAACCGCACCATTTTGGCTGGTTGAGCGACCTTTCGCCGAATCACGTTGGGTATGAATTGCTAAACGAGTTTTGATTTCGGCTTTGTAAATTGTCGAAGAGTTTTTTAATCCAAAAAACTTCGTGCCAAGAGTTTTTGGATTTTTAAGACTTTCAGGTTCGCAAAAAGCAAAGTCTTTAAAACTATCTCCGACTGTTTCTTCACTTTCTTTTTCTTTGTGCCAAGAAAGTGGAACAGGCAAACTTCTTTTACTATCAACTTCAGGGTATGAGTTTAAGAAAAGCAATGAACTATCGAAAAAATCTCTGTCCCTTGCTGCGTCTATTTCGCGGAATTTTCCGATAATCGCTCCTCTCAAAACACTTCCCGGTATATAATTAAGCGAAACTCCGGCATTTGGATCGCCTTCCAATCCAACGCACAACATCGGCTCTAAAAGTTCAATTGTGAAGTTTAACGAGTTCATATTTCTATCTCCGATTTGGTTGGAAATCTATCAAAAAAAGCTATTGGACTACTATCTTGCAAAAGTTTGACGGAAACCTTGCCGCGTCCGCGATTGCGTCCAAGTCCGACTCTTTGCACACTCTTGGCACAATAAAACAAAAACGCTAAAGCCGTATCATCCGGCGTTTCCGAAAAACTCAGACTTGCGTTAAAAACATTTTTTCGATTGACAACACGCATTGACCGCAACGAATTGTCTTTTGGTGAACCTTTTTCCGTCAATGCGGTTTGTCGTCGAATCGACGTCAGCGAATTTAATACTTCTTCGGGTTTTATAGTTTCTTCTTCAATGGCTTGTTGAATAGCTTCTCGTAAATCTTCCGGCAATTTACAATCACCAACAAACATTTTTGCATCATCATTTAAATTGCTTCCTGATTTGCCGAAGAGAAAATCAGCGGCATCGTGCCATTTATTGAGGTCGGCAATCTCTTGAATTTTAAACAAAAATAGGAGATTCGCACATTCATCAGCTAATAAACCTTTCATAGTGCGTCCGCGATGAAACGGCAAACCAACTTCATCTTGTTCAACTTCGGTATCAATTAAACCTGCCACACCATCGCCACGTCCAAATGTTGTGTCACTTTCTAAGGTCATTTCCAAAGAATAATTAGCCATTATTTCGCCTCCGTTGTTTCTTCCATTCGATAAAAAAGGTCAAGCATTTCAATGGCATCAAAATATGAACAACGCTGTTTGCTTTCATCCCAGCCTTTTTCTTGAATTGCCTTATTTGCGATAGTCAAACTCGGCAATAAATCAAGTCTATAATTGCCGCGAAATTTTTCAACTGCATCTTTGCCATTGCGAAGTGCTTCACGCAAAGCCTTTACTTTATTCCTTTTTTCACGCCAATTTGTTTTTTCATCGGATAAAGTGCCTTGAAAAGCACGAATAACTTTTTCAAAATCCTTCCAAGTTTGCCAATCATCATCGGATTCTCTTTCGTCAATCGAAAGCGGACGCATATTTAAACCTGCTGAAATATATTCACGCTCTCGGATTTCATTCAAATTTCCCAATAAACCCGAAGCGACAACTTGCCAATCCATCGCTGCGACTTTTTTTTCTGCCTGGTCAATCGCGTTTATTCTTTCCTTCGCACTTTTGGCTAATTGTTCGGATAAGTCGTAAGCCCGCCGAAACGGAAAATGAGATTTAACTATGGCAATGCCGGCTCTCGCGTAAAGGTAATTGACTTGATCGTCTAATTCTTGTTCTCGTAATTTCGTGAGATAGAAAGATGTCAAATTAAGTGCGATTCGACCATCACAAACAAACGCGATGTCTTCACCGCCAAAAATGATCGGTCGTAGAGGAAAATAGTAGTTGGTAATTTCGCCTTTTTTGTTTTTCTTTGGACTTAATTTAAACATTTCGCTATCAGCCGAAACGAAAAACCAGTTATCATCAATCTTTTTCAAATGGTCATTGAGATATTTAACAGTTTCTTGCAAAGCATTTTTATTAGCTGTATAAATTTTGCTTGAAAAGAGGCGAATTCCTTTTATCCATTCACGATCATTTTGCAATTTGTTACCAAAAAGTTTGATTCTTTCGCCCATTCCATTGCCGTCTGTGTGAACAAAAGCAACATAACTGGCTTCATCGTGCGTTCTTCCTAAATCGTCGAGTTCACGCGGAATCTCAAGTGCAATCTGATTGTTAAAAACTTCTCCTTTAAGTCTTTTCGTGGCTTTTTCGGCAAAAGCTAACTTAGCCAAAGTTTCCGCTGAAAGATAATTATGTTTGTATTTATCTTCTAAAGCGATTATTGCTTCTTCCGGTAAATTTTCTCGAATATCAATAAGTCTTGGAATTGGTTGAGCGACAGCTACGCCGCCGGATGAAACGCACTGAGCCGAAACCGCTAATCCTAAAAGCGGTGTTGATATGTCTCGGTTTGCCTTTTTTCGATTAAGTTTTTTCATCAATGAATCGAGTATTCCGATAATTGTGAGTTTGTTTTCATCAAGTGAAAAACCATCGCAATCGCTATGAGCGATCACGACTTGAAAGTTTGGAGCATCTTTCAGTAATTTCCCCGTGTATTTTTTTGAAAACTCTTTGGCATTATCAAAAGTATCAAAGAGAATAAAACCATTTCCACCGCCGCAATAAATGACTTCAGCTTGTAGATTTTCAATCTCATTTTCATCAATTTCATCAAAAGGATTCATTTCTTCGCTTGATTTGAGATTGTGCATCCAACCATTTTCGTTTTCAAAACTTTTGATAACATCAAAAACCCAGCGAGTTGTGGCTCTAGCGACAATTTCGGATGCACCAATACTTTCACGCAAACGATTACTTCCAAAGATATAAGATTGTGTTCCTGTTGTATCTATTACGGTTAAAATAGCCATTGTTTTTTCCTTTAGCCTTGGTTAAACCATTTTTCTAATTCTTGGTCTAATTTCGGTAAATCTTCTTTTCCAAACACTTCAATATTTTCCTCTTCAAGTTGCGATTTAATTTTGTTAATGTCTAATGATTTTGCTAAACATACCAGACCTATTCGGGCTTCATCGCCGCCGATTTGTTTAGCACGATGAACTGCTTCAAAAAGTTTGTGCTTTGCCTTAAAAACTGAAGATTCTTGTGTGCAAGAAACCGCAAACAAACGATAGCCACGCATTGCCACTACATCAAGTTCAAAAAATTTTCTTTTGGGATTACTCGGATTCTTATCAGGTATGGCAATTTCTAAACTTGAACCATAATCTTCCAAGAAACATTCATCTTTGACATTTTTAATCTTACTTAAAACAAAATCTTCCAACCAAGTTCCCAATAGCAGATTAACAAAATTGATTGCACTTACATCGTTCGGCAAGTGTGCCAAAACTAATTGGCTGGCGTTGATTAAATTAGAAAATGTCTCGCCAAATGCAATTGCTAAATATGGTAAATCATTTGGAAAATTCACCGTTTTCAAGCGAAGTTGTGTTTCCATTTGGGATTTATTCCTTTCGTCATAAGCATTGTATTTTGTATTTTCTTGCGTTGCGTTAAAAACTTTTCGCAAGTCTTTTTGAAACTTCCACCAACTATCTTTCTCAATTGCTTCTGATTGAAGAGCTTCAATAATTCTAATTCCACGCGGTTCATTTCTTTTGTCGCTGAATTTTGTTAGTTTGTGAAGATATAATAATTCGTCCAAAGAGATTTTCGTGTTTTTGAAATTTAGTTTCTCGTCATGAGTTCCATTTGGTTTGTTAAGGCTAAAAACAACTTCGGCATCAACTCCTTCCGGCGGATCAAATATCATTTCCAAATTGCGAGGATTAAGATAAGAAAATTTAGCATTTGGTTGTTTTCCAACAATTGTTCGATAGACGTGCACTGCCATTGCCTTTGTTCCGCCTGTATAGTTCAGCCCAATAGTTCCTTGAATAACCTCAATCCGTGAAGTTATTTTTTTTCTAATGTCGTCAGAATTAGAAGGTTTAATACAAATTTTCTCAGCAAAATTGATTTTATCTTTCAATTTATTCTCTAATCGTTGGGCATAAACAACTGTTTTTGCAGAATGAATTAAATGAATAGTTCTGTTTGGTGTAGCAAGCAATTTCGCCGCGACATAATTTGGCAAAGGGTTTTCACCAATCAACAAAAAAAGATGTTCAGTTTTGTAATCAACTAAATTGAGCATATTTACAATTTTCCTTTTTCAAAATTTCAAAACTCGCACAATCACCTAAAATTGTCGTTTTCAGAAATTTCCACATAAAACATTGATTTCGGGAGAAGGCGTGAACCTTCAGCGGATTGAGAAATTAAATTTTTGGTAATTCGCACTTATTTTTATCATACTTTTTCAATTTTGCAAAAGTTTTTAAAATTCTGCATTTAAAAGACTTCACTCTTGGCGAATGAAGTCTTTGATTTGACCGATGCCATCGGTGGCGATTTGGATTCTTTTGGCGTTGCCGATTTTGAAGTATTCTTGCCAAAAGTTACGAACGTTTTCGCGGCGTTGGGCAGAAATTTTTTGTAAATCAATACTTTCTACAGAACCGCAATAAACATCGATATTTGACCAGTCTAATTTCTTGGTTTCGGCTAGTTCAAGAGTCTTTTTGGCATCATCGAAAATTGCGTCTTTTTCAAAACGAATCTCATTGGTTGAGTTCAATAAGTCGCTCAAGACAAACAACTTCACCTGAACCTTCGGTGGTTGATTTTTCGCAATTTCGTTAGCCACACGCAACGCTCCGAACAAATCGGTGTTGGCATAAGTCTTGTTTGATTGACGCATTTTTTCAATCTTTTGATTGATTTCAGTTTGGAATTCTTTTAAGTCTTTATCACGCAGTTTGCGAATCTCGGATGCTTCAATCCGAATCACATTTCCGCTGGTTTGATTGGCGGCATCGCCCGTGATGGGAACGATTGTCAACAAATCGCCGCGTCCTAGTTTTTTGGCTGAATCATAGATTGATTGGAACGATTTTTCGCGGGCTTCTTGAGTAACGCTTTCCGATAGATCAATAACAAAAATAAAGGATTTACGCTCACCACAGGCAGTTAAAAAAATGATAGCGATTGTTAGAATGATAATTTTTACGATGTTCATAATTTTTCCTTTTTTATTCAGTAAAATGCTTATAAAACCCTTAGATAAATTGTTTAGACTCGTGCGGCTTTGGTTAATTCGCCGATTTGCTGCACCTCTTTTTCAGGTGGAAGTTGCTTATTTTCGTTAGGAGTTTCAGCCTTTTCGAACTGCCAAACTACGGCTCTTTGATTGTAAAACTGGGATGCAGTTGGTGAATTCCATCGTTTGATAACAATGTAAATAAACAATCCAACCATACCCAAAAAGAGCGTTAATGTAGCAGCCCAACTCATTGATTGTTCGTCAAATAAGTAATCAAACAAAAAGACCTTTAAGACAACGATGGTGAATAAAATAAGAAAGGTTCCGCCAATCAACAAACCAAGTATTTCCCAAAAAGGGCGACGAATCGCCTGACTATTTAAGCCTTCGGTGTGGGCTTGGCGTTGTGCGGCTTTCCAAGATTCACAAGCCTGTTCAATCGCCTCAATTTGTTTTGCTAAAGCTTCGTTTGCCTCTTCAACTTTCTTTGTTGCGGTTTCGTTTAATTTCTCAAACTTATTGACATCTCGCCGAGCCTTAAACCAACGAAGCCATAGGTTTAATCCGTGTTTCGCATATTCGAAAGCAAAGGCAACCGAAATCGGCAAAGCGACCGTCAAAAAAACCATCACAGCTTTGTTTAAATAAAATGTATCGCCAAAAAGTTTTAGTAAAACAGCATCACCTTCGGCTTCAAATCCTTCGAGAATATAGGCACGATAAAGACCTATTACGGTAAACCCAGCTATCAGAACAACGCCACAAACAAAAACAACTACACGGTTGAATTGCTCGGGCTTTTTCCAAAACCAAATAAGGAGTTCAACCGCCAAAGTCAAAACTGCAACCACGCCAACCGCGAAAATATACTGCAAAAGAGGTTCGGCGATTCCGAAAATATCGGCAATTCTTTGCAACAAAACCGATTCGGTAATGAATGCCAAAACGCCAAGTAAAGCGATCAAAACATACGAAACTAAATATGGTGTTTTATCCGCTACTTCAGCCTTGACTCGCTCCCAACGTGTTTTTGCTTCGTCACGGCGTAATCCGGTTATCTCTTTTCCAGCTTCAAGATTTTTCAAGTTTTTCAGACTTTCACGTTCCGTTTCGGCAATTTTTGTGGCAAATTCGGCTTGTGTTTGGGCAATAGAATCATTGATAGAAATTCCGGCGATACCGTTTTGATAGGCTTCGGCTTCAATGATGGTTGGCGTTACGTTGTTTGGTTTTAATGTATTCATAGTTTTCTCCTAAATTTTCCAAATATATTGCTAAAAGTGTGATCTCCCGTATGCTTAAACTTCTATATTCTCCAATGAAAAGCCTTTGAACATTGCTTGGTCTAGCACAGGATCGCTCCGGAACTCAACCGCTGACAAGGCATCGTGATTTTGTTCTATCCAAGGCAAAGCCTCAGGAATATCGGCATAATCACGACGAACTTCGGTAGCCAAAGTGCGTGTTTTTCGGGCGTATTGATTGCCAATAGACGCACCGATTCCGCCGCGATTGCCAACAGTTCCGCGAGCATTACGATTGCCACGATTGTCTATGGAATTTTTATTTCCGGGCTGACCACCGCGTTTCTTTTTTGTTTGATTTATTTGATTAGACAGGATTTCACTCTTAATTCTTACTCCGTTACTTAACTAAAATTGACTAAAATATGTCGTTACAGCAAAGACTATTTTTTGCTATTGACTTTCTTTTGTTTGCTCAAAAACAATTTTTTTCAAGCAGGTATTCAATTTATGAAAGACAATCAACTATTTGTTTGTCTTGTTAAGCTCGTTTCAGATAAATGAATCTGAAACTTTTTACAGAATAGAAAAACGAGTTTTCTACTATTAAAACTAAGTGAACTCAAATCATTCGGTTAATTTTAATTTTGGGAAATTTATTTTCAAAAAAGCATTGATACAATTAAAACTAACTGAACTCAATTCTGATTAATTTTTAATTACCTCAAATACACGAGAGAATTTATCTCATCAATGTATCGTTGTCAAATCAATCTCAATTTTTAAACCAATCCGAGTATAGAACGTGAAATAAACTTGTATATCTTTGGCAAACTTGCCAGTTTTTACCTCTTTCTTTCCTCGGCTTCTTTTATTTCTCGGGTATAGAGTCGAAATAGTTTTCCACTTGCGGGTTCGAATCCGGGTGTTCGGCTCCAGATTCTTCCGGACTTTGTATCCGCAAAATAACAGAGCGGTTTCCCGGTTCGACGGTCGAAGCAGACGTTGCCGCCAATTGTATAAACCAACAAACAAATTCCCGCTTGGATTCCGATCAGAGCCAATGCACCGTAAAGTTTTTGTTTACCGAAGATTAAATACCACGCAAGCATTGGAAAAATTGCGGTTACGCCGATGACGATAATTGTCGAAAATAATTGGGCGAGGTAGTAATCTAAACCGAGTCGCGATGTGACCCAACCTTCAATAGTTGCGTAAAAAATGTATGAAAACCCTAAGTAGAAAAATATTGCGAGAAATATTAGACCGACAATTGCCGCCGAAATAATCAAGGTTGTTTTGGTTAATTTATTCATAATTGCTCCAAATAAAAAAGACTTTTAATTCGTGTTGAATCAAAAGTCTCGCACAGAAATATTTAGTTATTTGGTTTGGCAAACTTGCCGAGATCGATCGCTTTTATAAGCGAAGTTATAAACGGTCTTTATTTATCTATGGTAAAGAATCTGGTATCTCGTCCCATTCTATACCTTTAAAAGCTAATACTTTTTTAAGATCTTTTTGGGGAATAACTGCATAGATCATTATCGAATCATTGTTTTCTAGATCAAACATCACATCGTAAACTCTTACTGCCAATTTTCCTTCAACAGTTTTTAAAAGAAATCTATCGCCTTTCCTAAATGTGGCATATAGTGGGCTTTCAGGCTTCCGAACGATTTTATATTCAGGATTACTTCCCCCTTCAAATACACCCAAAATTAGATATACTTTGCTCATACTCGAGACATCCTTTGGTCAATTGTTTTATCGACTCAGTACGCGGCAGCTTTGCTTCTTAAGTTTGGACTTAATTAAGTTGTTCGGCTGCATCGCTCCAACTGGTTTCGATAAGTTTTAGACGCGAAGCTCTCACGGATAATTTAAAAAGGAATGACCGAAATATCATTCCAACATTACAAAATAAATTTTCATTTGGCTTTATCGATTAGATGCCAAGCAGAATCTTTAAACTCATATCGCTCACCTTTCTCTTGAAGACCGGTCATACTTTCAAGGACGGTTGTTAGCTCTTCTTTCTTCGCACTCTCGATGATTGCAAAGTCATAAAGATTGTCAATAAACCATCTACCAGCCTCAATTCCGGTAAATACATATCGCTTATATATTTTTTCGTAATCGACCGTCACAATCCCAAAAAACACTTCTTTCTCAAAAAGTAGTATATCTCTAAATTGTATCTTTATCATTGCGTCTTCTTAGTCATTTTTTAAAATTACCCAAATACGGCAAAAAAAAGAATTGATCTTTTCCGCATGTCAGCTAACGGATTAAGCAGCAATTATTAAGCTGATTTATCGAAAAAAACAAATCAGCTGATTAAATTTAATGCCAAGTCTCTAATGGTGACAACGCGACTTTTGAAATTTTCTCGTATTTCAATACTACGCCCGCTTTTATCTATATCAAACTTCTTGCCTGAGTTTATCCCATAGCTTGCTAATTCCATAAAGCATATAACCTGTGCAGTTAGTCTGCCGATTTTACGGTATTCTCCAGCCTCAATTTTGATACAAATGTAGTGAATTGTTTTCATTTCACCAATAACTAAGAGATCTTCCTCGGTTTTGAAAGTGGTGATTTCATAATCTCCCATTTCTATTTCAAATCTTGATTTTGCTTCTTCGAATAATTCTTCAAATAAAAGCTTGTCAAAAATCCCCAACCTAAAAACATTACTTATTTTAGTGTTTAAAAAAACCCTGCTATTCATAATTCCTCCTAGTTTCAATCCGCTTTAAACGCGATATGCCTTTCGATTTTGGATTTTAGATTGCCAATTTTGGATTGGCTTCTCTTGAATTGAAAATTGAAAATGGTGAATTGAAAATGGTGAATGGTGAATTGAATATCAAGAATCAAGAATGCTTTTTCTTACATTAACCATTAACAATTAACAATTCACCATTACTTACAATCCGCTTTAAACGCGATATGTCTGCCAATTTAAAACATCGGGCAGCTTTACAACTGCATGTTCGTTTCAATCCGCTTTAAACGCGATATGTCTGCCAATCGAGGATATATCATTCATACAAGTTCAAACAAATTAGTTTCAATCCGCTTTAAACGCGATATGTCTGCCAATAAGAACTCCCAGCTGGTCTCGAGGTTGGTGGTAACGTTTCAATCCGCTTTAAACGCGATATGTCTGCCAATTAATCGCAGTAGTGACTACGTTTGGACTAGGTGTGTTTCAATCCGCTTTAAACGCGATATGTCTGCCAATCCACTGGGTTGGATCAAAGCAAATCTCGAATGCGGTTTCAATCCGCTTTAAACGCGATATGTCTGCCAATTTTGAGAAACACGCTTTGCACAAGCCTCTGTTTCGTTTCAATCCGCTTTAAACGCGATATGTCTGCCAATTATCGCTAGACGTGGTGGAGGCAGCTCCACCATTCGTTTCAATCCGCTTTAAACGCGATATGTCTGCCAATTGAAAAAATTTAATTTTATAGCGTCTTTTTAAAGTTTCAATCCGCTTTAAACGCGATATGTCTGCCAATCCGGTTGTACCGGTGAAAGCAGATGTCCCATATTCGTTTCAATCCGCTTTAAACGCGATATGTCTGCCAATTGGGATGAATAATCAACTCCCTACTAGGCTATCTACGTTTCAATCCGCTTTAAACGCGATATGTCTGCCAATTATGACAGAAGATGCCAACAGGGCGGCAGTAACCGTTTCAATCCGCTTTAAACGCGATATGTCTGCCAATAAAACAAGGTTGAACTTGTCGGCGGGTTTCGTTTCAATCCGCTTTAAACGCGATATGTCTGCCAATAACGTTATTTTGATCGGATAGGTGAACAATTATGGTTTCAATCCGCTTTAAACGCGATATGTCTGCCAATTTAACGAATTTAATGCTGATATTGCCACTCCAACAGTTTCAATCCGCTTTAAACGCGATATGTCTGCCAATTTAACAGTATTGTGAACAAGCTTTCTTCTGGAATTGTTTCAATCCGCTTTAAACGCGATATGTCTGCCAATTCAAACGGTCGAGGATCTAAAGACTGCTGTAAAAGTTTCAATCCGCTTTAAACGCGATATGTCTGCCAATTCTGCCAATTTATCAAACAACGCAATCGGCACCGGTGCGAGTTTCAATCCGCTTTAAACGCGATATGTCTGCCAATAATTGATAGATGAACTTCTGATAGTAGACCCTGTTTGTTTCAATCCGCTTTAAACGCGATATGTCTGCCAATTAAACCTTGGAAAGAGTGATTCAATATCAACTGTGTGTTTCAATCCGCTTTAAACGCGATATGTCTGCCAATAACCGATAGTAGGTTTTGGGGCGGGCTTGGTTCTGGTTTCAATCCGCTTTAAACGCGATATGTCTGCCAATTGATGGGCATTATTATTTCAGTATTGGCAGGATATTTGTTTCAATCCGCTTTAA
>JANORS010000013.1:247500-248538 GCA_031415455.1 Acidobacteriota bacterium | reverse complement strand
TCCACCTCCGGCCTATTGCGTCATGGTCTCTGACGGCCCTTTAGGGGACTCACGTCCCGGGAGACCTCATCTTGGGGTGGGTTTCCCACTTAGATGCTTTCAGCGGTTATCCCTTCCGAACTTAGCTACCCGGCGATACAACTGGCGTCATAACCGGTTCACCATAGGTTCGTCCATCCCGGTCCTCTCGTACTAAGGACAGCTCCACTCAATTTTCCTACGCCCACAGAAGATAAGGACCGAACTGTCTCACGACGTTCTGAACCCAGCTCGCGTACCACTTTAATAGGCGAACAGCCTAACCCTTGGGACCTTCTTCAGCCCCAGGATGTGATGAGCCGACATCGAGGTGCCAAACCCTGCCGTCGATGTGAACTCTTGGGCAGGATCAGCCTGTTATCCCCGGCGTACCTTTTATCCGTTGAGCGACGGCACTTCCATATGCTACCGCCGGATCACTAACTCCTACTTTCGTACCTGCTCGACTTGTTTGTCTCGCAGTCAAGCTGGCTTATGCGTTTACACTCTGCGGCTGATTTCTAAACAGCCTGAGCCAACCTTCGAGCGCCTCCGTTACTCTTTAGGAGGCGACCGCCCCAGTCAAACTACCCACCTGACAATGTCCCTGAACCGGATAACGGCACTAGGTTAGAATTCAAACAAACAAAGGGTGGTATCTCACCAATGGCTCAAACAAACCCAAAAGTCTATTATCAAAGCCTCCCACCTATCCTGCGCATTGTTTGCCCAAAATCACTGTCAAGTTATAGTAAAGGTGCACGGGGTCTTTCCGTCTAGATGCGGGAAACCGGCATCTTCACCGGTACTACAAGTTCGCTGTGTCTCTCGTTAAGACAGCTCCCAGATCGTTACGCCATTCGTGCAGGTCGGAACTTACCCGACAAGGAATTTCGCTACCTTAGGACCGTTATAGTTACGGCCGCCATTCACTGGGGCTTCGATTCACAGCTTCGCTGTACAGCTAACCACTCCTCTTAACCTTCCAGCATTGGGCAGGCGTCAGCCCCCATACGTCGT